>JACYLN010000148.1 GCA_015272515.1 Leptolyngbyaceae cyanobacterium C42_A2020_001 | reverse complement strand
GAATGAGGGCATCCGCGCTTGGATGGCTCCTCAAGACCAGCCGCACGAAAACTTTATCTTCCCTGAAGAAGTGTTACCTCGCGGTAATGCTCTCTAAGGACTCAGACTCTTAATTAACAGAAAGCCTCCACATATTGTGGAGGCTTTTCCTTTGAAATTGAAGAAGGTGAAATTGAAGGAGGTAACCAGTTAACAACTCATGCCGTGGAGGGCGATCGCAACCTGTTGAGCAGAGAGATGCAACAACACTAGTTCATCTTCTCGCAGGGTGCAGGGCTTTTTCCACTGCAACGAGAGAACTGCCAGCACCGTGTCGCGATAAACGACGGGAACAATTAAATGAGCCTGAGTGCCAGAACTGGTGTAGTGCTCAGCGGATGCCAGGTTGCTATCTGAGGGAATATCAACGGCAACCTCCATCTTCCTGGCAGCGATCGCGGCTTTGGTGAGCGAATCTTGTGCCAACCAGTTTGCAATCGCGCCCTCCACACTAAAAGTACCTTGAGAAGCGGCAAGGGCATCGCCTTCCACAAGTTGCAGAATGCAACCGTCTGCATGAAACGTTTTGCCAAATGCGACAGCTAACGGTTCTAAACAGGTCTCAACCGTAGTCGCTTCCTGAGTGGTGCAGACAATGGTTGAGAGAAGAGCCGTTTGCGCCTGCGATCGTTGGAGTTCTTCTGTCCGTTGCTTCAATAATTCATAAGTCTCAGCCGCTCGTTGCACAACTGCCTTTAACTCATCGGGATTCCAGGGTTTAGTGATGTATTTGTAAACTTGCCCAGAGTTAATTGCCTCAACTAGATCTTCCACATCGGTAAACCCAGTTAAGATAATCCGCATTGTGTCAGGAAACTGAGGCACCGTTCGGCTCAAAAACTCAGTTCCCTTCATTTCGGGCATTCGCTGATCTGAAATAATTACAGCAACTTCCCCTTCTGCCGCCAACACCTCTAGAGCGTGAACACCACTTTCTGCTTTGAGAACCTGAAAATCTCGCCGGAACGTGCGATACAGAAGATCGAGGTTGTCGGGTTCATCATCTACCACCAACATCTTCGCCTTCTTGGGTCGCTCTAGGCTCAGCAACTGGCGGCTAATAGTGTCCAGTTCGGGGATTGTGTACGTCATAAGATAAAGTAAATTCCTCTAGCACAACTGAATGGCATTGCTCACCAGCAGCATAGTGAACCTACTATAGTTTTGCCACTTTGCACCCATTTCTAACGCAAAAATGTTAACGAAGTTTGAAAGGTTTGGAGATTCTCCTCAAAAACCTAATTTGCTCAGGTATTTGGTCAGTTAGTTGATTGGTCAAAACTCATAAGCTGCACGTCGTAGTAGGAAAACTCATAGGAAGGAGGATGGCTCATACGAGTCATGTAACCCAGGTAGTTTCCCATCAAAAAGTAAACGCCTACGAGTGCTGCCGCCGAAAATGCGACCAAAGTTCCTGCCAGCATCAGGGAAAATTCGCGACGCTCCATCGCCTCCTGCATCAGATGCAGAGACCAGGCAACAAGGGCAATGACAATAGCAAGAATGATAATCAGCATACGTTACATATTGTAACAGCTACTCAGAAAATGGCACAGTTTGACGTGTGAGCAGACGAGGGTTAGCAGAAGGCATAAGGCATCTTGATGGAAATCAGGTCATTGAGGAACTTGATCAGGGATTGAGCCGAACAGGAACATTTCGTTCGGTTAAGTGAGATTTAATTTGAGCAACGGTGAGTTGCCCATAATGCAATAAAGAAGCCAGCAGGGCTGCTTCCGCTTTGCCTTCGGTTAATGCCTGGTAAATGTGATCACAGTTGCCCGCGCCACCAGACGCAATGACCGGAATTTCGACTCGTTCGGCGATCGCGCGAGTCAAATCCAGGTCGTAACCAGCCTGAGTTCCATCGGCATCCATGCTGGTGATCAGGAGTTCACCCGCTCCTCGTCGCTCTACCTCTTGTGCCCACGCGATCGCGTCTAATCCAGTGTTTTCCCTACCACCCCTTACGTATACATTCCAGCCCGGATTGCTGGAGTCGTTGCGTCGTCGGGCATCAATTGCGACTACGATACACTGAGCACCAAAGCGATCGCTGGCGCGATCAATCAGGCTTGGATCCCGAACAGCAGCGGAATTGATGCTGACCTTATCCGCTCCAGCTCTTAACAATTGTTTAATTGTCTCTAAGTTTTGAATGCCGCCACCCACCGTTAGCGGAATGAATACTTGTTCCGCCGTTTGATACACAACATCAAAAATAATGCCTCGATCCTCATGGGTGGCGGTAATGTCTAGAAATACCAGTTCATCTGCCCCAGCATCGTTGTATGCCTGAGCCAGTTCCACCGGATCACCCGCATCCCGCAGATCCACAAAATTCACTCCTTTTACCACTCGTCCCGCTTTCACATCTAGACACGGCAGAATTCGCTTTGCCAACATTTTGAGGTTCTCCTGAGTAAGCTATTGCCGATTGTAGATTTTAGACTTGAAAGAGTTAAAAGCTGGAAGGAAGGAGTTAGGAACCAGAAGATGAAGGAGGTGAGTGAGTGGATGAGTGCGCTACTGAGCGAAATTTCATCTACCGTTTGGCTGAGCGTTCAGGTTGAAGCCTATCATCAACTCCCCCTTACCAATTCCCATTGCTTTTTTCTCAAACTTTCCGCGTTTTCTGTGCGCTCGTGGCTGAATCGGGTGCGGGACGCTGATACACTGTTGTTTGGTTTGTTGATGTGGAGTAAAGATGGAAGTCGGTCAGAAGGTTCGTGTTCGTCGGTTACGCGATCGCGTATCGGATGTCATTGCTAAGAGGCTGGGTCAGGTTGGCACGATTCAAGACTTTAAAATGACGGATGGCAGTGGAGTAGGAGTGCTTGTTCAGTTTGAGGACAAGTTTGCGACCTGGTTTTTTGAGGATGAAATTGAACCTGCTGCCTGAGCGACAGTTGGTTGGTAACCGTTGAGAGGCTTTTTTGCAGTTCTAGGTTAGGTTCTTAGCACAGGTGACGCTCTTACAATCCTTGAATTCTCATTTTGCAAATACCTATTTGCTGATGTCACATTTGGTTTGAAAGCGGTCTAATGGAATGTGTACACAGTGAGCTTGGAGACCTAGTCGATGGCTCTGATTTTGACGTTTTTAGGCAAAGGCGGCGTTGGACGAACCACGATCGCGATCGCGGCAGCAAAGCGGTTTGCCAACCAGGGGAAGCGGGTGTTATTGGCAACGCAAGACCCCGGGCCAGGTGTTGGGCTAATGTTGAACGCCACGCTCAATCCTGAGCCAACCCGTTACGAACCCCATCTCGATATTGTTCAACTTCAAGCAGCAGCACTGCTGGAGCGGAGTTGGGAGGAACTCAAGAAACTAGAGGCTCAATACCTGCGAACTCCCTTTTTTAAGGAAGTGTATGGGCAGGAGTTGGGGGTTCTGCCTGGCATGGATACCGCTCTGGTGTTGAATGCGCTTCGGGAGTACGAGGCAAGCGGCAAGTACGACGTGATTGTGTATGACGGAACGGGCGACCAGACCACCCTGCGAATGCTGGGAATGCCAGAAGTGTTGAGTTGGTATATTCGTCGCTTCCGTCAGGTATTTGCCAATTCGGATTTAGGTAAAACCGTGATACCGCTACTCCAACCGATCGCGATCGCCGTCCTTAATGTCAGTTGGACAGGGGATCTCTTTGAGCAGCCCGCAACTCAACAAGTCAATAATCTGTTAGATGAAGGGAAAGCGGCAGTGGCAGATCCCAATCGGGTTGTCGCTTACTTGGTGACTACGCCAGATGAGGTCGCGATCGCAACAGCTAAATATCTTTGGGGCGCATCCCAGCAAGCAGGGCTAACTGTTGGCGGAGTCATTCTCAACCGGGCAGAGGGCGACACCAGCTTGGGGCAACAGTTTGAGCCTCTCCCTATCTCTCCCGTTTCTACTCAACCCGTGGATGATTGGCAACCGTTAATCAATGCTCTGCCAAACTTTGACCAGGCAAGCCAAATGCCCCGTCCTGTGGCAGTCAATGTTGCTGAGCGCAAGGTCAGCCTATTTCTGCCTGGCTGCGATCGCAAACAGGTCAAACTCACGCAGTATGGACCTGAACTCACCATTGAAGCGGGTGACCAGCGGCGCAACGTTTTCTTGCCACCAGAGTTAAGAGGCAAGGCTGTAACAGGCGCGAAGTTCCAGGATGGCTTTTTGATCATTTCCTTCTAACCCAGTCCTACTGTTAACTATGTCTGACCTCAATCCCTCCCAACTTCAAACAGACTCAGATGCGACTGCTGCAACAAACAATGGTGCTGCTGTCACCGATAACCGCAGTGCAAAAGCTCGTCAGCTTTTGGGCATGAAAGGTGCTCAAGCAGGAGAAACCTCGCTCTGGAAAATCCGCCTGCAACTGATGAAGCCCATCACCTGGATTCCATTAATTTGGGGAGTGGTTTGTGGAGCCGCTTCATCCGGTAATTTTGCATGGACGCTGGAAAATGTGCTGATTTCAGCAGCGTGTATGCTGATGTCTGGTCCACTGCTGGCAGGCTACACCCAAACCTTGAACGAGTACTACGATCGCGACGTAGACGCGATTAACGAACCCTATCGCCCAATCCCTTCAGGAGCCATTTCGCTGCCAAAAGTGGTAGTTCAAATTTGGGCATTGTTGCTGGCAGGGATTGCGGTTGCCTTTGTACTGGATCAGTGGGCAGGACATGAGTTTCCAACACTGACGGTACTTGCCATTTTTGGCTCCTTTATCTCTTATATTTATTCGGCTCCCCCGCTCAAACTCAAGCAAAACAATGGCTGGTTAAGCAGTTATGCTCTGGGTGCCAGCTACATTGCGTTGCCCTGGTGGGCAGGACAGGCATTGTTTGGAGATCTGACTCCCACCATCATGGTGCTCACCCTGTTCTACAGCCTGGCAGGATTGGGGATTGCTGTAGTAAACGACTTTAAGAGCGTAGAGGGCGATCGCCAACTGGGACTCAAATCACTTCCCGTCATGTTTGGTGTCAACACAGCCGCCTGGATTTGCGTCCTGATGATTGATATTTTCCAGGCTGGGATCGCAGCTTACTTGATCCACATCCACCAAAACCTGTATGCTGCCATTTTGATCCTGTTGATTATTCCCCAAATAACCTTTCAAGATATGTATTTTCTTCGCAATCCCTTGGAGAACGACGTGAAATACCAGGCAAGCGCACAGCCTTTCCTGGTTTTGGGTATGTTAGTGGCTGCTCTTGCTTTAGGACACTCCTCTTTGAGTTAGTGATTGGATGAGCCAGAGTATCATTTCTAATGAACCTAAAATCCCAGGTAGACTGCAATTTGGTCGTGAGGTTTAAGTGGATAATTTCCTTTCAAAGCTGAGAAGCATCGCAGAGAAGGATAGAAACACCGAATTGCCGCAGTCTAACGGCAATCAAGACGGAGAACCGGAGCAAGCGGTAAATGGGCAGCACCCGACAAAATTGCCCCATTCCAGCCCTCCCTCCAAGCTTCAAGTCATGTCTAAAAAACTGAAGCTGCCTGATTTTGTTCATCGCCTCCCCGCCATCCCTAAACTCTCCTACAAAGGAAGACCCATTTACCGCTACAAACGGCTTTGGCTAGCCATTTTTGGGGCAGCGGCCGTAGGTGGGTTGGCATGGGAATATCAAAAACTGGATAAAAGCCTGCCCAGTACAGCGGATATTCCAAAGTTCGTTCGGAAAGGTACGCTCACGATCAAAGCAGCGGATGGCACGATTCTGCAACAGCAAGGACCTGCAACCCGCCAAAAATTGTCCATCAACAAAATCCCGCTGCAACTTCAAGAGGCATTTGTTGCTTCTGAGGATCGTCGCTTCTATCAACACAGTGGGATTGATCTGCAATCGATTGTGCGTGCCTCAATTCGTAATGTGTTGGAGCGGGATGTGGTGGAAGGGGGTAGTACCATCACTCAGCAACTTGCCCGCATCGTTTACCTGAACCGTGAACAAACTCTGGAACGGAAGATTCAGGAAGCAATGATGGCTCAGAAAATCGATCGCGAATTGAGCAAGGAGCAAGTTTTAGAGCGATACCTGAATCTGGTTTACCTGGGATCGGGGGCTTACGGGGTTGCAGATGCTGCCTGGGTATATTTCAGCAAGCCTGTTGACAAATTAACCCTCTCGGAATCAGCAACGATCGCGGGTTTACCTCCGGCTCCCAGCGTTTATTCCCCTCTGGTGGATGCTCAAGCGGCAAAAACTAGACGTAATATCGTGCTAGATCGCATGGTTGAGGCGGGCTACATTACACAATCGGAAGCGGAGCAGGCAAAGTCCGAACCGTTAGTTCTAAAACCCGCTACGCCAAAGAACTTCTACAGCCAATTTCCTTACTTCACAATTTATGTGCAGCAGCAGCTTCCCAAGTATGTATCGAAGGAGAAGCTGGAAGAAGGGGGGCTAACGGTTGAAACTACCCTCAACCCAACATGGCAAAAGTCCGCTGATCAAATCATGTTGAATGCGGTCAAAAACTACGGTCCCTACGAGGGATTCACGCAGGGGGCGCTAGTCGCGATCGATCCAAAGACGGGTGAAATTCGGTCGATGGTGGGTGGCACCGACTTTAAGCGCAGTCAGTTTAACCGGGCAACGCAAGCACAACGACAACCAGGTTCTTCGTTCAAAACGCTGGTGTATGCAACCGCGATCGCCGCTGGGTTCTCGCCCTACGACGGCTATATGGATGCTACTTATATGGTGGATGGGTACAAACCCAAAAACTATAGCCGCAAGCATTATGGTTGGATGTCAATGCGAGATGCGTTGTCTCGCTCTAACAACGTCATCGCCGTTAAAGTGTTGGTGGATGTGGGATTTGATCCCACGATTAAAATGGCGAAGGATTTGGGCATTAAGTCTAAGTTGATTCCCGCCTATTCCTTAGCGCTGGGGTCTGCCGAAGTGAATTTGCTCGAATTAACAAACGCTTATGGCACACTGGCAAACCAGGGACGCTACATAGAGGCTCACGGCATTCGCAAGATCATTGATCGCCAGGGCAAGGTGATTTATGACGCAGATTTTCAGCCAAAGCAGGCGATCGACAAGGGCAGTGCCGCCATCATTACCTGGATGCTACGGGGTGTGATTAGTGGCGGAACTGGACAAGTTGCAGCGTTAGATAGACCTGCGGCTGGGAAAACAGGCACTTCAGAAGACTCTCGCGACCTCTGGTTTGTGGGGTATATTCCACAGATTGTGACAGGGGTTTGGTTAGGAAATGATGACAACGCCCCAACCTGGAGTGCCAGTACCACCGCTGCTAGTGTGTGGCGCGATTTTATGATGGCAGCCACAAAGGGTATGAAGACGGAGAAGTTTCCCGAACTGCCTCAACTGGATGGGCGCAAAGGCACAATCAAAGCCAAGCCCGTTCAACCTTCGCGCATTAACTCTGGCTTCTACGACCCAGAATCGTCCGATGGGTCTGGTAGTTCTGGCAGTTCACAGGGGTCTTACGGCGGCAACGGCTCTTACTCTGGTGGCGGCTATTCCGATGGCTCCCAAGCAGCACCAGAGCCAAGTTCCGAAGCACCCGCACCTGCATCGGAAGCTGCACCCGAAGCACAACCACCTGTGAATGAAGCTCCCGCGCCGGCAGAACCCGCACCACCACCCGAAGTTGTTCCGGCAGAACCACCACCACCACCCGCCCCAGCGCCCCCGCCGAATTAGATTACCGCAAGTAAGCAACCGTCACGCCGGAACCGCCATCTTCACGGCTGGCTAGCTCAAAGCGATCGACCAGGGGGTGTTGCTCCAAAAACGCATGGACTCCCTGGCGTAATTTCCCTGTTCCATGCCCGTGAATGATCCACAAAGCACCGCCAATGCTTGCCAGGTCTGAAAGTGCCCGGTCAATTTGAGGTTCCGCATCCGCCACCCGACTACCGCGGATGTCTACGGTGTTGCTTGACGTGCGAAGCAGGGGAGCAGTTGAAACAGACGCAGCAGAGGCAGCGCCTTTCTTCACTCCTGACTCCTGACTCCTGTCGGCTGACGCTCTGGGAAGCCTGACTTCTGGCTTCTGCTCGATCGCCACCTTTTCACCTGTCAGCGATTCCACATCCTCCAATGAAACCGTCATTTTCATCAAACCAAAGCGAACGGTAATTTCCTCATTGGCATCGGGAGCCGTGAGCACTTCTGCCGTTTGCCCCAAACGGGGAATGCGGACGCGATCGCCCACCTGCGGACGAAAACCCGGTTTGGGTTTGGGCGGTTGCTGTCGAGACGAGAGATGGTGTGCACTGACTTGATTCAGCGCCTCGGTTGCCTGTTGGGCTGCTTGTGCAGTTTGCGGTCCTTTTTGCAGTTGACGAATCACCTGAGCAATGTCACGTTTTGCCTGAGCGATCGCCTCCTGCACCGCCTGCTCCTGCCCTAATTGCAGCGCCTTCTCTCGCTCTTGCAGCAATGCCGCCTTGCGAGACACTTCCTGATACAATCGCTCTGCGTGTTTCAGCAGTTTTTCCGCTTCCTGGGCTTTGGCTTCCTGACTGCGGCGTTGCTCCTCTAACCCGGCAATCACGGCGTTCACATCTTCGGTTGCGCCACCCACATAGGTTTTTGCCGCTTCGATAATGTCATCCGTTAGCCCTAGCCGACTAGCGATTGCCAGCGCATTCGATCGCCCTGGAATTCCCCACAGCAGTCGATAAGTGGGCGATAAAGAGACATCATCAAACTCCACTGAAGCATTCTCAAACCGCTCATCCTGGTATTTCAACGCCTTCAACTCGCCAAAGTGCGTCGTTGCGATCGTCAAACCCGCGTAGTCTGCCAGATGTTTTAGTAACGCGATCGCCAGCGCACTGCCCTCCGAAGGATCGGTACCCGCACCAACTTCGTCAAGCAGAACGAGGGAGAGAGGACGAGAGGATAGTGGGGGTGGGGAAACTGCGGGAGATAGGGATGAGAGAGAAAATAAATCTCCCTCACCTCCTCCATCTTCTGACTCCTGCCTCCCGTCGGCTGACGCTCTGGGAAGCCTGGCTTCTGACTCCTGTTCTGCTTCCTGACCTCTTAACGCCTCCAAAATTCGACTGATCCGCCGAATGTGTCCCGAAAAGGTAGAGAGGCTTTGCTGCAAGGACTGCTCATCGCCAATATCTGCCAAGATTTGGTCAAACCAGGGCAATTCAACTGGTTCTTTTGCCGGAACAAATAGTCCCACTTTGGCCATCAGCGCCGCCATGCCAACGGTTTTGAGGGTCACGGTTTTGCCGCCTGTATTTGGTCCAGTAATGGCAACGACTCGAATCTGCGGTTGAATTACCAGATCAATTGGCACAACGGCTTTTCCCTGCTCGTGTTGGTGTTGCCAAATCAGCAATGGATGGCGCAGTTGGCGCAGGACAATTGAGGAAGGAGTGGGTGGGTGGGTAGATGAGTGGGCTTCTGCCGTGAGCCTCAGCCGAACGGTGGGTGAATATTCTATAAACCGAGGTGGATTTGCTCCTAACCAAAAGCTGTAGCGGGCGCGGGCGGTGGCGAGGTCAAGGGTGGTTGCGATCGCCAGTAGTCGCTCTAAATCCGGCTTCACTTCTGCCACTTTGTCGCTGAGCCGTTGCCGAATCGCTTCTTCTTCTACCTGTTCTTGTTGTTGCAACTGGCGCAGTTGATTGTTCAGGTTAACAGTAGGCTGAGGTTCTACATACAGCGTGGCTCCGCTCATAGAGGCATCATGCACAATGCCAGGAATCGCGTCTTTTTGGGGTGCTTTCACCGGGAGTACAAATCGTCCGGCTCGTTGCGTGATGACGTGTTCTTGAATGGCGTTGGCTTTGCGCTGCAAAATGCTGTGCAGCATACTGTAGATGCGATCGCGCACCTGTTTCAATTGCTCCCGAATGTTGCCCAACTTAAGACTGGCTCGATCCAGGACATCGCCGTGGTCATCAATGCAGTGATGAATTTCCTGCTCCAGGTCTGGATAAGTTCGCAGGTCTTGAACCAGGTTATTCAGCACCGTAAATGCTGGATGATTATCAATCGTGCGACGCAGCGTTCTGGCTCCTGCCAGGGTTGTGGCGATCGTCAGCAATTCTTTCCCGGCCAAAATGCCACCCAAACCAGCTCGATCCAGAGCTTCACCAATATCCCCAATCCCATCAAAACTCAACCCACCCGATGGGCAACGTTCCAGCTCATACACTTCCTGAGTTTGCGCCAACAGCGTCAGGGTTTCCTCTCGATTTGCTGGAATTCTTAGATTCTGCGCGGCGACCGCGCCCAGCTTCGTTGCGGCAAACGTTGAAAGGTGCTGGCACAACCGCGACCATTCTAAAAGTTCAAGAGTCTCTGCCTGTATCAAATTCGCTCAATCTATCACTGCATCTCTATTCTAAGGGAGCGGAAGGGAGAGATGAGGCAATGGGTAGATAGGCGGGTAGGTAGGCGGGTAGGTGGGTTTACAATAAGCCTGGGAAGAGTAAGCGAGATGGTTGCGGGCTGGTTTTCCAGTCCGAGGAAAGTCCGGGCTTCCGAAAGACCAAACTTGCTGGCTAATCACCAGTGCGAGCGATCGTGAGGATAGTGCCACAGAAACATACCGCCAAGCTAGTCTGAGCTGAAAGTGCTGGGAACTGAGAACCACTCAGCACTCAGCACTAACACTATTTTGGTAAGGGTGCAAAGGTGCGGTAAGAGCGCACCAGCAGCATCGAGAGGTGCTGGCTCGGTAAACCCCGGTTGGAAGCAAGGCTGAAGGAGCAACGGTTGGTCTTTTACCCGCTCCGGTAGGAGGAAACTTCTGCGAGTCCGCTGGAGGTGTCTGGCAACAGCCATCCTAGACAGATAACCATCCCCCAGTTGCACGCAATTGGGAGAACAGAACCCGGCTTATGTCTTGCTCTTCCCCTCAACGTGGATGCGGAACGAATTGTTGCTATTTCCTGAGTGGAATGTTTGAGTTTCGTCAGTTGCGGTTTAATAAATACTGGAATTGATGTGTGACTTTCGTAGAGTGTGGAATTGAGTCTCTCAAGTTGCCTGGGATTTGCTATTCCTGCGTTCATTGATGAGAAAGGGTCATGGCGTTAGTTGTTCAAAAATATGGGGGAACCTCCGTCGGCACGGTTGAGCGGATTCAGGCAGTGGCTCAACGGGTGAAACGCACGGTTGATGCAGGTAACTCTGTTGTTGTGGTGGTGTCGGCAATGGGCAAAACCACTGATGGGCTGGTGAAACTGGCGAACGAGATTTCCACCAATCCCAGTCGGCGTGAAATGGATATGCTGCTCTCAACAGGTGAACAAGTTTCGATCGCGTTGTTGAGCATGGCGCTGCAACAACTGGAGCAACCCGCCATTTCGCTTACAGGAGCGCAAGTTGGCATCGTGACGGAAGCAGAGCACAGCCGTGCCCGGATTTTACGGATTGAAACCGATCGCCTCAAGCGTCACCTTCAAGAAGGGAAAGTGGTGGTAGTTGCCGGATTCCAGGGAATCAGCAGCACGAACGATCTGGAAATTACAACTTTGGGGCGGGGCGGATCTGACACGTCAGCCGTGGCGCTTGCTGCGGCGCTCCAGGCGGATTATTGCGAAATTTACACTGATGTTCCTGGTATTCTCACCACCGATCCACGAATTGTGCCAGATGCCCGCTTGATGGCTGAAATCACCTCCGATGAGATGCTGGAGCTTGCCAGCCTGGGGGCAAAAGTGCTGCATCCCCGTGCCGTGGAGATTGCCCGGAATTTTGGGGTGCCGTTGGTGGTGCGCTCTAGTTGGTCGGATGAGCCAGGTACCTGGGTGATGTCAGCAGCGCCAAAGCCGCGATCGCTGGAAGGTCTGGAGTTGAGCCGTGCTGTGGATGCGGTGGAATTTGATACTGACCAGGCAAAAGTATCCCTACTGCGAGTACCTGACCAACCTGGAGTCGCAGCCCGCCTGTTTGGAGAAATTGCCTCTCAAAAATTAAACGTGGATCTCATCATTCAATCCATCCACGAAGGCAACACCAACGACATTGCTTTCACCGTCGTCAAAGATTCGTTAAAGCAAGCTGAAGCGGTTGCCAGTGCCATCATTCCTGCCTTGTGTGGCGGCGTGCCAACGAGTGATGCGGAAGTTATGGTTGAACAAAAAATCGCCAAAGTCTCGATCTCCGGAGCCGGGATGATTGGTCGTCCGGGGGTGGCTGCCCAAATGTTTTCCACACTGGCAGCAGCAGGCATCAACATCCAAATGATTTCAACCTCTGAAGTCAAGGTCAGTTGTGTGGTAGACGCAGCAGATTGTGACCGAGCGATCGCAGCATTGTGTGCAGCCTTTGAGCTAACCAGTTCACCGCTAAGTCAGGTAGCAGGTGTCAGAAGTCAGGAGCCAGGAGAGATAGATCAGGGGATCGGGGATCGGGGATCGGGTGTAGAGTCACTCCGCCCTCCATCCCCTATTCCCTATCCCCGATCTCCCATCTCCAATCACTCACTCCCCCCGGTTCGAGGTGTTGCGCTTGACCTGAAGCAGGCTCGTCTGGCAATTCGGCACATTCCAGATAAACCGGGGATGGCGGCGAAGGTGTTTCAACTACTGGCATCGCAAAATATCAGTGTGGATATGATTATTCAGTCGCAACGCTGCCGGGTAGTGAATAGCGTGACGACACGAGATATTGCCTTCACCGTGGCGCAGATGGATGCGGAAGCAGCACGGCAGGCACTCCAGCAAGCGGCTCCAGAATTAGGTTGGGGTGAAGTTGTGGTTGATCCGGCGATCGCCAAAGTCAGCATTGTGGGAGCCGGAATGGTAAATCAGCCTGGCGTAGCGGCTCGGATGTTTTTGGCGCTGGCTCAAGAGAGAATCAATATTCAAATGATCGCCACGTCCGAAATCAAAGTCAGTTGCGTAGTGGCTGAAGCAGACGGAGCACGAGCGCTGCAAACCATTCACGCCGCTTTCGAGCTATCGGGCAGCGAAAAAATTCAAGTCCCTGCTTAATTTATTTCTATCAGCTACGAGGCTTCTGCCCCGATCCAAACTTCTTCAGTGCGCGAAGGCGGCTGTTTGGCCCGGAATTCCTGCTTGTATTTCTCAAAATCCCAGTGTGCCAAAAACTCTTCAGCGGCTTTCCTGCCAGAATCATATAATGCTTTTTTCTGCGCTTCTGAAAGGTTGAAATCGGTTGTTTGCACCCCCATCGTTGGAATAGGAACGGTTCTTACAAAGTGTTTTGACTCAATGTAGCGAGCATCATGAGCTTCCATCATGGTAGAAAATAATGCCTTCAACATTGAAATGGGACCGTTGACTTCCTGAGGCTTGTTTTGATTTGGATCTACTAAGCTGTAGCCAAACGTGGGCCAAGCAGGGTTGGAAGTGCCATCGTCAAATAACCAAACTGGGTAATTACTTAAAACGCCGCCATCCACAATGTAATGAGTTACTCCAGACGGAGCTTTGAGCTGAACGGGTTCAAAAAAGAAGGGAATGCTCATACTCATTCGGATTGCCTGGGCAACAGGCATATCATCTGGGTTGATACCAAATTTTTGAATATCACCGGGCAAGACCAACATTCGTCCTGCGGTTAAATCACTGGCGATGACTTGGAGTGCATCCCAGTTTTGCAAGACTCACTTTGAGAATTGTCCATTAAGATAG
>JACYLN010000082.1 GCA_015272515.1 Leptolyngbyaceae cyanobacterium C42_A2020_001 | reverse complement strand
CTTATTAGTTGCTTGATTGACTTTGCGCTCAATGAACATAGGATTCGGTAGCAGCTCAAAATTGATACTCCGCTACCATTGTGACATTTCTGAAATCGTGTTGGCTTTGACACTGACGAAAAATTGGACGTACTGCCATGACCACAAGACTAAGCAGCCCAACGATCGAGTTGAACCGCACCAAGTAATCTACCGCTACGTTAACTTTAGTTGGCAGTGCGGTTAACCTCCCTAACCAAATTCCGCGTGTCGGTTCCAACGAGGTTGTTCTACAAGAACTGGATACAGATCTAGTGTTCCCAACAGCTAACATTTGTACCAGTTCTGTGGAACTATTAATAGACTGAATTTTTCCGCCTAAGATCCCATAATGCCTGGATAGGCAGAACGATTCGGCATAACATCTCAAATCAACTACTTATGCAGATGATTTCGCCTTGTACGTCGCTCTAGCTGTACAGCTAGAATCTTTCTGACTATTTTCAGATTCTTTATGGAAGTGGTCGGATGTACTATCAGATACACAGTGCGATCGCTCCACTTCCATATCCAAATGTAGAGTGGGCAGTGCCCACCCGACCTGTTTACAACTCAATGCTGGGAGTTTCTAAGTCTACGGTTGGTGCAAGTTGGGTTGCACGTTGAGCAAAGTCTGGTTTCAGGGATGTTGCAATTCCTAAATATCGGGGATGCACTTTAGTCGCTTCTTGACTAAGCATTCAAAAATCTCCTTACAGGTATGGATAATGGGGACGTTTTGGGGGCGCGTTACGGCGTTGCCTGAAAGCACCCTACACAGGCTTTCACTAAGCTGCTAATGTGATGTCACCTTTGAGGTTATCGACAATCACAGGGCTATCAAAGTAGGTGATCGACGGCTCAGAGCCGAACCTCTCGGCGATCGCATCTCTAAAATTCACGGTGTAGCAGCGATCGGCAGCTTGCCGAGATTCCCAGAGATACACTCCACCTCCCATCGTGCCGTCTTCGGACAGCAGAAAATATTTGCGAACGAGTCCAGGAATTTCACGAAACATGGGCGCAACCGATGTAAAACTTACTTCTACTGCTTCGCTGGTCATAGCAGAAGGGAGTTTAAATTGAACGATGGCAGTAATCACGATTGAGTCTCCAGTGATTAATTTAATAGTGAATGATTGATGACAGAAGCTGAGAAATACAGGCTGAATTAATACGCACAGGAATTACAACGGGTGTGAAACATCAGCATATTTCCAGGCTTGCTTAAACTGCTGCTGAACAGCTTTTGCTTCACGGGTTTTCTTTTGTGCCTGTAAGCTTTGCGCCAATCCGTAAAGTGACCAACCGTTATCGGGATAAATCTTCAGATCTTCGCGGTAAACTGCTTCCGCAGCTTGAGGGCGACCTGCTTTGAGCAGCACAGCTCCGAGTGCCTGACGAGTGGGCTGATACCAATCTGCTGGTTCGGTATAGACCAGAGCATCTTCGATTTGCACAGCGGTTTTGAGATGGGCGATCGCGCTGTCGTAGTCTTTCCGTTGAGCTGCGAGTTCCCCGGCTAACACGTTGCTGGCAATGTTCAAGATATTGGCCGTAGCATTAAAACCTCCGACTTTAATTTCTTTAAGGGCAGGATCAGCCGCGATCGCTCGTAGTTTCTCCAACTCCTGTATCGCTGGTTGAACTTGTCCCTTCGCTAACAATGCCTTGCCTCGTGCATAATGCCACACGCCATTGGGATATTTCAAATCGGCAGTAGGAGCAGGCATGGACAGGATTTGATCCCATTTACCAAACCGGATGTAGGTATAAAGCGGAATGGCAGAAAAATGTTGCAGCATTCCACCCAGATCGGGAACTTGCATCAATTTTTCATCCACTTTTGCCGTCTGCTGGGCAGCTTCTATCGCCACCTTGCTTTGTCCCGTCATGGAAGCAGCAAACCAGAGAAAATGGTGATTATGCGGCATATAGACAAGGGGATACATGCCTGGAACATGGCACCCAGCCGCCATGTATTCCTGGTCGGCGGCAATCCCATGCTGATTGGAAACAACCGCATCATGATAGCGCCCAACTCGGATGTAAATATGGGATGCCATGTGAACCAGATGCCCTGAATTGGGAACCAGCTTCATTAAGCGATCAGCCGATGGTATACCCAAATCTGGACGCTCTTTTTCCACAGCATGAATGTAGAGGTGATTTGCACCTGCATGGTTAGGATCTCGTTGCAATACTGATTCCAGCGTCGCCATAATCTCTTTACCTGTCTGCTTGGGGGTGCCGTCTTCCTCCCAATAATCCCAGGGAGTTGTATCCATCAAGGCTTCGGCAAACAACGTTGCGGCATCCAGGTCATCAGGATACTGCTTCACAACCTCGCGCATAGCATTGGCAAAGGCAACATCAAACGGTTTGCGATCGCTCACAGGTTGCGTGGGATAGCGCTTTGCCAGGGCATCAATATATGCCTGTTCTTTAGGTGTGGCATATTGTTTGAGTTCAGTCGCTTTCTGAATCGCTTTTACAGCTTGCGGTAAGGCATCTTTCTCCATGCCGGCGTTAATATTGGGTCCCAGCACCAGTGCCTCGCCCCAGTAGCACATAGCACAGGTGGAATCGAGACTGGCTGCCTGTTGGAACAAGCGTGCCGCTTCCGCATGGTTGAAGCCATAGGCCAACGTTAAACCTTGATCAAAATACCGCTGAGCCAATGTGGATTTGGTTGAAATAGGATGGTGATGATTGCCCAAATCTTTATGCAGTCGAACCTTGAGCTGGTGTTTGGGATGTTTCGTATGATCAGCCTGAGTCTGAGCAATATGAGAATGGGCAGAATGGGTAGTTGTTGCCTGGGCTTGGAGTAAGGTCAGTGGTTTCGCAAGCCCAACAATTAGCCCAATCGTTAAAGCCACAGTGAGGAAGAATTTAGTACGTTTCATAATAGGAGTGTCCTAAGACAAGTGAATGAATCCACGATTTAAAGGCAAATTGTAAAGAAGTAGCCTTTTCGGTGGAAGCAAAAGTATCTAGCTGGAAAGTTAAACTTTCTAGGGAAACCCTACCAGTTGAACCTAAACAAGATGGGATAGGAAACTATTAAAGACTACAAGTTGATTTGGAGGGGGGTTTAATCCAGCCATTCTTTAAGAATAAACGACTGAACTCTGTTTGTCTTTACGAAAAGTTCAGGTATTTGGAGTGATCATTTTACTAAATTTTCAGGTTAGTAGAAGCAGCCCATTTTTTTATTTACCCAAATAGCTTTACCATCAGAGCTTTCAAGATTTGTCAGGATTTAAATACGTTGCCAAAAGTTCTGGAAAATTCAGGTAGTGTACCAAAATGGAAAACAGCAAAAGCCTCTACAAAAGAGGCTTTCACTTGATCCATTTGAGTTTGGACTGAATCTGCCAAGTAGTTATTCACATAACTTTGACTGGGATTTTTCCTGAGCAATTTTTAAGATTGGATAATCTTTACACCTGAAAACGGGTGGAGTTGGGAAAATCGCTTTCAAATCTGGCTGGATGCGATCGCGAGTTAATTCAAAGCTGCAAGCAGAATTTTGCCTCGGTGAGGATTTTAATGAGTCTTCAGTCATTTTCAAGCAGTTTTTCATCCCTGGAATATATTTAGAAGCTAACTGCAGGTCATTGGGAGAACGCTGAGAAGTCGCAGCAAAAGACTTTAACGCATCTGGACTGTAGGATGAGCCTAAAAGCAGATACGCAAAGCCTTGACTGCGAGCCGCTAAAGGGTGATTGACCTTCTGTTTTGTAGCCTGATCAAAAGACGTAACCTGCTCAAAGAGTTGGATTGCATCTCGATAATTGCCCGCGATCGCGTTAAGTGAGCCGCGATTGTAGATCAGGCTATTCGAGGAAGGTTCAAGATCTTGTGCCCTTTTAAGCAGTTTATCTGCTTTTTCAAAATTTTCTTGAGATAGATAATTTAGCCTAATCAGGGACGATGCTAGATGAACCAAAATTGGAAAGTCATCGTTTGAAGTTTCATTAGATTTCCTTCCATCTGTTCCTCCATTCAGATAGAGATTAATTGCACTGGAGTAGGTATTTTCATATCTAGGATTTTGGTTCAAAAACTGGGCTAATCCCAAGTAGAAAATCGCTTGTGGATCAGTTGAACGGAGTTTGCTAGCTGTTTCAAAGTCAGCCGCCGCATTGTTTAAGATCCACCCTTGATTAGGAGAATCTGGGTTCCAGAATTGGAGATAAGCTTTTCCACGATTCATCAATGCCTGGTAATCATTATTTCGGTTCGCCAACACTTGTTTGCACGCCTCAATACGATTCGCCGCGTTTAAGCTTTGTTCATCTGAATTGCCTGTAGCAATGGGAGCATTGCATGCATCAATTTGCTCCTGCAATTGTTGGGTTTGAGTCATTGTTTGATAACTCCAAAACCCAGTCGCTCCAATGGTACAGAGTGCAGCTAACCCGCCAACTAAAAAGCGTTTGTCAGATAACCAGGAAGCTTTTGAAGGCGTTTGAACTGTTTCCTGCAAAAAGTGTAAATCTCTCAAAACTTGAGAAGCAGAGGTGTAGCGATCGCCCGGAGCATGGCGAATCATTTTCGTTAAAATCTCGGCTAATTGATCGCTAACTTGAATCATAGGACGATCCGCGATCGCATACCGCCAAATGATTTCTCCTGTTTTTTTGTCGGTTGTCAAATCGCTGGGTAGCATTCCTGTGAGCGCTTGCACTCCAATCATTCCCAGCGCATAAAGGTCATAACCGGCAGGGGTGCGATCGTCTTGAGTAGGAGGGATGTATCCTTCGATGTTTAACTGTTGATAAATTGCTGCCTGCTCCTCATCACTGGCTGTAGAAGCGTAGATTTCTTGCAGTGTGCCAAAGTCAATCAGAACAATCTTTCCATCCTGTTTGCGTCGTCGTAAGTTTGTTGGCTTCAGATTTTTATGTGCTAATCCTTGACGATGAACAAATTCTAAAATGCTCAGGGTTTCAATCAGCAAATCAACAACGTCAGATTCTCTCCATAGTTGATTAGACTGCATTTGATCATCTAAATTAACCCCTTCGATATACTCTTGAACTGTATAAAACTCTTGGTTTTCTTCAAATGAGGCAAACAGCTTGGGAATCTGCCCATGTCCATTGAGTTTCTCCAATTCTTTGAAATGATTGGTGAATAGCGATCGCACTTTTCCCAGCGTGTCAATATCACTAGCAAAGGGCGTGAGTTGCTTGACCACGTATTGATTTTGGCTGGGCAAATCTCGATCTTTGACTAAATAGGTTTGAATAAATTCTCCCGTTCCTAATTCTTTAATAACTTCATAGCGACGGCGAATTATTCGTCGTTGACGCGCTTTCTGTAATTCTTTTTGCACCCAGGCTGCATCAAAGGTATTGGCATAAATCCGATTCGCAACTTGCAAACGTCCTTGCTCATTCTCCACCAGTCCCAATTTCAACAGAGTTCTTAACTCTGAACTATCATCTGCGATCACCGCGTCTTGATGCAAAATGCGTTGATAAAGTTGCAGCAGTCCTACACATTTCTCATCTTCCAAGATGGCATCGCGCACTGTTTGCAAATGTTCCGCAGTTGTTTGAGTTTCCCAATGTTGGATCAAATGAGTTTGAGCGATCGCTTCAATCCACTCACTCTCTTGACCCGCAGAAATTGGAAGTTCGTGGTTCTCACCTGACGCAGTAAGCAGTTGACACAATTTTTCGGTTAAAGATGGTTGAGAGCCTGCCCACTTTTGAATTTCATCAATCACAACAGAAGGCTGATCAGCAATGTGCTCTAGGTCAGGCATAAATCGCTGAAAAATAGTGGCGGTTTCAGTTCGGGACATTCTGCCAATTTGCTCAGAAATTTCTCTGGCAATCCGCTCAGCTTCCTCCTGGCTGCTTTTTAAAAAATATTGGTCTTTATCGCTCACGTTCTTGTCTGCTGCCCAGGCAAGGGCATCCAACAACGCTTTACCACGTAGGAGGCGAGACTCATCCTGGCAACCAGATTCAAACCAGGCCGTCATGGCTTCTTGATAGGGACGCAATTCTGCCAGTGCTTCTTGTACCCATTGATCACTAAACACTGCCTGGTAAACTGCGTTATAAACCTTGAGATATCCATTCTGTTTCACCACCAATCCCGATAAACGCAGTTCCGCTTGCTCTGGGCTATCGTCTGAAGCAATAAATCCGTGCTGCAAAATTTGCTGATATAGACTGAGTAATCGCCCGGTTTTTTGGCGATCGCGAAACAAACGGCTACGGATGGTTCTCAAATGTTCAGGCTCATCTTGAGATTCCCAGTTTGTAATGATATTGGTAGTGATCAGTTGATCCAGTGCCTCAAATTCATGTCCAGCAGAAATTTCAAGCCCTAGTTTGAGAATCAACTGGCATAGTTTCTGTGTCAAGAAGGGTTGCCCACCAGTCCACTTCAGAATAGCTTCCAACACAATTTCTGGATTGTCTGCCTGATGTTTAATTCCCTGTACTAGCGATTGCACTTCAGATGGTTGAAATCCATTCAGTTGAATTGCTCGACCCAGATTAAATGGAGTCCGCTCCTTATCAGCAATTAAGTCAGATGGAGTTGCCACACCAATGAGCACAAAAGTCAAACGCTGATAATCTGGTTTATCATTTCGCTGGTTATAACATGCTCTAATAAAAGCAAAAAAGTCATCCGTTGGAAATTCCAAACTCAAAACGCTATCAATTTCATCAATTACAATGATGATGTTGTTTTGAATCTGTGCTAACAATACTGTTTCAATGAATTCGCTGAGGCGAGCCAGGGGCGTTAGAAGCTGGTGTTCCTGCCACCAAGATGCCAGATTGAAATTCAACGAGAAGCTGGTTGCCAGACTTTTGACTAAAGTTGCATACCATTCATCAGCCGTGACTTGCTGCGTGCCAATCTTGGTTAGATCGAGCAAAACACAGGCGTAACCTTCGGCTTCTAACCGCTTCCTGACGCGCACTTCCAGGCTTGATTTGCCCATTTGCCGCGAGTTCAATACATAGCAAAATTCACCTGCTCGCAAACCTTCATACAAGTCATGGTCTGCCTGGCGCACAACATAACTGGGGGCATCGGGAGGAAGGGTTGCACCGACTCGATATTCGTATTTTTGGCTGGTTTCCATCATGGATGTAACCTTTTTGAGAGTACAGAATGTTCAATGTTCATGCAACAATCAGCGATCGCTAAACACTAGCGGCAAAAGCCTCTTGAAAATACTTGCGGTATAGTAAACACCGGGGCTTGGCATGATTTCCGTCGAGTTTTACCAAGCCCATACTGTGTAGTTTGAATGCCTGCGCCGATTTCAATGGAACTGGAGCCTCAGCCATTACCACATCTCGAAATATCTGAAGCAACTCTGGCGTTTGTTCCAGCTCTCCCAGCAATTGACGCAGATGATTGCTGTAAATACCCGTTTCAGTATGGGCTTTTTGCAGCACCTGCTCTAATGGAGTTGCCTGCTGTTTAATATGCTGTAACATGAGCTGAGTTAGATAAGGATGCCCTTCAACAAGTTGCATGAGTTGAGCCACCTCAATCTTTGTCCAGTCCAGACCATGCCGTTGGGCGAAATTTAATACCTGCGCTGCATTGAAGTCTGGAAGTTCCATCACTAACCCTACGCCCGCCAGTGGTGAACTATTGATATCGAGGGTTCGATACACTTCAGTTGCGTGCAAAATAATTAAGCGGAGGCGCTGCCAGAGTTGGCTGGTGCGATAGCTCCGCCGGGCTTGATCATGCCAGTTTCGCAATAATTTGCAAAACTCAGTCGCAATTTCCGCATGTTCAAATACCAAATCAGTATTATCTAAGGCAAGAACTAGTGGATGATGAATCTGAGAGAGAATATAATTTTGCACATAGGTTGTAGCATTGTAGTTGCTAGAGAGAATTTCATCCCAGTGCTTATCGATGTGATTGTTTAAGCCTAGCTCTTTACTCAGTGCTGCACAAAACCACTTCAAAAACTTATCTCGATTTGATAGTACAGCTCCATCGGCTAGTTGAAAACTGAGTGGCACCGCCGTATACTCTAATCCATTTGCCTGCTGCAAGATTTTGAACATCAGCGAGGTTTTGCCCATTTGTCGGGGTGCTTTAATGCGAATCAGGATACCTGGTTGAGCGATCGCCTGATAACAATCTGCTTCAATGGGAGGACGATCAACATAAATATCTGAGCCTGGAGGGTTGATTGGTTGCCAATCTCCAAGTTCATGCCAGGCTGGTTCATTCTGAATGTTAAGATCCGCAACCTCTTTCCAATCCAGCCCCAACTCAGAACACAACTCCTCAAACACATAAAAATCGACTGGCTTACCGTTGAGGAACTTATCCACTGTGGCTTTTGCTCGCCCTAATTGAATTGCCAGAGCCGCCTGGCTAGGAAACCCATTCCGTTTGACCGCTAACTTAACCCGTTCAATGCAACTGCCGCGAACTCTGAGCGATCGTGCCATAACTCACCTACTCAGCCCTGAACGTTACATGGGATATACACGACGAAACCTACCGATTATGCAAATTTCCAGTTTGCAATTGTCAAGATTTCCTAACCTGACTATTAAAGCAAGTGGTTAGATAAAAAAGTCAGGCAAAAGTTAGCCTTTTCTTAGCTCGGTACTCAGGCACCCGTCACGTTTGATGGAGTTGTCGAGCTAGAAGGCAACTACCAATGACTTCTCCAACCTTTTTAACCATTGACGATGAACCGATTTCTCTAGCACAGGCAATTCATTATTTGCAGGCAACAGGACGTTTTCAGGAGTTTCTGCTGGATATCTTATGTCAGCACGCCCTTGCTAAAGAAGTGCGATCGCACCTCGATCCTAGTCTTTCTAAAGAAGCTCTAGAACAGCGGTTAGTTGATTTTCGCACTCAAAATAACCTAATAAGCCCTAATGATTTCCAAATCTGGCTATCCAATCGAGGCATCGATTACGAGACTTTTCGGCAACAGTCACTGTGGAATCTGTCACTAGAATTGCTAAGGGAACAAATCAACCAAGAGCAATTTTTTGATTTTTTCCAGCAACGAAAACTCTTTCTGGATCAAGTCATTCTTTCCTGGATTGCTGTAGATACTAAAGACGCAATTCTGGAAGTGAGTCAAAAACTAGAATCTGGACTGGATTTTGATCGTCTTGCAGATGCTTATGCTAGCCCCGACGAGGATGCCTACGGGGTAGAAGAACCCTTCAGTCGAGAAGGAATGCCAGAAGCATTGAAAGACGCGATCGCCTCGGTTGAACCGGGACACGTCACCCAACCTGTTTATCTGGATGATCGCTGGTACATCTTTCGAGTGGAGGCTTTGATTACGGCTGAACTCAATGATGAACTGAAAGATCAACTGGAAACAGAACTATTTGAGCACTGGCTAAATAACAAAGTAGAAGCCATGACTGTAAAGCTGGAGGTCAATTGAGATGGTTGCCCAACCAGAAATTTACACACTCAATTTGCCCTGGGATGAAGCACCTTTGTGTTTACTGGAAGATGAGCAAAAGCTACAGTTTAGACAACGGGTACAAATTAGCCACCACACCACTGGAGAACCGCTTTGGTCGAGCCAAACACCCGGTTGCCAAATCCTAGTTTTAACCGGAAAAGTCAGGCTAGTTCAAGAAAAAGGTTCATCCGTATTAGAACCGGGAAAGTCCATTCTGCTGAAATCCGGTGACTGGTTTGGCGATCGCCTGGAACTCGCTGGGAACTGGAAAGCCCGCGCTGCCAGTAAAGAAGTGGTAGTTGCCCTGTGGCAATCCAATGATTGGCAAGAAATCGCCACTCCCGACTTACAGGATTTTTGGGAAGGCGTTCGTTGGCACTACCAACCCGTTGATCCCAGATTGCCCCATCCCGCTTCGGGCTATCCTTACGAGTTTCATCTCAACACGGCTGCTGCCTGTCTCACAATGGTGACGCAACAGTTGCAAACACCCATTCCTTTGCAGCAAATACAACGTCAAGTGCGAGGACAATCACCGCAAAATCTGGCAGAAGCGGCTGAAAAAATCGGCTTACAACTGCACCACGTTCAGCAAATTAGTTGGACCGGACTGGATCAACTCACATTCCCTGCCTTAATGCACTGGAACCAGGAGCAATGGGTCGTGGTGTATGAAGTGCAAGCAGAACGGATGGTGATTGCTGATCCGCTCAACCGCCACAAACACTGTGAGAGTTTACCCAAAGAAACAATTTTGCAGGCGTGGGATGGACAACTGTGGCTAGTTCAACCTGCCCCTAAAGCAGATTCATTCAACTTGCGCTGGTTCTTACCTGCGGTCTGGCAATATCGCGGACTCTTAGCAGAAGTGTTGTTGACCTCCCTGATTCTGCAAGTACTGGGATTAACCAGTCCCATGCTGACTCAGGTGATTATCGACAAAGTGATTGTGCATAGCAGCCTTTCCACGTTGCATGTGATCGCGATCGCGCTGTTAGGAGTCGGTATTTTTGAAGCCGTGTTGGGCATCATTCGCCTGTTCATCTTCACCCACACTGCCCGACGGTTAGATTTGCGCCTCTCATCCCAACTGTTTCGGCACTTATTGGAATTACCGCTTGCCTATTTTGAAGCTCGGCGGGTAGGGGATACGGTTGCCCGTGCTCAAGAGTTGGAAAACATCCGGCAGTTCTTAACCGGAACCGCTTTAACCGTGGTGATTGATTCCATTTTCATGGTGGTCTACCTGGGTTTAATGCTGTTCTATAGCGTGAAATTGACGGCAATTAGTCTAGCGGTGTTGCCCGTGTTGATTGCCATGATTTTAATCACCACGCCGATTTTACGGAACTGGCTGAATGAATCCTTCAATCGTCATGCCGATAGTCAATCCTTTCTGGTAGAAACGGTAACTGGAATTCACGCCATTAAAGCCCACACCGCTCAACTATCCACTCGCGAACGTTGGGAAGGATTGTTCGCTCGTTATATCCGCACTAACTTTCGTTCATCCACGTTGTCGAATATTGATAGCCACATTGGCGAGTTCTTAATCAATTTCTCAGAACTACTTGTGCTGTGGTTTGGAGCCATGCTGGTGATTGAACATCACCTCAGTGTTGGGCAATTGGTGGCATTTCAAATGCTCTCAGGAAAGGCGATCGCACCCCTGCTGCATCTGGCGCAACTCTGGCAAAACTTTCAGCAGGTATTGCTCTCAGTTGATCGCATCGGCGATATCCTCAACGAAACACCGGAAGCCGCATCCGATACAGGGGTTGTTCTACCACCCGTCAAAGGACAAGTCACGTTCGACAAAATTTTCTTCCGGTATCAACCTGAAAATGATGACGTGTTAAAAGGCATGACGTTCGATATTCAACCGGGAATGTTTGTCGGCGTGGTCGGGCGTAGTGGCTCCGGAAAAAGTACCTTATCCAAACTGATTCAACGCTTGTATCAGCCACGATCCGGACGAGTCTTAATCGATGGCTTTGATATTAAGGGAGCGAATCTCCATTCACTCCGTCAACAAATCGGAGTCGTCCTCCAAGATGACTTCCTATTCAATGGAACTGTCTTCGACAACATCACCTTCAACAATGCCGACATTACACCGGATCAAGTTGTAGAAGCCGCCAAAATGGCAGCCGCCCATGATTTCATCTCAGAATTGCCTCAAGGGTATGAAACCCATATTGGCGAACGGGGCACTGGGTTATCTGGCGGACAACGACAACGATTAGCCCTGTGTCGATTGTTTCTCTCAAAAGCACCGTTACTGATTTTGGATGAAGCCACTAGTGCCCTCGACAGTGAAACGGAACGCAAGGTTTTACAAAATCTGCAACGGGTGAAGGGCGATCGCACGGTGTTAATGATCACTCACCGCTTTGCCCCCCTCAAGCACGCAGATCTCGTTTTGGTTCTGGAAAAAGGCGTGTTGATTGAACAAGGTACCCACGCCGAACTCTTACAGCAAAAAGGTGCGTATTGGGCACTGTACCAACAACAGCAAGCAGCCGTTTAACTAGTTGCACCTCTCACAAAGTTTGTCTGCTTCATCTTCCAACCTCATTTCTCAAAAGGAGCTAACCATCATGAGTACCCAATCCTCAATAACTTTGTCTGCAATCAATCGATGGTCATCTATTTTCTTTCAAAAACGCTGGGTTTTAACGGTTGGAGCCGTACTGGCGATCGCTGGGTTTGTTGGAGAAACTCCCCGTCCCGCCGCATCTATTGCCATTGATTCATCAACATCAGCTATCACTGTTGACCCTCCAGCGAAAACAACATTAACCACACTTATCACTCTTACTTCAGTCTTCTTAGCAAACAGTGCAAATATTACACCGCCCTCTAGAGAAACCGGATTAGGAACTTTGAAAGTCATTAACGGAACTTATCAGGATGCAGCGATTAAATTGGTTGATCGCAATTCTAGAAAGACCTATCGCTTTGTCTACATTCGAGCAAACCATGACATTACTCTCAATGGTATTGGCTCCTGCCTCTGCACATTAAAATTCACAACCGGGAAGGATTGGGATTCACGATCGCGTAAATTTCGACGCAATTCCGCTTTCTCCCAATTTGAGCAGCCATTGGATTTTCGAGAAGTCCGCACCGCATCCGGCGTGCGCTGGATGAACTACACCGCTACCTTACATCCTGTGGCAAATGGAAAAGCTCGCACGAGTTCGATCAGGGAACGTGATTTTTAAGGCAATGCATTCAGCAGGCGCTTAACTCATTCAAAATTTAACCGCAGGAGAAGCCCCATGAAACGTGAGCAATACACCAACCAACAAAATCATTCCAGCTTTCAGCCGCAATCAGTCACATCGCAATCTGCCCTTGAACACAATCAACTGAATCAGCCCACCCAACACAGCAGCGCGATCGCTGACTCAAATCGTTCTAATTGGTTGAATAAAGCAAATCAATGGGTCAATGATAAAGTGCACGCTGCCCAGTCATTTGTGAATGGTGGTGGAGCGATCGCGGCGGATGATATTCTTCCTGCTTTGCAATCCGGCAGCCAGTCCCAAGCAACTCAATCTAATCAGGCGATCGTTGGCATTATTGATTCTGGATTTGGTGCAAATGACCACGGCACACAAATGCTCGATACAATTCGTGATGTCAATCCAGAAGCCTCTGTTGTCTTAAAAGAGGGCGTTGGTCAAGGGGGATGGGCAGAATCGCTGACTGAGTTTGTGGATACGGCAAAAGCCTCTGGACAGACGGGTGCCGTCGCCAACCTCAGCTTTGATTTGACTGAAACTCGTCCGGATGGAACCGTGACCACGCGATCGCAACTCACCGCTGAAGAACAATCTGCCCTTGCCTACGCCCGTGACAACAATGTATTAGTGGTTGCATCGGCAGGGAATGAAGGCGGGGCAATGTCCGCCCTCGGTCAGGCATCGGAGCAGTTTGAAAATGTGATCGCGGTCGGTGCAGCGGAAGGCAATGGTCGGGCGGATTACTCTAGCTTTGGTCCCGGTTTAGACTTAGTTGCCAACGGCAGCAAGCATGGAAAAGAAGGCACCTCGTTTGCAGCGGCTGAAGTAACAGGGGCAATTTCGGAAATTTGGGAAGCCAATCCCCATCTCAGCGCTCGCCAGGTCAGCCAAACCTTACAAGCCACCGCAACTGATTTGCACACCCCGGGCTGGGATGCGGAGACGGGCGCTGGCAAATTGAATTTAGACCGTGCCCGTTCGGTTGCTCAACAAATCACCCCTGATACCCAAAGTTTTTCTGGTGCGGATCTGTTGCACCAAACTCAGGGTTCTTTCGATGGTGCGACCTGGCAAAGTAAAAATGGATCGGTTGCCAGTGAGCGATCGAATTTCTTGGGTATGAAACTTCCCAGTCCACC
This sequence comes from Leptolyngbyaceae cyanobacterium C42_A2020_001, assembly GCA_015272515.1. Classification (GTDB taxonomy): domain Bacteria; phylum Cyanobacteriota; class Cyanobacteriia; order Leptolyngbyales; family Leptolyngbyaceae; genus JSC-12. Next base: position 111 of record JACYLN010000082.1, on the reverse strand, counting down.
AAAGCCGAAAGATTTAGGTAAAGCGATAGCTCAAAAAGGCAGAGACTTTGGCAATGCTGTCAAACGTGAAGTTCGGGAGACGAAAGCCGCAGCGACTCAAAAAGGCAGAGA
>JACYLN010000128.1 GCA_015272515.1 Leptolyngbyaceae cyanobacterium C42_A2020_001 | reverse complement strand
AGTTTTTGATTGTCTGGAAGCCTCTCACCTCCCGGTGGGAGGCTTTTGAGTGTTTAATCGTGGTAGGAGATTTGGGCGTTGCTTCAACAGAAGCAACTCGCGGGATGGAACTTTCGTTGAGCGAGACGAGTGATGAGTTTGTTCTCCAAGTATTGCTGCGTTTTGTTTACTAGATGCTTTAGCTTCCGCTAACAATCCTGTAGCATTCAACTAAAGCTCTAAATTCTATGCTTCCTTGGTTGAAGACTTTAAATGATGAGGCATCGTATTCCTCTGTACTCCGCCTTAAATAATAATTGCCCATAGGGACAGTCATCTATTCGGGAAAGTAATCTCACATCCCCATATTGTTGGTTTGTTGATCCTTCGTTGATTTCCATGTTTTGATGTCTGCCTGGAGAACATGATGTTTAGTAGAAACAGAAACAAGCCAAATAGTTCATTGACTTACCTGGCGGCGAATAGCGAGTTTCAGGGCAACCTCCATGTTGAGGGAAACTTGCGAGTCGATGGCATTGTGCATGGAACCGTCGAAGTTCAGGGAGATATGGAAATTTCTGCCAGCGGACTGGTTGAAGGACCTGAAGTTCGTGCTCGCAATCTACTAGTGCATGGAGTGGTGAAAGCTCGTGTCGTCGCGGAAGGGCGCTTAACCTTGAGTCGTACTGCTCGATTAGAAGGAGACGTGGTGGCAAATGCTCTGGATATTGAAGCGGGAGCTTTTTACGTGGGTTACATCGAGGCGGGAGATGCAAAAGTCTTGCCAGGTGTGCAAGCCAGACCTGAACTGATGGCAAGTCGTGAGGAACTTTAGTGGCGGTTGAAGCAGAATGGGTTGTTTGAGCTTGATTGGGTACGTGCTGTGGGATGAGGGATGTCGCTGACGCATGTGTGGGGTGCTCTCGTAATATTTGTAGTCTCTCCTCTTTTGGGTGGGCTACCCTTAATTCGCTGGATTGCTCTTATCTTCACCCGTCAAGTACTTGATCAGATTGGAACAAAAAATGTTAGTGTTTCGGCGGCGTTTTATCATGGCGGTCGCTTTGTTGGCATCTTAGCCGTTTTGTCGGAGGCGCTTAAAGGCATTGCAGCAGTGCTACTGGCACGTTATTTTTTTCCCTCTGGCTCGGCTTGGGAGATTGTTGGATTGATTGGGGTGGTGATGGGGCGCTACTGGTTTGCGCGGGGCGCTGGTACTACCAATGTGGCTTGGGGTTATCTGGTACACGACCCGATCGCAAGTGGCTTAGTTTTTTTGATTAGCGGCATCAGTTTCACGATTTTGCGAGAGCGAAAGCAGGCAAAGTTTGGGGTTTTGTTTTTGTTCCCGCTGATCACAGCTCTATTGCATCCTCAGAATCCAGAGTTGCTGATTGTTTCAGCGACGCTAGCAGGTTTGATGGGATGGATTTATACAAAAGTTCCAGATGATTTAGCACTCAATCCACAAGCAGCAAAGCGAGGTTCTCAATCTGTGTTTCGGTTTTTTCAAGGCGATCGCTTCCTGCAAACTCTGGATCATCCACTCAAGTCAGAAAAGGTTGGGGCGAAGGCGGCAACGCTGGCATCGCTTAAACGAGCAGGATATCCAGTTCCCCCAGGCTGGGTATTAGTTCCGGGGGATGACCCGGAGCCTCTGATTGCCCAACTTTCCCCTTCTCCCAGGCAACCATTTGTGGTGCGGTCTTCAGCCATCGGTGAAGATTCCGATACGGCATCTGCTGCTGGACAGTATGAAAGTGTGCTAAGTGTGACCAGTCGGGAAGCGCTGCTGCCGGCTATAACTCGATGCTTTGCTTCCTATCATCAACCGTCTGCGATTCAATATCGTCGCGATCGCAACCTGCCAGACACATTTATAACAGTGATTGTGCAGCAGCAGATCCGTGGGGCCTTTTCTGGTGTGGCGTTTAGCCGTGACCCGCTCGCACGACAGGGAGACGCTGTCGTGATTGAAGCCCTGCCTGGAAATGCTAGCCAGGTGGTTTCTGGTAAAGTTACGCCAGAAACGTACCGAGTTTTAGTGGGCGATCGCGCTGGTTTCTCAGCGAGTTGGGTTCCACCCGCAGATTTAGCCTTCCCGGTAGAGGGTTCTGGCAAAGTGCCTGTCTCTGTTATTCAACAGGTGGCTTATCTGACATGCCATCTGGAGTCTCATTATCACGGTATTCCCCAGGACGTTGAATGGAGTTACGATGGGCAGAAACTTTGGTTGCTGCAATCTCGACCTGTCACAACTCTGCTACCCATTTGGACTCGAAAAATTGCATCGGAAGTGATTCCGGGACTGATTCGTCCGCTTACCTGGTCAATTAACCGCCCCTTGACCTGTGGCGTATGGGGTGAGATTTTTTCAATTGTGTTGGGTAATCGTGCTCAAGGTTTAGACTTTGCTGAAACCGCGACGCTGCATTATTCTCGCTCCTACTTCAATGCCTCATTGCTGGGGCAAATTTTTCGCCGAATGGGGTTGCCACCTGAAAGTTTGGAGTTTTTGACACGAGGGGCAAAGTTTAGTAAACCACCGTTGCTTTCGACGTTGCAAAATGTGCCTGGGCTGCTGCGGCTCATTGGTCGAGAGTTACAGCTAGAGAAGGAATTTCGCCAGGATTTTAATCATGTGTTTGCTCCGGCGATCGCAACTCTCTCTACATCTCCCACCGAAGGGTTGAGTGGCTCTGAGCTTCTCAGTCGGATTGATTTTGTTTTAGACCAGCTCAGACGGGTGACCTATTACAGCATTTTGGCTCCGTTAAGCGCCGCTTTAAGAAAAGCCATTGCCAAAGTAGACGATGAAGCAATAGACAATCGCGCGACCCCGGAGGTAGCAGCCCTGCGATCGCTGCAAGAACTGGCGCAATCTACTCGACAACGGCTCAACTCTAGTTGCATCCCGGCAAACTCCCGCGAACTGTTTTCTTACCTGGAAACTGATTCTGCGGGCAGACACACTCTAGAGCAGCTAGAGCAGATCATCGAACAGTACGGTTATTTGAGTGAAGTAGGCACGGATATTGCCGTACCCACCTGGAAAGAAAATCCAGCACCGATTCGAGAGTTATTCGCTCAATTCTGCTTAAATCCGCCTCACAATTCCATTTCTCAATGGCCTACGCACAAAAAAGTAGCTACCCTGCAACGGCGATTTGATCTGAAGGGACGAGTCACTGAAGTTTATAGTCGGCTGTTGGCAGAGTTGCGCTGGAGTTTCGTGGCGCTGGAGCAGCGATGGTTGGAGGCAGGTTGGCTGCAAGAACCTAGCGACATTTTTTTCCTCACGTTTGATGAGGTGCGCTTGCTCGTCAAGCAAGGTGAGGCAGCTCTGGGATATGCTGCTTTGGATGCTATTGCCCAGCGCAAAGCCCAGCTAGAGCGCGATCGCCAGTTGGTATCTATCCCCTTTATCGTTTACGGAGATGAGCCGCCTACCCCAATCGTTGATCGTTCTCACGCAGAAGCCGCTCGGCAACTTCAAGGGATTGGAGCCAGCGCCGGACAGGTAGAAGGACGCGTGAGGGTGGTGCTTAGCTTAGATAATTTGCCAGAGATTGACAAAGCCACAATCGTAGTAGTTCCCTACACCGACTCGGGTTGGGCCCCGCTATTGGCACGGGCTGGTGGGCTAATTGCTGAAGCGGGAGGGCGCTTATCCCACGGGGCGATCGTGGCGCGGGAATATCGCATTCCTGCTGTGATGGACGTACATGATGCGACGCAAATTTTACAGGACGATCAACTTGTCCGGCTTGATGGTCAGCAAGGAACGGTCGAGATTTTGTAGGTAGAGAGGGTGTAGCGCGATCGCAAGCCCTCCTGGGGAGGCATGGCTACCTCACTGAGAAGGCTTCGTTGAAGCGGCGGGTGACTGGTTCAATCAGGAAGGTAAGAATGGATTTTTGGCGGGTGACAATTTCGCCTGTTGCTGCCATACCTGGGGTGAGATCCACATCCTTACCCTGCACCTTGACTTTGGTACGGTCGAGCCGAATGCGAGTGGGGAAAACAGGACCGAGGGACTGACCATTCTCACTCTTTTCAACGATCGCGTTCGGGCTGACCTTAATCACCTCACCCTCCACAATCCCAAACTCCTGATAAGGGAAGGTGGCAATTTTCACTTTTGCCTTTTGCCCCGGACGCACAAATCCAATATCGCGGTTCAACACTTTCACTTCCAAAATCACATCTTCCCCTTTCGGCAAGATTGAAAGTAGTTCTTCTCCCTGCTGCACCGGACCCTTTGTGGCTTTGATGGAATACACTGTGCCATCAAAGGGTGCTTCAACCATTGATTTTTCCCGTTGTCGTCTGGATTGTTCCAATTGTCCCCTGGCGGAGGCTAATTCTTCTTTGCGCTTTGTCAGTTGAGTCAAGATCTCGCTCTGGCGCTGAGAACCTAACCCTTGAGCTTTACTGCTGGCTGCCTGGTAAGCCTGTTCTGACTGGCGAATTCGCTCTCGTTGACCGTCAATCTCTTTTTGCAGAGACACAACTTTATCTTGAGCGTTGGTGACGTTGTCTTTAGCTCGAATGTACTCCAGTCTAGGAACGGCGCTGTCTGACAGTAAAGTTCTTAGACCTTTTTCTTGCTCTTGGGCGTTTCTCAGGTTTTCCTGAGCATTGATCAGATTTTCTTGCAGGCGAGCCAGGCGGGCTTGGGCTTCACTAATGCTGGCGTATTGCTGTCTGGCTTCGGCTTCGGCGGCAGCTTTTTGCTCATCGAAGGCTTTGAGGCGGGCAGTTAAAAATTCATCCTGGATGGCAGTTCCGGTGCGCCCGCTACCAACGCGTTCTGCTTCTAAACGGGCGATGTCTTCATCAATTAAGCGTGAGGACTTTTCTAGACGAGCAATTTCTGCATCAATGACTTTGGTTTTTTCCGGTTCAACCTCCACCAATGCATCCCCTTTTTTGACGATCGCCCCTTCTTTAACCATGACCTGTTGAATATTGCCACCTCCCAGCGATCGCACCGGACGCACCTGAGTCGATGGAATCAGTTCTCCTTGAGCAACGGCAACCTCATCAATTCGGCTGAAATGCGCCCAGGCGATCGTTCCAAATACCAGCAAACTAATACTTCCGGCTAGTAGCCGTGTATACAATGGCGGTAATTCCTGCACCGCTTTCCCTAATTCATAAGACAGCGACGCATCAGGGTTTGCTAGCTGCTGCCTAACTTGGCGCGACTGAGCTGGAGAGGACGCATTGGGTGAGGAGGAGATCGAAACTTTCATTGCCGTGAATCGTTAGAACGGAAACTAACCACTAGAGTAGCCAATTAATCCATAGAATGTGGATGGGAGCGTAGAGAAATACCCATTTACTACTTGGACTGTAATTTTTCTTTGCACGTTTATACCAACTGATGGAAGCGAAGTACAGGAGAACGCCTTACCATTAGCAGTACAATTTGTCCACATTCATCTCTCATATCCTGTGCTGCAACTTCTGAAACCAGTTATATTAGCGATTCAAGCGTTTATTGTACCGATTTGTTTTGTGTCGGCGTGGGTGATTGTGCTCCTTACTGCTTGGAGTGTGTGGAGTACGGTTAGGGATACGGCAACTCGAACACGGCAGCTTCATCAAATTCCCTGTGCCAATTGCCAGTATTTCACCAGCAGTTATCACCTGAAGTGTACAGTTCATCCAGCGAGCGCGTTAACTGAAGACGCAATTAGCTGCATGGACTACGAACCGAAACAGGTAACCTACCAGATGGCAAATATGCAAAACTCTCAAAGATAGTTGTTAGAGCTTTGCGTATATGTTGATCCGAAAACTGAAGGATTGTGAGGAGTTTGTGGCAGGGGATGGAACGCTGTTGCGAGAATTGTTGCACCCAGATAAGCAGCCAGTGGCATTGCGATACAGCCTGGCGCACGCGATCGTGCCAGCGGGGCAAACCTCGATTCCTCACGCACTCACCACTTCCGAGGTTTACTATATTTTGGCGGGTAGGGGTGAAATGCACATTAACGACGAAGCCCAGTTTGTTGAACCGGGCGACGCAGTGTATATCCCTCCCAATGCCAGACAGTTTATTGCAAACAACGGGACTGAACCCCTGATTTTTATCTGTCTGGTTGACCCTGCCTGGCGACAGGAAGATGAAACGGTTTATCAACCCGCCAATTAATCGTTGGATTCGGGGAAACGGTTGTTGGGGATTTGCTCAGCTTCGGGGCAATCCTCGGAGATCGCGGGTTCCACGTTGCCTTTGGGGACAGATGCCAGCTTTTGGGTGACTGCGCCGATGCTTTCTAAGCGCACCATTTCTTCCCAAGAGCAGGTTTCGTCATCTTCTTCTGTTTCATAGCGGAGGGTAACCAAGTCTCCTTCAATGTCGAGAATTCGGGCACGTTCAATCCAGCGCTGTTGATCCCGCAAGAAGATCCATACTTCACGACCATCACAACACAACTGATAAATCTTGCGGTGTAGCATGATTGCTTCTCCTGAGCACTCAATTTTTCTAAAATCTTGTCGAATTGGCGAACCATCAAAAATCTGGGAAGTTTTCTGCTAGGGCAGAACGATAAACTTAGGGGCGATCGCAGCCTCAGGCACTGTTCATAAAGCCGTCTCGCCTAAGGCGTTGAATAAAAACTGGGAGCAATATCGCGGCTGGAGCGGAGGAAAGCATGAGCGTAAAACCGTACTGGCTTGCGGATACTTGTAGAGCGCTCTTAGATGCTTTCGTCGAAAAAGTGGAGTCACTAAGGTCATTGCTGATGGCAAAGCTAAAGCAGTTAGGAAGTCTTTCAAGAAAAAAAGATTAGAACTGATCCGGGCGAAACGCCAGAGCACATTTCGTAGAAACCCTGCCTGAGGAGCGTTGTCGTTTTGCAAGAGACGAACCTTCCAAGTGTGTAGGATTCAATGCTGTACCCGATATCCCAGTTAGTAAACGCAATCCGAATGCAATCTGTTTACTTGGCCCTCTTAAGTATCGGATTGTACCAACTATTCTAACCGTTGTTAAGCCAAGTGCGGTTTCCCTCAAAAAACTGAGCGATCGCAGGTTTTGACAATTCTATCAGGCTAGTACGACTGTTTCTAATGTCTCGCCCTGAGCAATTTTAGGGTTTCCTTTTAGGATGAAGGAGAGCACACAAATCACTCTGAAATGACATAATGACGCGACTACACCTGGCTACATGGACAGAGGTTGAAGTTTACCTAGAGCGATCGCAGGGCATAATTCTGCCAATTGGTTCCACTGAACAACATGGTCCCACCGGGCTGATTGGTACCGATGCCATTTGTGCTGAAGCGATCGCTCAAGGCGTGGGAGAAGCCACTCAAGCGCTCGTTGCCCCAACAATCAACGTCGGAATGGCTCTGCACCACACTGCCTTTCCTGGTAGCATCAGCCTCCGTCCTAGTACCCTTATTCTAGTCGTTCGGGACTATATTAGTTCCCTTGTGAAAGCTGGATTTACGCGATTTTTCTTCATCAATGGGCATGGCGGCAATGTTGCCACTCTCAAAGCTGCCTTTGCCGAAACCTATGCAGTGCTTGCGGATCTAAATTTGCCCAACAGCGATCGCATCCGCTGTCAAGTAAACAATTGGTATATGTGTAGTTCCGTCTACAGATTGGCGAAAGAACTGTACGGCAACCAGGAAGGCTCCCACGCCACCCCCAGCGAAGTCGCCCTCACTCAATACGTCTACCCAGACATAATCAAACAGGCTGAACTCAGCCCCCATGTTTCTCAAGATCACCGCATCTATGGCGCGGCGGATTTCCGTCGGCGTTATCCAGATGGTCGTATGGGGTCTAATCCTGCCCTTGCCACTCCCGACCACGGGAAACAATTTTATGAGCTAGCCGTGAAAGAACTCAGCAACAGCTACCTGGAATTCCTGACGGCTGAGTAGCGATCGCTTTTGAATTTTGGAGTTCAGCGATCGAGCTAAGTTGTAACATGGAACACTAATCTGGCGGTTGATTTCCTGAATACTCTTCACCATTCAAAGTATCCTGCGCTACAGGGGATTGAAATCATGGTGTGGAGTCGTCAACGGAAAACGTTCTTTCTGCTAAGTGGCATCTTGGGGATGTTGCTAGTGATACTGGTTAATTTTTCGCCATTGCTGGGTGCAAAGGCGGCGGAACCCAAAGTTCTGCCAGCGATCGCCCAGCGACCAGCCCAAGCCACGGCAAATTGCAATCAGAAAACCGCATCTCCCAGTCGCTATCAAGTGATTGGCAATGCCGACACAGTGCAATGGGGCTACTTCAGCAAAAAATCGCCACCTGTTGTGGCGGTGCATTCTAAGGATTACGTCACGATGGATCTGGTTACCCATCATGCCGGTGATGACTATGAACGGATGATTCAGGGCGATCCAGGAATTGAAAGTATTTATCGCTGGACAGCTACGGAAAAAGGCGTGAAAGAGCGTGGTCCAGGCGTTCATGTGCTGACGGGACCTGTTTATGTCTGTGATGCCGAACCTGGCGATTTGTTGGAAGTGAAAATTGTGGATTTGAAGCTGAAACCCAGCGGCAATCCCAAGTATCCTGGCAAAACCTTTGGTTCCAATGCTGCTGCCTGGTGGGGCTTTCACTACAAAAACCTGGCTCAGGAACCCAAGCCACGGGAAGTGATTACCATTTACGAGATGGATGCAACGGGTAAGCAGAAGTGGGCGAAAGCGGCATATAGCTACAAGTGGACGAGCCAAACCACGCCGGATGGCAAAAGCCATGCCACGATCGACTATCCCGGCATTGTGGTAGACCACGGCAAAGTCAAAGAAACGGTGAATGTGTTGAGCGGGGTGAAAGTGCCGTTGCGGTTGCACATTGGGGCAATGGGCTTGGCTCCTAAAGAAGCCGATGTGGTGAATTCCATTCCACCTGGCTACTTTGGTGGCAATATTGATAATCGCCATGTGGCAGCGGGTACGTCCATGTATTATCCGGTGTCGGTGCCAGGAGCACTGTTTTCAGCGGGAGATGCCCATGCCGCGCAAGGTGATTCTGAATTGGATGGTACGGCGATCGAGACGACGCTGATCGGCACGTTCCAATTTGTGTTGCATAAGCAAGCAAAACTCGCAGGCACAATTTTGGACAAAGTGGATTACCCCCTGCTAGAAACTCCCGATTCCTGGATTGTGCATGGTTTCACCTTCCGCAATTACCTGGCAGAACTGGGTGCCGAAGCGCAAACCAAAATCTTTCAACTGTCATCTCTCGATCCAGCCCTGAAAGACTGTTCTACCAAGCTGCGAGACTTTTTGATGAATGGGATGAATTTGACGGAGGATGAAGCCTACTCCCTGATGACCGTGAGCGGTGACTTTGCAATTACGCAAGTAGTGGATGGCAATTGGGGTGTGCATGGCATTATCCCCAAGGCGATGTTTGACTCGAAAAAAGTTAAAGCCAAACCGATCGCGTAACTCTTGCGATCGCGCTTCACTGTCGTTATCAAGAGGGGAGAGCTTGGGAGTTGGATGGAAACCTATCGAAATTCTCCATCCAACTCCTTCTTCTCTTTGTCTCTCCTTCCCCATGTCGTCTGCCACACAAGAGGCTGATCTCCAGCTTTGCTAGGCTAGAGTCGCGTAGTGGGGTGAGGATATGCACAAGCTATTGACGGGCAAGTTAACGGTTGAACGTCTGCAAATTCCAATTGCTGGGTTACCTAGCCAGTTACAAGGTTTGCGGTTGGTTCAATTGTCAGACTTTCATTTTGACGGGATTCGATTGTCAAAATTGTTATTGGCAGAAGCGATCGCAGCCTGTAACGCCGCGCAACCCGACTTAATTTTACTGACTGGAGATTTCATCACCGATGATCCAACACCGATTCATGACCTTGCCCACCATTTGACTACTCTGAAAAGTCGGGTCGGTACGTATGCAGTACTGGGTAACCACGATATTCGCTACGCTCATTCTCGCCCAGAAGTTACCCAGGCGCTGAACGAAAGCGGTATTCAAGTGTTGTGGAATGAGGTGGTGTATCCGTTGGGAGATGAGTTGGCGATCGTGGGACTGGCAGATTATTGGTCGCGAGAATTTCAGCCTGCGCCGGTCTTTGCTCAGGTTCATGCAGAAACGCCACGGATTGTGTTGTCTCATAATCCCGATACCGCAGAACACCTGAAAAAGTGGCGAGTGGATTTGCAACTGTCGGGACACACCCACGGCGGGCAGGTTTTCGTTCCAGGTGTTGGCAACATGGCGCACCACACCTCCACTTTTTACCGCAACTTACCAAAGCGGGTGAAACGATGGGTGCCGTTACTGAAAGAGTGTGCTCAAACGATGAAACACTGGGAGTGGGCACAGGGTTTGCATCACGTAGGAGACAATCAACTGTATGTGAATCGGGGTTTGGGGACTTATTTGCCAGGACGAGTGTGTTGCCCACCGGAGGTGACTGTTGTAACCCTGGTAGCAACGCCATCTTATTGAGGCTTTTTTATACTCATTATGACGATGAATAAATATAAAAACCTCACCGGGGAATAGCTAAATCTTGCAATATTAAGGTATTGCAGCGGTATTGTTATGAACGCAACTGATAACTATTGGGATAATTGATCAAAGCGATAATTGACGGGAGAGATAACTAACGTTGCGATTCGCAACAATCGGTTATACAGCTTGAGTCAGAATCACTAGGACAAGGAATCATTCAAAATGAAGAATTAAAAGTGGCAAAGTCTAACTGGAAACCATTTTGAACTTTTAACTTTTCCTGTCGAATTGCTGCTCGACGGCTTTTTTGCAGATTCTAGATTTTTCGGTTAGTCAAATTGCCCTTCCACTTTTAGCCCTGCTAAGTTGGTGCGTTGGAGTTGAAGCGGTTGACTGGTGGCGTTGTGCAGGTCATATTCGCCATTATTCGCAAAGGTGTTGGCTTTGAGGATGGGGCGAGCGTTGTTGGTGACGACGATGCCATCCCGCCCATTTTCTTCAATCTGGTTGGAATCTAATTCTGGGCGAGCTTCGCCGTTAATCACAATCCCATCTTTGTTTCGGGAGATTTGATTGCTCAAGAGCATGGGTTTTGCGCGATCGCCAATGGCAATCCCCAAGCCTTGATTCCGAATCACATTGCCCTGCACACTGCCGCCACTGTCACGGGTAAACACCAACCCATTTCCACCATTTTGCTCAAAGGTGTTGTTCCAAATTTTGGGTGTGGCATTGCCCGAAACAAACACCCCTTCGCGATCGCTGCCGACAAATCGATTCTGCTCAATTGTGGGAGAACCCGTCTCCACCCAAACAGCAGTGCCGCGAGTGTTGGGATTCGTAATGGTTAATCCGGTAATTTGGGAATCTTTATTTGCCACAATTGTGACGCTCTGCCCCGCCCAGGTGGGACTCAAAAACTTGCCGCCGCCGGTAATTTGGATGCCTTTGCCCTGCTCATCTCCATTCCCGCGTAGGGAGATTCCTGGTTTCATTTGCAACGGAAACACTTCCCCAGTATCAGCGCTATACGTACCTGCGCGTAGCCGAATCACCGTACCAACCTTAGCCTGAGTGATCGCTTGGGTAATGGTTTTGAACGGCTGATCTTCAGTGCCCGAAGCCTGGTCACTGCCCGATTCTGGGTCAACATACAAATCGGGGGTGGTGTCCACTTCTGGTGAAGCAGCAGGTTTTGCCTGGGACGAATCCAATTCAGCGATAGCTGACGTATCCCAAATTGCCACCTCACCTGATGGCAGAATCGCTTGTTTCACCCGCCCATTTGTATAGGTCACCCGTACCGTATTGCCTTGCTGAAAGGTAGGAGACACCTGTTGATAGAGGCTGCCATCTGCTAAAAGCTCTCCATCAGTGCATTGAAACGAGTAAGTCACTCGTCGCTGTAATTCTGGAGAACTCACCTGCTCTCCTGGTTGCCGAACTGCTGCAATTTCGCTGGCAGTTGGTTGCGGGGGAGGAGCCGGAAACCAAACGCCTCGTTCACTGGGTCCAGTTGCAGCATTCGCAGGCTTCTGTCCATTCTGATTGATTAGTTCTACCTCACCAAACTCTTCGGTGCGTAGGTCTTGGGGATTGAGCTTCGTGCGATCGCGAAAATATGCCACTCGCCATGTCTCCTTTACCCGCGCGATCGCTGCCGTACATTCCGTCTCACCCTGCACCGGATTGAGCACTGTACAACTGCCAACCCCAATCATTAACCCGCTTACTGCCCACGCGATCGCCCGCTGCATACCTGCAAACCCTTTGCTCTTACTTTCCTCCATCCTATTAAGAGCATCTTCAGAACAGGTGCATCCTCCTCTTAGGACATTCTCTGAATTGGACATTTGGCTTTAAAATCGACAGTGTTAACTTCTATTGCTTCTAGAGGTGCAGATTCTAATTTAATGAGATCTGTTCTTCGTATCGGAAGCGCTCAGGCTTTAGACTTTCATCCACTCACCGTTAGTAGAGAGAAGAACACATGGCATTTGAACAGCCTCCCCTCCCCTTTGCGAAAGACGCTCTAGAGCCGTATGGCATGAAAGCCGAAACCTTCGACTATCACTACGGCAAGCACCACAAAGCCTACGTTGACAACCTCAACAAATTGGTTGAAGGCACCGATCTGGCAAATAAGTCTCTGGAAGAAGTAATCAAAGCTACCTACAAAGATTCCAGTAAGCAAGGCGTATTCAATAATGCCGCGCAAGTTTGGAACCACACCTTCTTCTGGAATTCCCTGAAACCCGGTGGCGGTGGTGCTCCTACTGGTGAATTGGCAGAGCGCATCAACAAAGACTTTGGCAGCTACGACAAATTCAAAGAAGAGTTCTCCAACGCGGCGGCAACCCAATTTGGTAGTGGTTGGGCATGGTTGGTAGACGACAACGGTACTCTGAAAGTGACCAAAACCCCCAACGCCGTCAACCCGATTGCCGAAGGTCAAAAGCCGCTGCTCACTCTAGATGTGTGGGAGCACGCCTACTACATCGACTTCCGCAATGCCCGTCCTGCGTTCATCGCGAACTTCCTCGATAAGCTCGTGAACTGGGATTTTGTTGCGGCTAACCTGGCTGCGTAATTACTACTTTGGCGTTGCTGAATCCAACTATGATTCGCCCCCCTAGCCCCCCAAAGTTGGGGGGAAACAGTCTTCAAAGTCCCCCAGAATTGGGGGATTTAGGGGGCAATCCAGAAACTCACTTTGTAATTTCATACTTCTATTCAGCAACGCCACTACTTTTTTGCCAACACGCCTCCGAATTCTTGCAAGAATTCGGAGGTTTCGAGGTTTAGGTTTGCACTCGCTCCAAGCCATTCACAGTGATGTTAAGGCTGCGATGGAACCCCAGAATGTTATGCAAGGTGGTTGACCCAAACACATTGCGGGGATTCTGGAAATAATTCTCAGAGCTATAAAGCGGCGGGTTGTAAGCATACAAGTCATAGCCGAGATGGTTTAACAGCGCGATCGCCTCCTTCTGAGAATCTGGGCGATCGCTGACCAGATACACAATTGGATGACACCGTTCTAGTGTTTGCGTCGCTCCCTTCAACACGGACAGCAGCATTTCACCCACATCCAGTTTCAAAAAACGACACTGGGGAATCCCAAAACTATCTAATGTGGCAACCTGCGCCTGTTCGCCCTGAATTCCACCTAAAGTTGCATAGGCTGTCTGTCCTGTTAGGGCTGCAACTGGAACAAATCCAGGAGCTTCACCCAGAGCAATTTGGTAAGTGTGGGTATTGGTGATGCTGTTGAGTGCCAGATTGGCACAGAGGGTTTGAAAAATCATCCGCTGTGGCTCGATCGCAAACACTTTTCCTTGCAACCCCACCGTCTTCGCCAGAAAAATCGTCTGCGCTCCAATATTGGCACCCACCTCCACCACCGTGTTGCCAAGCTGAAGCAGCGACTTGAACAAATTCACCTCCGCCTCGCACCACTCACCATACAAATCCAGCGATCGCCCCACCATTAAATCGCTGATGTTGTGTAGAAAAAAACCATGACGGCACTGCTTGATGCGGTTAAAGCCTGTGAGGGGAAGGGAGGGGGAAGAGGAATGGGTAGATGGGTGGGGGAGTGGGGGAGTGGGG
>JACYLN010000011.1 GCA_015272515.1 Leptolyngbyaceae cyanobacterium C42_A2020_001 | reverse complement strand
CACGTTTTGGCGCTCGACGCGCTGTAGTGTTGTGGTCATAGTCCGTTATGAGTGCTTGATGTAACTTGTATGATTTTGGGCAACGTTGGTTGCTTAAGATGTAGTTTAAACTTCTTCGTTGCTTTTTGTAAAGCACTTCGTTCATAGTTCTCTAATTTCCCTCCAGGTGCTCGTTCCTAACGAATGAGGAATCTCTATCCAGAACGCGAGAGCTTAAGCAAGCCTTAAAAATAAGAGTTTAGGTAAACAAGTGTTACAAATTCCCATGCGAATGCTGTCACTTGGACTATCTGACAGCCAATAACCTTGTTTAGCGGGTGTTGTGTTTCTTAATAAATGGAGCAGGAGTCAGAAAGCCAATGCTCATGAGGGAGTGGGTGAATCTCCTAGTTTCAGTTTTGTGATCGCTTGCTCGATGTCCAACTCTAAGTAGCGATCCAGGGAGAGATAGATCCAGTAGAAGGGGCGGTGCTCTTCGCAGGTTCTTTGAAAACCCAACACCATGCGTAACTCTTCGTAAAGGGGGTGAATCACGGGTGAGTACAGGTCACACAGATTAGGGAAGTCCTTGTGCATCATTCTGAGAGTTTCTTGAGTATCTCTCAACAATTCGCAAAGGTAAGGGCGTTTGAGGTACGCCATATCAACAAGCCAGGCTCGAATGTAGACTGCCACGCAGTTTGGATCTCCTATCTGCGCTCGCTGCACTGGATCGGTTTCAATGTTAGAGGTGAGATAAAAGCTCTTGGCGGGAGAGCGAGAGAAAATATCCTCTGATTCGCTGGCGGTGGGATAAAGAATCGAAATGCCAATGGGGTTGAGATTGTCGGTGCGGCGCAAGACGCGCATCCCTGTAGGGTACTCGTTTGACCACTGACGCAGTATTCGGGCGATCCGCTGTGGAGCGATCGCAGAATCATCGGCTGCCATTGCATAAGTTTGGCGAATCAGCCCTGCAATGGGAATTGCATCCGTTCTGGGGTTAAAGCTATCGGCTTTAATCTGAAAGGGCGTTTCCGTTTTGAGAGCAGTTGTAAGTTCGGGCAGGGGGCGAATCCGCAAGCACAACGTCTGTCCATCAAAGCGCTTCTCTAATAAGCCCAGTGCCACAAGCTGGTCGATCATCATGCCTGCTGCGCGATCGCTACCTCGGTCTTTTTGCCCGTAGAAAAGTTCAGCCGCTTCACGATGGGTGCAAGAGACCAGTTGCTCAATGGGAACTAGTTGAGTCAGCGGTTTGAGCGCAGGATCATGGTTGTGTTGTTGTTTCAGCAACAGGTACGCCCAAAGCCGCACAAAATATTCAGCGCGCCGTCGGGTTAATCCGCCTCTTCCTTGCAGCATGGTGACATAGTTGTGTTGCTGCTCTCGCGGGAAGAAGTGATCTAAAACGTCAGGTTCAATGGATTGATAAGATTCAAAACTGGGTTGTAGCGGAATCATCAATAGCAGTTTCTAAAGGGGTTATGGAATCGCAATCAATCAGACGGGATGGAGCAAAATTACCCTGAAGCGGCAAAAGCTACCCAAAAGGGTGAGCATTCTTAGACGAGATCGAAGGAAAATCCGAAATAGGAATCAGCAAGTTGAATCTAATAGGTTTCTGTTAACAGGGTATTTATCAGCGATCGCAACCTTGCGTCATCGCTGATAGATGCTGCGACTAGCAGGTTTCACGCCTGGGTTAGCTGTTGAGCCGGTTGTTGGTCTACACCGAGGAACTGATTAGGTTAATCCTCATTATTAACCAGTAACTTTCGTTCGTGAAGGGTCAGGAGAAAAAAACTTCACCTCTCTTCAGGTTACTTCGTAAAGCTTCAGTGATAATGACTCGCCTTCAGCGCTGTTGTGTCACCTGCGGTCTACTCATTGCACCTTCATTCAGTCGGCAATGAGAATAAGGCTTAGCACTCGAAGGAGCCGAATCTATGACAGCCCCCATCTTAACCAGTTCATTAGATTCCTTGTCTGTGAATTCTTTGTTTGAGTATCGTCCCCATCCGTTCGCTGGAGCGATTGCCCCGCGCCCATCGAACAAACCATCCGTAATGAATCGATCGCGCGATCGCCTCGCTGCGACCCATCCTGGCGACCTAACAGATCTAAGCCTGATGTGGAGTCGTTTATTAGAGTTACTACCGCAAGGGGTAGTTCTTGTTTCGCGCAATCTCACGCTGGTGTATTGGAACCAAAAAGCCAAGCAACTTTGCCGAACCCTGGCAGATGTCGAACGCTCTAGCTCAATGCTACCGTTGCCAGTCTCTGAGGTGTGCCATCGGGTTATTCGAGATGGTAAACCGATTGATGCATCTTTAGTGTTGGAATGCCAAACCTCAAGTGGACACGCTGTCCGAGTCAGTGCCCGCTGGCTAGAAATGGCGATGCCTACTGAATCAGGCAACGGGGCACCTAGCTTGATTGCAGTATTTTTGGAGAACTGCGATGAAGTTATGCAGCAGGAAATGCGGATTCAGCAGAAGAAGTACGATCTCACGGATCGCGAAGCTGAAATTTGGATGCTGCTGCGGCAGGAGTACACCTACCAGGAAATCGCGCAAAACCTGCAAATTAGCCTGAACACAGTGAAGACACACGTCAAAAATGTGTACGCGAAGCGCCGTAGTTGCCAGGGCAAAGACAAGTTTTGGTGCTGAGGCGTGACATTGGAACCGGGGTTTAAGCGTGGAGTGTAGGGTGTAAGATGTCGTACCTTGCAGCCCAATATGGCAACAAAAATCGTTACCTACAGTCCTGCCTATACTCTGGTTCCCACCTATGAATGTTTTAATCGATGCACGTACTGTAACTTTCGGGCAGATCCAGGCAAAAGCCCCTGGTTAACCCTGGCAGACGCGGAGAAGACGCTGCGATCGCTGCCTGCATTTGTCATTGAAATTTTGATCTTGAGTGGGGAAGTTCATCCCCAAAGTTCCCGTCGGGCTACCTGGTTTGAACACATCTTTCACTTATGTGAATTGGCGTTGTCGCTAGGCTTTTTGCCGCATACGAACATTGGTCCATTGAGCTACTCGGAAATGGAGCGGCTCAAAACAGTGAATGGATCAATGGGTTTGATGCTGGAGCAACTCACGCCTGCCCTCCTTCAAACGGTTCATCGCTATGCACCCAGCAAAGTACCCTCCCTGCGGCTGCAACAGTTACAGTGGGCGGGCGAACTTCGGATTCCATTTACTACGGGGTTGTTGCTGGGCATTGGTGAAACGGATCGCGATCGCCTGGAATCACTAGCGGCGATCGCGGAAATTCATGCGGAGTTTGGGCATATTCAAGAGGTGATTTTACAGCCTTACAGCCCTGGCAACTCGGAAGCCTGGAGCAATGTAGCCCTGTGCCCAACCGAGTTAGTGGAGTGGGTAGCGATCGCTCGTCGTGTGCTACCTGCCAGCATCACCATTCAGGTGCCGCCTAATTTAATTCAGACCCCTCAATTCTTGCTGGCGTGTGTGGAAGCGGGAGCACAGGATTTGGGTGGAATTGGTCCGTGGGATGAAGTGAACCCCGATTATCCCCATCCTACCCACACGCAGCTTAAAACGCAGTTACAAGAGGCAGGTTGGGAACTGGTGCCACGCTTGCCCGTTTACCCGCAATATATTGACTGGTTGCCGGAGCACCTGGGCGCGATCGCACAAAAACGGCTGATTTCAGCCTACCAATAGTTTGTTGACTAGCATTCTCAAGTATTTATAGGATGATGCTTATAACTTTTGAAAATAGCGTTCAGAAAGCAGTTATTAAGGACGTTTAGCATTGAAACGACGAGCGAGGGCAGCTTATCTTCCAGGAATTACCTGGCTGATTTCTTTGGGAATTCATGGGCTTTTGCTCGTGCTTCCCATTACCTCCATGTCAACGAAACAATCAGCAGAGCCAACATCAGGCAAGGTACGAGTGACCGTGCTACCCGCAGATGCGCCTCCAAAGCTAGCGGTAAAGCTCAACCCGGACAAGCCACTGAAGTCCTCCTTACCCGTGCGATCGCCAAAACGCCCCCCTCCTCAACTCAAACCATCCCCAACGCCCAACGCGCAGAAGCAAGCACATCCTCCCAAAAAGCAACCAGTTCAACGCGCCTCATCATCACAGGCTTCTGCTACCTCGCCCCAAACAAAACCTTCGCCCAAGCCATCTCCTCCTGAACCTGGGGATTTAGTTGTGAATCTAGGGCGGTTACCAAACACAAAACCCTGCCGGAATGTCGGTGGATGTTGGCAATCGGATGAGAGCCAATGGCGGATGGTTTACCAGAATGTGCAGCAGCAAATTTCGGAGCAGGGGTACCAGGTGGTGGAGTTGGAGCTTGAGGATGATACGGGCTTTCGTGTGTCTCAAATCTTAAAAAATGGATCACCAAAATACTATCTCCACCTGCTTTCAACCTTGCAAGGAACGGTGTATGTACTGAATCCAACCCAACTAAACAAAACTGAAGTGGAACAAAAAGTTGAACAACTGAAATCAACGGGTTGATGAATTCAACCGTGTCTACGTTCAAGTTCGTAGTTCTTCATTAGAACTTCCAGCTTTCGGGTTGAACGGGGTTTAAGAGGCTGTCTCCCTGGGGAAGACCCGCAAAGCATCTTCTGCAACCGATAACTTAACGCGTGCCCCAATGGGAATCAGGCGATCGCGGGTTGTGCGGGCGTGGAGTTCGTGTCCAGAAGGGGTCAGCAGGCAGTAACGATGCTCTCGACCGAGGAAGTGGCGATCGCGAATAACAACAGTCGCCGTTTCATCCGGCTCCAGTTGAAGATCTTCCTGACGAATCATCAAATCGGCACTGGCGATAGGCTGAGAACTTGGATGAAGTTGAGCAAAGCAACCCACCTCCGTTTCCCAGGTAGAACCATTGAAAGCGGCAGGCAAGAAGTTGGCTTGTGTCACAAATTCTGCCACGAAGCGAGATGCAGGTTCTTGATAAATCGTCTCTGGAGTACCGAACTGTTCAACGCGTCCCTGCCTCATGACAGCAACCCAATCTGAAATGGAAAGTGCTTCTTCCTGATCATGGGTCACAAAAATCGCAGAGGTGCCAGTGGTTTTGAGCACAGTACGAATCTCTTCTCGCAAGCGCAGGCGCACTTGCACATCTAGATTGCTGAGGGGTTCATCCAGCAGAATCAGGGTGGGGCGGGGTGCCAGCGCCCGGGCAAGGGCAACTCGTTGTTGCTGTCCACCGGAAAGTTCATGGGGATAGCGATGCTCCAACCCCTGTAAGCCAACCAGGGCGATCGCATCCATCGTCAATTCTTGAATTTGTTTGGATGTAAATCGTCGTGAACCTTTGCGCCCCTGATTTGCCAACCCAAATGCCACATTTTTTGCCACGGTCAGGTGTGGAAAGAGCGCGTAGTCCTGAAATACCATGCCCACATCGCGGCGTTCTGGCGGAACCCAGGTGCTCTCTGATACCACAGTTTCGCCATTCAACAAAATGCTGCCTGTCTGAGGACGCTCAAACCCCGCAATTAGCCGCAACAGGGTTGTTTTGCCACATCCAGACGACCCCAATAAGCCCAACAGATCGCCTTGCTGTAGCGAAAAGGTGACCTGATTAACCGCAGGAGCCGCAGTTTTAGAGAATTGCCTGGTTACAGTTTCCAGATGCAAAATTTCAGTTTGACCCATTGTTTTTTAACAGTGTGTTTTATGAATGTGTTGGCTTTATTGCAATCTATCATCAATAGTTTCATGACTATAGTAAAGTGAACATCGGAATAATTCTCACTAAGTATGGACAGCGTCTCACCAGAAATCCCTAGCCAGCGATCGCCGATGCAAAAACTCCGTTCATCGCTGCTTCTTAATAGTTGGACGCTGGTAGTATTGGCGATCGCACTGGTGATTGCAGCTCCTGTGTTGGTGATTTTGGCGGGGCTTTTCACCAATTCCTCCGATACCTGGAATCATCTGGCTTCCACCGTGTTGCCCACCTACATAACAAACTCGCTGCTGCTGCTGCTGAGTGTGGGAATGGGGGTGTTGCTGGTGGGGGTGAGTACGGCGTGGCTGATTACGATGTGTCGGTTTCCTGGGCGGCGAGTATTTGAATGGGCGCTGTTGTTGCCGTTAGCGGCTCCTGCTTACTTGCTGGCGTATGTCTATACCGATTGGCTGGCGTTTTACGGACCGGTGCAAACCACACTGCGAGGCTGGTTTGGCTGGGAAAGCGTGCAAGATTATTGGTTCCCCAATGTGCGATCGCTCTGGGGGGCAGCAGTCATGCTGGTTCTAACGTTGTATCCCTACGTGTACTTGCTGGCAAGAACAGCGTTTCTGTCACAATCAACGTGCACTTTGGAAGCCAGTCGAAATTTGGGGTGCAATCCCTGGCGCAGCTTTTTCAAGGTGGCATTACCACTGGCGCGTCCGGCAATCACAGCAGGGTTATCGCTGGCGCTGATGGAAACGTTGAATGACTTCGGTACGGTGCAATACTTTGGCGTAGACACCTTTACTACAGGCATTTATCGTACCTGGTTTGGTATGGGCGAACGTCCCGCAGCCACTCAGCTCTCAGCCGTGTTATTGCTGTTTGTGTTGGGGCTAATTCTGCTGGAGCGCTGGTCGCGGGGACGGGCGAAGTTCTACCAGACGGCGAACACGATTCATCAGCTATCCAGCTATCACCTGGGTGGAATTCGGGCGATCTCAGCGTTTTTCACCTGCTTACTGCCTATTTTGCTGGGATTACTGATTCCGGGTGGGGTGCTGTTAAAGCTGGCGCTGGAGCCTGGATCAAGTGCTGATAGCGGCGATGCCGATAGTGATTATGGTTCTAGCGAGTTTGTGGCAGCAAATACCAACGAACAATTCTGGAGTTTTGCCTCCCATAGTTTGACGCTGGCGCTATTAACGGCAGCGATCGCGGTGGTGCTGTCAATTCTGCTGGCATACGGACTGCGACTCTTTCCCAAACCCGCGACTCGCCTGGCCACTCAAATAGCAGTGATGGGTTATGCGGTACCTGGTTCTGTAATTGCAGTGGGCATTTTGGTACCGCTGGGCTTGCTGGATAACGCGATCGATGGCTGGACTCGTTCCACCTTCGGCTTCTCCACGGGATTGCTATTTAGTGGCACGATTACGGCTCTGGTGTATGCCTACCTAGTGCGCTTTCTGGCGGTTTCTTTTAGTAGTACGGATGCCAGCCTCACCAGCATCAAGCCCAGCCTGGATGATGCCGCTCGCAGTCTGGGACATACCCCAATCAGTACCCTGTTTCGGGTTCATGCACCGCTCATGTGGGGCGGGATTTTAACGGCGGCGATGCTCGTGTTTGTCGATGTGATGAAGGAACTGCCTGCCACTCTGATCGTGCGTCCCTTCAACTTTGATACGCTGGCAATTCGTGTTTACAACCTCGCCTCCGATGAACGCTTACAAGAAGCGGCGGCTCCGGCTCTGGCGATCGTACTGGTGGGCTTAGTACCCGTGGTGCTCTTAAGCTGGCAGATTGCGCGATCGCGCCAACGGGGGATGCGCTAGTTGCCCTGCCTAAGCCTCACTCAGCAACGCTCGACGGCACCAGTTAGAAGACCAATCCTCTCAAAGTCACTGTGGCTGTACTAGAGGCACCGTTTTCATCCGTGATGATGTAACTGAAAGAGTCAATGGGCTGAAACCGACTTTGACCCAAATAGGTGAAACTGCCATCTGCATTACGGGTCAATGTTCCATTCTGCGGTTGAGTGTAGCTCGTGATTTGGAAGTTATCACCATCTGGGCTGAAGTCATTTGCTAAGACGTTAAAGATGACACTGCGACCGCGAAAGAAGACGCTGTCATTGCGGGCGATGGGTGCCAGATTAACCCACTCCACGGCTCCAATATCCGCCCGACCCCCCTGAGATCGCGCCACTCCCCGCTGATCCAGTTCCGTATTCAGAGTGGGATCGCCTGCATTAATCACGGGACTGCCCGGAAGGGGAGCCATTGTCCAGATACCGCCATTGTTTTGCAGTGTTCCCAGTTTGGCATCGATGCGCGCTTGTGCTGTGCCGACGCGATCGCCGATGTAACGTAAAACAGTTGCACCCGTGCCATCGCCAATCAGGTTGTAGCCCCGGCTGAGAAAGTTGCCAATCAGATCCGGGCTGGTGCTACCCGATGCAGCAGAATTGCCTGCGATGATGCTGTTGTGGAGAACGGCGCGATCGCCATTCATAATCCCTGTGCCCGTGTTACCGCTGACGGTGCTGCTAGTGAGGTTGAGGGTGCCAATCTGGTTGAGAATTGCCCCGCCCAGCATTGCCTGATTGCCGCTGAGGATGCTGTTTTTCAATGTGACGGTGCTGCTGCGGTCTTGCAGGTTGACCCCACTACCGTTGAGAATCGCGCCACCGAAGCCTGCCTGATTGCCGCTCAAGGTGCTGTTGAGGATCGTGAGGCTGCCGCGATCGTTCCAGATGGCACCACCACCTGTAAGGTTGCCTGCTGTGCTATTGGTCATCATCATGCGTTGCAGCGTGACTTCTGAGCCAATGTTCATGCGGATGCCTCCCCCATTGTTTTGAGAGAAACCGTGGGCGATCGCAAAGTCTGACAGGCTAGCGATTACGTTGCTGCCAATGGACATGACTCTGGATTGCTGATTACCGCTAATCGTCAAGCGATCGGCACCCAACCCGTTAATCGTCACATTTTTCTCCAGCGCCAATTCCCCCAAGTTCAAGGTAATCGTGCCACTCAGGGTTCCGGCAAAATTGATCGTGCCACCAGGACTGAGCAACGTCAGCGCTTCCCGCAATGACAAATCTCCTGCCCCAAAGTTGGTATCCAGTTCATCTACCAGAGTATCCACCGTGAGATTCAACAGTGGTTGTAAGCGGGCGTTTGCAGTGCCAACCAAATCGCCCTTGACTCCATTCACAAAGGCTGGATTACCACCCAACCCAAGCTGGTTGCCGCCCAAACTGGTGAAACTGCCATCCACATCATGGGTGCCCAGAGAGGCGGTGTTACGAGCGATCGTGGTGTTTTTGATGGTCGTTGTTCGGTTAAGTAGAGCAGCGTAAATCCCACCGCCATTGGTGCCAGAGTAATTATCAACGATGGTGCTTCCAATCACCGTCAGGTTATTGATGCTGGTAATTCCTCCCCCGATGCCGTTGGATGTATTGCCGCTGACCGTACTGCTAATCACCTCCAATTTGCCAAGATCATTTTCGATGCCACCCCCGCTTCCCCCAGCAGTGTTCTGTTGGATGATGCTTTTGATAATCTTTAAAGTGCCATTTTGGTTATAGATGCCACCCCCGTTACCGTTTGCAAAGTTATTTTGGATCGTGCTGTTGGTGACGGTTAGGTTGCCGTAGTTCAGGATGCCACCACCAGGATCGATACGAACAGCATTTGTGACTGCGCCATTGGCGATCGTCATTCCTGTCAGGGTGACAGTGGGAGCATTTGTAGGAATGAATTGCCAGGTTCTTCCCCAGTCAAATATCGGTTTTGTGCCTACCTGAAACACTCTAGAAGCCTGGTTGCCGCTAATGGTCAGTTCAGTTGCGCCCAGACCGTTAATTGTTAAGTGATCCAAAATCTCAAGTTGCCCGTTGGTGAGGGTAATGGTGTGGGAGCCTGCGCCCAGGTTAAAGCTGATTGTATCTGTGCCAGCTTTGGCATTGGCAGCGGTGATCGCTTCCCGCAGGGTAATTACGCCATCGTTAGCATCGATCACGTCTGCCGTGCTAGTAACCACAAACGGATCGAGGGGTGCCGAGACGGGTGGGGACACGATCTCGCTGGAGCTGGAACTGTGGAATTCCAGAGTGAGTGGGTCGTGCAAATCTGTTTTAGAAACCAGTGCTAAATCAGTGTTGAGTGCTGAGATTGAATTGTTTAATAATGAAGCTTGAGTGAATGCCGTAGATGAGTCAAAGCAATTCATACGAGTAAGTTCCTTATCAGTGGCGAAAGTGATGGTGTTATACGAAGGTCAATGCATCCTTCAATACCTTGTGCGGGCATAATTTTTGATTTATGCAGCAGTAAACCCTCTCGCGCCGAAGAAACAGAGTTCAGTCATTTGCTCCCAATTCTGTGCTTTGCATTAATTAATAGACACTGCTGAATTAGCAATGCCAAAATCGTTCATCTAGGTTCTCTGTTGGGTAATTACCTCACGGTCCATTCGTATCTTTCACGCATTAAAAAATGATTCAGCATAGGTTACGCGCTTTGGCGATCGCACCTCTAATTGGATTTTCGCTTGCTAACTTCCCGCCCTTAGGGTCTACCGCGCTGGCTCAATCGTCTGGAGGAGATCGCACGGTGGTGCA
Source organism: Leptolyngbyaceae cyanobacterium C42_A2020_001 (assembly GCA_015272515.1). GTDB lineage: Bacteria > Cyanobacteriota > Cyanobacteriia > Leptolyngbyales > Leptolyngbyaceae > JSC-12. The sequence goes on along the minus strand of JACYLN010000011.1, from coordinate 3,972 downwards.
AATCGATAGCGGCAACGTGCGCGGGGTGATGACGGAGAACGTGATCAGCTTTAAGGGTATTCCCTATGCTGCGCCGCCTGTGGGCAATTTGCGCTGGCGATCGCCCCAACCCGTGCAACCCTGGAGCGGGGTACGGCAGGCAACAAAGTATGGTAACGACTGTATGCAATTTCCTGACCCCAGCGATGCGGCTCCTCCCGGCACTCCGCCAGCCGAAGATTGTTTGGTGCTGAATGTGTGGCGACCTGCCCAAATTAAGTCAGGCGAAAAGTTACCCGTCGTTGTCTGGATTTATGGCGGTGCGTTTGTCAACGGCGGTGCCTCTACACCCATCTATGACGGCAGCGAGATCGCCCGGCAAGGAGTGGTGGTCGTTAGTTTCAATTACCGCCTGGGACGTTTTGGCTTTTTTGCCCATCCGGCGTTAACAGCCGCAAAAGAAGGCGCAGTTGCCAACTACGGCTTGCTGGATCAACTGGCAGCGTTGCGGTGGGTGCAGCGGAATGTAGCGGCGTTTGGTGGCAATCCCGATCAGGTGACGCTGATGGGTGAATCAGCTGGGGGAATTTCGGCGATGCACTGGATCACCTCCCCCGCTGCCAAAGGGCTATTTCAACGGGCGATTGTGCTATCGGGGGGCGGGCGCAATTACCTGCTAGATGTCAGTAAGTTGAAGGAATCCACCCCAACTCGACCCTCTGCCGAGGAAAGCGGGATTAAATTTGCTGAAAGCATGGGAATCAAGGGCACGGGAGCCGAAGCACTGGCGGACTTGCGATCGCTCCCTGCCGAGAAGATAGCGGGCGATCTGAACATGACCAATCTGGTAAAAAGACCCCCCACCTATGCAGGCGGACCGATCCACGATGGAGAGCTAGTAACGGCAACTGCGGGAGAGATTTTGCAACGGGGTGATGCCGTCACCCTGCCCGTGATTGTGGGCAGCACCACCAACGATCTGCCTGCAATTTTGCCACCGCTCAAAGATCCCTTCTCCTATTTCGGAGCGAATGCGGCTAAGGCGAGGGCGGTTTACAATCCCAAAGGCACTTTGAAACCGTTGGAAGTGGTGCTGACGATTGGGGTAGACATCGCAATGCACGAACCTGCCCGCTTTGTTGCCAGGCAAATGACGGCAGCAGGACAACCCGCCTGGCTTTATCGGTTTGGCTATGTTGCCCAATCGTTGCGTCCTAAAGTGATGGGAGCCTCCCATGCCAGTGAATTACCGTTCTTGTTTGGGACATTGGATGCCCGCTATGGTAAAGCCGTGACTGCATAGGATCGCAAAGCCAGTCAAGAGTTTCAGAGTTATATCGTCAACTTTGTGAAAACTGGAAATCCCAATGGCAGCGGGTTACCCCAATGGATGCCCTACAACCCTGCCCGGTCAGATTTGATGGTGTTTACGTTGAATAATGGAGCCGTGATGCAGGCAGACCCGTGGAAGAATCGTCTCGATCTGGTGGAAAAAGTAGCTGATTCTCAAACCTCGCCTGCTAAATCTACGAGCAATCTTGCAGATACGTCCTGGCAGTTGGTGCAGTTTCAGGGGGGCGATGGCAAGGTTTTGGAACCGGGCGATCGCGCCCAATACACTCTTAGTTTCAATGCCGACAATACCGTCAACATAAAAATAGACTGCAACCGGGGACGCAGCACCTGGAAGTCAGCAGAACCAAATCAACTGCTGTTTGGTCCCATCGCTTTGACTCGTGCCCTCTGCCCCTCGACTCCGCTGAATAACCGCCTACCAAGAGATCTGGGATTTGTGCGATCGTATGTCATCAAAGACAGACACCTATTTCTGTCACTGTTTGCCGATGGTGGCATCTACGAATTTGAACCAATGGGCCCAATGCCTGCCGCACCATCCACTCCAGGAAACTCAAACCTCAAGTCCACTTTCGAGCGGTAAGGCAATTCTACTTGTGCAAAAACTCCATCGTCATTACTGCTGCCACTTTGGTGCCAAATGGAATGGCGTTGAGATCCACTTGAAAGTTGGGGTTGTGATTTGAAAATGGAACCTTTTTACCTTCTGCCAGGGCTTTGGCAAAAAGAGCAGGATCTGCAACACCTACGAAAACAAAACCAAACTGAATATTTTTATTGTCGCCCTTAAGCAAATGAACATCTTCCGAGCCAGTGGTGCCGGGAAACTCAGCAATCAATTTGTTGGCTCCCACCAAACTCGCAAATTGAGGATTGAGGCGATCGATCACTTCTTGATCATTCACCAGGGGAGGGGAACCTCCTTTTGTTATCAAGGTTGGCAGTTGATCCTCTGGCATTCCGTAGGCACGGGCGATCGATGCATTCACAGACCTAATTCCCTTGAGCATCGTTTCCCGCACGTCTGATTTAAATGAGCGTAAACTGAGCTTCAACAACGCCTCCTCTGGAATCACGTTATTGGCTTCCCCTGCCTGAAACGAGCCAACGGTAATCACTGCCGCTTCTTGAGGATCGATCGCCCGTGCCACAATCGCCTGATATTGAATGATTGCATTCGCAGCCATGAGAATCGGATCTTTGGCGAGATGGGGTGAGGAACCATGCCCTCCCACCCCTTTGAACACAATATCAATGGGATCACTGCCTGCCATTCTAGGTCCGGGTGCACTGGCAATAAAACCTGTAGAACCAGGTGCACTGTGCATTCCTAGTAAATAATCAGGCACCGGCACTCCATGACGCGTGTAAAGCCCGTCTTCAACCATTGCTCTTGCGCCTGCAACCCCTTCTTCCGCAGGCTGCCCCACAAGAATTAGCGTCCCTTTCCAATCCGCCTTCAACGCCACCATGGCCTTTGCCAGACCCAGCATCCAGGTTGTGTGAGAATCATGACCACAGGCATGCATCACATAGGCTTCTGTCCCATCGGGTAGGGTTGCTCGTTTCGTACTGGCATAGGGCAATCCAGTGGTTTCTTCGACAGGCAACGCATCCATATCTGCCCGATACATTACCTTCGGACCATCCCCATTCTTCAGAATTCCTACAACTCCAGTTTTGCCAATCCCAGTTTTGACTTCATAGCCTAACGCTTGCAGTTCTTTCGCAACGATCGCCGCTGTCCGGGTTTCGTTAAATTGCAATTCGGGATGCTGATGAATGTCTTTGAAGATGTTAATCAAGCGATCGCTATCTTGATCAATGGCGGCAATCAGCCGATCTAGATAGGTTGGTTTGGGGGCGGGCGCACCTTCAAAGATTTTTTGTGCTTGGGCAGGATAAAGCCCTAACAAAGGCATAGCTATGAACAGGAGCAGACTACTTGCGATCGCTCCAAGAACCAGCATTATCAACCACTTCAATCGTTGATTCAGGCGAAAATTACGGAAGAACATCATGGTTTATTCCTCACACAACCTCGTTCGTTTGACTCAGTGAAAGAGGCTCAACTTCAGGAGCGATTACAGGCGCTTGCCCCGCACTCCCGATGGCAGCAGACAAGGAACTGGCCCCCAACCATCGCAACGGTTGAGCCAGCAATTGAGCACTGCACTGAGACAAGGCATAGACAGCGATCGATGCACAACATGGACAAAATAGTGATTCAGGAGGAAGCATAGCAATTGAGCACAATCGTAGATTGCTTGTGTAGATCCAAATCGATAAATTCAGAATCGATAAATTCAGAAATAGTTTTGTTTTATACCTAACTTTATCGCTTTTCCCCACTTTTTAATCAGGGACATCTTACCAAGTAGTCATTAATCCCCCATAGAGGGACTTCAGATTTCAAAGCAATAAATCGCAGATTGCAACCAATCCAAACTTGATTTAACTTGAATTTAAATTCTCGCTATCGAATCAGACAATCATGCCTCAAGTTAACCACAACAATAAATCAATCAGCGATTTTCTGTCTAGTATCCAACCATAAAAAAATCGTGACACCATACGTTTAAATGAGTGCATCCCACTTTTGCGATGAGTATAAGTGCTTAAGCCTAATTTTTGAAG
>JACYLN010000015.1 GCA_015272515.1 Leptolyngbyaceae cyanobacterium C42_A2020_001 | reverse complement strand
AAACCATCAGCGTAATCTTAAGGTGGATTTCCACCGGAGTTCACAGCTCCATCTGAAGAATAGGAACAGGACGAATTTTTTGAGAGTCTTGTTTCAAGACGGGTAACCGCCAGTTCAACCCTGTCTCTATCGCCTATCCTGAAGCTATGCCACCTACGACCAAACCTACTGTTCCCGTATTTGCAACCCTGCCGTTGGCGGCTCAACCTGATCCCAGTCAGCTCGATAACATCAAAGCTCAGCTAGACCTAGTTTTGTTGTCATTGGAAGCATTGGCAGACATCGGTTCTGAGGCGATGCTGAAAGCAGCAGCCGATTTAAATCTAGAGTCGATGGTGGCAGATCGGGTGGCGTTGTGGCGGCTGCGGCAGTCTAGCCCACTTCGCAAAGGGCAGGGTGGACGCAAGAAGTTGGATGTGGAGGAGGCACGAGCACTGGTGCTAATTTGCTGTCACCTGGCAAAGGATCATCAAGAGCTAATTCGCCGAGCTGTGACGTTACTGGAACAAGTGACGGAGCAACACCGCGAACCGCATCAGGTTTCATTATTGGGGGATTATCTGGATCGGTTCCACAACACTTATCAAGAACGTATGGAAGATGGGGACGCTGTTTCACCTGATACGCTGACCAATCTAGCCCTCAAGCTGTTGATCGATCTGTTGTTTTACAGTGCTCCCAATGGTCCCCGGCGCTTGTGGCTAGCACTTCTAGATCGGACTCAGATTAAACCGCTTCCACGCTCAGACTTGTAGCTTTTCCTAGAGAAAACTCCGGGTAGCTGGATAGGGTTTTGTTAAATTACGCCTACTTTCATTCCTTACGATTCTGCTCATGTCGCGATCGCACTCCGTTCTACGACGATACACTCCCCCAACCTGCACGCTAGAAGTCGTTGCCAAAGACTCAGCGTTGTCCAGATGGGCTGCTCAACCTGTGGTTAAGGATTTGCGTTTCCAGCTCAGCCTGGACGATCCCAAACTGGATAGAGACCAATGGATTGTGGTGAAGGGCGATCGCACCCAACTTGCCGCCCTTTGCGAAGCGGTTTCTACGTATGTGCAGCAGTTTTTAGAACTTTCTCACGAGCATCTAAACTTAGCCCAGGCACACCCAGACGCGGCAGTTGCGACCCTCTTTGCGGCTGATCCCTATCAGATATTTTCTGAAAGTGCCCAAAATTTGGCAGGGGTGAGGCTGCAACCAAAGGGATTGCTGAATCACGAACTGCATTGGGGCAATTTGGCAACAGACGAATCGGGCGCTGTCACCCAACTCAGTACGTTGCAGCTATTTGACTTGGCAAACGCGTTGGATGAGTACTCCACAGATTTGCTAGAACTCCCTGACTTGGGGCGAAAAGGTTGGATAACGCCGCTGCCAAACTGGGCACAAATTGCAGCCGTTGTGCTAATTGCGGTGGGGCTTTCAGCTTCGGCAATTCGCTTCCTGGAAGGCTCTGGTGGAAATGTCGCATCGATCGCTCCCACTACTAGCCAGGGAGCCAGCAGCAGCGATCAGAAAATTGCTACCCAATTGCCACCTGCCGTAGTGGAAAAGGCAACTCCGCCAGTGATCTCCAATCAAAAATTGCCGCCACCACCTGTTAGCGCTGCGCCAACGCCGCAACCGGGTACGCCAACCGTGGTCACCCCCAAAATGCAGCCCAGCCCAGCCGCTGGTACTGTTTCGCCAGGCGCGATCGCCACCTATCCTGTGCCTGTTGTTCCAGGCAATCCAACAGTGATTACTGGGGAGAATGCGCCCTCAACAACGCGTATCGCCAAAAAACCTGCTCCTAGTGCCGCGACTAATAGTGCTGCTGCTGATACTGCTAAGGAAACACCAAATCAGGCGATCGCGGCTCGGCAAAGATCTGCGGCTGAAGCGGGAGCAGCTCCCAATACGGCTAACAGCACCGCATTTGACACCATTCCACAAGTGGCAGAGGTAAGAAGCTATTTTCAACAGCGCTGGAAACCGCCGGAAGAATTAAACCAAATTTTGGAATACTCTCTCCAAATTGGTGCGGATGGCAGTATTCAGGGGATCACACCACTGCGTCAGGCATCGGGAGATTACATTGATCGCACCAGTATGCCCTTGATCGGCGATGCGTTTGTTTCACCGTTAAAAGGGCGGCAAAGCGCTAAGATTCGGCTGGTATTAGAACCAGATGGGCAAGTTCGCACCTTTTTGGAACAATAAATGATCGGGATGGCAATGATTACTTTTCGGCTGCTGCCTCTTCTGCATGGGCGATCGCGTCTTGCTTAGCCTTGCGTGATTCTAGCCAGAGCGGAACGATCAACCAGGCTGCAACGATTATTAATGTCAACAGCGCAAACTGGCTTGCCCAGGCGACCAATTTTTCGAGCGGAATAAACTGCCCTGCAAAGTAGGAAAGGGATACCATGACCGTTGCCCACACCGCTGCTCCCAATGTGTTGTAGAACAGAAACTTGGGATAAGGCATCTGGGCGATCCCAGCTAGCGGACTGGCAAAAATTCGCAGCAGCGCCACGAAACGCCCCAGGAAAACGGCTTTAGTAGCATTTTCACTAAACTGATTGCGAAGCGCAGTGATCTGAGCTTCTGATACCCGAAACAGCCGACCTACGTTCAACAGTAGAGTCCAGCCACCGTATCGACCGACCCAATACCCAATATTGCCGCCGATCGCTGCCCCTAGCACCGCGTCTGCCAGCACAATCCAATAGTTGAGTTGATCGCTTCCGGCTAAAAAACCTCCGGCTAACGTCACCGTTTCTCCAGGAATTGGAATTCCAATATTTTCTAGCAGAATGCCTAGAAAAACAGCCCAATAGCCATAATGCTGGGCAAATTCCTGAATTGACTCCAGAGAGATGAATTCCAATGGCATTCGTGTAGCCTTTACAAAACGTCACTGTCTATCCGATCTTGGCGCGTGCCCGTGAAATCTGTCAATGAGCAGGTTTCTAGTGAAGAAAGCTGTTTTACAAGACACATTTCTTTAACTGCTAAAAAACTTTATTAAACCCTCAGAGAGCATCCCAATCAGAATAAAGATTTCGTAAAGTTACCGAGGAAACAGTAGTGCCCTTGAAGGTGTCTTTATATTTTGGAATCAATCGTAGTTTTACGGAATTTACGATTGTTCTATCCACAGCCGTTGATTGTAACAAGCCTTTGCTTGAAGAACGCTTAACATAAGTTGATTCTAGCAATCGCTTCTCTGCTTCATAGAGTGTGTTCTGGCTAAATCTGTTGATCGGCAATCGTGTTTCTTTTGAAAGCCCGGTTGATTGGTTCTCCAAAGGCTGAAATTCGGTTTGTTGAGCTTAAACGCCAAATCTAATTCTTGAGCCAAGTATTCAAGCTTAGCCCTTTAACTGTTCAGATCCTATGATTAGCTACTGCAAAGGTAATTCGGTTCTAATTCAACCCAAAGGTCGCCTGGATCTAGAGGGTGGTATGGGACTTAGACAAAAACTTACGGAGGTCATCGGCGATCGCCGAGATTTGTGCATTGTTGACATGACTGATGTTGAATTTATCGACAGTGCAGGTCTGACTGCTCTGATTCACGGACTAAACGATGCTCTCGAAAACCGCTGCCGTCTGACGCTTCATAACCCTCGTCCAGCAGTCAGATTGGTGTTTGAAATTACGCGGTTGGATCAGGTATTTGAAATAATCGAGACAGCAGAACTGGAGCATCGCTTCTCTACAATGCCCGATCGCCTCACCAATCCTATCCCCCTTGTAAACGCCGCTTGAGTTTTTCGTCTTCTCAAGTGACGATTCAACGATTACAACTGTCTCTACCTGGCTGACAAAACACTCAAGTCACGAATGGGTTGATGAGTTAGACATTGCCAATGACACGTAAATAAATCCGGCGTTTGCACTCCAACACTCGCTATGGCTGGCCGGTCAGGAAATGGGATCAGTCGATCAAACTGAACCTGATTCCCGTCCCAACCAAACTGCACTAAGTACACCCCCGACGAGGCGTTGAGCGATCGCAAGAGGCGATTGCCGAGCGCGTACAGTGGCTGTCTCTGGGCATCCGTAAGATGAAAGGGCTGATGATAAGCAGAACTGGAGCGGTCTGATAGCGAGATCGCCTCCGCATAAAGCGGTCCCTTCGCCGTCAACACAATCGGCAACCAGTACACGCCTGAACCAATGGCAACCCCCCAGCCTGAAACCTGTTGCTGCAACTCCTCTACATGTTCACAGGCGGCAAAAACCTCACGGGCTGTAAAGGGAATCCACAGCGGTAACTTAAACGTCAAAGGGCATAGTATTGGCTGATTGAGAAGATTCGATTCCTTTAAGTCGCTCAGTTCTGAGATGGAACGAACCTCAACCTGAATTGGGCGCTCCTTTGCTGTTGAACTGCTACCCAATGCCAAAACTGCCCGTTTCATCTCAGCCGCGATCGCAGACATGGCTGACGGCTGAGAAGGGGATGGTACGGGATCGGTGATGATGAGAACGTCAGGCATTACCGAAACTAGGCAGCGCTACATCAGAGCCAGAGCGAGGAAAGCTGGGCAGATCGAGGTGAGTTTGGCGGCGGGTGCGTACTGCCAGACGATAGCTTACACTTTGAAGCTCTGCGTGCAGTTGGCGGTTTTCGCGTTGAATTTGGGTCACTTTTTCCTTAATCGGAGCTAGCCGCTCAGCAAATTTCTGGCGATAAACCTTCGGTAGTTCCTGCACAACCTGTTCCAGCATTCGGGAGCGATCGGTTAATTCCTGAACCGATTGGCGAAGCTGGTAAATTTCAGCATCGCGATCGGTAATTTGCTCTTGATAAAAAGTAACTTGCTGCTCAACACTCTTAAGCTGTTCACGGAGTGCCCGCACTTCTGCCAGGTGTCGTTCAGACACTTCTGGGCTGGGCATGAAGTTTGAGTTCCCCTTCACCAGGCGAAACAGTTCCTGGGAAAGCTGCTGTACCAGGCTGTCGCGCATTTGTAGCTCTTCGCGCAGGCGAGCAACTTCGGCTTGAGCATCTAAAAGATTGTGGCTAGATTCGGTCACAGTGTTGCAACTCCGTTTATCGTGACTAGGGCTAAGTTGGCTTCTCAATGTTGGAGATACTCGATAATACCTGCTAAAGGCGCGATCGCACGCTCATCAACATTTGATTGCAGCCAATGTACCACCTGAGAACGAAATTGATACCGGATTAATCTCAACTTTTCAATTCACAGTTACAAATCTTTGTGAAATGAACAAGCCTCCGCGATCGCATAGCGAACACAAATGGAGGCTTTGTTCTGAACGAAGTAGATTGAATTAAACCACGTCCAACTCGAAGACTGGAGGTTGCTCTAAGGCAAACCTACGGCTTTGGACGTAGACAGAGATTATTCAGCGCTACTCTTCTTCTTCTTCGGTAGGCTTCTCTGCTTTTGGTGGTTCTTGCCGAATCGTGAGGTAACGAATCACTTCGTCGCTTAAGCGCATTGCCCGTTCTAGAACCGCAACGCTACTGCCCTCAGCGCGATAATTCATTTGCACGTAAATGCCTTCACGATGCTTATTGATTTCATAGGCAAGGCGGCGCTTACCCCGATGCTGCGTTTCCAAAATCTCCGCTCCACCGTCACGCAGCAAAGTTTGGTATTTCTCAATAATCTGGTCCTCTTCGCTTAGGTCAGGACGCAGAATGTACATTGTTTCGTAAAGATTACTCATGCCAGTTCTCCTTATGGACTGAAAGGCTTTTCCCCAAAACGCGCTGAATCATGGAGCATCAGCAAAAAAGGTGTCGCCGAGGGTGCACCTCTTTCCGCTTAATTCCGCTGATTCACGCAACTTGTGAAAAAGCAAGGAATTACGATTTTACACTAGTTTTTGGCTAATTTGAGCGATCGCTTTTCCCGTCTTTAGAGGCGTAGACAAAGGTCGAGCAACTCGATAGATAATCTCTATTAGGAAATTACAATATTCAGCAGACTATGGCACAGCGCTATGTCCGAGTTCAAGCAAAGGACGGGCAGGTTTACTACGGTCTCCTTCAGGTGGATCGACAAGTGACCATTTTAGACGCGCCTCCGTGGTTAAAAGGTCAGGCAACAGAGGCGGAGTTAGCACCGGGAGATTATCAACTGCTGTCTCCTTGCGCTCCCTCCAAGATTGTGGCGGTTGGCAAAAACTATGCCAATCATGCGGCAGAAATGGGTACGCCTGTGCCATCGGAGCCGGTGTTGTTTCTTAAGCCTTCAACGACGGTGATTCCAGCCGATGCGATGATTCAGTATCCGCCCCAGTCTCAACGGGTAGACTACGAAGGCGAACTGGCGCTGGTGATTGGCGATCGCTGCGTGGACTGCACCCCCGAACAAGCGCAAACTAAAATTTGGGGCTACACCATTGCCAATGATGTGACGGCGCGAGATTTACAAAAGCGCGATGGACAATGGACACGAGCAAAAGGGTTTGACACATTTTGCCCATTGGGTCCGTGGATTGTGCGAGAACTAAGCCCAGGTGCTCAAATCCAAACGTTTTTGAACGATGCTCCAGAGCCAGTACAGTCGGCTTCCATCAGCGATATGGTATTCACGCCGGAAGTATTGGTGGCTTACATCAGCCAGGTGATGACGCTTTTACCAGGTGATGTGGTGTTAACGGGTACGCCTGAAGGAGTGGGACCGTTGAAACTGGGCGATCGCGTGCGCGTGGCGATCGAAGGCATCGGTCATCTCGATAACACCGTTGTTACGCGCAACAACCAAGAAAAAGCCTAGAAATGAAAGGACTCGAAGCCTTGCTATTAGTAGCGCACCTGGGTGTAAGCTGCTTCAGAAATGGTTGGAATTTCTGCGTACCGTCCAAGAGCAGACTGGAAGATGCAATAGATAGACACTCCCAGCGTTGCCAAAAACACAGTATTAAAGAGGGTTTGAGCCACAATACTGGTTGGTAGAAAAACGGATGATAAAACGTACCGCCAAATAATTGAGAACAAACTCAGCAGAATCCCAATCAAGATCGATTGCATGACGTTAAACCGAATGAAATGCGGTACGCGATCGTTCCGTACTACCAACAAGTACAACGCAAAGAAAATAATTAGTGGCATGAATCCGCCAAAGCCGTAGTAAATTCCCAGCAGAGGACTAAGGGGCATGACAATAAATGCCAGCAAGGGAGCTAGAAAGGAGCCAGAAGCGAACAATGCTACTCCAACGAGTCCGATAACATCCAGCAAGGGCAATAGGTATGCCAAACACGCAAAAATTCGGTCAGAAGGGGAGCTAGAGCCGCGCCAGGTCATTTTCTTTCTCCGGAGTGAGTCGTGTCTACGTTACTCGAATATAGCTCAGGATAGCGCAGTGCTTTGGAGATGGACACCTCAGCTTCAATCGTCCTCAAATACAGGTGCCCAAATACTAGAAATTTCCAGTTCCCATCCGGGTAAAAGTTCGGGAACAGTGAAGATGTCTCCTTCGCCCAAAACAACTGGTTTTTGCTTAGCCCGCATGACTTCCACTGTTTGGATTCGAGGATCAACGAGCACTCCAACCACGGTGCCCAAACTCAAAAATTCCTGGATTTTTTGCCGCAACGCGTCGAGAGAATCGGAAGCCGAAGCCACTTCAAAGATGAGGTCAGGCACCAGTTGAGCAAATTTTTGAGTAGTTCGTTTGAGCCGTTCTGCTCGAATAAAAGAACAATCTGGAGCGCGAACATCCTGAGCAATGTTTGGCAAAACAAATCCTGCGCTTGATCCGGCAACTCTCCCCAATCTGCGTGGACGAACCCAATTCCCCAACTGCCGCCCAATTTCTACGGCAACCTCATCAGATTCCAAACCAGACGGACTCATGACAATAATCTTGCCTCCTACCAGTTCCATTGGGTAATCAGGCAATTTGGTTTGGAGTTTTTCCAGATCCTTCGCAGTAAGGGACATAGAATCGCCTGGAAGTTAGTTAGCAGGTTTCAAACAGAGCACTTTCTGATAGGAACTCTTCCTATCGAATTTTTCAGTTGAATTCACCTTTCCCCCTTACCCCTCGTCAGCTCGGAGAGGGGTGCCGCAGGTAGGGTGAGGTTTTTGGAGTTGTTTAATCCACGAACCTTTGAATAAGAATTCAACAGAATATATAGATTCACAGGACCTAGTTGTTCTGCTTCATTATCCGCGATCGCTCTCTTCCAGGTGCATCGAGCCGAGGTACTTTTGTAGGTAGGGCGAAAAAACTTCGTAAATTAAGGTAAACGGTTGCCCATGATGCCAGAAGAGGTAATGGCGACCCCAAAATGGCCCCGACTGCCCAAAGGCGCGTTCCAGTTCTGGAGAATGCCCGTAGTAAAGCCCCTGCACATCTCGATAAAGCTCGGTTCGCAGGCGAGTCAGGCTGAGCCAAATGGGAAGCGACTTGTTTTGGAGGTAATCATCGACGTGGCTGGCTTCCCACCAGGAAGTGGCGTAGGCGAGCCGCTGCCCGGATGCAGTACGGAGCCAGACCTGCCGCCGTAAACGCGGTCCTGGTACAACTTGAATTTGGGGTGGGGCGTTGTCTGGAGCCATGCCGATGGGAGACATATCAATCACATCGACTTCGGTGGGTTCGCCTGTGAGTAATTGCAGGTGGCGAGTTGGAGAGCCATCGCCCAATAGCAGAATTTGCCAGGCAGGAGCTAACTGGCTATGAGGCAAGCCTTGTTGAACGGCTTTTTCGTCTCCCTGCCAGATGGGGTTAAGCGCATACCAGGCGGTTGAGCGCAGGGCGTTGTCCGTGGGCTGAATGATTGCAGTCAATTTTCTTTACAGAACTTAACCTCTATTCAATCATAGCGTCATCGATCGCGCTGCTTTATTGAGTTTGTTAAGTATCTTAGGGCAAAGGAATTTTTCAAGAGTTAAGATGCGATCGCATCCCGGTGATGCATCATCCCTTAGATATATTTCCCATGCGTTTGTTTTCATGGCTTGAATCCCTGAGAAATTTGAGGTACGTACCCAAAAAAGTCCGGCTTTTACTGGTCGGGCTGCTTTGCGTTCTTAGTGCGGTTTTGCTGACGTTGCCTGCGGTCTCGCAGCAACCCGTGACACTCAAACTGTTGATGAGTGCGCCCGATGTGCCACCGTGGACAAAGCACATGGTGAAGGCATTTGAGGATAGTCACCCTGGCATTCGCCTGCAAATTGTGGAAGGTCCGAACCAGGTTAACTTGCTGGAGGATATGTACACTACTGCCTTCCTGCTGGGGAATTCTCCCTACGACCTGGTGAATCTGGATGTAATCTGGGCACCCAAGTTTGCGGCAGCAGGTTGGTTGATGGATTTGAGTCAGGATATTTCGGCTGAAGAACTGGCGACCTTTTCTCCGGCCGATGTAGAAGGTAGCAAATATCAGGGTGGATTGTATCGGTTGCCAGTGCGATCGGATGCTGGAATGCTGTACTACCGCAAAGACTTGCTTGACGCTGCCGGACTCGCGCCACCGCAAACCTTTGAAGAGATTGAGCAAATCTCCAAACGCTTGCAAGACCAGAAAGCAGTGCGTTGGGGCTATCTCTGGCAGGGTAAACAATACGAAGGGTCTGCGGCAATGTTTGTAGAAGTGCTGCAAGGGTTTGGTGGTTTTTGGGTTAACTCCGACACGTTAGAAGTAGGACTCGATCGCCCGGAAGCACTGCGGGCTGTGGATTTTTTGCGGAACACCATCAGCCAGGGCATTTCTCCCCCTGGTGTGACAACCTATGTGGAAGAAGACACCCGCCGAATTTTTCAGAATGGAGAGGCGGCATTTTTGCGAAATTGGCCCTATGCCTGGTCATTGCTGAATGGGGATGACTCACCGATGAAAGGCAAGGTGGGAATTGTGCCGATGGTGCGATCGCAGAGCGGCACTGAGGGTGGCTCTTGTTTGGGTGGTTGGGGCTTGGGCATTGCTAAAACCTCAAAACATAAGCAGGAAGCACTTCAGGCAATTCGCTTTTTCACCAGTGAGGCGGTGCAAAAAGAGTTCATTATGGATGCCGGGTACGTTCCCAGTCAGCGGGAATTGTTTAACGATGCAGATGTGGTTGCGAAATACAGTCACTACCCAGAACTGTTGAAGGTGGTTGATAAAGCCGTTTTGCGCCCACCGATCGCCCAATATGCTCAAGCGTCAGATATTTTACAACGCTACCTAAGCGCAGCGTTGACCAATCAGCAAAGTCCCGAAGAAGCAATGAAGCAAGCAACGGAAGAAACCCAACGCTTGCTAGAAGCAGGACGAGCACAGAGGAGTTAATGGTGAAATCAATTCAGGCGCAAGAACAACGAACCGGGCTGTATTTATTGCTGCCCGCCTTAGCCGTGTTGCTGCTGGTGTTTGCCTATCCCATTGGGCGATCGCTGTGGCTGGGATTATTTGCCCAAAACCTGGGAACCGAATTGCAACCTGTGTTCATTGGGCTAAACAACTACATTCGGATTTTTGGCGATGGTCATTTTTGGCAAACCTTCTGGATTACGATTCGCTTTACCGTACTCTCAGTGACGCTGGAACTGCTTCTAGGATTAGGCGTAGCGCTAGTGCTGAATCAAACCTTTCGGGGGCGGAGCGTAGTGCGAACGATCGCCATTCTGCCCTGGGCATTGCCAACAGCACTAATTGCTCTCGGTTGGACGTGGATTTTCAACGATCAGTACGGTATTGCTAACGATATTTTGCTGCGTTTGGGATTCATCAGCACAGGCATTAACTGGCTCGGAGAAGCCTTTACTGCGACTCTGGCGCTGATTGTTGCTGATGTGTGGAAAACCATGCCCTTCATCAGCATTTTGTTGTTAGCGGGACTGCAATCCATTCCCCAAGATTTATACGAAGCGTATGCAATGGAAGGGGCTTCTCCCTGGCAAAGTTTTTGGCGAATTACATTGCCGCTGTTGATGCCGCAAATTGTCATCGCTGTGTTGTTCCGCTTTGCTCAAGCATTTGGCATTTTTGACTTGATGCAAGTGATGACGGGGGGTGGTCCCGGTGGATCAACAGAAGTGGTTGCGCTTTACATTTATGCCAATGCTATGCGTTATCTCGACTTTGGCTATGCTTCTGCGTTGATCGTGGTAACGTTTTTGCTGCTGGTCTGTGTTATTGCGTTATGTAGTTTCGTTGTTTCACGATCGCGTCAATCAAGTATTTGATAGTTTCCCTCAATATTTTCTATGGCTATCCTCCTAGAGTCTGATTCGCTTTCTAAGCATCCGTCCTCAGTTCCCAAAAGGCGATCGCTTTCACTGAGTAATATTTTGTTTTGGTGTGCAGTTGTTGCAATTGTAATTTTTTGTCTAGCACCGATCCTCTGGCAAGTACTGACTTCCTTTAAAGTCAATGAAGATATTGCAGCAATTCCAAATATTTACTTCCCTACTCGCCTTACTCTTGATCACTACATTGAACTGTTTGCCCGTCGTCCATTTGGGCGCTATATTCTCAACAGTGCCTTTGTCTCCCTAACCTCTACCATTGCTTGTTTAATAATTGGCACTCCTGCTGCCTATGCATTGGCGCGATCGCGTCCGCGGGGTAGTTACTTAATCCAATTGGGCATTTTATTTGTCACACTATTTCCCAGTATTTTGCTATTGCAGGGTTTGCTAGAAATTGTGCAGGTTTTAAACTTAGGCAACAATTATTTAGCGTTGATTTTGCCTTACACCGCCATGAATTTGCCACTAACAATATTAGTCATGCGAAGCTTCTTCGTGCAGTTGCCGCGCGACCTGGAAGATGCTGCCAGAGTAGACGGCTATAACACCTGGCAAATGCTCGTGCAAATTCTCACGCCCCTGACTTTACCCGCCCTAGTGACAACGGGAATTTTAACCTTCATCGCTGCCTGGAATGAGTTCATTTTTGCGCTGACCTTCATTACCGAAGAAACGATGAAAACCATTCCAGTTGCCTCTGCCCAACTCGGCGGAAGCTCTGTATTTGAAATTCCCTATGGCGCGATCGCAGCAGCGACGGTAGTAGGTACAACGCCTCTAGTAATTCTGGTTTTACTGTTCCAAAAACAGATTGTTCAAGGGCTAACCTCTGGAGCAGTAAAGGGGTAATTGATAACCTCCGAATTCCTTTCAAAACTCGGAGGTTGAAACTACAGCGCCGTCATCACTCTAATCAACTCATCTGATACATTAACTGCGCTCCGGTGCTGTTTGCGGAACAACACACCCGCTAGGAAATAGATATTGTCAGAAAAGAAGGCGCGGCGATCGCGCTTAAGTTGATGAATCGTTTCTCTCACCTTTGGCTCAGAACTGTAGTAGCCAAACTGCAACGGTGACACCATGAAATCAGCCACATAGTAGCCATTGGCGATCGCGTGATTAATCGTATCAACTGGATTGGAATAGCTGGAAATCATTAGCAATACTGCTGGAATATCTAACGTCAGCAATTTGCAGGTAATGCCAGAGCCATCACAACCCCCTCGCAACGCTGGCATACAGATATCATCATCTGGGGCAGGTAGATAAGGTGGATTGGCAATCAAATAGTCAGCGTTGGGTTTATTGGCATCAAAAAACGATTCGTTGTGAACCACATACTTGCTTGTCAGGCAATATTTTTCAATTCTAGATTTGGCAACCTGACAGGCAGATGCATTTAATTCGTACCCATGAATGACTCCTAAGAACGCATTGCGAGTGAGCGAATGAATTACCGGAGTTACATCACCACAGCCAAACTCAATTACCTTTTCTTGACTAGAACAAGTACTTAAAACAAATCGCTCTAAGCAATAAGAGTAGAAGTAGGATTCTTCTGGGCAGAAAAATACCTCGTCCTCTGTAAACGACTCAACAGCATTCTGGATTGGCAAAAAATCAAGAGTATTTTCGCAAGATGGAAAAAACTCAAAAGTTTCTCTTTCTTTTGGTAAAAACTGGAGTGCTTGATTTGGTTCAAATACAGGCTGAGTTGATCTTTCCTGGCTGAGCATTTCTATCTTCCTTCCATAGTACGAATCGAACGAACAACAGCGACCCCAGCGCGATCGCCCATCAATTTTTCCTGGTCGTATCCCAAGACCAGCTCCCAGGCATCAGTGGGATACTGGTTTGCCAACGGCAACGCCACCTGCTCCAGCATCCAACGTCCGTGGCGTTCGTCTTCGCGAATGTGCAACTCCCAATAGCCCATCGCCATATCAGACAGGTCCAACCGTTGAGCTGCCGTCATGTAATTGCGATAAATCGATGGTCCGGCTACTTCAAAGTAGGTCAGTCCGCCGTTGTAGCGCAGAAAATGACGTTTGCGTTGAGTCAGTAAAAAGTTGTGGTTCGCACAGGCCAACACTTCCCAGGGCACAAGCTCTAAATAACCTTCGGGTTCTGTGTTTAGCCCCACTTCTTCCATCATTTTGGCGAAGAAGGTTGAATGCTTGCGCGAGAGTTTACCGTTGCCGTACTCTTCCAAAAACACGCGCACCAGGGTGCATTGCACTTCATTTGCCGCGCCACCCAAAATGCTGGTCATGCGGCTTGCTTCCACCAATCCATCAAAGGACGCGATCGCCAATAGGTGACTATAACCCTCGTAACTCATCTCTTCGCGAATGAATCGGGCTGCTGGCGATAGCGGCGGATCGAGGTCAACCTCTGCTCGTTCAGTCAACGCCTGTTTTACATCCAACTGCTTTAGCGCTTCCACATCCAACTGCGACAGTTCCCAGGCTTGCCAGTCTGCTTCGATGCGATCGCGAACAGTGCTGAGATAAAGGGAGCGATCGTTGTCGTAATTCCGCAAATCGTCATACCAGAACAGGTTGAGGCGATTGATGCGGTACAACACTCGTTGCAAAAACAAGCAAGCTGCCTGGTCTTCATCCCCCGGATTAAATGCGGTGGCGAGAGCCATTCTTAAGGCTGCCTGAAAGGTATCAATCAAATCAGGCTGAGTTGCAATCTGTTGATCTAAGTTCTCAGTATGAAGCAGTCGAACAAATTCTTGCTCGGCAGCGATGTAGTTAGGGGAGGGAATGTTTTCCCGCGCGCCTATTCCCCTTGAGTCAGTACTCAAAGGACGCACTGCTGTACTTTGCATGAAGTCTTCCTCTACGACTAATAATTTGATTCGCTAATTGAAACGGTGGCGGCGATCGCAACCCTTCTAAAGCGAAGATGAGAGATTGTGAATATCTGTAATTTCCTTAACAGTAGCGAAGCATCCCCCAATGCTCCTTCTATCTCCGGGCAGACTGTACTCGTTCCTGTCTCTACCCCAGTACTAATCCAACCTTTTATTACAACGATTGATTCCTTGTAATGGTGAGCATAGTTTTACCTATTTATATGCGACTAAACCAAGTGCATAATTCATTGAATTAAATCTATGATCACTCTAGATAGCTATAACTATTTTGTATTTTCTTATGATATCAATATAAGATTTCTTTAATAATTTGGGCTTGCGCCCCTAGACTTCGTCTATCAAAAACTGTAAATTCATAGACATAAACCAATGGACAAGGGACACACCCAATTGGTTGATATTAATTACAATCTCAACCCATTGTCCATGCAAGTAAGACTAATTCATTCTTTATGGAATGTTCTTAGCCTAGCCAACAAAAGTTAGGCGTTTACTGCCTCAAAAACCATTCTTTTTTTGGTTCCAATATATTTGCCACCTCTAGTTAATTTTCTGTTTCTAGAGTTGGAATCGGCTACTTATTTGTTGATGTAGCGCAACTTCATAAAGAGCCGGAAAGATTGTTGTTCAATCTTCCATCTTGTGTTGCAATGCAGTCGGCAATGAGTCAGTTTCGCCTATCTGGTTTACTTCCTAGTCATATCCAAGGAGTTTTATGGCACGGTCTTTAGGTCAGTTTTCGCGGCGGCGTTTTCTGGTGACGGCTGGTGCAACCACCGCAACGTCACTCTTGCTAAAAGGATGTCTCGGTAACCCTCCAGACACAACCACTCAAACCTCTCCTGCCGCCACCCCAGTTGTTGCGGTTAAAGCCGGAGAAGAACCCGAAGTTAAAACGGTGAAGCTGGGTTATATTCCCATCGTAGAAGCGGCTCCACTGATCATCGCGAAAGAAAAGGGATTCTTCGCCAAGTATGGGATGCCTGATGTGCAGGTAGAGAAGCAAGCAAACTGGGGCGCTGCGCGGGATAACGTCAAAATTGGTTCGGGTGGGGGTGGAATTGATGGGGGACAGTGGCAAATGCCCATGCCCTACTTGATTTCGGAAGGTATCATCACGGATGGTAAGAAGATTCCGATGTATGTGCTGGCTCAGTTGAATACGCAGGGCAACGGTATTGCCTTAGCGGGTAAACATAAGGGCAAAGGTATTGGCTTAAAGTTGGAAGACCAGCAATTTTTCAGCAAACTTAAGTCTGGGGGCGATCGCTTCAAAGCGGCTTACACCTTCCCCAAAGTCAACCAGGAATTCTGGATTCGCTACTGGCTCGCAGCAAACGGTGTGAATCCTGATACAGACGTGGAACTGCTGACTGTTCCGGCTTCGCAAACCGTAGCGGACATGAAGCGAGGCGCAATGGATGCATTCAGTACGGGTGACCCCTGGCCCTTCCGCATTGTGGCAGATGATATTGGATTCCTCGCAGCTTTAACGGCTGAGATGTGGGAAGCGCATCCAGAAGAATACCTTGCAATTCGTCAGGAATGGGTTGATCAAAACCCTAAAGCGACGAAGGCACTATTGAAAGCAATTATGGAAGCGCAGCAGTGGTGCGATAACTTTGATAACCGCAAAGAACTGGCAACCATCTTGTCGCAACGGGAATACTTTGGGGTTCCTGAAAAGGTCATCGCAGAGCCACTAACTGGCAAATACGATATGGGTGACGGACGGACGATCGATGACAAAAAAATGGCAGTTCTGTATTGGAAGGACTCCAAAGGTAGCGTGTCCTATCCTTATAAGAGCCATGATCTGTGGTTCCTCACCGAGAGCGTGCGCTGGGGCTTTTTAGATAAGCAGTATTTGACGAATGCCAAAACTCTGATTGATAAAGTCAACCGCGAAGACATTTGGAAAGAAGCCGCGAAGGAAATGGGAATTGCTGCGGCTGATATTCCTACAAGCACTTCTCGCGGAGTTGAAGAGTTTTTTGATGGCATCAAGTTTGATCCGGAGAACCCTCAAGCCTATTTAGACAGCTTGAAGATTAAGAAGGCATAAATGCCCTTTTTTGAAGAAATTGAACCGCTATAAAGGAGAACCACTGTGACAATTGCTCAAAGACGTGCTACGACTTCACCTTCTTTTCTCAGCAATCCCAAAGTCAGGGAACGGCTGGATGACATTTTGACTCCACTGGTGACGATTCTGATTTTACTCGCGCTGTGGCAACTTTTCTCTTCGCTTCCCGGTGCGACGCTTCCTGGTCCGATTCAAGTTGTTCAGGACACCTGGACATTGATCCTCTACCCATTTTATGACCGGGGCGGCACTGATAAGGGTTTGTTCTGGCAGGTGTTTGCCAGTTTGCAACGGGTGGCGATCGGATATTCTATTGCGGCAGTCGTGGGAATTGCCATGGGAATCGTCGTCGGTTTGAATAAGCGAGTTGCTAAGGGGCTTGATCCAGTTTTCCAAATTTTGCGGACAGTTCCGCCCCTAGCGTGGGTTCCCATTTCGTTGGCAGCGTTGCAGCAAAACCAGCCTGCTGCGTTGTTCGTGATTTTTATCACAGCGGTATGGCCCATTTTGATTAATACAGCAGTGGGTGTAAGGCAAATTCCGCAAGACTACAACAACGTTGCTCAAGTGTTGCGGTTGCCCCGCAAAGAGTATTTCTTCAAGATTTTGTTTCCGGCGGCGCTGCCTTATATTTTCACAGGTCTTCGGATTGCAATTGGTTTAGCGTGGTTGGCAATTATCGCCGCAGAAATTGTAATGTCGGGAATTGTGGGAATTGGTTTCTTCATCTGGAATGCCTACCAAAACGGTCAGGTCAGCGAAATTATTCTGGCTCTGGTGTACATCGGTTTGGTTGGTTGGGGATTGGATAAGTTGATGGTGTATATCCAAAATCGAATTTTGCCGCAGAGCCAGCGGCAGTAGGGTTCTTGTAGGGGTTGGTTTTAGCACTCAGAATCTTTTGCGAACCCTCCCCTGCATAAAAGGGCTTACCGCTTGGCGGTGCATAGTCTCCCGCGTAGCGGTTGGATGAAGGGTAACGGATGCATGGATCAGTCTGTTCTCCACCTGTAAGTCTTCCTTAACCCTTCATCTTTTCTAAGGAGTCCGGTTTTAGTTCTGAGTGAGTTGTCAATCATTGCTCACTCCTCATCTTGCTCCTCACTCAGAACTTTTCCCATTGATTTGTGAGGCGTTGCTAATGCCTGCAATGAAACTAATTACTGACCTATCATTCACTCATCACATTTCCTATGACTGCATTTGTCACTGTCGATAACGTCGAAAAAACGTTTGAACTTGCAAACGGCGGCACCTATGTCGCCTTAAAAGGGATTGATTTACACGTTCAACAGGGTGAATTTATTTCTTTGATTGGACACTCTGGTTGTGGTAAATCAACACTGCTGAATATGGTGGCAGGTTTAGATTTGCCAACAGAGGGGGTGGTGATGCTGCAAGGTGAGGAAATTCTTCGCCCTGGTCCCGATCGCATGGTGGTGTTTCAAAACTACTCCCTGTTGCCCTGGATGACCGTTCAGCAAAATATTGCCCTCGCTGTAAACAATGTGCTGGGATACTTGCCTGAAAGTGAACGCAACCAAATTGTGGAACACAATATTGATTTGGTGGGGTTACGCCATGCCGCCGATAAACCACCGGATCAGCTCTCTGGGGGGATGAAGCAACGGGTGGCGATCGCGCGGGCGTTGTCAATTCGTCCCAAACTATTGCTGCTGGATGAACCTTTTGGCGCACTGGATGCCTTGACGCGTGGAAACTTGCAAGAGCAATTGATGAAAATCTGTGAGGAAAGCCACGTCACGGCGATTATGGTGACTCATGACGTAGATGAAGCGATTTTGCTGAGCGATCGCGTGGTCATGCTCACCAACGGTCCCGAATCTAAAATTGGTCAAATTTTGGAAGTGGACATTCCTCGCCCGCGGAGGCGCATGGAAGCAGTAAACCATCCCAATTACTACAGCTACCGCAGCGAAATCATTTACTTCCTGAACCAGCAGAAGCAGATCAAAAAACTGCGTGCCCGCAAAACTAGCGCGATCGCTCGGCATGGCTTAGAGAAAATCAACCTGGAAATTGGGTTTGTGCCGTTGACGGCTTGTGCTCCACTCGCAGTTGCTAAAGAAAAAGGCTTCTTTGCCCACCACGGCTTGGATGAAGTTAATTTGGTGCGCGAATCAAGCTGGCGCGGCATTCAGGATGGAATTTCTGGAAGCTACCTGGATGCAGCCCAAATGCCCTCCGGGATGCCCGTCTGGATGACAGTTGGTGGCTTAAACGATCAGCCTCTCCCCGTTGTCAGCGCCCTTACCATGACCCGCAACGGCAACGCCATCACCCTCGACAAACGCTTCGCCGATCAGGGCATTCTCACCTTAAATGACCTGAAGAAAATGCTGCTAGAAACTCCGGACAAGCGTCATACCTTTGGTGTGGTGCATCCGGCATCCATGCATAACCTCTTATTGCGCTACTGGTTAGCAGCAGGCGGCATCGACCCCACCCATGATGTAACAGTCACCACCATTCCCCCGGCTCAAATGGTGGCGCAACTAGAAGCTGGAAACATTGATGGGTATTGTGTTGGTGAACCCTGGAACATTCGTGCCTCAATAGAAAATCTGGGTTACACCATTGCGACAGATCTAGAAATTTGGGACGGACACCCCGGTAAAGTACTGGGTGTGCGGGAAGATTGGGCACTTGCCTATCCCAATACCCACGTGGCACTGGTCAAGGCGCTTCTAGAAGCCTGCCGCTACTGTGCCGACGAGGCGAACCAGGAAGAGGTACGAGAAATTCTTGCCCGCCCTGAATACCTCAGCATGGACAAGGAATATATTTACCTGGGAGATGCCAGCCATCGGGTATGCAGCATCCGCAAATCGCCGCAAGAATACGCCCATCACCAATTTTTTGGGGTAGGAGTGAACCGTCCCAGTCGCACAGAACACTTGTGGATTCTGACGCAGCTTGCTCGGTGGGGCGATGTGCCTTTCCCGCGTAACTGGGTGGAAGTTTTGGAGCGGATCAGCAAAGTCAGCGTGTTTAGTATTGCCGCCCGCGAACTGGGGTTGGCTGACTTATCTTACAGCCGCGGGCCAATTCAGTTATTTGATGGCACCTCTTTCACCGCGGATGATCCGATCGCGTACCTCAACAATCTGCAAATCAAACACGACATCTACATGGCAGAAGTTGCACTCGAAACTCCCATTGCCAGAGCTGCGTAGAGAACTTGGGAATAGGTAATGGGTGATGGGTAATTGATTTACTGTTTCCCTATTCCCCATTCCCTATTCTCTATTCCCTCTCTTCAGCTCCCTATTCCTCATTCCTTATTTTCCATGCAAGCACTAATGACTACTGCAATTCAAACATCTCAAAGACCGGAAGTTAACCAACAGGAGCCGTTTCTCGTTGTCGATAATGTTTCCAAAATCTATCCTTTGCCTAAGGGTGAAAGTTACACCGTTCTAGAAAATGTCAATCTGACAATTCAGCAGGGTGAGTTTATCTGCGTGATTGGTCACTCTGGTTGCGGCAAAACAACCTTACTGAACATGGTCAGCGGCTTTTCCAAACCAACTCATGGTGAAGTACGTCTGCAAGGAAAAACGATCGCCAGTCCAGGTCCTGACCGGATGGTGGTGTTTCAAGGCTATGCGCTGTTGCCCTGGCTTTCCGTGTTTGACAACGTGTATCTGGCAGTTAATGCCGTCTATCCAGACAAGTCCCACGCTGAAAAGAGCCAGATTGTGAAAGAACACCTGGCAATGGTAGGGCTGACTGAGGCAGCGGAAAAGAATCCTACCCAAATTTCGGGGGGAATGAAACAGCGGGTGGCGATCGCCCGCGCTCTGTCTATCCGTCCTGAAGTGTTGATTTTGGATGAACCGTTTGGTGCATTGGATGCCATCACCAAAGAAGAACTCCAGGAGGAACTGTTGAAAATTTGGAACAACAGTCGCTGTACGGTGTTGATGATCACTCACGACATCGATGAAGCACTCTTCCTGGCAGATAAATTGGTGATGATGACGAATGGGCCCGCTGCCAACATTGGCGAAGTGATGGAAATTCCGTTCCAGCGCCCCCGCGATCGCAGCCGCATCATGGAAACGCCGGAATATTACAAACTTCGTAACCACGCCCTCGACTTCCTCTACAACCGTTTTGCCCACGACGTAGATTAGGAAGTTTTCGCATTAGATCTCCGAGTTTTAGGAGACCTTTTCCACTTAGATCTCCGAGTTTCTAAAGACTCGGAGATCTTTTTGCAGCGATTTTTAGAAATTTATTTTACGCGATGTGCCACTATCTTGCCCTCCTCTCCCAAATCTAGGCGAGGAGGGAGTTTAGCCCATTTCTTACTCCCTTCTCCCAAACTTGGGAGAAGGGATGGGGATGAGGGTAGTGCAAAGCTCATCGGCATTTTAGAAAAGTCGCAAATCGCGTTATTTCGGAGATTGATAGTAAACTTTACTGCCTCGATCGGGCACAAAGTAACAACTTCGGTAGGAACGCCACAACGCCTTCCAAACCGGTTCTTTGGAAACGTGGTAGTACTCACCCAAAACAGGCTTGATCGCTTCGGTGGCTTCTAACAGGTGGTAGTGGGGAATGGTGATGAAAATGTGATGGGCAACATGGGTGCCAATGTTGTGGTGAATCGGATTGAAGATGCCATAGTCGCGATCGATGGTTGACAGTGCCCCTTTGAGAAAATACCAATCCTTGCCGCGATACCAGGGAATGTCCTCATCGGTGTGATGCAAGAATGTCACCAGATCCAACCAAACGACAAAAATGAGATAGGGCATCAAATAGTACTTCAACAAGAACCCGATGCCGTAATGCAGTCCCAAGCCTGCCAAGACACCCACCATCAGCGTGCAGCAAATCGTACTGGTTAGCACCTGCCATTTTTCATGAGGGCGAAATAGAGAGCTTTCAGGCATGAAGTGAGAACCCTGTTTTCCAGGCGATCGCCGGAACAAATATAGCGGATACACAAACAAAATCAGGTGAAACCGAGCCAGTTTCTCGTACCAAGCCATTTGCTCATACTGGCTTTCCGTCACAGGATACCAGCTTTCATCGGTGTCAATATTTCCCGTATTAGCGTGATGGGTGCGATGGCTAATGCGCCACCCGTGATAAGGAACCAGAATGGGGGTATGACAAATGTGACCCATGAAATGATTGAACCAGCGATAGCGGGAAAAGGAACCGTGACCGCAATCATGCCCAACCACAAAAAGCGCCCAGAACATGGTGCCTTGCAAAACCCAAAAAATGGGAAAGAACCAGGCACTATCAATTTGAGCCGCTAACCAATAGAGAAACGCGATGATGCCAAAATCCAAAAAACAATAGGAGAGCGATCGCGCCAGATTAGACTGAAAACAATGAGCAGGGATGGCATAACGCACATCTTGCAGCGTGAACGGCAGAGTTTCACGGGAAATCGAACGAGAAATTAAAGTTGAGGTCACGTTGTCAAGGTACTAAACGGTAACAGACACGAGCGTCGCCCCCGACCCACAAATGAGTTCAGAGGACAGCCACCCACAAACGCATTATTTTAGTACTTAACGTTACTTTACGAATAGAGGGGATTTTCTCATATTTACCAACTTTCCTTACAGTTCTCCAAAAGTCAGGGGAAGTGTGCAGTACCCTTGAAAAGTCCATCGACTTTCCAGCCATACCCACTGGTTGCTGACTTCTCCTCATGGCAAAGCTTGAACTGCTCAACCTCAACAAAACCTTCACTGCCAGCGTTGTTCCAGTCAAGGACATTAGCCTGACGGTAGGCGATGGCGAATTTTTGAGTTTGCTGGGGCCATCGGGTTGTGGAAAGTCTACAATTTTGCGGATGATTGCCGGACTCGAAACGCCCACTCGTGGCAATGTGCTGATTGGCGGTAAGGATGTGACAAATATGCCACCAGGCGATCGCAACATTGCCCTGGTGTTTCAAAGCTACGCCCTTTATCCCCACATGAGCGTGTATGAAAATCTCGCAGCTGGGTTGAAGCTCAAACGGGTTCCCACCGGAGAGATCAATCAGCGAGTTCAGGAGGTTTCCCGAATTTTGGGATTGGACGAACTGTTGCGGCGCAAACCGGGGCAACTGTCTGGCGGGCAACGGCAGCGTGTCGCTGTAGGGCGGGCACTGGTTCGCAAATCGGATGTATTTTTGCTGGATGAACCCCTGAGTAACCTGGATGCCTTGCTACGAGAACACGTGCGGGCTGAACTCAAGCAAATTTTTGAGGCTCAAAACGCTCCCGTGGTTTACGTTACCCATGATCAAACCGAAGCCATGACCCTCTCGACTAAAGTGGCAGTGTTGAATAACGGCTATCTGCAACAGCTTGATTCGCCCGATCGCATTTATACTCACCCAGCCAATCAATTTGTCGCAGGCTTTGTCGGCAGTCCCCAAATGAACCTTGTTACCGTGTCTAAGCAGGGTGCCTTTGTCACGTTGGGAGACTTCAAACTTCCCATTGCAGTCGCCGCAGACGTTCCTCAGCTTGTTTTAGGAATTCGCCCAGAACACATCCGGATTGCCCATCCAGAAGAATCCTCGATTGTCAAAGGCAAAGTGTTTTTGGTAGAGAATTTGGGATTGTATAAGTTAGTGAGTGTTCAGGTTCCCAATGGGCAGAGTCAGCCGATTGTGCTGCGATCGCTACTTTCTCCTACTGAAGATTGGACAAATCGCGAACTTACCTTAGCGATTCCTCCGGAGCAAACGCACTGGTTTGATGCAGAAACGGGAGAAGCCGTGAGGAGGTAGGGGAAAGGAAGATCAAGGAGAAACTGAGGCAGAAGGCAGGAGTTAAGGCAGGATATGAAATTTAGGATGTTGGGGGTTGGGTTCAATCTGGCAATTTTTCTACTAGCGGCTCCTATGGTGTTTGCCTGTGAAGCAAATCGTCGATCGCTCACCCAAGCCTCGTCTGCGTCCCCGTTGAGAAAAATTACGTTTGATGTGTCTCAGATTTCGCCGGCAGGCTTAGTTGGTCCAAAGGATGGGTTGCGATCGCTGAGCTATGAGTTTTGCATTCCAGCGATGGAAACGACGCTGGCAGAAATACAAGCCATCGATCCAACAGTGCAACATTCGCGATCGCCGGGGCGCATTGGCTGCAAACGAGATCAATATCTGGTGATTGGTCATACGCATCAACCCAATTGGCGCGCAGTTCTGACAAATTTGGTCAACCTAAATTATGTGCAACGTATCGACCAATTCTGGGGCGAATAACACTCCACTCCTGGATGGATGGCGCTAAGATACGGTCAACAGCGTCGATAAAACGGGTCATGCTCCAATACAACCGCTATGACTGTCTCCCCTCCGCTGAGGAACTTCCAGACTCAGACGATACGCCCGTGGATAATGAGCTACAAAATCTAGTTCCCAACTTACTAGCCGCGATTTTGGCGATGGCTTGGAGCGATCGCCTCGATTGGTTCTTTGGCGTGGATATGGGCATTTATTTTGCCCCCGATCAACCTGCACTCGTACCCGATGGCTTTCTCAGTTTAGGAGTTGAGCGCTTTGTTGGAAATAACGGACGCTTAAGCTACGTGCTGTGGGAAGAAGAAGATACGATTCCCATTTTTGCGCTGGAAGTCGTTTCCAAAACCTATGGAGGCGAGTACGAGCGCAAAAAGACAGATTACGCCGAACTGGGCATCTTGTATTACGTTATCTACGCGCCCACCCGACAACGCCACCGACGCAGACCTCTAGAGATTTATCGCTTAGTGGATGGCAAATATGAGCTACTGCCCGAAGAACGAGCCTGGTTGCCAGAAATTGGCTTAGGCATTGGTCGAGAAGTGGGCACCTATCAGGGCTGGCAGCGGGAGTGGCTCTACTGGTATGACGAGGCGGGCAACCGCATGCTGGCTCCTGATGAGCGAGCTGAGCAAGAACGGCAACGGGCTGAAAAATTGGCGGCAAAGCTGCGCGAGTTGGGTGTTGATCCAACCGATTTTTAGCCGTACAAGTGTGAAAATCATCCTTCTCAGGCATGGCAGATCATATTCTTAAAGCGACCTGTGACACGGTACATTTGGGTGGGTTTTCGTCAGCCTTGTCGCCAGCACTGTTTGTAGAGTCGGGCGATCGCATCCAGGTAGAAACCTTTTCCGGCTTTGGAGTGGCTGACAAAGCCCCACCAGAGTTTGTCCCTCCAACCTTTCGCCAGATTTGTGAGTCTTTAGGCAGCGATCGCAAAGTTGGACCCGGACCTCATCTACTCACAGGACCGATTCACATCCGTGAGGCAAACCCTGGCGACGTGCTGGAAGTGCGGTTAGAAGCCATCACCCCCCGGTTACCCATTGGCTTCAATGCCATTCGTCCTGGTTGGGGAGCCTTGCCGCATATCTTTACGGAATCGGCGCTGCGTTTTATTCCCCTCGACCTCGATCAGCAGATTGCCGAATTTCCTCCCAGCAGTGGCATCAAAATTCCACTCCAACCCTTTTTTGGCATCTTGGGCGTGGCAACGGATGAAACGATGCGATCGTCCATTCCTCCCGGTGCCTACGGTGGCAATATTGACAATCGCCAACTCCAGGCTGGTTCACGAGTATTTCTGCCAGTGTTTTTGCCTGGTGCGCTGTTCTCCATTGGCGATGGGCACGCGGTTCAGGGAGATGGCGAAGTGGATGTGACCGCGATCGAAACCTCAATGAACGGCACCATTCAGTTGATTGTTCGCAAAGACCTGAAGATCACAGCTCCGCTTGCCGAAACACCGACCGATTTCATCACCATGGGGTTTGGTTCTACCCTGGATGAAGCCTTTGAAAATGCCCTCCAGCAAATGATCCAGCTAGTCAAAACGTTGACAGGAATTTCGGCAGAAGAGGCTTATGTGCTGTGCAGTCTGGCAGTGAATTTCCACATTACGCAGGTGGTTAACAGTCCGCAAAAAGGAGTGCACGGACTGTTGCCAAAAACTATCCTGCCGCCAATGGTTGGATTATGAAGCGCAATTTGTAGTAGCCTGTCTATTCAAATTGCCATGTTAAAGCCGTTTATGATCCCCCATTCAAACCACTACTGGTTAAGAAATGCTCGTGTCCCTGAACCTTTGATGGTTCGTAGCAAGCAAGGGCGTAGCAAAGACTGGTCAACGGCTGACACCTCATCATGCCAAGACAACTTGTTGGTAGTCGATCTGGAAATTGCCGATGGCGCGATCGCTAGCATTGCCGCGGCTGGAACTCTTACCACGTACTCTCATCCATCCATCGATTTGCAAGGTGGGATGGTGTTTCCTTGTTTTGTTGATTTGCATACTCATCTAGATAAAGGACATGCGTGGGAACGTTGCCCAAATCCCGACGGCACCTTTGCCAGCGCATTAAAAGCTATAGCGCTCGATTCAGATCAAAACTGGGCAACCGAAGACGTGTATCGCCGCATGGAATTTGGACTGAAGTGCAGCTATGCCCATGGCACTCAGGCAATTCGGACGCATCTTGATTCTGCTGGCAAATTAGCAGACATCAGTTTTGAAGTCTTTCAAACCCTTCAGCAGGAGTGGCAAGATAAACTGCTGCTACAAGCCGTTTGCCTGGTTTCGCTCGACTACTTTTTAACTCCAGACGGTGAAAAACTCGCCGATCGCGTGGCTGAAATGGGCGGAATCTTGGGTGGAGTTGCCTATGCCAACCCAGAGATTGAAGCGCAAGTCGAACGTGCCTTTGCACTGGCAAAAGACCGCAACTTAAATCTAGACTTTCACGCTGATGAAACCAACGCGGCCGACTCAATCTGTCTGCGCCACATCGCCAATGCCACAATTCGTTACCGCTACCAGGAACGAGTTGTATGTGGGCATTGCTGTAGTCTGGCTATGCAATCACCTGACGAGATCCAAGCCACCATCAAAGCTGTCAAGCAGGCAAAAATCGGCATCGTCAGCCTGCCCATGTGTAACCTGTATCTGCAAGACCGCACCCCCGGACGCACCCCTCGCTGGCGTGGTGTTACTTTGTTGCACGAATTAAAACAGGCTGGCATCCCCGTTGCGATCGCCAGCGACAACTGCCGCGATCCGTTTCATGCGTATGGCGATCACGATGCACTGGAAGTATTCACCTGGTCTACTAAAATTGCCCACCTGGATCGCCCTTATAGCGACTGGTGCCGCGCCATCACCTGCACCCCCGCTGACCTCATGGGGTTCCCTACTGTTGGACGGATTGGCGTTGGGCTACCGGCCGACTTGGTCCTCTTCAAAGCTCGCCGCTATAGTGAATTGTTTTCTCGCCACCAGAGCGATCGCATCGTGCTGAGAAATGGAGCCGCGATCGATAGCACCCTGCCTGACTATGCTGAACTGGATGAGGTGTTGGGCAGGTAGGGAGCGGGGAATAGGGGATAGGGGTTGGGGAAGGTGAGGGAGTGGGTGAGTGGGTGAT
Source organism: Leptolyngbyaceae cyanobacterium C42_A2020_001 (assembly GCA_015272515.1). Lineage (GTDB taxonomy): Bacteria > Cyanobacteriota > Cyanobacteriia > Leptolyngbyales > Leptolyngbyaceae > JSC-12. The sequence continues at coordinate 82,247 of JACYLN010000015.1, read as the reverse complement.
GAACATTCGTCCACCCCACCTACCCCACCTACCTCTCATCTCCTACTCCTTCTGCTGCAAAATTCTTCCTTGTGGCAAGATGGGTGGAAGTATTTACCGCACTCTTTCCATGTCATCGAGCAGTCCATCTTTTGATTTTGAGGTGCAACGCCTGCGGGCGATTCGCCACGCCCTACTCCGCCTCCACAAAGCTTTACTAGAGTCGGAACGAGAATCATACGAGCAACACTACGGTCCCATCCATAACAATGGTGAGTTTTTCCGCCTGGTGATTGGGCACGAATGGTTTGACTGGCTGCGCCCTATGTCTCAATTCATTGTGCAGATTGATGAACTTTTTGCTGCGAAAGAACCGATTGAACCGAATCAAGTCAGTGATTTATTAAGTAACGCTTCGTTACTTCTGCGTGCCTCTGAAGAGGGCAACCTTGCTGAACAGCGATATTATCAAGCAATTCAGCGCAGTCCCGAAATCGCCTTCATGCACGCAGAAATGTTAAATTTGCTCAAGACAAAGACTTAAACTGATAACTCCTGCGCCTCCGTACTTAACCCGGAGTACTATCCCACTTACAATCCTTGTTTGATGGGCTACTCAATACAATGCTCCAATTGGGTGATTCGCCTGTCATTCGTCACTCACGAACAAATTGAGAAGAGATTCGCCTGCTAATCTTCAACATACGCTCGCGGTTAGTGAGCCAAAGAAGTGTGCAAATCTTTCGAGTTAGAACAACACACGAGGAGCTATGACATTTACAGCAACCCGGTATAACCTCAATGACGTGATGGCGGAGTTGGGCGGATTAGAGCTAATCACTGACCCCGTTCAAATTTCTAAACTGTCGCAGGACTACTACACCTACAGCCCGACGCTGGTCGAAGCATTGAGCGGCAAACGAGGGGAGTTGGTTGTTCGTGCCACCAGTGAGGCTGAGGTGCTGCGAGTGGCGCAGGTATGTGTTAAGCATCAAGTCCCTCTAACGGTGCGGGGAGCGGGAACTGGAAATTACGGTCAGTGCGTACCTCTGGAAGGTGGGATTATTCTCGATTTGTCAGGTATGCAAACGATTAAATGGATTAAGCCCGGAATTGTGTGTGTGGAGCCGGGTGTGAAACTGGCAGCGATCGATAAACAGGCACGGGAGACGGGCTGGGAAATTCGGATGGCTCCTTCCACCTACCGCAAAGCCACAATTGGCGGATTTATTGGAGGTGGCAGTGGTGGTGTTGGGTCAGTGACCTATGGCTTGCTGGGCGATCGCGGCAATATTCTGGCGTTGCGCGTCGTCACAATGGAAGATGAACCACGGGTGGTAGAACTGCGCGGCGATGATGTGTATCAGGTGGCACACGCCTGGGGCACGAATGGCATCATTACCGAACTGGAGATCCCACTGGGTCCAGCGTATGCCTGGGCAGAAGCGATCGTTGAATTTCCTGACTTTATGACCAGTGCTCGCTTTGGGCAGGCGCTCAGCGATAGTGATGGCATCATCAAAAAAATGGTGTGTGTCTGTGCCGACCCCATTCCCAACTATTTTGCCGCTTTAAAGAGCCACATCTCGCCTGGTAGCCACGTCGCCCTGGTTCTGGTTGCCGAGTGTTGCTTGGAACCATTTGCTGAACTGGTGAAAGAGTTTAGTGGCACAGTTTGCTATCAAAAATCGGCGCAAGAAGCCAGCAAAGGCATAACATTGGTGGAATACTCCTGGAATCACACCACACTTCATGCCCGCAGTGTTGATCCCACCCTGACTTATTTACAAACCATCTTTCCAGACGATAAAGAACTTAAAGTTGTTGAGCATCTGTATCACCATTTTGGTGATGAAGTGATGATGCACTTAGAATTTTTGCGAATGGGAGGATCTGCTCGTCCTGCGGGACTGCAAATTGTTCGTTACACGACCCCCGAACGGCTGCGAGAAATCATGACATACCACGATGACCACAATGCGCTAATCTTTAATCCCCACACCTATATTTTGGAAGAAGGTGGTCGCAAAACCGTAGATTATAAGCATCTGCGCTTTAAGGAGATGATGGACCCTCATGGTCTGCTTAATCCTGGCAAAATGCGTGCCTGGCTGGAGCGGCAAAACCATTAAGCATCTTACAGAATCGGCAATACTCCTTAGATTCTGTGTTAGACTCAAGCGAACAAGATTATTTTCGGTGCTTTAATTTGCTTCACTCAAGTATTGTGGGCGATTCTCCGAATTTAACTCTTTGTGTATTCCATGTCGGAGAATTCCCATGTCAGTTTATGTCGGTAATCTGTCCTTCAAAGTGACGGAAGATGATTTAGTGGAAACCTTCTCAGAATATGGGAAGGTTGTTAGTGTTCAACTGCCTAAAGACCGGGAAACTGGTCGGATGCGCGGGTTTGCCTTTGTGGAAATGTCTTCTGAAACGGAGGAAGCTGCCGCCATTGATGCTCTGGATGGAGCAGAATGGATGGGTCGAGACTTAAAGGTGAATAAAGCCAAGCCTCGTGAAGAACGTCGATCTCCCATGGGTGGAGGCGGTGGTGGTAGAGATAGCTTTAGCCGTCGTGGAGATCGCCGTTACTAAGTGTTTGTGGGGGTTGTTCATCCCACCTGTTCTGTAGATTCAGGGTTGCTGCGGCACTTGTCATCAGGTTTTCCCATCGATTGCAGAACATAATCAATTAGATCGGAGGGTTTCCAGGGGGTTGGCAACTGCTCTAGCCATCTGGAACCCCTTTGGCATTGATAGACATTGCAACAATATAAATTGTAGGAGGCGACGCATGACTCAGGTGGTGCTAGGCGAAAATGAAGGACTTGAGTCGGCGCTACGTCGATTCAAGCGTCAGGTTGCGAGGGCTGGCATTTTTCAGGATATGCGGAAGAACCGGCATTTTGAAACTCCTTTAGAAAAGGAAAAACGTAAGGCGATCGCACGCCGTAGAAAACGTTTTTATCGGAAGTTCAGTGATTCTGACTAAGCAGCACACGCTACATTTGCATTTGAGAAGTCAGGAGTCAGGGGTCAGAAGCCCAAAGAGCGGTTCTGATTTTTTGGCTCCTGTCTGCTTAAGAATCTAAAATCTACAATCTTAAAATCATAGTTCTGGCTGAATGGCTGATTTTTGTGCGTCGTTGCCTCCTAACTGCATTATTAGACCTGCTTGTAAAGCGGATCGGTGGGTGTTGCAGCAGTTGGTGTTCAGCCTGATTTGGTCGGAGGCACTGGGATTTGATATTCGGATTGTGGCATACCGCATCGCGAAAATTTTATTGCTTGGTGCATTTGTAGGGATAGATGCGTGGTTGCTGAAGACCGTTCAAGCCCCTGCTTTACAAAGTGTGATGCTGGCGCTGATGCTTTATGCCGCCTTGTGGGCGATCGCGTCGATTCTGGTCTTGTTGCTGTATGTGGTGTTAATTCCTACAGAGCCACTGTTTAACTGGTCTATGTATTGGGTGGTTGAGCATAATCATCGCCCGGTTGCCTGTGCTGCGCTTTCTCACTTTGGTGACTTTTGCGTTCTATACCATGTTGTGGTTGACGGGAAATGGCGTGGGCGATCGCTGGCATCCTGCTTAATTCGTCAATTTATTAAAGATTTACATCAGCCTGTTTATCTGGTCTGCAAGCCAAAATTGGCAAGCTTCTATGCTCGTTTGGGCTTTGTTTCTGTTTCTTGGAAATATCTCTCCAAGCCGTTGCAAACCCACTTTAAAGATTTTGAAATCGATCGCAAAATTAGCCGTGTTCGTTGGGAAATCATGGGTTCTTCACAAGGCGATGCGCTGTCCTATCTGCCGCAGTAGAATAGAAAACTACGGTTTTTGCAGTGTTGGGCGGTTGCAGCCATGAAACATACACTTTCTGTTTTGGTTGAAGATGAGGCGGGGGTTTTGACTCGCATTGCTGGTTTATTTGCTCGGCGAGGATTTAATATCGAAAGTTTGGCAGTGGGTCCAGCCGAACAGATTGGGGTCTCTCGCATCACGATGGTAGTTCCGGGTGACGATCGCATCATTGAGCAGTTGACCAAGCAGCTTTACAAGTTGATCAATGTCCTAAAGGTGCAAGATATCACCGAAGTTCCGTGTGTGGAACGCGAACTAATGCTGATGAAAGTCAATGCCAACAGTTCCACCCGCTCCGAGATTATTGAGTTGGCACAGATCTTTCGGGCACGGGTGGTAGATGTAGCTGAAGACTCTCTAACCCTGGAAGTGGTGGGTGACCCTGGCAAAATGGTGGCGATCGTTCAGGTGCTTAACAAGTTTGGACTGCGCGAAATCGCCCGCACTGGGAAGATTGCCCTAACCCGTGAATCTGGTGTGAATACCGAATTCTTGAAATCGTTGGAATCGAAAGTGGAAGGAATTCCAAGATAGCCAGAGGGTTAAAGAAGATAGGGTGTAGGGTGTTAAGGGTGGTCATCATTCACAGTTTTGCCTATGCTGTCGCAAATTGTCCGTCCGATGGTTCAAACCCAGGTTCGTCTGCTGGCCCACAGTCGAGCCACTCGCTCTACACTGGTTTCAACTGTGGCACAGTGGCTTGGATTTTTAGGGGTACGGGCAGAGGTAACTCAACTAGAAACCGATTCGGGAAAAATCCACATTGCGTTGACCGTTGATAAACCAGATGCCTGCGATTTGCGTGATTGGCAGCAAATCATTGCCAATCTCAATGCAAACCAGGTGGGAAATGGTGCTCGACCCAACTTGGGAGAAACTCGATTTACGCCTCAGCAGCAAAACCGGATCCAACGACTGCTGGCGTATTTGATTCAGGTTGGTAACCCAACGGAGGCGGCAAACTGGGAACATTTGCATCCCCAACTTCAGGCAATGGGCTTTGATGAAACAACGTTGTTGGGAGTACGCTCAGCGCTGAAAGTTCCTCAATGTTTGGATGATTTGGTGGAAGGACTGGATCCTGATGTGGCTGCGATCGCCCTTCCTAAAGCCGTGAGCTTGGCGATGATGGATCGGCAAGTGAACTCATCGGAAGATCAGGCGTTAACAGCGTTGTTGCAAGCAATGAAGGGGTAATGCGTTTATCGCTTCACAAACTCCAGGTGATAGCGGTAGAGTGCTACTGGGTGATCGCCAGCTAAGAAAGCTTTGGGATGAGGTGGATTGAGATATACTGCGGTCAATTGATCAGCAGAAATGGTGCCGTTAGCGTTCAGTATGTATTCTGTCGTGGTTTCCACCTGATTTTTGTAAGGTTTTTCTGGCGATTGGAAAAACTGTTGGAACAACTCGGTAGCAATGAAGTGGGTGGAATCCGGTTGTTCGATCGCGCGTCCAGTTGCGGTGGAAAACAGTTTGCGGTTGTCGCGGAATTTGGTAATCAGGCGATTTACATTGCGAGAATCTACCCAGACGCGAAACACGCGATCGCCCAGATACGCTTTTGCCAGATTCAACCCATTGAAGGCACGATCAGATACCACCTGTGCCTTAATTAAGGATTTGGTTGGCAGGGACAACAACGGCACCGAAAAGCCATTCCCTTTCAACGCATTGCTTGGCACAAACCGAACTTGACACTGGATGGGCTGATGGAGAAATTGCCGATTGCCGTCAAAGCCGGGTGTGGTAACTTCTGGTGCCAGAGGAGCCACCATCTCAATCAGGGTGCTGGTCATCATCCACGAACCAGCCATCCAATCGGGGTAAATCAGTTCACCTTGAGCGGGTTGAACCGCAGGTTTATTGTCCCAATTGGGAAATGTCGCTAACCGCTCGGTTAAAGGACTGGCAAGAACAGCGTGGTTACTAGGTAGCCACACCAGCGCCAGCAGCGTCATGATCATAAAGCTGCGAATCACGGGCAGAAATAGAGAAAGGTTAAAAGGCATCAAGTTCAGGAGTCAGCGATCGCACAGGTTTGCTATCCCCATTATTCCTTGTTGCAGCCCAGGATGCCGGATTTTACTTAGTGCCAAATAAGCGATCGCCCGCATCGCCTAACCCCGGAATAATGTACCCGTGCTCGTCCAGTCCCTCATCGACCGCCGCCGTATAAATGGGTACATCAGGATGATGGTTGTGAAAATTGTCGATGCCCTCTGGGGCTGCCAACAAACACACGAGCTTTAGCGATTTAGGATTCGTTTCCTTCAAGCGCTCAACCGCTGCGATCGCAGAATTTCCGGTTGCAATCATGGGATCAACCACCAACATATCTCGCTCCTCAATGTCGTGGGGCACTTTGAAGTAATACTCGACGGGGATTAGGGTCGTTGGATCGCGATACAACCCAATGTGCCCCACTCTGGCGGACGGCATTAGTTGCAGCATTCCGTCTAAAATGCCCTGCCCTGCCCGCATGATAGAAACAAGGACGAGTTTCTTTTCTGGGGCAAGTAGTGGAGCTTTCATCTCTGCCAGAGGTGTTTTAATCGTCTCGTACTTAAGTGGCAAATCGCGGGTGACTTCGTATGCCAACAGCATACTGATTTCGGTGAGCAGCGATCGAAACTTGGCGGTACTGGTCTCTGCCCGCCGCATGATCGTGAGCTTGTGCTGAATCAGGGGATGGTCAATGATAAAAACGTTAGCTGTCATGAAGGGTAGAAACTGTAGACACACGCAAAAGATTAACGCTCATCATATATTGGTTTTCAACGGTATGCGCCACCCCCCACACCCTGTCACCAATCTCTACCCAAACCTGAGCCTCACAAGGGATGGGTCATCTCCTCCGGTTTCACCCACTGATCAAACTCCTCTGCGGTTACGAATCCAAGTTTAAGTGCAGCGTCACGTAGACTAATATCTTCCCGATAAGCCATTAAAGAAATTTTCGCTGCTTTTTCGTAGCCAATATGAGGATTGAGTGCAGTTACTAGCATCAGGGAATTGTCGAGATGGTCTTTGATCCGGGCTTGGTTTGGCTCGATGCCAACAGCACAGCGATCGCAAAACGAGCGGCACCCATCTGCCAAAAGCTGAATCGATTCCAGCACATTGTGTAGCATCACAGGCTTGTAAACATTCAGTTGAAAGTTGCCCTGAGACCCAGCAAATGCCACCGCATGATCATTGCCAAACACCTGCACGGCTACCATTGTCAGCGCTTCGCATTGGGTTGGGTTGATTTTTCCTGGCATGATCGAAGAACCTGGCTCATTCTCAGGAATTTTGATCTCGCCAATGCCTGCCCGTGGACCACAGGCATACCAGCGCACATCATTCGCAATTTTCATCAATGCTCCCGCCAGGGTACGCAGCGAGGCACTGACGTTTACCATGGCATCGTGGGCGGAAAGTGCGGCAAACTTGTTGGAGGCTGAAACAAACGGTTTGCCAGTTTCAGCGGCAATTTTTTCCGCTGCTAGATTCCCAAACCGGGGATGGGCATTGATTCCTGTGCCAACGGCAGTGCCGCCGATCGCCAGTTCATACAAACCGGGAGTTGCCCGTTGGATCGTGGCGATCGCGTCATTCAGTTGCGCTACCCAGCTTGAAATCGCCTGTCCCAGCGTAATGGGTGTAGCATCCTGCAAGTGGGTGCGCCCTACCATCACCACGCTTTGATAGGCTTCTGCTTTGGCTGCCAGAGTATCACGTAATTGGGTGACCGCAGGCAACAACACGACATCTAATTGCTCCACGGTAGCGATGTGCATGGCAGTTGGAAATGTGTCATTAGAGGACTGGCAACGGTTGACATCGTCGTTGGGATGGATGGGCTGCTTAGAACCTACGACTCCCCCGGCCAATTGAATTGCCCGGTTCGCGATTACCTCATTCGCATTCATGTTGGATTGCGTTCCCGACCCGGTTTGAAACACCACCAGCGGAAACTCGTCGTCCCATCGTCCGGCGATGACTTCGTCTGCGGCTTGAACGATCAGTTCAACTTTTTCTAGAGGCAACTGCCCCAGTTCGCCATTGGCGATCGCGGCGCACTTTTTCAACAGCCCAAAAGCTCGAACTACTGGACGCTCCCAGGAAAATCGCGATACCCCAATCGCAAAATTCTCCAGCGATCGCTCCGTTTGTGCTCCCCACAAGCGATGAGCCGGTACTTCTACCTCACCCAAACTGTCGCTTTCCCGCCGCATCGGGGGCTGCATCTCGTCCGTCATAGCTCTTGCGTGTAAATTTACGTGATTTTATAGTAGGCGGATTTCGGTCCTTCATCCTGATTGCTCGGCAAATCCCTGTATGGAATAACCAGGCGTTTATAGCAATTTGCCGTTACAGCTTATGAACGAGAACGCGTCTAAAATCCTCACTGCCACCGTGCTGTGTTCCTTGTCTGGAATTGCGTTCTGGAGCGCGATTCGGAGTTTGTCAGACTTGCGTGATGATACGGCACCCGATGCGGAACAAAATCCAAAAGACGCTGCTCCAGAAGCCAGTTCTAAAACAACGGCGATCGCGTCTCCGGAGAAGCTGTCTAAATCTCCTGCAAAGCCTGTACCCAAACCCGCAGGACGAGTCAAACCAGCGCCTAAAGTTGCTCCCGCAGATTCTAATACAAAACCCCTTCCTATTGCACCCTACTGGCAGCGATCGCCAGAAGGTTTGCCTGCAATGCCAGTCGTAAATATGGCTCCGCCCGAAGCGGTTGCCATGATTGAAAAGAGTCAACCAGATAAAGAGCCAATTTTCAGCTTAACAAGCCAATCGTTGCCAGATCTGGAAGGGCATTGGGGGCAGTTCTACGTTGAGTTTTTAGCGGCTAGACGGGTTGTGCAGGGGTTTCCAGATGGTAAGTTCCACCCTGATCGCGCCGTCACGCCTGCCCAGTTTAACCTCATGGCCCGCAAGGCATTTCCCGGTATCCAGGCACCGGTTTCCTATCGTGAACTACAAGCCACGATCGCCAGTCGAGCTGCAACCAGGGCAGATGCCGCGGCTTACATTTATCGGGCAGTTGTGAAAATCGAACCTGCTCCTATCGTCACTAGCATTAAGGTTAATGGGGAAGTATCTCGACCAGGTGATTATTCTCTGGCAGCGATGAGCAATGAAAATCTAAAACAAGAAGACAAACTGCCAACGGTTAGCCGTGCGATTCAGCAAGCCGGGGGTAGCCTGGAGAATGCCAATTTGCAACAGGTTGAGATTCACCGCTTAACCGAGACTGGAACTAAAAAAGTGATCAAAGTCAATGTGGCAAGAACACTGGAAACCGGGGACTATTCCCAGGATGCTGTCTTGCAGCAAGATGACCAACTTGTGGTTCCGGCGATCGCGCAAGAATTGGCTCCATGAGTGCTCTAAAGCTTGAAGTTGACCCAGTTTATGCCAGTTCCGTTACGGTGGCTCCCCGTTTTCTTTGACCCCGATTCAGTCTGGTTTCGGGCATTGAAGTAAGTCACTTTACTGGTTGTGCTAATTCCAGCGATCACGAATTGCTAATCGAAAAAGTGAGCGAATCAATGCTAATGCCCCTAAACCAGAAATCACAAATGCTGCGATCGCCCAGTTCGTGTAGCCTCCGGTCAAAAGGACGACTCCAATGAGCACCATAGAGCTGGTCAAAATTGTGCGAATGAGGCTTTTGACGGTGAGTTGAAGAGTTTTGAGTGTGCGTTCATTCTCTAGAGCTTGAGCGCGTAATTGGGCTTCTTGTTGCTCCACGCGTTCCTCTAACTGCTGCACAGAAAATTCTGCTGGTCGAAGCTGGCGCATTCTGAACAACACATAGTTCCTGGCTTGACGGGCAAGTTCACCCATGTCAGCCTTTTCTCCTCTGGCGGCGGTCAAATTCTTGACAAATGGTTTGGCGCATACCAGCAGGTTGTACTGGGGATCGAGCGATCGGGCTACGCCATCCAGTGTTGTCAGCGCCTTGAGAATAAAGGTCATCTTCGCAGGCAGACGAAAAGGCTGCTGCTCATAGAGGGCATATAGCTCACTTCGCATTTCGCTAAATGCCTGAAGTTCTACTGGCTTTTCAGTAAATTTTTCTAGTAAAAATTGTGTGACTCGGCGGATCGGAGTCATATCAGCCAAGGGTTCAATCAGTCCCATACTGGTTAAAGTTTCTACGACCTGATCCGTATCCTTTCGTAGCACCGCGAAAAAGGTCTTAACCATCTGGTCTTTGTTAATCGGCTGAACCTCTGCCATCATGCCAAAGTCATAAAAAATCAAGCACCCATCCGAACTAACCGCCATGTTGCCAGGGTGAGGATCAGCTTGAAAGAAGCCATCTTGCAGAAGTTGCTTCAAGTAGCAGCAAATACCAAGTTGATTAATTTCTTTAACGTTGATACCACAAGCTTCCAGGCTGGGGCGATCGGTAATTTTGATGCCCGGAATATAGTCCATCGTCAGTACACGCTGAGTCGTGTGTTTGGGATAAATTTGGGGTACCAGAATCCGTGGGTGATCCTTAAAGTTATACCGAAAGCGATCAGCATTCATCGCTTCCTGAATGTAATCAATTTCGTTTTGCAGAATTTGAGCAAATTCTAAATAAATTTCGTCCAGGTTGTACTGATGAGTCCAGGGTAAGAAGCGATCGCAAAAGCGAATCATTTGCCGGAGAATCTTAAAATCCATTTCAAACAGCTTCTCCAGCCCAGGGCGCTGCACTTTTACAACAACATCTTCGCCTGTATGCAACCGCGCTCGATGAACTTGCCCCAAACTAGCGGCTGCAATGGGAATCGGATCAAACTCGCGGTATAGCCGATAAATATTAGCCCCCAGTTCCGCCTCAACAATATCGATTGCTTGCTCTGGATTGAAAGCTGGGACTTTGTCTTGTAACCGTCCTAATGCTTGCACATACTCCAGAGGCAACAAATCAGCCCGCGTTGAAAGAGCCTGCCCCAGCTTGATAAAGGTGGGACCCAAATCTAGCAGCACACCTACAAGCCACTGTGCCCGGCGATTCCGATAGCGAACAGAACGCCCCGGAATTCTGCTATCCCACCAGAGGTAAAACATGAGCTGGGCAGACGACGCAAAAATATCCGCCTTGCGGTGGAGGGGCGAATATCGAGCGCGTTGCCAGCGCAGAGGTTTTGGATCGGCAGGTTTGAGCATGACTGTCAGCTATTTCGACTCCAGTGTAACTGGCGATTGTCATATTTTGTAACTACTACACAAATCACGAAGATTGATAGAAGTTTCGATAAATAGATGAGTGATCTGTCGGATGAGTGTGGAGGGATGAAATTCTGTTGAGTGACTGAAAATCTAGCCAGCAAAATGCCCTTGAGGACGACTAGAGTCTTGCAGTATCGAATGATTGCGGCAGGATCAGGCTGAAACAGGTTTCCCAAATCTGCGGGTCTTCGGTAGGTGCGCTGGATGCTGAGATGGTGCCATTCAAATGTTGAACCAGGCTTTTGACAAGTGCTAAGCCCAGCCCGGTTCCTTGAATTGCGTTTTGGGTAGCTCCCTGGCAACGCCGGAATTTATCGAAGACGTAGGGTAATTCCTCCGGTGAAATGCCAGAACCGCTATTGGACAAGGTCAGAATGATCTGGTTGGTGGGCACTTCTCGGCGGTAAAGCAGTTTGAGATGGATGGTGCTGTTGGAGCTTGAATATTTCCCTGCATTGGTTAGAAGTTCAAGCAGGGTGCGATTGAGGCTGTCGCGATCGCTCTGAATTCTAACGGGGTGATCGGGAAACTCAAACTTCAGAGTCAGCCCTTTAGGTGCCCATTGTTGCTGGAAATTGGTAGCCAAGTCTTGCAGCAAGGCAATTACGTCAATGTCTTCAAGCTGGAGTGCAATCTGCTTGGATTCCAACTCTCGCAGTGCCAGCAGATCATTCACCAGGTTCGTTTCCTGGGCGCACTGTTGTTCCAAAATGTCGAGGTAACGATTGCTGCTATCGCTGTCAGTGCCAATCTGGCGCAGCATCCGAATCGCAAGCGCCATACTGGTCAATGGAGTCCGCAACTCATGACTCACGGTATCCAAAAATTCATCCTTTAACTGATTCAACTGGCGCAATTGCTCGACTTGCTGGCGAGTCCGTTCATACAGCTTGGCCTGAATTGCCAAACTTTGCTGAAGATCGGCCGTGCGTTTTTCAACTAGAGATTGTACCTGGCGCAGGGTTTCAGTTTGGATAATCGCGTTACTAACCTGTGCCCCTACAAGTTCAACTAAATCGATTTCTGCTTGTTGCCAAGATCGAGGTTGGCGACTTTGAAAGACCAAAAAGCCCAAAACGGTGCCCTGACTCTCTAAAGGAGCTACCAGTAAAGCGTCTAACGTGTCGAGCTTAAAGATTTCGTTGACCTTTGCCAAATCTGCTTCGTTTAAAAGATAGCGTTTGTGATCCACGGCGGTAGGACGAACGCTTTTGAAAATTCGCTGACTTAAACCACATTCTGACAGCCAAAATGATTGATTCACCGCAGATGCTACGGCTGTAGACGTTGGAGAATTGGGGTCCGTCCATCCGGTAGGAGTGAGCCATTCGCACATGACCGATACCCGTGTTTTTGGCATTTCCTCAGATGCATGACTACGAAACAGGGGATCGGAATACTTAAGCCTTAACAACAAGGCTCGTTGTACGTTTAATGCTTGAGCTGTACCGTCGGTTGCAAGTTTGAGCACTTCATTGAGATCAGAGGTATTCCGGATTGCCAGCGTGAGCTGATTGACAACTGCCTGAAATTGAAGCTGTAGGGATACCTGCTGTTGTAGCTGAAATTGGGAAATAATCACGGCGATGTGCTGACTGACTAATTCGAGTTGCTCTATTTCGTAGGGTGACCAGGGGTGGGGGCGCGATCGCATCAAGCTAATGATGCCGTTTGAGCTTCCTTGAAATTGCGTAGGCATTTCTAACACCGCTTGAATCAAAGGAGCACCAGCGGAAATTGAAAAGTACTGCCAAACCGATTCAGCGTCCTCGCTGTTATCTGTCGCCTTTACAGGAAAGTTTAATGAGTCGAATTGAACACCAGGACTAATGAGGGGTTGAGAGCACGAAACTCGTTTTATCAAGTGTTCATAGCCAGTTTGTCGTGGTAAAGCAGCAATCACGTCTGTCTCAGCTAGCCAGCAGGTTGTTTGCACCTGCTCTGGCGAAACGGTAGAAACAATCATGGCGCAACCATCTACCTGAAAAGCCGTTCCAACGGTTTTTGCCAATTGTGCAAACAGGGAGGCTGGAGCATTAGTCGTTGCAGCAATTTGAATAAGCTGTTGCAACAAACCAGTGAGGTCTGGTTGAGAGTTCATAGATAGGGTGGAAGTGTCTCGCGCCAAACTAACTCCTGTGGTGAATTGCAGAGGGTGAGAATGGGAGTCTCTCGTAGCTGATAGAAGCTTAATCTGAGGGACTGCCTGACTCACCATGAGTTTTGCTTCTGGTTGTTTATCGCCCATACTGCTTTTGCCCCAGTTCACAGTGTTAACGCTTCCCATCGATCTCTGCTGCTACTAGGATTCCCAAATGAGGCGGGTATTACGCAATTGAGGGGGCAAATCTAAAAAATTTCTCATGATCACTCTTTAGACATATTCGAGTGGAATTTAGGGAAAAACCTGATTAGGTCGCCTCTTTGGCAGATTAGACGGTAAATGACTGTATTCAGTAAGCAGATTTTATATTTTGTCGAAACTTATATTAATTTATTCCTATATCTTGAGAATTACCCAAACAGGGGTATGTGCATTTTGTCAAACAGTTGTTATCTTCTGTAATACGGGTGGTAATAACTGATCCCTTTGGGGCATTCTCACAGGAAATCAGCGATCGCTGACCCAGGAAGCCTCCTCTAAGCCCTTAGAGCCTGATGTCTTCCAACTGCGTACTCTCTCATACTGGAGTGAATTATGAATCAACCTGTTGAACTTTCCCTAGAGCAGCAGTTCAGCATTCGGTCTTTTGAGACTCAAGTGCAGAATATGAGTCGTGAACAAGCCCAAGACTTTTTAGTCAAGCTCTATGAGCAGATGATTGTTCGCGAAAATATGTACAAGCAGTTCCTCCGGCATCAATGGGGCTTAGAAGCAGGCCCTCAAATGCCATAGCCGCTTGCCGCGAGTAGACGACCTCCGTCTCTTGCTTTGTTCCAAAGAAGGAAAGAAGCTGGGGGTGATGGGGCGTTGATCGCTTCTAACACCATAGAATCGGTAGATTTAGTGCGGTTAGTGTGGAATCAGAGAGAGATTTGGCGTGTCAAGCCTTTGATTAATCACTTCAAATTTTATTAAATTATCTAGTCAATTAGTTTCACTTATATTTTTATTCGGTATTTAGCTTATCGTTGAAACTTTGTAAACACACTTGGATGAGGAATGTTACTGTAAGGGCAGTTCGCCCGACCGATTGCAACAGCACTACTCATGTTTCAGCGATTGCTTATTTGTACAGATTTGTCGGATGGTCTCCAGCGGTTGGCTCACTTCACGCCCAGTTTAGCCGCGACGGGTTTCAAGCAAATCACCTTTTTACACTGCGTTCCTTTCAAAGAGTCGGGTGCAATCCCGCGGGCAGATGCCGAAAAAGTGGAACAGGCGCGATCGCAGCTAGAGTCAGGGTTGAAGAACATTCCTGCTGGACTTTCAGTTGATCTGAAGGTGGAATCAGGGCGACCACTTGACTTGATTTTGAAGATTGCGCGGGAACAAAGCGTGGATCTGCTGATGTTGGGATATTCGCTGCGTAATGCCCTGTCAGAAAAAATATTTGGCAGCACTTCCGCCGAAATTTATAAGCGCACAACGATTCCGGTGTTGTCGGTTCGTCCACAATTAATCTCCACTTACACGCGAGAAGAACTAGACCAGCGCTGTCGCCATTTGTTTCGCTACTTGATGCTGCCCTACGATGGCACTGAAGCTGCCAAATACTTGATCGAGCAGATCAAACGACGCGCAGCGCAGCAAGCAACTCCTCTGCTCCAGGCTTGTCATTTAGTGTGGATTGTGGATGACTGCGATCGCCGCGATATTCCTAAAGAACCATTTATCCAGCAGGCTCAAAAAGAGTTAGCAACGGTTAAGGCAGAATTAGCTCCTTTGAATTTGCAGGTTGAGACAGAGGTTCGCCTTGGTTCACCTGTGATGGAAGTAATTAAAGCAGCGACAGAACCCGATATTAGCGCGATCGCTGTTTGCCACAATCCTCGAAACAGCCTACTGCAATTATCGATTCCAAGTTTTACCCAAGATTTGTTTCGCCATAGCTGGCATCCTGTCTTGTATTTCCCGCTGATTCGGTAAAGCACGCAACTTCTCTTCCTTATCCTCCTCATTCTTCCTAACCAACGTCATCATCTCTTCTTTTGCCTTCTTCCTGGCTCTGCAGTCGGTTGTAAGGAAGAGCACCGTACTTCCCAGAGATCGGTAGTCACCACTTCTGGATATGTTGCATCTTTTGACAAGAATCTGTTACATTTATTTACAGATTGAAACAAGAGTTTACAGGAGAGTTCGATGATTATTTTAACTGTGTTATTTGTGATTGGTTGGTTGGCAGTTGCTGCTCTGGGAACCCTAACCTATTTCTTGGGTGAGCAGTCTAAGCCAATTCACGAGCGTAACTGGCGCTCTGAATCTTTTGAGAAATTGTCTGAAGCGGTCACTGGTCAATCCATTGATTACGGCACTCGCACCCCTGCCGCTTTGATTACCCTGGATGCTTACTCCAGCAATCTTCTGCCCGAAGCGTAAATTGCGCTAGTTGGAGCGATCGCTCTAAGTTTTGCTTCCCCTTCAAGTTTTAAGTTTCCCACGGTACCTTTTCCCTCTGGCTTCTAGACGGCCCGAGGGAATTTTTTTGTGTGATTTACATCAATTGTTAGTAGCGTCCGAACTCACGGATTTTGGGGCTTAACATCAACTTTCACCCCGCTTATACTCACTTCGGATCTTAAATACATCCGGGAAGATAAAAGTGTAAGGTTCATTAACAAGGTTGTTTGAAGCTATGCAGCCCCCAGTTTATTGCCACACGATTCGTTTTCGTGGAAGTACTCATCCACAAGGTCGCTACCAGTTGCAGATTTCCGAGATTGGTAATAATGGCCAGCCCCAATACCGTGCTCAATGGGATTTTCCAACGTTGAAGAATTTGACGGCATTCTTAAAAAAGTACTTCCCCAACAGTCAAGCGTTAGCTCCAACTGGTACCCAAGAACTTGCGTTTGAGAAAGTACTCGCGATCGCTGGATTTTGAGCAATATGAAAACTATGAAAACTGCTAGCAGCCGAGAGGGGTTGTCTCTCAACTCCTAGCAGGTGTTGGCTAGTAGGGCGTTCCTACAGCCGATGGATTAAGTCATCCCTGAGCACCGTTAGTTTGTGCGGTGTGCCATGAGTGCTTTTAGTTCCGATTCTCCAGCTCGTTTCAATTGGCGTGTTTGGCGCGCTACTAGCAATGTGAGCGTTGATAGGTGAGCTAGAAAGCCAATTGCAACTGTTGTGAAAGATGCGTGTTCCATTGCAGCGATGGGCATGGCTGAGAACAGCCACAAGAGGGCAGTTTTGCTGCCAGGATGCGCTCCAAGTAGACTCATGCCAATCATGGGGAGAAGAATCAGTGCGCCAATGATGCCTGCGGCAAATAAGGCTCGTTTTTGCGATTTGCCAAACAAGATTAACTGGGCGATCGCCGCACAAATCAGCAAAAAGCTGGCACTAAAGATCAGGCTGATGAACGCTGCTATTTTGGGGCTGTCATCGTTCCAGGTTGCAATCCACGGCGTAAACAGCACGATGGGAATTAGCAAGTTAAGCGCGATCGCGACCATCGCTGGGCTTTTATCTCCCCACACCAGGTCATGTACCAGGGTGCGTCGCCAGCGTTTGCGTTGGGTTTTGGATTCTCCATTACGGCGGTAACGTGCCCAATCCAATAAGGTTTGGCGATGGGGAGTCAGCGCAGCGATGATCAAAATAAACCAGAACAGATTGACGACCATTAATCCGGTCAAATCTAAAAATGAGTTGCGGCTGCACCACTCAGGATAGTCGTGGAAGACAAAGCCGAAAATGAATAGCTCGAAGGAGAGCGTCATCAAGTAGCTTTGGCGCTTGCTGAGTAATACCTGGCTGGGATTGCGGAAGCGACGATTAATCGATCGCCAGAGCCAGAAGGTGGCGATCGCGAAGGTGACTACGACAAACGTGACAAACAACTCCAGCGTATGTCCAACCTGGATGGTGTACCACTGCCTAAAAAATGGATACCCATCAATTTGAGAGTAGCGTCCATGCTGCCAGACCTGGAAAAGCACTGAGTAGAAAACCCAAACAACAATCGCGCCCAGCCAGCCCTGCGCCCCACCTAAGAAGGCATAAAACACCGCTGCGGTATACAGGAAGCAACACGCCGCGATCGTCAAAAGATAAATACTGATCAGTTCTTTAGGGAGAATTGCCGCATTGATTGACGACCAAATGTGTAAGGGGACTGCCAGCACGACCGCCAGAAACGGAATCAGCGGAACGCCCAATAATTTACCAACTAAAATACTGCGGCTGGTTTGCGGACTGAGCCGAATAAAGTTGAGGGTACCGCGCCGTTCTTCTTTTGCTAAATCGCCAATCAGCATATAAATGCCTGCGACCAGCAAAACGAAGGGAATCAGCCAACTCAAAGTTTGAAACAGGTCAAACCACCAAAGCTGCCAATTAATTTGAACATTGCCCAGCGCATCTACAAAGCACTTGTTCCAGTTGTACTCATCTTTGCCAACGCAGTAGCGACTGTAGGAGGTGACTTTAGTGGGAAGCGCCCCCCAAAGATAAAAAAGAATTGCGCCCTGAACCAAAAGTGAACTAACCACTGTAGTCGCAATGTTCCGGGGCTTGAGTCGCCCTTTGACCTCTCGAAAAAACTGCGGGTTCCAATCGGAGAAGGTCATTAGCAGGTTTGGAATCATGAGGAGTCTCCAGAGGAAAATGGGAAGAGAAGGGGATGGGGGAAGGTGAGGAAGAAATTATTGATTACGAAGCTTGCTGGTGTCCCAGGTTGAGGAAGATGGATTCCAGGTCTTCTTGGGCAGGATGGAATTCAGTCAGAGGAATGTTGGCTGCAATCAGCGATCGCAGCAACGTCGCACTTGCCTCGCCATCGCCAGAAAAAAATACTTTGAGACGATTGTTGCCTGGCAACGCTTCCATCCCTTCTACTTCGGGGTGATTCCGCAATTCAGCCTGCAATGCCTCTAAACTGCCCAGGGTGGAGAGGGTGATTTGCTGCCGACTGAGGCGCTGGTAGAGGTGCTGTAACGAGGTACTTTCTACGAGATAGCCCAGTTCCATAATGCCGACGGAAGTACACAGTTCTGCCAGGTCGCTGAGAACGTGAGACGAAATCAGAATCGTCATTTTGGCTGCTTGCAGCGCTTTAATAATCTCGCGGAACTGCATCCGGGCGATGGGGTCGAGTCCGGAGACGGGTTCATCCAGCAGCAACACCAGCGGCTCATGAATGATGGTACGGGCAAGGCTGAGGCGTTGCTTCATGCCGCGTGATAGGGTGGAAATCTGGCTGTGGCGTTTATGGGTGAGCTGAACGAGTTCCAGCACGTCTCGCAATCGCTGGCTGCGACGGGGTTCTCCCAGCTTGTATAATCGGGCGAAGTAATCGAGATAGTCCCAAACGGTGAGGTCGTCGTACAGGGGGAAGTCGTCTGGCAGATAGCCGATTTGCCGTTTCAGGTTGGGATTATCCTGATCGCGCAGGAGGCGATCGCCGTGGATATAAATTTCGCCGAGGGTGGGTTCCTCTGCGGCTGCCAGCATTCGGATCAGGGTGGTTTTCCCCGCTCCGTTGGGGCCGATGAGTCCGTACACTTCGCCGATGCCAATATGGAGATCAATATCGTGGACTGCAATATGCCGATCAAACTGTTTGGTTAGATCCTGGGTGCGGATTGCCAGTTCATTCACCATAAATGTTCAAGATCTAAAAAAGTTACCGCTAGCCTAGCCTCTCTCTACCGTGTTTGGCAGCTAGATTCCGAAAATTGAAACGAAATAATTTGCGATCGCAACAGTGAGCTAAGAATGGATGGGTTTTTAAATTTAGATAAAGCGGTTGGGTTCACGTCTCACGACTGTGTGGCGAAGGTGCGCCGCCTGCTGAAGATGAAGCGGGTAGGTCATGCGGGCACGCTCGATCCCGCAGCAACGGGTGTTTTACCGATCGCGTTGGGGCGGGCAACCCGACTGCTGCAATTTCTGCCGGGAGACAAAGCCTACCTTGCCACCATTCGCTTTGGCATTACCACAACAACCGATGACCTGGAAGGAGCGGTTCTCACGCAACAACCTGTTCACGATTTGAGCCTGGAAACCGTGCAAGCTGCCTTAAGACAATTCCACGGCACGATTCAGCAAATTCCGCCCAACTACAGCGCCATCCAAGTAGAAGGGAAACGGCTGTATGATTTGGCGCGAGAAGGAAAAGCCATTACTGCCCAGCCACGCACGGTAGAAGTTTATCAAGTGAAAATCCTGGATTGGCGACCCGGAGACTTTCCTGAAATCGATGTGGAAATTGCCTGTGGATCTGGCACCTACATTCGCGCGATCGCCCGTGATTTGGGCAAGCTCCTGCAAACTGGAGGCACTCTGTCAGCCCTGCGCCGCACCATCAGCAGTGGCTTTCAGTTAGCAAACAGCCTCACCCTGGAAGAACTAGATGCCACGCTGCAAACCCAGTCGTTCCAGCCGATTCCGCCGGAAGCAGGGGTTGCCCACCTGGATGCGATCGCCCTCCCTGATGCGATCGCCCGTCGCTGGTGTCTGGGACAACGCATCGCCTGGGGGGAAGTGCCCACCGACCAGATACCAACAGCACCCATTCGAATTCAGCATGAAAGTGGCTTGTTTCTGGGCATCGGGCAACGAACCGGAACCGACGAAACTGCTGTGCTATCGCCACAGGTTGTGCTTACGGTATTTTCGGAATGACAGAAAAAGCCCCAAGCGCTAGCGATCGCTAAACGGATTGAATACAACTAAACTCTCGATTCGGACGAAATCTGCACTGTTTCTAGTAATGAGTGTGGCAGAAGTTTCTATTGCACAAGCCGCAATCATTGCGTCAGGCAAGTCCACACGATAATCTCAACAGATTTGAGCCGCCCTATCTAAAACCGTTTCTGTCAGATCCACACGCATCAAACTTCTCAAAAAAACTCGAATTTGATTGGCTTCTTCATCTGTCAATGCGGGGTAGCAGAGCAACTCAACCCAGCTAATAGGACAGTAAAATCCACCTGCGCTTTTCGCTGAGGGCATAAGGGGTTGAGGGAGGTGGGGAGGAGTAGAAGAGTAAGCGGGTGGATGAGTGGGTGGTACGTGTTGTGTCTATTATTGCTTTGTCGATGTTATGAAGTAGAGATTATGCCACAATTTACACCGATGAACGAGCAAACGAATGGTTTATTCTACTGGGTGGGCAAAAACAACAAGTTGCGATCGCCCTTAGTGAGTTAACCTAAAATTATCCTGGCGCATGAACAGACCGTCAGAGCCAATTTCAATATGACAAAGTGGTGCAACAGGAAGTTTTACTAACCGCTACACCACTTTCAATTGTGATAAATAACCCTTCAGAGCTATCTACCTAAGATAGCTTGAACACCGAGTTAAGCATACACCGAAACACTTAAACAGACCTTAAGAAGAATAGGTTTGATCAACTGTTCTGGGAACATCCCCCCGAGAAGTTTTGTTGCCAACAGTTGCCCCAATTAGAGAGGCAATAAGCCCTAGAAGAGAACCTAACGCAAAAGACCAACCCACTTTTGCAGCATTTCCAGCAATGTCACGGGTTTGTTGAGCAGTGACATTAGGATCGACATTACCGGGAGTCACACCGCTTTGTTGAGCTTGATTCAATAATTCGCCAGCGTTGGATGCAACCACACCAAATGCACCAGACACCCCACTAGAAAGTAGCCAACCGCTAATTGCCAGTGTGGTTGCCCAAAGAATTGCACCATTTAGAAGCGCAGTACTGCGGTTAATGGGTCCGCAAGCACGGGATGTAATCCATCCACCCAGAAACAAAGAGATCAGTAAACTAATGATTGCTCCAATTCCAACAGCCGCCCCAACATCGCCTGCATTGGAGCGGGGAGCACCAGAACCTGCGATGGTTGTAAGCCCAATCGCTGCTGCAATTCCACTCAGAACGAGCTGGGAGCTAATTGCAACGAACAACCCAGCCAGAACAGGACCCCAACGCACGCGATCGTGATAGTCAATTGCGGGAACGCTCGATACTCGTTCAACGACTCTGCCTCTTGGCTCTTCACCGTACACCATTCTATTTCCTCCTAGCAAGCAATTAGTTTCGTAAGCTAAAAATGCTTATCAAAGTAAGAATATAAAGACCAATACATCAACACATCTGTCGTAAGAGATAAGTTTCTTTTTAAGAAGTTTAAATGTATTAATGATGGCTAAATAAAAAATATTTTTAGAGCAACACATCAAAGAGATAAATCAATTGTTAACCCTATAAACTTATTAATTTTTTGATGCTTTTTGCTTCCGCCCCTTACTTATTACTCAAAGTTCTTTATGAACTGTCTTTAGGAAGATGTTTGAAAAGTACTCATTGCTGGTCAAACTGCGCTCTTAACCCCAAAATCGGGAAACCGATTCGGCAGTTCCCTAAAATGGGCTATCGCTTACGTACAAGTCGATTCAACTGTGTTGGAGTTTCTATCTGACGGAAACATAGAGCAAAGCTACCCGTCACCTATCGATTTAAACAGGTGGGCAGGTAAGCCTTTAGTTATTGTGGGTAGCAAAATCCTTATGCCTGGCGTTATTGCCAGATCAACGGTTTTCGTAATTGGAGATACAAAACTGAGTCTTTACCAGCCCGTAATCTGACAGCAATCTTGCAACGATTAGGAGAAAATTTCATGCCTGAAGTGACCGCTCCCGCGCACCAAACTGGCGACTTCTTTGTGGATTACGAAGAGAAAGTGTTTCCCGATGTGAAAGCCGATCCGGGTGAGAAAGCGCTGGTGACTTTCCACACTGTTGCCTTTGAAGGCTCTATTGGGTTTGTTAATTTGTTGCAAGCAACTCGTTTACAACGAAAAGGGTTTGAGACATCGGTGTTGTTGTACGGTCCTGGTGTGACGTTGGGAGTACAGCGCGGTTTTCCCAAGCTGGGAGATTCTGCCTTCCCTGGGCATCAAAACTTTAATGACCAGCTCAGTAAATTTATGGCAGAAGGCGGAAAGGTATATGCTTGCCGCTTTGCGTTACAGGCGTTATACGGGCATGGTGAACCATCGTTGATTCCAGGGATTCGCCCTATCAGTCCGCTAGATGTGTTGGATATTATCTTGATGCATCGCAAAGATAACGCATTCATTCTGGATACCTGGACGGTTTAGAGATGGACTACGCCAAACAAGTCCGAGTGGCTGCTGTTCAGTTGAGTCCGGTGTTGTTTAGTCGGGATGGCACGACGGAAAAGGTGCTGCAAGCGATCGCAACGGCGGCAAAAGACGGTGCCCAATTGGTGGTTTTTCCCGAAACGGCTATTCCCTACTATCCCTATTTTTCGTTCATACAGCCCCCGGTGCTAATGGGCAAAGAGCACATGCGCCTTTACGAAGAGGCAGTCGTGGTTCCTGGTCCTGTAACCGATGCGGTGAGTCGTGCCGCTCGTTCTTACGGAGTGGTGGTAGTTCTGGGGGTAAACGAGCGAGATGGCGGTTCCCTATACAACACGCAGCTTGTGTTTGATGCGGATGGTAGCTTACTGCTAAAGCGGCGAAAGATTACACCCACTTATCATGAACGCATGGTATGGGGGCAGGGAGATGGTTCTGGCTTAAGAGTGCTGGATACCGCAGTGGGGCGGGTGGGTAGCCTTGCCTGCTGGGAACATTACAATCCCCTGGCACGGTTTGCTCTAATGGCGCAACATGAGCAAATTCATTGCTCTCAGTTTCCCGGTTCGATGGTGGGGCAAATCTTTGCTGACCAAATTGAAGTAACGATTCGGCATCATGCGCTGGAATCGGGGTGTTTTGTGGTGAATGCAACGGGCTGGCTATCGCCTGAGCAAGTGGCGCAAATTACCCCTGATGAAACCCTGCAACGGGTATTGAGCGGGGGGTGCAACACGGCCATTATTAGCCCAGAAGGGACTCACCTGTGTCCACCCATTACGGATGGGGAAGGAATTGCGATCGCCGATCTTGACTTCTCTTTAATCACAAAACGCAAACGCATGATGGATTCGGTGGGGCATTATTCTCGCCCGGAATTGTTGCAACTGCACGCCAATCTCAGTGCCCAAACAGTGATGGCAAGTTCAGAAATAGGCGATCGCGTGACGCTCATGCCACCACTTGAGCAACCCGTAGACAGTGTTATCCAATAAAAAACATGGAAAAACAACGGCTCATCACAGAACTGCAAACCCACGGGTTGCGGTTGATAGAACCGAATGTGGGAGTGGCTGGGCGCAAAGGCGGGGCTGGACCCTCAGACCACAAAGCGGTCACCATTGATGGCACAACTGTAATGGTTCCAGTGTTTACAGGCACGGCGCAGCAGTCTCCCTACACGGCTCAAATCGATGAAATTGAACGAATTCAGTTGAAGTGGAATAGTGCAGAGATTGCGCCGATCTCGTTCCCAACGCAGCCCACGTTTTATAGCCTTACCACTGCCGATGGCATTCCCTACTGGAAAATCGCCCTGCTACACAGCCGCGATGTACTGGCAACCACGGTGATGCAAACCTGTATGCGGTATCGTGACCCATCCACTGCCTGTCAGTTTTGCGCGATTGAACATTCTTTAACCAGCGATCGCACCATTGCCCGCAAGACCCCCGCCCAACTGGCAGAAGTGGCAGAAGCCGCTGTGCGTTTGGATGGAGTGCAGCATATGGTGATGACGACGGGAACACCGAATACTAGCGATCGCGGCGCTGCTTACTTGGCGGAATGTGCGAGGGCTGTAAAACTGGCAGTTGACTTGCCAATTCAGGCGCAGTGCGAACCGCCGGATGATTTTGTCTGGTTTGAACGGCTGAAACAATCAGGGGTGGATAGTCTGGGGATGCATCTGGAAGCGGTGACCCCTGAAGTGCGGACGCGAATCATGCCCGGTAAGGCAGAGGTTTCCGTGGAGTACTACTTTCAAGCATTTGCAGCAGCCGTGAAAGTGTTTGGCTGGGGGCAGGTGAATACCTATATTCTGGCGGGGTTGGGCGATAGTTTGGAGGTGATTGTGGAAACCTGCGATCGCTTAATTCAGATGGGAGTGTATCCGTTTGTAGTACCATTCGTGCCGATTACGGGCACTCCATTGGCGAATCATTCTGCACCTGATAGTGAGTTTATGTATACCCTCTATCAGCATATTGGTAAGCAACTGAACCAAGTCGGAATGTCCTCTGCTGAAATTAAAGCAGGCTGTGCAAAATGTGGTGCATGTTCGGCGCTTTCAACATTTGAATAATTTCTCCCTCAATTGTTGTTGGGTACGTACAAGATGTACCCCTACGAGATTTTTGATTCCCTAAATGTCCATGTACCAATTCAATCTCGCCACTACACCTCAGGAAATTCAGGCTTATTTCGCCTTGCGTCGCAGTATTTTTGTGGAAGAGCAGGGCGTGTTTGCAGGCAATGATGACGACGAATTTGACGCGATCGCCTACCCTATCATCGCCACCCCTTCCCTCTTCCCGATTCCTCATTCCCCAACAATCATCGGCGTTGTTCGCATTTACGAATCCCAACCCGGATTATGGTATGGCGGCCGCTTAGGCGTTCACCCAGACTATCGACGAGTCGGGCAAATTGGCAAAGGGCTGATTTATAAAGCTGTGACCACTGCCAACACCTGGGGGTGTCAGCGATTTTTGGCAACGGTGCAACTGCAAAATGTCCGCTTCTTCCGCCGCCTGCACTGGCAATCTTTGAAGGAACTAACCATTTGCGATCGCCCCCATCACTTGATGGAAGCCGATCTCGCCCACTATCCTCCTGGAACTGAGGTTCGCCCAGTTTTACCCTTCCAAAGCCAGGAGGCTTCCTAAATTCATGCTCTCCAGCCTGGTCGCCACTCTGAAACACTCCCTCAGCATCCTGCACAAACAGGACATTCAAACCGTCTCCCGTTTTCTCCTCACCCCCCCGACCCTACACCCCAACCCCCAACCCCTCTTGCTCGGCGACGACTGCGCTGCTATTCCCGATCGCGACGGTTATCTGCTCTTTGCCGCTGAAGGCATGTTGCCTGCTTT
The DNA here is from genome assembly GCA_015272515.1 of Leptolyngbyaceae cyanobacterium C42_A2020_001. Classification (GTDB taxonomy): domain Bacteria; phylum Cyanobacteriota; class Cyanobacteriia; order Leptolyngbyales; family Leptolyngbyaceae; genus JSC-12. The sequence continues at coordinate 57,052 of JACYLN010000015.1, read as the reverse complement.
CGTGGAGGCAGATCCCTGGTTTGCAGGCTGGTGTGCGGTGATGGTGAATGTCAGTGATATTGCCGCAATGGGTGGACGGGCGATCGCGGTAGTAGATACGCTTTGGAGTCAATCAACAACTGCAACAGAGCCAATTTTGGCGGGTATGAGAGCGGCTGCCACTGCTTACAATGTACCAATAGTGGGAGGACACACCAATTGCCACAGTCCCTACAATGCTTTATCTGTAGCAATTATGGGACGTGCCACTCGGCTGCTCAGTAGCTTCAAAGCGAAACCGGGCGATCGCTTGCTGGTGGCGATCGACTTTCGGGGGCAGGCACATCCCACCTATCCCTTCTGGAATGCAGCAACAACCGCTGACCCAGCTCGATTACAAGCCGATCTGGAACTGTTACCCCAATTGGCAGAAGCAGGTTTGTGCGAAGCAGGAAAAGATATCAGCATGGGTGGCATTATTGGCACGACGTTGATGTTGCTAGAAACATCAGGTTGTGGAGCCACGCTAGATATAGATGCCATCCCTTGCCCTGCCAAAGTGCCGCTAGAGCGGTGGTTGGTGAGCTTTCCCAGCTATGGTTTTTTGCTGAGTGCGCGCTCTGATCAGGTTGCGGCGGTACAGGCTCACTTTCGGCGGTGGGGATTGGTTTGCGAAGCGGTGGGAGAGGTGGAGTCAACCCATTGTTTAAGATTGCGATCGCAGAACGAATTGATTGAATTTTGGGATTTATCTCGGCAAGGCTTAACGGGTTTTTCTGCGGAACCCCATGTAGCAACCCCAGCTAACCTATGAGTGGTGTATTACCCTCCTCGCTCAGCTTAACTCCCAACCCTCAAGCGCCGTTGAAAGTCGGGTTGTTTACCTACTCCACTAAATTGAGGGGCAGCGTTGTACATACGCTGGAATTGGCAACAGCACTGCAAAAATTGGGACATGAGGTTTGTATTTATGCATTGAGTAAGGATGGCAAAGGATTTGATTATTCAACTTCTTGTCAGATTTGCCTGATTCCCACCCAACCCGCCCCTGCTGGCATGGATGCACTGATTCGGCAACGCATTCAGGAGTTTGTTGATTATCTCATTCAAGAGCCGCCCAATGCCGATATTTATCACGCGCAAGATTGCCTCAGTGCCAATGCCTTAGCGATTTTGCGGCAGCAACATTTTATCCCTCACTTCATTCGCACGGTGCATCACATTGAAGAATACACCAGCATTTATTTGCAAGAGTGTCAGGAGCGGTCGATTCGGCAGGCGGATTTGTGCTTGTGTGTGAGCGATCGCTGGCAAGCCGAACTCTGGCAGCAGTATAGCCTTCAGGCAGCGCGGGTAAGTAATGGCGTAAATCTGCAACAGTTTTCGCCAGTTCCAACGGGAATTGAAACTCAACTGAAGCAGCGCTGGAACCTGAATGGTGCACCGATTTTTTTAACCGTGGGGGGAGTGGAACCGCGTAAAAACTCGATGAATTTACTGCAAGCTTTTGCTCAGGTGCACCAAGACTTTCCCAACGCGCAACTGGTGATTGCGGGGGGAGAAACTTTGTTTGACTATCAACCTTACCGAGATGAATTTTTTGCCCTGGTCAAGCGCTTGTCTATTCCAATCGGTGAGGCTCTGGTTTTGCCAGGGGTGATTTCTACCGATGAATTACCCGCACTTTACCGAATTGCGGATGCTTTTGTGTTTCCATCGCTCAAAGAAGGGTGGGGTTTGGTATTGTTAGAAGCGATCGCCTCTGGCTTACCCGTGATTACATCCAATCAGCCCCCGTTTACGGAGTTCCTCTCACCTTACCAGGCACTACTTGTTGATCCACAATCTCCCAATGAAATTGCAACCGCGATGAGGATGAGTTGTCAACCTGAACTGGCTCAAGCATTGGTGCAAAACAGTCAATTCGTTCTGCCAAGCTACACCTGGAAACTCTCAGCCCAACTTCATCTGCAACATTATCAGCACCTCCTAAAAAACCATGCCTGAAATCAACTTTAAAATTCAGTGGCCGGATGGAACTCAAGAAGTTTGCTATTCTCCTTCGTTAGTAGTGAAAGACTATTTCACACCCAACAGCAATTATTCCTTAAATGACTTCCTGGAGCGATCGCGTACAGCGCTGCAAATTGCCAGCGATCGAGTTGAGGCAAAATATGGAATGCCCTGTGGTATGGCATTGAAACAACTCGCTCGAATTGAAGCAACCGCTGCTCGTTATGCAAGTGGCCCGCAGCCTGTGGTTCACTTTATTCAGTTTTTGGAGTAGACCCGGATGGTTGATGCCAGTGTGTCAGGCTTGGTTGCACGGATGGTAGACGTTATGAAACTGCCCAACCTGAGAGAGTGGGGCATCACACTTTGGGTTTTATTGGGCTATGCTGCGATCGCACTACCCATCGGCTTCTCTCAAGGATTTTTGCAAGTTAAACTCTGGGATGCCTCTGGATGGCGGTATACTCGGATGTCGGTACAACTGCTCGTGATGCCCTCCTTTGTGGAAGAGTTAATTTTTCGGGTGTTATTGCTGCCTTCTCCCGCTCCCACAGTGCTCAAATCAGGGTGGATCATCTGGGCGATCGCCAGTTTAATTGTGTTTGTCATCTGTCACCCGTTAAACGCTAAAACACTCTACAAAGCGGCTGACCCTACCTTCTTTAATCCTATATTTCTCACCTTAGCAGCCTTGCTAGGCCTCGCCTGCACCGTTGCCTATTTTCTGACTGGTTCCCTCCTGGCAATCACCCTGATCCATTGGGTGGCGGTGGTCATCTGGTTAATGGCGCTAGGTGGCATGGAAAAACTAGATCCCCACCCATCTGAATCATCGTAGAGTCAAGGCATTTCATTCAGCATCCAGTACTGATTTAGTACAGCAATCAAATTTGAGAATGCAGCAAAGGTGACGGGCTTAATCAAATAGCCTGCGACATTGTACTCATACGCCTGTCTCCGGTCTTCTTGCTGATCGGACGTGGTGAGCACCACCACTGGAAGAAATCTGAGTATCGGGTCAGACCGTAATTCCTGTAAAAACTCCAGTCCACCCATCTTAGGCATATTTAAGTCTAAAATAATCACGCACCGCGAAGATGGAATGGTTGGCGTTACAGAACCATCTCCTCTCAACATTTCCAGAGCTTGCACTCCATTGGCAGCAACGTGTAACGGGTTGTTGATTTGATTCTTCTTAAACGCTCGTTTAACGTTCATCACGTCCACCTCATCGTCTTCTACGAGGAGAACGTTAATAGTCTGAGTATCGCGCATTCCTTTTCCAACTTGATGAAGCGTTGAAAGATCTTAAATTATATTTTTTCTGGGACAACTTTTTTCGTGAATTCATGCTTTCGGATGAGAGCGCTATACCTCACGATGGATGCCGCAGTTTCAAAAAAACCTATATAACCATTACAGACAGAATATTAGTCGGTTATGCCTTTTGTAGGTTTGTAAGGACGTGAGATATGAGCGATATAAATGTTGTTTTAATCGAGGATCATGACCTGACTCGGATCGGTTTGAGAACAGCTTTAAAGCAACAAACAGGAATTCAAGTTGTAGGCGAGGCGGCAAATGCTAGTCAGGGATTAAAAGTATTGGAGGGGATGCATCCTGATGTCGCTGTGGTAGATATTGGTCTGCCAGATATGGATGGAATTGAGTTGACTCAAAAGTTTAGACAACTTCAGGCAGAGAAGGAAGACGAAAAAACCAAGATCTTAATCTTGACCATGCATGACAGTGAAGATGCTGTACTTGCTGCTTTTGCAGCCGGGGCAGATTCTTATTGTATGAAGGATGTCAGTATTGAGCGCTTGGTGGAGGCGATTAAGGCGACCCAGGCTGGCAGCTCTTGGATTGACCCTGCGATCGCAAACGTGGTGTTGCACCAAATTCGTCAGGTTTCGCCAGGTGGGCGTGCAACTCACAATGCTAAAACGGTTGAAATTGGGGCGATGGATGCCGAGTTTGAGCAAGTGCTAGAGAGCTATCCCTTGACGGAGCGGGAACTGGAAATTTTAGAGTTAATTGTGTCGGGTTACAGCAATGCGGCGATCGCCGATAAGTTGTACATTACTGTGGGCACTGTTAAAACTCACGTCCGCAACATTCTCAGCAAACTGTGTGCCGAAGACCGAACTCAGGCTGCCGTTCGTGCTCTGCGTTCCGGGTTAGTTGCTTAATTGCATAGCAACAGTCAGAAAGCTTAGGGCAGAGCGAATTGCTAGGACATCCAGCCTAAATATGTTCTCTGACTTATTTAATTCCCATCCCTTAGCCAGTAAACTCTGCGTTTGCTGGCTTTGAAATTTTTGTTGGCAATAGCACGATAAACTGTGAGCCTTTCCCTAGTTGAGACTGCACCTTGATCTCACCCTGCATTAACTTTACCAGTTGCGCGACGATCGCTAAGCCTAAGCCGGTTCCATCAGATTGAATTGCAAGTGAGTGGTTGCTATCTGAACGAAAGTAAGGATCAAAAATCCGTGCTTGATCCTCTTCAGAAATGCCAACGCCAGTGTCAGTAATGGAAATTGCCCACTCATGTTCATTCACTCCCCAGCAGTTTAGTTGAATCGAACCTGATTCGGTATAGCGAATGGCGTTACTGAGTAAGTTAGTCAAAATTTGCTGGAGCCGCAACGGATCAGTGATGACGGTTTGAGGAGCGCGATCGCTATTGACAAGCAATGCTAGATCCCTAGTTTTTACCAATGGCTCAATGATCTCAACAATTGAACGAATGACTTCCTGAACGTTAGTCGAAATTGGTTGCAATCTCATCTGCCCAGCGTTGCATCGAGAAATTTCTAACGTGTCATTAATTAATCGCAAAAGTAAGCGTCCACTTCTTAAGACTCGTTCAACATTCTCTAAATTCGGTTGAGCATCTTTCATCGCTCTTTCTTGCTGTTGCTGTCTTAGAAATAAATCTGCGTACCCAATGATTGAAGTCAACGGCGTTTTCAATTCGTGGGCTAACTGAGAAATATTTTCCTGACTGGCACGCACTAACCGAGTGAGTTCCTGGTTGGTAAGTTGTAACTGGCTTTTGAGCTGTTCCAGTTCATTCAATCGTCCCTGGGTGTAACTATTGAAGCATCGAGCGATCGCTTCATCAATGATTGTGTCGATCAATCGCACTGCCCGCAAAATATCTGTTGAGGAGGCTTTGACTAAATCCTCTTCCAACACGGAAAAGATGACAAACCGTAGGAGGCGATACTCTCGTGCAATCTCAGCAGGTTCAAATCCTTGCTCCGCCCGCAAAGTGCCGTGTTCTAAACTGGCTTCAACAATTGTTTGCAAATCATTGGCTTCATCCTTCGACAAAACAGTTGCTAGTGCCTGTAATACTCGTGGTAAGCTGTCTCGCACTTCCTTAAACGTTAGTTCGTTGGTTGCCTCAATCTGTTGATCCTCGTAAACTGCCGCGATCCATCGTTCAATGATGGTGCCACTTTTGCGACTTAGAATCTGGCTAAAGTCCATGCTGTTTTCAACCAATCTGACGTAACTGCAAAATAAGCAAGTGCAAATGTTGTCGAATGACTGTTTGATTGGTAGCTTAATCCGTCCAATAGCGCGATCGCACCTGGCAAGAGGTAGACCTTGAAGTTAAAATCGGCAAATAGAGGCAGGTTGCACCGGGCAAGCCTCACTCGCAAGCGGATTTCCTTGAATGTATAGCGACTCCAAATTTTTAAGTGTTGCCAAAGGTTTCAATGTTTTGATTTGGTTTCCACTTAAATACAGCGCATTGAGCCTGAATAAGGACTTTAAGGGAGTGATATCCGCAATCCGATTACCACCCAATCCCAAACTAATGAGATTCGTCAAGGGTTGCAGGGAGGTTAGATCCGAAATTTGATTGCCGCTGAGATCAAGATGCACCAAATTGGTCAACGCATTGAGGGGACGAATATCGGCAACTTGTTGGGCAGATAGGGAAAGTTCTTGAAGGTTAACTAATGCTTGCAATGGGCTAATGTCTTTGATTTTATTGAAGCTGATATCTAAACGGGTTAAATTAGGCAGCGTTTTCAAGGGTTCAAGATTGCTGATCTGATTGGACACGAGATCAAGCCCTTGTAGTTGTTTCAAAGGTTGTAAACCGCTGATGTCTTTAATTTGATTAGAAGATAGAAATAGATAATTTAAATTGGTTAGTTTACTCAATCCACGAATATCCGAAAGTTGATTGTAGCTAAGATACAAGTGGGTAAGATCGGTTAATGACTCTAACGGTTCAATGTTTGTGATGCGATTGTTACCTAAATAAAGCTGTCTCAATTGCGTCAGCGATCGCAGCGGACTAAGATCCGCAACTTTGCTATCTGTTAAATCAAGGCTACTGGCACTAGATAAATGCTCATCTGCTTGATTGCAATCTAGCGTGTTTGCCATTTTTAGCAAAACCGCGATCGTGAACTGGGTTTCTTTCGGTAGCTTCGCCTCATTACGGCACCAGTCCGCAAACGTTGCGTAAGTTGAACTAGGCTTTGGAGTTGCTGTTCCAGTGGAAGTTTTGCCTAGTACCACAAAGCTGACAAGTGCCAGTTGAATAATTAATTTAAAGGGCATGATGAAGATCAACGACTCCATGCTATTAGATTTCCTAACAATAACGAATTTCTTTGCGATCGCCACACCCTACACCCGATTCTCGATTCCCCATTCCCTATCCCCTGTTCTGTAAATGTAATCAAAATTACAGATTATGCTGAGGCTTAACATCTAGAGTCTTAGCGTTATCTGCTCCGTTGAATGTGTGTTCATAAGCAGGTAGAAATACCTTCGTGGTTCTTGCTGCAAGAAATTGCAGCGCAAGTAATGTGAATTTTTAAAGTGCGAGGTTTGTTGCTCTCTCGCGGCATTGCTTGCGGCTCCTCACTTCAAGAGCCGTGCTAGAGGTGTTTGCCACAAAATAGGTCAGTAGGAGAGTTATATGCCTAAAACGCTTTTTAAGGTTGACTTGACTAAGCCCATGGATCAGCAGGAGTTGCCCGGGCATAATCGCTGGCATCCTGATATTCCAGCCGTGGTATCGGTCAACCCGGGCGAAGTTTTTCGGATTGAATGTAAAGATTGGACGGATGGGCAAATCAAAGATAACGATAGCCCAGACGACATTCGTGATGTTGACCTGTCTGTGGTTCACGTTCTCAGCGGTCCGATTTGGGTAAACGGAGCGCAGCCCGGCGATATTTTGGTGGTTGATCTGCTTGATATTGGTGCGCTACAAGGCGATGAATGGGGCTTTACAGGAATTTTTTCAAAGGAAAACGGTGGTGGTTTTTTAACCGATCATTATCCTCAACCCGCTAAAGCAATCTGGGATTTTCAAGGTATTTACACCACCTCGCGTCATATTCCCAATGTTCGCTTTGCCGGAATTACCCATCCTGGCTTGATTGGTTGTGCGCCCTCCCATGAGCTTTTAGCCACGTGGAATAAGCGTGAGACCGAACTGATGAATACTCAGCCAGAACTGCGAACCTATGGAGCGGGTCTGAATGGGAATGTTCCAGTGCTAGCAGCATTGCCAAACCCCACCAATGCCATTTTGGGAACCTTGCCGAAGTCAGACTACGAGCGGGTTGCAGCGGAAGCTGCGCGAACAGTTCCACCCCGCGAACATGGTGGTAACTGCGACATTAAGAACCTTTCTCGGGGAACGCGAATTTACTTCCCGGTTTATGTGGAAGGTGCCAAACTCTCGATGGGCGATATTCACTTCTCTCAAGGGGATGGCGAAATCTCGTTCTGTGGCGCGATTGAAATGTCGGGTTATATCGATCTGCATGTAGACATCATCAAAGGTGGTGTTGAAAAGTATGGTTTGGTGAATCCCATCTTTAAGCCTGGTCCAGTAGAACCACGTTACTCAGAGTATCTGGTGTTTGAAGGAATTTCGGTGGATGAGTACACGGGTAAGCAGTACTTTATGGATGTTCACATTGCTTATCGTCGTGCTTGCCTGAACGCGATTGAGTATTTGAAGAAGTTTGGCTTTACTGGCGAGCAGGCGTATTTGCTGCTTAGTTGTGCTCCGGTGGAAGGGCGTGTCAGCGGCATTGTGGATGTTCCAAATGCCTGCTGTACGGTAGCGATTCCGACGGAAATCTTTGATATGGACATTTTGCCAACCTGACGCGATCGCCAATTTAGCGAGCATTAAAGCGTTCATACAATGTTCTGAGTTTGGGCTAGCTTGAGTGCAAACTCAGAACATACAAATCTCAAATGATGTCGTTAATGGAGGTTTCACCCATGCCCATTTATGAGTTCCGGTGCAGTTCTTGTGGTGTGTTTGAACAGTGGCGAACGATGGCAGAGTCCAGTGATCCAGCCTTTTGCCCATCCTGCGAGGCCCCTGGACAACGGATTTTTTCAGCCCCAGCCATTAATCTTTCCAGCACCTTACCCCTTCGTAAAACTGCCTCTGAGCCTGACTTAATCACGAAGTCGCGCGATCGCGAACCTGCAAAGCCCAAGTTTCAAGCTCAAAACTGCGGTCGCCCGTGGATGTTAAACCACTAGATCCTGGTTAGACTATTCACTGATAAATTGTATTCGAGATTACAAGTTCGGCTGAATCAAGCCGATAGACTTGGTTGCGTCTATGCTTTAGGAGAGAATCATGGCTTATCATGGCGATATTTCATCCAGTGAAGACGCAGTCGGGGTTGCGGTTGTCAACTACAAAATGCCCCGCCTGCACACACGCGCAGAAGTCATTGAGAACTGTAAAAAGATTGCGTCAATGATTGATGGGATGAAGGTGGGTCTGCCGGGCATGGATCTAGTCGTCTTCCCAGAGTACTCCACCCATGGAATTATGTACGACCATGAGGAGATGATGGAGACCGCTTCAGACATTCCAGGCCCAGAAACTGAAATTTTTGCTCAAGCCTGCATTCGCAACAAAGTTTGGGGCGTTTTTTCATTGACGGGTGAAAAGCACGAAGATCATCCCAATAAAGTTCCCTACAACACCTTGATTTTGATGAATGACCAGGGTGAGATTGTGCAGCGCTATCGCAAAATTATGCCCTGGTGCCCCATTGAAGGATGGTATCCCGGTGGCTGCACCTACGTCTCCGAGGGTCCTAAAGGCATGAAGATGAGCCTGATCATCTGTGATGACGGTAACTATCCCGAAATCTGGCGGGATTGTGCGATGAAAGGGGCAGAGCTAATCGTCCGTTGCCAAGGGTATATGTATCCTGCCAAAGAGCAACAGATCATGGTTTCCAAGGCGATGGCCTGGATGAACAACGTCTACGTGGCCGTTGCCAATGCGGCTGGCTTTGATGGTGTTTACAGCTACTTTGGGCACTCGGCGATCGTCGGTTTTGATGGTCGGACCTTAGGCGAGTGTGGTGAGGAAGACTACGGCATTCAATACGCGACTCTTTCCAAGTTTGCGATTCGCGATTTCCGCAAGAATGCTCAATCCCAGAACCACCTGTTCAAGTTGTTGCACCGGGGTTACACCGGCAAGATCAACTCTGGCGAAGGTGCGGAAGGCGTGCAAGAGTGTCCTTATGAGTTCTACCGCAACTGGGTCAACGACCCCATGAAAGTGAAAGAGCAGGTCGAGGAACTGACTCGTCCGACCGTGGGTACCAAGGAATGCCCGATCGAGGGTTTACCCACCGAAAAACTGGCCGAAACACCGCTTGTGATGAAGGAAAAAGAGGCCGTTCTGCTGAACAACTAAGTCTTAAACAATCTTCTTGGAACTTCAAAGCTCATGTCTTAAGGCATGAGTTTTTTTCTTTTACTCAGCGATCGCATTAACTTGCCCAAATGGGATGAGGCTCTCGCAGCAAGGAGAATTTGATGATGCGTTATGCTGGAGCTAACGCATCCTACGGGAGAGGGGCGATTGCCCTTGCCCAAATGGGATGAGTCTCTTGCAGTAAGGAAAATTTGATGATGCGTTACGCTGGAGCTAACGCATCCTACAAGATCAGCGATCGCATTAACTCGCCAATAACTCCTTAATGGCGCTATCAATAAATTGTTTATCTGCTTGATTCGCGCCACCGCCTGCAAAATGCCCCCACACGGATTTAATGACGCGCAGTTCGGCGTTTGGCATGAATTTAACTTCGTACTCGTTATCCTCAGGAGGAAAATACAAATCCATTTCCGCAGGCATAACGATCGCTTTTGCTTTGATTGATTCCAATGCTTTCTCAAAGTTGCCATCAAATCCTGGCGTGTTACCAATGTTGCCGTTTTGCCAAGTCCACAACATAGTCAGTAGATTATTCGCATCTTTTTTCAAAAAGAACCCCTCCCAAAATGCCACAAGAAAGTCTTCTAACGATGAGTAGCCAATTTGAAGATGAACCTTCTCTCGATAGAAAGCTTGAGACAATCCCCAACCTGCATAAACTCGCCCAACTGCCCGCAACCCCGTTGTTGGCGGTTCATCATACCAACCCCCTTTCCAGGCAGCATCTGCTGTCAGCGCAGCTTTTACGCCTTCTAGAAAAACGATGTTGTGAATACTTGTTTTAGCAGAGCCGCAGAAGGGGAAGATGCGTTCTACCATTTCTGGATAACTGACAGCCCATTGGTAGGTTTGTCCGGCTCCCATCGACCAACCAACAACTAGCGTAATCTTCTCAATGCCAAATACTTGAGTAATTAGTTGATGTTGTGCTCGAACATTGTCATAGAAAGTGACTTGCGGGAACCGAGCCTTGTTGTAGGGCGCGGGAGTGTTGCTGGGTGAAGATGACAACCCATTGCCAATCATGTTGGGAATAATAATGAAATACTGCTGTGGATCGAGTGCCATGCCCTCGCCAATTAACCATTCATTATCGTAATGCTGCCCGGAGTACCAGGTGGGGTAAACAATGACATTACTTTTGTCGGCATTAAGTGTGCCGTAGGTTTTGTAGGCAAGTTTGGCAGCACGTAGGGTTGCCCCTTGTTGCAGGGTAAAGTCACCCAGTTCAAACATCTCGTAATCTGTCATTCGGGTTCTCCTAGAACAAATTCGTGTGGCGCGAAACAATAAAGCGTTTGAAGAAAGCGATATTTCTTCAAACGCAACACAAGCAAGTATTTGAGCAATCCAAAAGAGTGCAAGGATTTGGGAGATCAGGTTAAGCCCAAACAGAACTTAAACAGCGAGATAACGGTGAACGATATCGGTTGTGAGTTCAGATGTCGGGCCTTTTGCGACAATGCTGCCTTTCTCCATCATGAAGAACTTTTGGGCGAGTGTTTTCGCAAAGTCGATCTTCTGTTCCACGACCAAAATCGTAATGCCCTTTTCCCGATTGATGCGCTTCAGGGTTGTTTCAATTTCCTGGACGATCGACGGTTGGATGCCTTCCGTCGGTTCATCTAGCAACATGATTTGCGGGTTACTCAACAATCCCCGTGCGATCGCCAGTTGTTGTTGTTGTCCACCGCTCAACAAACCCCCCTGGCGGTTGAGATGTTCCCGGAGCATCGGGAAAAACTCAAAGATTTCTTCCGGGATTTTTGAAAGCTTGCGTTTACTGGCTGAGAAGCCTAGTTTAAGGTTCTCCAGCACCGATAGGTAAGGGATAATTTCACGACCTTGAGGGATGTAAGAAATTCCATAACGAGCGCGCTTGTAGGTAGGAACCTTAGTGATTTCGTCAGCATCAAACACAATGCCGCCGGACATCACCTTATTCAACCCAATCACACTCCGGAGCAGTGTAGTTTTACCCACGCCATTCCGACCTAGCAAGCAAGCAATTTCGCCTTTATCGACTGCCATGTTGATTCCAAACAGAACAGGAGTCTGGTCATAGGCAACGGTCACATCTGTTAATTCAAGCAGCGGCATCGATTCTTTCACGACCCAAATACACCTCAATAACTTCTGGATTCGATTGAACTTCGCTCACAGTACCTTCTGTGAGTTTCGCGCCCTGGTGGAGCACCACAATACGCTGAGCAATTTGCTTCACAAATTCCATATCGTGTTCGATCACGACTACGGAGTGAGTTTTGGAGATTGATTTGATGATTTCCCCCGTCATGTGGGTTTCATCAGGAGTCATCCCAGCAGTCGGCTCGTCTAACAGCACGACGGTTGGGTCTTGAGCCAATACCATGCCAATTTCAACCCACTGCTTCTGCCCGTGAGAGAGGGAAGAGACCTTAGTGAAAGCCTTGTCTACTAGCCCAACGCGATCGAGCACATCCTTGATTTTTTCCTTCTTCGCTTGAGTCAACTTTGCCCGAATCGAGGACATAATCCCGTGACTACCCTTTAGCGCCAACAACAGGTTTTCAAATACCGTCAGGTCGTTGTAAACGTTGGGATTTTGGAACTTACGTCCAATTCCCATGCGGGCGATCTCATAAGGACTTTTGTTGGTGATCTCCTTACCGTGGTAATAGACATGCCCAGACGCTACCGGAGATTTTCCCACGATCGCATCCAATAAAGTACTTTTACCTGCACCGTTGGGCCCAATGATCGTCACAATTTCGCGATCGCCCACGTCTAAATCGACCCCTTTTAATGCTTGGAAGCCTGAGAAAACAACTTTAACTTGTCGTACAGAAAGAACCGTTTCCACTGGTGAAGCTACCTTTGAACCATTGAAGGTCTCAACAGACGAAATCACTTCCATTGATCAACCTACCTGAATTAACAACACAACACTATCAACAGGTTGAGGGACTTTTTGTGGCCTAGATACCTAAACCTATAACCAAAGACCTAGACCGCCATTCCCCTGTTGCTACCTACTCTAAAGTTTGCGACGAACTGAATTAGCATTTGGCTTTCCAACGAGCATCCGATCAGCTTCATCCTGAGTGGGACGCGGCGATCGCAAACCCGAACTCACAAATCCAGTCAACGTCGTAACTAGACTTCTAAGAGGGGTGTACCAGTCAAACAAGCGGGGTTGCACAAAGCCTGAAGTCGGATTGGTTCCAACAATTCCCATCAAGCGCGTTGCATCGCTTAATCGAAACTTCTTGGGTACTAACCCCATTAAGCCATCGGGTAAAAACAGCACAACAACGAGCAACAAAACTCCTACAAAAAGCTGCCAGTCCTGAGTTACCCGATCCGCATAGTTTTGAACCTGCCCCAGCAAAATTGCTGCAATAAAAGGACCCAGTAGTGTACCGCGTCCACCAACGGCCACCCAAATTACCACTTGCGTCCCAAATGCAACCGCCAAATATACAGGTGAAATGAACCGATTCAAGGGCACAAACAGTCCGCCAGCAATACCAGCGATCCCAGCAGACAAGGTCCAAATGAAAATTTTGTAACTTGCAACGTCGTAACCCAGGTAGGAAATCCGCTTCTCGTTCTCTTTAATTGATCGCAAAATCAAACCAAAGTTTGACTGAGTCAGCCACCAAGCCGTAGCCATCACAAACACGGTAAACGCGAGAATGATGTAATACAGCCCCAGAAACGGAATTTCTAAGCCAAATAGACTTAGCTTAGATACATCCGTAATCCCATTCGTGCCACCCGTGTAAGCTTGTTGACTGACAAAAAACGTTGTCAACGCCGAAGAAATTGCCAGGGTAATGATGGTGATGTAAACCCCACTCACCTTAGACCGAAAAATAAACCAACCAATGATGTAGGCAAAACCTGCTGGCACTAGCACCATGGCCGCCATCGCGATCGGGAAAATTTGCAAAGGTGCAATGAACCAGGGCAACTCCTTCAACCCGTTCCACACCATAAAGTCGGGTAAGGTACCACCATAAGTATTTGCAGAAGCTGACAAATTCAACTTCAGGTAATACGCCATGGCGTATCCCCCCAGAGTGAAAAACACGCCGTGGGCAAAACTCAGAATTCCAGTAAAACCCCAAACCAGATCCAGCGAAACGGCTAACACGCCAAACAGCAGCAGCTTCGCCATGAAATTGGTTTGGAAGGGACCCGCAAGTAAGGGAAAAAGCACCAGAATAAGGAGAATGACTCCAACTGTAATTAATAAATTAATTGGGATAATCGACTGTCGCCGAAGACGACCTAAAACCTGTGTCATTGATGCTGCTCCTAGCCTCCAAAAGATTGACTCATATTGTTAGGAAATACGGTTAGCCCCGCTTTTGCACCGTAAACAAACCCTCAGGACGATAGCGAATTAGCACAATCACTGCCGCCAATACGATGACTCGTGCAGTCGGGTCATTTAACAAGTAAGCCAGCACAGCATTCGACTGACCAATCAAGAACGATCCAGCTAACACCCCAACTAACTTATCTACACCGCCCGTTACAACAGTCATCCACGCATCTACGAGATAATCCTGTCCCATGGGTGGAGCCACACTCTTAAGAGAAGAAATTACAGAACCAGCAACGCCTGCCAAACCGCATCCATAGGCAAAGGTGGCCATATCAACTAAGCCCGTATTAACGCCCAAGCACTTGGCCATATCGCGGTTTTGAGTCACTGCTCTCACCTGCCGACCAAAAGTTGTCTTATACAGTAAGAACGCTGTAATACCAAACAATGCCAGTGCAACGAAGATAATGAATAAACGATAGTAGGAGATTTCGATCGCCTGTCCACCGATTTCAGCCAGTCGCCAGTTCCCCTTAATGTAAGGCGGCGCTTTCACATACCTCAACTGAGCTGTGAAAATTAATTTGACAACCCCCTGGATCACAATACTCAAACCCCAGGTTGCCAGTAACGTTTCTAGGGGACGACCATACAAACGACGAATGATCGTCAGCTCTAGAAGTGCTCCGATAATCGCCGTAACAATAAATGCAAATGGGATCGTCAGAAGCAAATCCATCTTGAAGTTCTTTTGCAACAAGAAGGTGGTGTAAGCCCCCAGCATGATGAACTCACCATGGGCGAGGTTAATGATCCGCATCACACCAAAGGTAATGGCGAGACCTAACCCAGTGAGCAATAAAATTCCAACAATACCGATACCATTCAACAATTGATTCAAAAGCGTCACAAAATCAATTGCTTTAGGCGGCGGAGCCTCTGCTAACAATTGCCCCAATGACAGCGCCAAATCCATACATCCTAGCTCCCATCTCTACAAGGAATGAAATAATCCCTGACCCCTTTAAACGAGGACAGGGACTTGTCAACCACAGGTCACTAAACCTTGAGGAATTCGATCGGTACGTCTTTCTTGGTTTCCACAATCGGGTTGCCGCGTTTATCCGGTGTGGAGTGAACGCAGATACGTCCCTTGTAAAGGGCTTGGCTCCAGGGAATTGGCTTCACAGCCGCTTTTGTGGAGAAAATGATGTCAGCTTGACCGTCGGACTTCCACTTCCCAATCCGCGAGTAGAGATAGGTATGGTAGTTATCGGGGTCAATCTTCACGGTTCCTTGAGGAGCGTTAAACACCTGACCACGAGTGGCTTCTCTCAGGGTTGCAGTGTTAATTTCTTTGCCTTCATCCAAAACTTTCTCCATTGCTTGTGCCATGAAGAAGGTCTGGAAGTAGGCCGCTTCCATCACACCGTTGGTGACCCGATCGTCGCCAAATTTTGCCTTGAACTGCTCCACAAACGCTTTGTTTTCGGGAGTATCGACCGTCTGGAAGTAGTTAAAGCTGGTGTAGTGACCTTCCGCAAATTCAGGACCCATCGCCAACACTTCTTCTTCTGTGGTGGGATACGCCATGATGGGAATATCTTCGGGAGAAATACCAGCATCCTTATACTGCTTGTAAAACGCAGGAATACTGTCACCCACCAGGTTACTCAACACGAAGTCGGGTTTTGCTTGCTTAATCTTGTTGATGATCGTAATGAACTCGGTTGTACCCAGAGCTGCGTACTCGTCTCCAACTACTTCACCACCAGCTTTCACAAGTTCAGCTTTCGCAATCCGGTTACTTTCTTTGGGATAGATGTAGTCAGAACCGATGAAAAACCCTTTCTTACCAAAGTTTTTAGCGCAGTAGGGGATCGAGTCGGTGATCTGCTGGTTCGGAGCAGCTCCGGTGTAGAACACGTTGGAGCTACATTCATTCCCTTCGTAATAAACAGGGTAGTAAAGAATGCTGTCTTTCTCTTCAAACACTGGCAATACTGATTTACGGCTTGCGGAAGTGTAGCAACCCAATACGCAAACAACTTTATCTTCGTCGATCAACCGCTTAGACATTTGGTTGTACAAGTCCCAGTTGGAGTCGGGGTTGACAACCGCCATGTCAATCTTTTTACCTTTAATCCCTTGCTTACCAGACCAGGGCCCTTTGCCTTCGTTGATCTGCTCGATCGCGAGGAAGGTTGCATCCTGAAGCGATTTTTCAACGATCGCGATCGTGCCAGTCGTTGAGTACATCACTCCAACTTTGATTCCTTCACCCCCTGCGGTTGAAGCAACAGGACTCGCACCGGGCGAAGAAGACGTGGTAGATTCACCTCCACCGCTTGAGCAGGCTGCAACAATGCTAGAGCCAACTGCCAAAGAGCCGTATTGGATAAATCGACGACGGCTGATGCCGCCGAGAATAATGGGGGGAATGCGCGACTTCATCTAATCTATATCTCCTGAGCCTGTGTACATCTCACACGCACACACGATGAGGACAAACAACCTAACCAGCTTTCATCCGACTATTTGCCTGCTAGTACGTAGTGACTGTGGAGGAGTCAGTGCAAATCATTGCAATACTGAGTGATATTAGAGTTACGACTGTCCGCCATTTGTATCCTCTTATACAAATGCTCGAAAGCTCATAACAGTCATTAACATATCTTTTGAGGGAAGTCGGTGATCCCCAGGGAGGATTTTTCAATAGAAGCTGTCAGTTGGCTCTTTTTGAGTAGTATATGAACTGTTTTGACCCTAGCACTCAACTCTTAACCCCTGTGTACAAACAAAGTTGACGACTTCGGAAAGTCCTACCTGGGTTTTGAGATTTGTAAATACAAAGGGTTTTTTGCCCCGCATTTTTTGGGTATCGTGCTCCATAACCTGAAGATCTGCGCCAACATAGGGTGCGAGATCAATTTTGTTGATCACTAATAAATCAGATTTTGTAATGCCGGGACCACCTTTGCGAGGGATTTTATCGCCCCCTGCCACATCAATGACGTAAATGGTGAGATCCACTAATTCGGGGCTGAAGGTAGCTGCGAGGTTATCCCCACCGCTTTCGACGAACACAATATCCAGGTTTGAAAAGCGGTGTTCCAGCTCTTCGATCGCGTACAGGTTCATCGATGCATCTTCGCGAATGGCAGTGTGGGGGCAGCCTCCCGTTTCTACGCCCAAGATGCGATCGCGCTCTAATGCCTGACTGCGAACCAAAAACTGGGCATCCTCCTGGGTATAAATATCATTGGTTACAACTGCCAGGTTGAAGCGATCGCGCATCGTTTTGCACAAAGCATCAACCAATGCTGTTTTCCCTGAACCCACTGGACCCGCGACACCAACCCGGAGAGCACTCATTATGATTTCGAGATTTTAGATTCTAGACTCTAGATTTTAGAGTGCAGTTGGCAGTTTGAGCATTTCTGAATAAGGATTTTAGATTTGCAGCATGATGCAACCTTCAACTCAATTCACTTGCCAACGGAAATAGGCGCTCTGGCTTTTCGGGTGTGTTGGCTTTGGTGAATAGTTTTCTGGCTTGTTTTAGATCAATATTCCCACCCGAAATAATTACGCCAATTCTGGCATCTGGTTCTGCAATCACTCCTTCTAACAGTGCCGCTGCCGCCAATGCTCCTGTCGGTTCTACTACAATTTTGAGCCGTTCCCACAGAAAAAACATGGTGCGAAGAATTGCGATTTCATGAACAGTAACCATATCTGAAACGTAGTGCAGCACAAGCGGAAAGGTATAGTTTCCTAGAGCCGAAGTGCGTGCGCCATCGGCAATGGTGTTGGGATTGTGAACCGTTTGCAGTGTTTTGGTGTAGAACGATCGCGTTGCATCATCGGCGCGTTTTGGCTCTACCCCAATCACCTTGCAATTGGGAGAAAGGGCATGAGCCGCGATCGCACAACCCGACAACAGACCGCCACCCCCGCAACAAACGAGCAGCAAATCCAGTTCTCCTACTTCGTCAAACAGCTCTTTTGCAGCAGTGCCTTGTCCAGCGATGACATGGGGATGATCAAACGGTGGAATCAGCGTCAAATTTTGCTCTGCCGCTAGTTGGTGAGCAAGGGTTTCTCGATCCGTTGTTTGGCGATCGTACAAAATGACAGTTGCCCCATAACTGCGAGTTGCTGCTTGTTTTACGGCAGGTGCATCGGCTGGCATGATGATCGTCGCAGGAATACCAAGAAGTTGGCTAGAAAGTGCGATCGCTTGAGCATGGTTACCAGAGGAATAGGTCAACACCCCCTGTTGCCGTTGTTCAGTCGAAAGTTGAGACAGTGCATTGTAAGCCCCCCGAAATTTAAAGGATCCCGTTCGTTGAAAATTTTCGCACTTAAAAAAAACTTGGCTCTTTACTTGCTGATTGACCTGAGTAGAGGTCATGACAGGAGTATGGTGAGCTTGATGAACGAGTCGTTTTGCAGCCGCTTCCGTATCTAAGAAAGTCACACTGGCGAGGGCTGAAGAATTTAGCTCAGAATGGGAACTGAACGCAGAGGTCATACTTGTAACGAGAGATTAATTTGATTAGAGATTGAAATTACGCATCGAATTCATCGCTCCTCTCTATTTAGCTAGAGGATGATTGTTTTTACAATCGCTATGGTAAAGAAAACAGAGCGATGGTTTAGAACCGTGAACCTTCAAGGCGCATCATATCTTTTCCAGGGGCAATGGCTTCTACTTCAGACAGAGCCACTTGCTTCCGTCTATCTTACGCCTCCCATTTGGACCCAGTTATTGACTGCACTGGTGGTTGGATTGATTACAGCTCTGGCACTGCAATTTCTGCTAACCAATCTAGGCATTGCGCTCGCGCTGTCGTTTTGGCGATTTCCATTTCTCAACCACCAAAAAACTACTCATTCACTTGACGAAGATTCAAACCAGGTTCACCTCAAAAACAAATCGCCAGTCAGTGTAGTTGCAGGTCTTGGTATTCTTCTAACAGTAAATTTAGTTTTATTTAGTGCAAGTTTTTTAGCTACAACCTTTAGTCAAATCAATATTCCGATTTCAGGCGCGATCGTGGGTTTGGTGATTTGGTCTGCATATTTTTTGTTGCTTCTATGGTTGAGTTCTACCGCAGTAACTTCTCTAGTGACAGTATTTCTCGGTATGACAACGGCAGGATTCCGCCGCATTCTCTCAGCCATCACCGCTATGTTTAAACAATCAGATGAGGAACTTGTTACACAGGAGCAAATGTTGACTGCTATCCGGCAAGAAGTGCTAACCACTATCAGCCAGATCAATCTGCAACCAATGATTCAGGAACGATTACAGAACCAGTTGCAAGCCAGTTCTCAGCCGGTTGAGTCTACGCCCATTGAAACAGTAGCATCAACCAAATCAAACTCTGAGCAGACTGTCTACCAAACTGAGATGCTAACCTTTTGGCAAACCCTCCAATCTTTTCTACTGAACTCGAAAGCCAAAAACCTGACTTCAAAACGAGTAGAACGTACATTACAAGATTTACTACAAGATCTGTCTGCGAAGCTCCCCCGTGGCAGATTGAGTCCCGCGTTTGACCGGGTCACCATCGCAGCTATTTTGGAACAGCGGCAAGACTTGACCAAGAAAAAAAAGACGCGACTTCTAAACCAGATGGAAGCGACATGGAGCACTTGGAACCAGGAGCAATTAGCTGACTCTGATCTGGCTGAGTCGAAGACTGATTCGGTTACAGGGACTGATGACCAGCGATCGCCCTTATTTGATGCAGGGGCAGTGTCTCAGGTGGTTGTTGAAGCGGTAAAAGACCAAGTAATCGCACAACTACCAAATCTTTTAACACAAAATTTGTCAAACTTAGTTCCATTCGCTCTAACTCTAACTCAAGCGGATAATCAAAATCTAATTGAGAACATTACAGAATTCGTTAGTGCCAATGATACCAAGACACAAGCAGAACAATTAGCTACCCATTCTCAAGCAACTATCTCAGATGTACGTCAATCAGTGACGAGTGAGGTCGAGAAATGGCGCGATCGCACAACCGAGCAACTGGGAACAATTCAAAAGGAAGCCCACAATCGAATTAACATCTTTAAACAACAAACTCAGCAGCGTGTGGAACAAACGCGTAAAGCGGCGGTCTCGGCAGTGTGGTGGCTGTTTGCCATCGCTTCAACTGGAGCAATGTCAGCAGGGTTAGCAGGCGCGATCGCGGCAGGACTTCGGATGCAAATACGGCTCCCGTGGTAGGGGCACCTCTTGTAGATGCTTTGGCGAATTCGACATTACAGTTTAGGGTGAGAATCCCCATCTCGATCAGGCGCAGAATGAGTAGGCACAGGCTGACGATCTCGATGGTGAGAAGCCCCATTGCCATCATTGCCATAATCTGAGGACCCTTCCAGTGCAAACTTCTGGCGTGGCTTGAGAAGCCGAGTCTGAAGGGACTTGATCACAATGTAGAGGACGGGAACAATGAACAAACTCAGAATGGTTGCAACCACCATCCCGCCAACCACTGCCGTCCCTAGCGATTGCCGGGATGCTGCTCCCGCACCCGTTGCCAACAACAGTGGCACAGCCCCAATAATCGTTGAAATGGTTGTCATCAAAATCGGACGTAAGCGATCTCGACAAGCCTCCAGCACGGCTTTGGTAATGCTCAGCCCACTTTCGTAAGCCTCGTTGGCAAATTCTACGATCAAAATACTGTTCTTACTTGCCATCCCAATCAGCATCACAAACCCAATTTGGGTGTAAACATCGTTTGCTGTGCCCTTGAGCAACACCGCTACCAATGCTCCCAAAATCGCCAGCGGCACTGTCAGCAAAATGATCAACGGGTCGAAGTAGTTTTCGTATTGGGCAGCCAGCGTCAGGAACACGAAGACAATCCCCAGACCAAAGATGATGAAGGATGCTCCCCCAGCTTGAATTTCTTCCAGGGACAATCCTGACCACTCGTAGCCAAAGCCTTTAGGCAGCGTTTCTTTCGCAGATGCCTCCATTGCCTGAATTGCCTGCCCCGAACTCACTCCTAGCGAAGCGGCTCCCGTAATATTCACTGCTCGGAACAGATTGTAGTGAGAAATAATGGACGGACCAATGGTTTGACTCACCTGCACTAGGTTCGCCAACGGAATCATCTTCCCAGTTTGCGATCGCACATACAGACGCTTGATATCATCCGGATTGGAGCGGAACTGGCTATCTGCCTGCACATACACGCGATACGCTCGGTTGAACTGGTTAAAGTCATTGACATAGGTGGAACCCAGCAACACTTGCAACGTGCTGAAGACATCCTCCACCGAAACCTGAAGTTGATTTGCCCGGACTCGATCCACTTCTACCGTGATTTGTGGCGTATTAGCGTTAAACGTTGGGCGTAACCCAGTGACTTGCGGACTTTGGGCGGATGGATAGGTGGATGCCCGCGCCATGAACTTACCCAGAACCTCACCGAGTGTGTCAAAGCCAAAGCCAGTACGATCTTGCAGATAGAAATCAAATCCGCCAAATTGCCCTAATCCCTGGATTGCAGGCGGCGCGATCGGAATAACTGTTGCCTCCTGAATGCTCACCATCTTGGGAAACAAGCCAAACGGCTGTGGAAAAAATCCACCAATGATCGACTGCACCGATTGATCGGCTCGCTTGCGGTCCTCCCAGGGTTTGAGCAGGGTGAAGATCAATCCGTTATTGGGTGTAGCTCCGCTAAAACTGAAACCACCCACTGAAAATACACTCGCGACTTCCGGCTGTGCCTTCAAAATCTCTTCGGCTTTTTGCAGCACGTTTTCGGTGTAGTTGAGTGAAACCCCTTCTGGACCTTGAACAATGGTAATAAAGTAACCCTGGTCTTCGTCGGGCAAAAAACCACCCGGAACAATGGTATAGACCCAGTAAGTTAATGCCAGCAGCGCCGCAAAAACTCCCAATACCAGGTTGCGCCGTTTGATGAAGCCACGCACATTATTGCTATACCCATCACGGGTGGCATCAATGATGCGATTGATCCGATTGAAAAACCAATTGTTGGGTGCTTGACGTTGCTTAAGCAGCAACGCAGCCAGCATTGGAGTAAAGGTGAGCGCATTAAAGGTGGAAATCGCAATTGAGAACGCGATCGTCAACGCAAATTGCCGATACAGTTGCCCAGTGGTGCCAGGAAAAAATGCAACGGGTACAAACACCGTAATCAACACCAGTGATGTAGCGATGACCGGACTAACCAGAGAATTCATGGATGCGATCGCGGCACTCATGGGGCGCATCCCCTCTTCTCGAATGCGGCGAGTAATATCTTCCACAATCACGATCGCATCATCCACGACTAGCCCTGTCGCCAAAGTTAGCGCAAACAACGTCAACGTGTTGATGGAGAAATCAAATGCCTTAACGAAAATGAATGTCCCAATAAACGCAACGGGAATCACAATCGAAACGACCAATGCGGAACGCCAGTCTTGCAAAAACAGAAAGATGACCAGAACCACTAACCCAATGGCTTGCAGCAATGAAATGACAACTTCTTCTGCACCTGCCCGGATGAAGGTCGTTGTATCGAATGCGATCGCGTACTTCATTCCAGGAGGGAAACTAGCAGACAGGGTTTTCATTTCTTCCCTAACTGCGCTGGCAACATCTAAGGCGTTACTACCAAACTGCTGCGTAATCCCCAAACCTACCCCCCGATGGGTAATGCGATCTTCAGGAGTAAAGCGCAACACAGAACTATAGTTTTCAGCGCCCAGTTCTGCTCGTCCAACATCCTTCAGTTGTACCAGCGTCCCCGTTTCTGTGGTTTTCACCACCAAATTATTAAATTCTTCCGCATCCTTTAGTCGCCCCTGCGCTGTCACAGCAAATTGGTACTGCTGGTTTGGATCAGCCGTGGGAGGTTGACCAATTTGCCCGGCTCCTACCTGGAGGTTTTGCTGTTGCAAAGAGGCGACAACATCTTGCGGTGTAAGGTTTCGGCTCGCAAGCCGTTCTGGATCAAGCCAGAGCCGCATCGCATATTTCCGTTCACCAAAAATTTGAACGCCCCCAACCCCTTTAATCCGCTTTACGGCATCGCTAATGTAGAGATCGGCGTAGTTACTGAGGTAGATGTCGTCGTAAACGTCTTTTCCAGTCTTTTCATCCCGTTCCGAATACAACCCGATCGCCAGCAAAAAGTTGTTATTTGCCTTAGAGACCTGCACCCCGGTTTGGGTAACCGGACCTGGTAACCGCGATTCAACTGTAGACACGCGGTTTTGCACATCCACCGCTGCAATGTCTTGGTTCGTTCCCAGATCAAACGTCAGGTTAATGCTGCTGGTGCCATCGTTAGCGCTGGTAGAGGAGATGTATTTCACGCCCCTCACCCCGTTCAACTCCCGCTCCAGGATGTTCGTAACCGTAGACTCCACCACTTCGGCACTGGCTCCCACATAGTTGGAGGTTACCGTTACTTGAGGCGGCGCGATGTCTGGGTATTGAGCGATCGGCAGCGTGGGAATGCAGGCAAGCCCCAACAGAGTGATCACGACCGAACAGACCGTCGCAAAAACGGGTCGTCTGATAAAGAAATCGGAGATGGAGAAAATCATAAATTCCTCTACTTCGGCGCGGCACTAGCTTCAGCAATTGGCGTACAGTTTTGCAGTTGCAGGATGCCAGAAGTCACAATGCGATCGCTGGCACTGACTCCCTCCAACACTTCCTGGTTATTACCCACAATCTTGCCAAGCTTAATCGGTTTCTGGGCAGCCGTAAGCTGGTTAGGTTCGGGCTTCATGGGCGGACCACCCTGTCCCGCCGCAAATTCCTTACAACCAGAGTCTTTAAACGGAACAGCAATAAATAAGAAATCTCGCCCGCCCAGCCGCGAGATGGCAGTGGTTGGCACTAATACTCCCCGTCCCACATCCCACACCACACGGGCGCGAACAAACTGAGACGTTCTGAAACTACCAGGATTGGGAAATACCGCTTTCGCCTGAACTGACTGAGTGGATGGATCAACATTAGGGGCGATAAAGGAAATGCGTCCCGTTTGCAAAACCTTGTTGTTGGCATCCAATAGCTTCACAGGTAAGCCTGTACGTAAGTCCGCTGCTCGTTCTAAGGGAATTGCAATTTGGATTTCCAATTGCTCGTTTTGAGTAAGCGTCATTAGTTGCGACGATGTATTGACAAAATCCCCAACCTTCGCGGGAATGTTGCCAATTATGCCTGTGAACGGAGCCGAGATCGTGTAGAACTGAAGCTGCGCTTGCCCTTCTGTGATATTGGCTTGAGCTTGTTCCAGCGCTCGTTGATTGCGGCTAACGGTTGCTTGCAAGCGATTGATTGTAGCTCGTTGCGCTTGGATATCCGCCTCCGCCTGACGGAGTGCAGCCTGTGCAGTTTGCAAGGCATTTAAGCGCTGATCGAGCAATTGCCGACTTTCTGCCCCCTGGTTATAGAGATCCAGGTAGCGTTCGTATTCTCGCTGGTTCAGTTGCACGTTTGCCTGAGCTGAAGCTCTCCTCGCTTGTAGCGATCGCAACGTATCACTAGCACTGGCAACATCGGCTCGTGCTGCTTCAACTTCAGCCGCAGAGGTTTCAGCCGCCGCTGTTCGACTGGCAACCTGTGCCCGTTGCTCTGAAGCATCGATTTGCAGAAGCCGCTGCCCTTGCTGCACGCGATCGCCTGCTGTCACATAAATCGCCGAAATTTGCCCATCCACTCTAGGTTGCAGCGTCACAGATTGGCGCGAGTCTAAATTGGCAGCGTAATCTGAGCTGTCTTCAATTGCGGCAGTCTGAGGGCTGGAGATTTCTACAAAGGTCGGTTGCGGCTTCATCTGGCTAAACATCAAAATCGGAAAAATAATCCGATTGAATACGATCCAGCCAACCCCACCCAACACCGCCAAAACAATAATTGCAGGGATTAAAAACCGCCGTCGCGATTTTGGTGAAGGAGGTTTTGTCTCAGGGATGTCAGCCACTTGAGACCCTAAGGAATCTGTCTCAACAGTTGATTCCACGGTAGAGGAATGCTTGGTATCTTCGCCACTCATATCAAACTCTTGGGGATAGTTGACGAGTCACCCATTCGGCGACCAAAACTTCTTGCAAATCGGTATGGATACGGCGCTTTACACCACAACTAGCAACACCGCTCACTCAAAAAAATTCAAAAATTCAAGAAAACAAATAACTGTCTGGATAAATAGATAATCCTCAAACCGCAGACTTATGAACGCCTCATTCTAAGGTTTACAATATGCAATAACAAGATACTACGGCTACAAGCAGTCATCATCATCCTTCTGATTAATCCGATCGGGGGAAGCGCCTGTAATCTTCATCCACAGTTACACTAACGTTTATTTTTCTTTATGACTCTCTTTACACTGCGATCGCTCAAGAAAGACTTTGGTATCAAGGAAATCTTGAGGGATGCCAGTTTTAGCCTGGAAGAAGGCGACAAGGTAGGGTTAATTGGCACCAATGGTTCTGGCAAATCAACGCTGCTGAAGATTATTGCTGGACTGGAACCCAAAGATGATGGGGACATCTGGGTAAATTCGGGCGCTAAAATTGTCTACCTGCCGCAACAGCCAAATCTGAACAATTCTCACACCGTTTTACAACAGGTATTTGTAGACAGTGGAGAAAAGCTGGCGTTGGTACGAGAGTACGAAGACCTCTCTGACAAGTTAGCACATGGGCACGGAGATGCCGAAAAATTGATGGCGCAGTTGTCCCACGTGTCTCAGCAGATCGACACAGCCGGAGCCTGGGAACTGGAAACCAATGCCAAAGTGATTCTTAGCAAACTTGGTATTCAAGACCTAGAGGCACGAGTTGGAGATTTATCAGGCGGATACCAAAAGCGCATTGCGATCGCCACCGCACTGCTTTCCGAACCAGACGTATTGTTGATGGACGAACCCACGAACCACCTGGATGCCCTCTCGGTGGAGTGGTTGCAGAGCTACCTGAACCGTTACCGGGGTGCTTTACTACTCATTACCCACGATCGCTATTTTCTTGATCAAGTCACCAATCGGATTTTAGAAATTGATCGGGGCGATTTATTCACCTACGCAGGCAACTACAGCTATTATCTGGAGAAAAAAGCTGAAGCAGAAGAATCGGCAGTCAGCAGCCAGCGCAAACACGCAGGAGTACTCCGACGCGAACTGGAATGGCTCAAACGCGGACCCAAAGCCCGCAGTACGAAGCAAAAAGCCCGTATCGATCGAATTCGCGATATGCAGGCACAGGAGTTCAAACAGGTGCAGGGTAAGGTGGAAATTGCCACGGCGGGGCGACGCATTGGCAAAAAGGTGATCGAGCTAACGAATATTTGTAAAGCGTATGGCGATCGTACGCTGATTAAGGATTTCACCTACCTATTTAGCCCAGAAGATCGTGTTGGTATCATCGGCAGCAATGGTTCCGGCAAATCTACTTTAATGAACATCATCACAGGCAGTGTTCAACCCGATACAGGCACTGTCGAAATTGGCTCTACTATCCATATTGGTTATTTCGATCAACATTCCGACGATGTATCGATGAACGAAAATCAGCGCGTCATCGATTACCTCAAAAATGTAGCAGAACTGGTTAAAACTGCCGATGGCAGCGTCATCACGGCCTCTCAAATGCTGGAACGATTTTTGTTCCCACCGAATCAGCAGTATGCTCCGATTCACAAACTTTCAGGGGGTGAAAAACGTCGCCTATTCCTGCTGCGAGTGCTGATGAGCGAACCAAATGTATTGATTTTGGATGAACCCACCAATGATTTAGACGTGCAAACCCTCGCTGTTTTAGAAGAATATCTAGAAGATTTCAATGGTTGCGTGATTGTAGTTTCCCATGATCGCTACTTTCTCGATCGCACTGTTGAAACCATTTTTGCCTTTGAACCTGGTGGCACGCTGCGTCAATATCCTGGCAATTATTCCATGTATCTGGACTTTAAGAAGGCGGAAGAGGAAACGAGTCAAGAGTTAGAAGGTAAGAGCCGTAGGGGTATTTCGCGAAACGCCCGTACAGGAGTTGGAGAGCACAAGGTAGAAGGCAAAAAACAGAAATCGGAGCCGCCTGCAAAAGATTTGACAAAATCTAAAAAGCTGTCGTTTAAGGAGAAGCGAGAATACGAAACCTTAGAACATCAAATTCCGGAGATGGAAACTGAGAAGGAGAACCTGGAAAATTTGCTCTACACCGATCCACCAGGTGATTATGCTGAAATGCAAAAAATAACAACTCGATTAGCTGAATTGTCTACCGCCATTGATACGGCAACGGATCGCTGGTTAGAACTGGCGGAGAGAGTTGATTAGGAATGAGAATTAATTAGAAATTAAAAGTGTTTTTTAGCAATGCTTGCCCATTTCTGGTTTTACATTTTGAATTATTTATACGCAATGTGCGACTTTCCTAAAATGCCGATGAACTTTGCAGTACTCTCATCCCCTGTATGTTTTTAGCTTGGTTTTATAACTGATGTACCAA
Source organism: Leptolyngbyaceae cyanobacterium C42_A2020_001 (assembly GCA_015272515.1). GTDB lineage: Bacteria > Cyanobacteriota > Cyanobacteriia > Leptolyngbyales > Leptolyngbyaceae > JSC-12. The sequence continues at coordinate 29,477 of JACYLN010000015.1, read as the reverse complement.
TCCAGTCCATTCATTTAAGTGTTCGCTATCAGTTTGTTGAAATCCGGTTTTTGCGAAGGTGGTATTAATTTCCTCAACATAGTCATTGGTGTATCCGGCTGTGATTAAAAAACTAGTTTGAGTTTTGGTTTGAAGTAATGCGTTGTAATAGTCTTCTGCCAGGGTGATGTGAATTCGAGCCAGAATATTGGCTGCAATCAGATTAAATTTAGAATTGGGCTGAATTGTCGGAACTTCATGGTTTAAATCACCGCCCATCCAATGCCCCAGATCGCTTCCACGTCCTAAACTGCCTACCCTCACTGTAACGCAGTCAGCAACTTGATTGAGATTAACAGTTGCCTGAGTTGCTGCCGCTGCAATCGCGTCATTGTCGATCGCCAGCACCTGTGCTCCTAACTTTGCCATCGCCACGCTCAAAATGCCCGATCCACAACCCAGATCCAGCGTATTCATGCCAGAAGTTACATACCGCTCAATCAGCTTAAGGCTGAGAACGGTGGCAGGATGCAGCCCACTGCCAAAGGCAAGAGAATGGACTAACAGCAGGGGAATTTCGTTGGGCGATCGCTCCCGATCTTGGGCATTTGCAGACTCAATCACGAAACGACCCACGCGAAAAGAGGATTGCTCGGATTGATCAATATCTTTTTCTTCCACAGTTGCAACACTAATTTCATCAATCATGCCAGTTCGATGCAGAGGTGAGAGCAAACGAATGATGGTTTCTACTTGAGAACGTGTGTTTATTTCATTGAGTAAATAAAGACGAACAGTGTGTGTCCATGTTGGTTTAAATGAAGTTTGAAGTTGCTGCTCATTTGATTCAGAAAAAGTTTGAATCTGAAGCTTTTTGATGGAATTGGTGGTTGCTAAAGAAGTGCGAATCCAGTCGATCGCTTCATCTGTGGTATGAGTACTTAATTCAATCCAATTCATTTTTCTAAAAGAGAATCTTAGAAGGGCGTAGTTGATTGCAAGTGGAGAGGTTGCTGGGTGTGGGGGTGTTGAATGGTAATTTCTCTAGCATGGAGGTGAAGCCGTTGAGCATTGGCTTGGCATCCATACAAGCGATCGCCCAAAATTGGTATGCCTAATCCGGCTGAATCGGCGGCATGAACTCGAAGCTGATGGGTACGTCCAGTGATTGGAGAAAACTCAACTCTAGTGAAATCACTTGTGTTTGCCAACACGCGAAATTTCGTCACAGCAGATTTTCCCTGCTGCCAGTCTACGGTTTGTCGGGGGCGATCGCTAGGATTTCCCCACAACGGTAGCTCAATCACACTTTCATTAACCATCACCCTTCCCGCCAGAACTGCCTCATAGACTTTATCCACCCGTCGCTGTTGAAACTGCTGACTTAAATGGCGCTGAGTTTGGGCATCTCGCGCTACCAGCAAAATGCCAGAGGTTTCATGATCTAACCGATGGATTGCGACCACGTTCTCGTTAGGGAACAGACTTCTCAACCGACTTTGCACACTATCCTGGCGATCGCGATATCGACCCGGCACTGACAGCAGCCCCGCTGGTTTATCTACCGCAATCAACCACTCATCCTGGTAGAGAATTGGCACAGTCCAGTGATTGAAAGCAAGCACCGCCGTCGATAAACCTGATAACAAAAATCCCATCAACGGCTGGCACCGCTCTGCACAGGCACCATAAAACTCGCCAGAAACCTTGTCCTGATTGGCAGAAGCCTTTCCCCACCAAAACTCTGCCATTGCCAGGGGACGCAAACTGTGGGTTGCGGCATAATGCAGCAGTTTAGGCGCGCAACACTCGCCTGTTCCAGTGGGCATGGAGCCAGATGGCATCAAGGTTTGCAGGGGCAGACTGTTGCCTGCAAAATTAGTTAGCTGATAGGCACGATGCATCTGGGTTTGGAGTTGCTGGGAAAGGTGCTTGCGTTGTTGCTTTAGTTCCCGCATTTGAGCATCGGCTTGCTCAACCTGGCGTTTTAGCGGCTGCAATTGCTCATCCTGCTGGCGCTTGAGCCGTCGTCGCTGGATTCCATCCTGGCGGCTTTGCTCATCAAGTTGTTCCAGGGCATCTGTCAACACGGCACTCGTTAAAGTTTGCTGCAAAATCTGTCGTTGCTGTTGGCGCTGTTGTTTGCGGTGGGCATGTTCTGTAGCAAGTTGTTGTCGTTGGCTGGCAAACATCTGAATTTGTGCGGCAAGCTGCGATCGCGCCGGCAGGTTTTGCAGAGCGATCAACTGCTGCTTCATTGCCTCTAACTGGGTCAGAGTATTTGCTTCCTCCCAGGCGACGCGCTCTCGCCCCGGAATGGGTGGCACCCAACCTGCCACTTCCCGCTGTCCATGCAACAATCCAGAAAAGGCTTTGAGCACTTGCTGCTCGCCGTTGGCAGTTGCTACCAGGAGAACGCCGTACATTTTGCCGTCGCGATCGCACTCCTGATCATCTCCAAGCTGTTGCATTAACGATTTGGCAAGCGTTTCAACCTGAGGTGTACGCGGCAATCGTAACCATTCACCCGTATAAGGACATTGCCCCTCGTACCAATAAGGTGTGGATGGATCAGCAGAGGATAGGGAGTGGGGTATGGGATATGGGGTGTATGGCATCCCTGCAAGATCCTATGATTTCGTACTCTACCGCAGTGGTTCTTCTAGCGTGTCATCGGTTCGGAGCTTATCAAAGGTTCGCTTCACAAAGCTGGCAAGCGGCACCGCAATCAGCAATCCCAAAATGCTTCCCAATTTCGCACCAATCAGTAACGAAAGAATCAGCCAAACTGGATTCAATCCGGTTGCCTGCCCTAAAATCCGAGGAGAGATAAAGTTATCGACAACCTGACCTGTGATCACTGCCGCTGCCAATACTTCGCCTCCCAGCCGAACATTTTGAAAGGCAACCAGTGTGCTAATCACAAGAGTGGTGACCGTGCTGCCATAAGGAATGAATGAAGCCAAGCCAATCACCAACCCAAACAAGAGTGCGTAGGGAATTCGCAGCAGGAAAAAAACAATGATCAAAATGCCGCTGGCAATAATCGCCAGGGTGGCTTGCCCCGTAAAGTACACCTCAAAGCTTTGCCGCAATGAGCTTCTGAGGTAATCTTGCCAGACGGCTGGTAGCCAACTTAAAACTCCATCCCAAATTTTCTGCCCATTCAAAGCTAGAAAAACTGTGAGCACCAGAGTAATAAACAAATTTACAACGCTGCCTGCCGTGCTAAAGATGAAGCCGAGGGTCCGACCACTAAAGGATTGAAGCTGCACGGCAATGGTATCGATCGCCTGAGTTGCGATATTTCCCAAGTCAACCGGAAAATTTTGAGCAAACTCTGACTCACTAAAGGCATGGAGCTGTTTACGACCTGAATCGATCCACTGAGGGATGCGAGTAGTCACTTCAGCGGACTGTTGAAGGACTTGGGGCAACAGCGTCGAAGCCAATACTGCCAAAATCAGTAAGGCGAGAAGCAGCACAAGCCCGGTCGCCAGATTGCGTGAAACTCCCTTTTTCTCCAAAAATCGAATTGGGTAATCCAGGAGAAAAGACAGAATCAACGCAGTGACAGAGGTGCTAAGTAGAGGTTCTAACGCTTGAGCCAAACGCAGCAGCAACCATCCATCCAAAAACAGGAGGGGAAACAGCAGAACCAGGAAAAGCCACTTCGGCAACTGAATTCCAGATTGAAGCATCAAGATTTTTCTGCAACCAACATCTGCATGGTACAGCAGGTTCTACTGATTTTCAGCCCGTATTTCAGGAGTGCTTCTACTGACAAATACACGATCGCGTGTCTAGATTAAACCGATAACCGTGCGGCAGAATATGTAGTTTCACGCCACACAGCGCCAATGGTTCATCCTTCAGTAACTCATCCACATTGTTGTGAGTCAAACCAGAGACATCTACAATCGTGACGGAGCTTTCACCGAGGACTTCTACCTCGTGCGCGTTGATGGCGATCGCTGTATTTTCGTCGATCCCAAAGCCCAGCACTGCGGGTTGTTGTGCCACAGCGGATAACAACCGTCCTAGCCGACCTCGTTGTGCAAAGTGTTGGTCAATTACCACGCCCGGAAAGAAGCCCATGCCCCGGTCCATCTTCACCGTTTCTGGCCGCGGGTTACTTTCAGACTCCCCTTCCACAATCATCACATCCGGCATCATCGCTGCCCCTGCACTGGTTCCCGCAATCACTGCGCCCTCTGCAAATCGTTTGTGAAGTGCTGTATCCAGTTCTGTATCCTTCAAATACTCTGTGATTCGTGCCTGGTTGCCACCTGTGAAGAAAATGCCTGTTGCTTGCTGAATATCGGCGATCGCCGTTGGATTGTTGGCATCATCCCTAGAATCGGTATCCACCACTCTCACATCTTCCACACCCAATCGTTCAAATACGCCCATATACATGGCACCAACTTCGCCGGGCAACCCTGTTGCAACTGTCATCACTACAATTCGTGCCTGCAAGCCACCTGCTCGCCGCACAAACTCTCGCAGGATCTTACATTCCCCTTCTTTATCTTCAGCCCCACCAATAATAATCAGTTGTCCATAAGATTCAGGCAACGCCACATTCTCTGGGTCCGAAACAACTGTGGCACTTTCTATTTGAGTTTCCATACTGTCTTCTTGAAATGATGGTATTCGTTAATCTCAATATTTCCTGACATTTACTTTATCTTGAACCATCCTTAGATAGAGATTGAAAAAGATTAAACTTCAAAAGCTCTATACATCCGCCATTGCTCAATCTCTTGAGTTTTCAGCCCATTAAATTTTTACTAAGGAATGAGAGTTGAATAGAACCGCATTCTATAGGGTGTATTAGGTGATAGTAACCTGCCAATCTTTCGAGGCGAGGCGCTATGCTGTGCTAACACCGAAACAAGATCTACCTATAATTCGGAGTTATTTAATCCACCGTCCTAAAAAGGCTCCAAAACCTACTTTGAGCAAGTTTTAGAGCAACTAAGTAGGAAGGTGCAATCCTTTGGAGGATGGATTAGCGTAGCGTAACTGCGGGCGTTGGGTTTCGTGTCTCAACCCAGCTTACGTTGTTTTATATTTAATTTCGCCCAGTTACTTAGTGCAGGCATCCTACCTATTACTCATCAATCTGTTCAAGAAATTGTAAGCATCTCTCAGGAGTAAATGTTTGGGTTTTCCCTGATAGACAATTTGGTACTTGTCGGGATATTCGCTATCACCATGACCAGAAATTAAATGGCGATGAAAAGCGGTTTCTGCAAGTTTGTGAACTTCGTCTCTCAATGCAGCTCTGGTAACAGTCATTCCGTGCTGTCGCATGATTGCTGCCTCCCATTGAATGCTTATGTCTTAATTTGTATCGCTTTTAACCATTTATTTCACCCTCCACAGGGTGTATGCCTATTGATGAGCTGTGGTACTCATTTCTCTGCTTTGGGATCAAGCAAGGCGATCGCAACGATAGACCCACGACAGATGAAACCTGTCGTCGAACCAGCTAACCTCAGATCGGACGTTAGGGGTAGAGCATTATGCTTTTAGAAAAAGATACAGCAAGTCGGGTTAATGCCCGTAGAACAGATGTTTTTGATATCTTCAACTTCAAGTACTTTATTGGTCCTAACCCCTATCTAAACACCGCAGCTTATGTGTTTGACTTTGGGCAAACTGGAGTTAGCGAACCGCTGCCTGTTGAAGATTTTGTTGCCGTTATTGGCGATCGCTACCCTCACTTAAAGGAACGCACCTATGAGACGCACGCCCACCTATTTGCTCAAACGGTGGTTGAAGTGAGCAAATTGGATATGGATCTCCACTTTAGCCATTGCAGCGTTCGCCCCTGCCCCAAAGACTGTATGACAATTGCAGTTCAATCTCTCCATGCACGAACCAGTCGCGCAGCCGTTTTTGCTGCTTGGGATTGGTTTGAAGCTATTACGCAAGATCGCAAATTTTGGATTGAAGACCAAATTGAAGTCATTCAGGGCGTGTTTCGCCAATCGGTTTATGGTGGTCCAACAGTCTATGCCCTGCTGAAAACCGCAGACGACATGGGTATCCCTACGTTTTACCTGTGGGATGAAGGCTTGATGCAGTACGGCTACGGTAAAAAACAGGTTCGCGGCATCGCCACCACCTTTGATGGCGACAGTCACATCGACTCAGATTTCACCACCCAAAAAGACGATTGCAAAGCTTTTCTCAATACAATGGGCTTTCCCGTACCCCAGGGGCGCATTGTTTACACCGTGGATGAAGCGTTGAATGCCGCAGAACAAATTGGTTACCCGGTGGCGGTGAAGCCTGTCGTTGGGCATAAGGGAATTGGGGTAACCGCTGATGTTCGCGATGCTGAAGAACTGGAGCACGCATTTGACCGGGCGTTGGCGGCGATCGCCCCAGAGCAAACAGCGCGAATTATTGTGGAACAGAGCATTGCCGGAAATGATTACCGCCTGCTATGCGTTAATGGTCGATTTGTGGCAGCAACAGAACGCCGTCCGGCTTCAGTTACGGGCGATGGCGAATCTACCATTCAAGAACTCATTGATCGCGAAAATCGGACTGCCGCCCGTCTCGACTCTCCCACATCACCGATGGGTAAAATTAAGTCGGATGACGCAATGCGGCTGTATCTGGAAGAACAGGGTTTGTCTTTAGAGAGTGTGTTAGAACGCGATCGCACCATTTTCCTACGAAAAGTTGCCAACCTTTCTTCCGGCGGCTTAAGCATTGATGCCACACGCCTAATTCATCCAGACAACATCATCCTGGCACAAGACATCGCGCAACACTTTCGGCTCACCTGCCTCGGCATTGACGTAGTCACCCGTGATCTGGCGCAGTCTTGGAAAGACGGAAATTTTGGCATATTGGAAATTAATGCAGCTCCAGGCATTTTTATGCACCTTAAACCTGCGATCGGAGAAAGTGTCGATGTTCCCTCGCATATTCTGAAAACCTTCTTTGTATCCGGTTCAGATGCACGAATTCCTATCATTAGCGTCAACCACATTACCGTGCAAGATCTTCAGGAAGTGATTGATCACATTCTGCTTCAGCATCCCGACTGGATCATTGGAGCCGTTTGTCGAGAAGCTGTTTTTATCAATCGATCGCAAAAGAATTTGCACCAGGATTACAACACCAACATTCAAAATCTCCTACGTCATCCCAAACTTGATTTACTCATTGCAGAATATCCAGATGACATTTTGAGCACCGATGGAATGTTCTATTTTGGTAGCAATCTGGTCATTCTCAACAATCCTACGGAGACTGAAACACTCTTAGCTCGCGATGTGTTTGACCATTCCACCGTTGTGACCAAAAAGCAAGAAACCATTTCAATCCAGCGCAAAGGCTTAATTGAGCAATATCAACTCGGTGAACACGAACCCTTCAGCCGCGTTTACCTCAAAGAAATTTCCACAATTCTTTGAGATTTAATTTGAGAGATAGATCTCGCGGTTGGCGATGTCTTGGGCTTTTTGCATCGCGCTGGGCAGCGATTGCTCTCCCAGTAAAGCGCTGACAAACTGATTGTTGAAGTTGGTGAATAATGTGGGCAGTGTTTCTTTCCCCTGCCAGATCGTGCCGTAAGCAGCTCCTTTCGCAAAGGGTGCATACAGCGGGTTCTGGTCGTATCCCAACTCAGCCAGCACCGATCGCCGACTGGGTAAAGCCAATCCCTGCTGTGCCCAGGTTTTCATTCCTTGTTTACTGGTCAAATACGCAATAAACTTCCAGGCAGCCTCTTTGTGTTTGGACTTGCGGTTCATCACGTAAGCGACAGTGTATGTCATTGTGCCGCGTTTGCCGTTCACGGTTGGCACTTCAGCCGTGCCAAATTCTAGTTTGGGGAAGGTTTCCTTAAAGTAGGGAATGGACCACGGACCCTCAATCACCATTGCCGCTTTACCTTGCCCCAGCATTTCGCTGCCCCAGGTTGCACCCACATCGGTTGGTAGGGCAGCGGTGCGATCGCGTCGATATTGATTCACAATCAATTCCAACCCCTTTAAACTAGCAGGAGTAGCAAACGTGGCATAACCATTGGCATCGTTCAGTTTGCCGCCAAACGCCTGCATCATAAAAGTTTGTCTGGCGAGTTCGGGAGCCAATCCCAAGCCATATTGGTCTGGTTTGCGGTCGCCAGTTTTATCCACTGTCAGTCGTTTAGAAATCGTCAGCAACTCTTCCCAGGTTTGCGGCGGCTGGGAAATGCCTGCCTCAGCAAATGCCTGCTTGTTGTAGAACAACGCCAGCGTTGAAAAATCTTTGGGCAAGCCGTAAATCTTGCCATTGCGCTTAAACGCATTCAGTAGGGACGGTTCAAAATCTGCCAAATCAAACTCCGGCGAGATATACCCATCCAGCGGCTCCAGCACCTCGTATTTCATCAACAAAGGAGCAGTAAACGCTTCCAGATAAAACACATCGGGTGCCACATCCCCAATCAAGCGAGTTTTGATCACATCCATATACTCACTGTTGATCACCTCGTATTTGACATCAATATTGGGATGCTGTGCCTCAAATTCCTCAATCAGTTTCGTCAGTAGCTTGCCCTCATTGGGATTACTTTGCCAACCGCTAAACCGAAGTGTGACGATCGGTTCATTTGCTCGTGCTGATTCTGGTTGCGTCTGGGACTCAAACCCACACGCAGATAGCGCGATCGCCAATCCAGCTAGTAATCCACAGTAAAAAGGTTTCATAGTGAGGCAACAAGAGACAAGGAGACAGGCTTCGCCCTGAGGCTCAGCCCGAAGGGAGACAGGAGACAGGAGTCAGAAAATAGAAGGTGGGGATGGTAAGGGAGGTAAGGGAGGTAGGGGAGATTCCTCTTCCCTCTCTTCCCCATCACCCATTACCCTTTCGCCCTTCCCCATCACCAGTCACCCATTACCCATTCCCCTTCGGTTGGTGATGCTCATGCCAGTGACGAGCAATATCAATTCGACGGCACAACCAAACGCGATCGTGCTGCTGAACATAGTCTAGAAAACGAGCGAGGGAGGCTGCACGACCGGGTCTACCCACTAAGCGACAATGCAGCCCAATACTCATCATTTTAGGAGCGGTTTCCCCCTCGGCATACAGCACGTCAAAGGCATCTCGCAGGTAGGCAAAAAACTGATCGCCAGAGTTGAATCCTTGTGGCGTAGCAAATCGCATATCGTTGTTGTCGAGGGTGTAGGGAATCACAAGATGGGACTTGCCGTAGTCATGCGTCCAGTAGGGCAAATCGTCGGCGTAGCTGTCGGCATCGTAAAGAAAGCCGCCCTCTTCCACCACCAGTTTGCGCGTAAATTGACTGGTGCGCCCCGTATACCAACCTAAGGGACGACTACCTGTGACTTTCGTATGGAGCGCGATCGCCTGTTGTAAATGCTCCCGCTCTGCATCCTCCCCAAAATATTTGTAATCAATCCAGCGATAGCCATGACTGGCAATTTCCCACGCCGCCTCATTCATGGCAGTAACGGCTTCCGGATTTCGTCCCAATGCCATCGCCACCCCATACACCGTCACCGGAATCTGCCGCTCCGTAAACATCCGATGCAATCGCCAAAACCCTGCCCGACTGCCATACTCATAGCAAGACTCCATATTCATGTGGCGCAGACCCATAAAGGGCACAGCTCCCACAATTTCGGACAAAAACATTTCCGAAGCCTGGTCTCCGTGAAGAATACAGTTCTCCCCGCCCTCTTCGTAATTGATCACAAACTGCACCGCAACACGAGCCTGGTTCTGCCATTTCGGGTCTATAACCTGCCGACCGTAGCCCACCATATCCCGCGGATAGCTTTCGGACATGACAATTCTTCCTGCAACGCTCAATCATGACCAGCATTGTATGCTTCCTGCTACTTCCACAAACCATCAATCAATGCATTTTTGCTGGAGAAGCCGCAAAACCAAAAATTGCCCCGTAACCCATTCGGGTAGGGTGGAATCATCCCCATCGCTCATACTTTGTGGGGAAGGAATTGTTTGAAAGTCGTCGTATTCTCAAAACATAGACAGTTGCTCAAGTGCAACCTAACTTACCTGGCGGGGGGCTGCTGGGTATTTTTTTATCTAAACCATACCTCGTTCAAATTATGCAAATACCGCTAACCTGGTTGGGTGATTGACTTGGGTGAAACATAAATCACACCAGTCGGGGAAGGAGATAAAACGTTCACTCTGTACATTAGAAATATAGACAGTTGCTCAAGTGCAACCTAACTTACCTGGCGGGGGGCTGCCAGGTATTTTTTTATTCGCCGTTTCTCAAAAATCTCAGCAATTCTCGATTAACTGTTTGGGGAGCCTCTTGCTGAATCCAGTGACCACAGTGAGGAATCAGTTTGAAATTAAATGGAGCAGCAATCAAACGTTCTAATCCTTGAGCCACTTGGGGGGGAACGAGCGAATCCTCCTCTCCCCACAACACTAAGGTGGGAACTGTAATCGGATTTGGTGTATTCATCCAATCGCGTACCCAATTCCAGGGAGAAAACATTTGCCGATAGTAATTGAGTGCCGCAGAGAGGGCACCTGGTTTGGCAAGGGCTGATTGATAAATCTGGGTGTCTTCTTTGGTAAATGCACCCTTACGAATCGCTTGTTCGCGGAGTAAGTTTTTGACGAATTCAGCCAGGTTTTGCTGAATCAACCATTCAGGAATGCCGGGAATCTGAAAACTCAGGATGTACCAACTGCGTCGCAGTTGATCCAGGTTGCTAACCAGCTCTTGCACAAACCGTTGAACGGGAGCTGCACTTAAGATCACCATGCGGTTGAGGTATTGAGGAAATTTTTGTGCCATGTGCCAGGCGATCGCGCCACCCCAGTCATGCCCCACGATATGAGCGCGAGTATAGCCCAAACTTTCAATCAAACCTTGAATGTCAGCTACTAAGGTATCCAGATCGTAACCGCTTGCAGGCTTATCAGAATCGTTGTAGCCCCGCAGATCGGGCACCACCACCTTAAAGTGGCGCGATAAAGCAGGGATTTGATAGCGCCAGGAGTACCAGAATTCTGGGAATCCATGCAGTAAAAGAACCAGTTCTCCCGCTCCTTGCGTTACGTAGTGCAGACGGATGCGGTTTGTTTCAACAAAGTGGTGTTCCCACTCAGAAGCAGTTAGAGCAGTCGCAGTCATAGAGTGAAGATTAGGAGGTTGGGCGCGTTTCGCACAAACAACAGCAATTTTGCGATCGCATGTATCTTAAACTACCATTTAATTTGTCTTGACAGCCGCAATCACCAGGGGTCAGCTTCATCCTGGCTACTGTCTGAAAATTCCCCTGGACGCATTGCTTCGCGCCCAATCATGAATAATCCAGAAATTCCCAAACCCACACACCCAACGTATTGATACCAGTAGTGGTGGATCTGATCTGCCACCGTCATCTCTGGATGCAGGACGTAGAGCACCATCAGCAAAAAGGTGATTGCCAGCGCCCCAAACCCCACAAACAGCATCCCCATCTGCATACGGGCGGGCTTGAGAGCTGCATCAGTAATCTCATCCAGGTCAATCTCCGCTAGTCGCTCTAGAGATTCATCCGCGATCACAGAGGCTTCCCCCAAGTTCACGGCTAATGACTCTGGTAACAATGGAGCGATCGCATCAATGGTTTTTACTCGCAGTGAGCGCTCCGTATCTTTCAGTAACACTAACGGTTTGCGCGCGATCGGTTCAGCAAACTCCGGACTTTCAGCCGACGCAGGCGATGAGCCTTCTGGTTTAGACTGCATAAAAAGATGGTGATCTGGGTTGAGTCTATTGTAGAAGGGGAATGGGGAATGGGGAATGGGTAGGTGAGTAGACGGAATTTCACTCGCCCACTCGCTTCCTCACCCACTCCCTCATCTTCCTCGCCTCACCTTCCGCCTTCTAGTTCCTTACCCTTGCCCTTGCAATTCATCCAACTTTGCCAGCACCTCAGCGCTATGAATTACCGGGCGAACTCCTGTAAAAACGGCTTGCAGGTTGCCATCTGGATCAATGATGTAAGTATGACGCAGCGACAGGGGAGCCAACCAGGCACCATAGGCTTTGCTGACGGCACCATTTTCATCGGCTAATAAGGGAAACTTCAACCCTTCGGAATCGCAAAATTCTGCGTGAGAATCAACATCATCAACGCTAATCCCTACGATTTGAGTGTTTCGTTCTAGGTATTTTGGCAAGTCTTCCTGGAAGCGACGAGCTTCTAAGGTGCAACCAGGTGTGAAGTCGCGGGGGTAGAAGTAAGCTACCACCCATTGCCCGCGATAGTCCGCCAGGGAAATGGTGCCATCGCCTGTATTCGTAGGTAGCGTAAATTCTGGAGCAGGTTTATGCAGTTCTGGTAGTGTTCCACCCATGGGTGTAGCAGACACCGCAGATGGGTAGGCACTTAGCGTAAAGACAACGGTCAGCACCAGGCTGAGAAGCGATTTGAGAAACATAAAAAACTCTGAATAACTGCTTAATATAAGTTTACAAGCAGTCATCCTTCGCCTGGGCGATCGCAAAAATCTTTGATTCAGCTACCCGCCCTTGCCAAACCGCATTTCCGATAGGCGCTTTTGAGCGGCGGGGTCAAGGGCATGGGCAAGGAAGCGTCCGGTTGGCTTTTTAGTGGGCTTGCGTTTCTGGCGAACTTGTAGGGCAACAGTATCTACTTCGTTAGCAAGCTGTTCTGCTGAGAGGCATTCGGCTCCGTAGCCCACGACGGTTAATTGCTGGGCGCGATCGCTGGTGGCAACGATTAAGCGAGAGTGAAATTTGCGAAGATCATTACGAAATGCAGCGCAGGCTTTTTCGATGTAGGTGTCAGCGGTTTGTCCAAAGTCGGTGTAACAAACAGAAAGAAAGCTGGTAATGACTTCTCGATTACTGGGGCAATCTCGATACTGAGCATCAAATACTACACGGGTATCGTAGCCCTGGTAGGCGCTATAGTTCATCAACGACTCGATCAGTAACCGTCGAGCTTCTTCTAAGCCGTCTGAGTCACGAACTTTCTTCAAGTCATGCCAACACCCGACGACGTTGTAGCCGTCCACTAGCAATAGTGCCTGGGGTGTGGAACGTGACATTAGAGAAAAAGCTTAAAATTTTGTAAATTACTGAAAGATAAGTCAAGTTTATCTTACTCTACCCAATTTAGTGAAGAGAACCAAGCGCTGCAACGAGCAACGATCGATTAATTTACTCCCAGAGTTAAGAAACTTGTCGATAGTTTGAGAATCGCTGCAAAACGTTTTCTCGCAGTTGTGTCAGGGCAGTCTGAAAAATAGGAAGAATTCCTGGACACCCTATGCAAACGTTGAATTACACGTTAAGTCAAAACATTGTGGAAGCCGATGGACGATATTTAGATGCCCAGGAGCTTCAACCGTTAGAACACTATATTCAGAGTTATGCCGTTCGGCTAGAAACTTATCATCTGCTTCGAGAATACAGCGAAAAACTCGTGCTCTTTTCGCTTCGTAAGTTTGCCAATACTTATCCAGAGTTGATTCAACAGCATGGTGGGCGGTGCAAGTACGACATGACCGAAGTGTTGCGGTACATTGCGATCGCCATCTTGCGAGACGATGAACTCTTTTTCAAAGAACAGATGATGGTTTGGCTGGATACAATTCTGCTGGCACATAAACGCAATATGCACTGTTCCCTGGCGTATCGCAATTTACAAGCCGCGATCGCGGCTTCTCTCCCTGCCGCTTCTGCCAATTTAGTTCGTCCCTACCTGGATCTAATTTTGCAATCGCTGCAATCTCACGCTTAGCTGCCATTCCCCCCTCTGGGCTTGCTCAGATCCTCTAATTTGCGTGCAAACAGTCACCTCTGAAGTGGCAAGAGCGCGATCGCCGACTGGTTTCCCTTCTCCACCTAAGTTTTGGGGATTTTGCAATGAATACCTTTCAACCTGTTACCGTTAATCGCCATTCCACACCCGAAGAACGCCAAATAGCACTACGACAGATTTACCATCAGGTGCTAGAACGCCAGCCTTACACTTACGAGCGGAAACACCTGGCAAAAGCCGAGAAAGATTTTTTGTGCGACAAAATCGGAGTGAGGCGGTTTTTGAGAGAGTTGGGGCACTCTCAGGTTTATCTCAATAGCTTCTACCACAACTCATCTAACATGAAATTTCTAGAGTTGTGCTTTAAACACTTTTTAGGACGGGCACCGATCAATCAGGACGAAATCAAGCTTTACTGCGAAATTCTGATGCACAAAGGTGTTGCCCAATTCATCACCGCCATTCTCGACTCTGAAGAGTACCGCAAAATGTTTGGCTGTTTCACAGTGCCCTATCCACGAGTCGAACGCTACTATCCATCGCCCAGAGCCTACACCGAGTCGTCTCTGCTTAATCAAGAACACAACGGTCAACGGGGACGATCCATTCCCACAATTTATTGGCATCAACTAGGCTTGAACTGTGATGCAGGTGTGTGTCGCCATCCCGAAGCAGACGAAGCGATCGCCTCCCAAATTTCCCAGGATGACCTGTCTCAACTTCTACAACTGTTCCGCAACTCTCCACCGCAAGAAGTTGTTGCCACCCTGTCACGCGAGCAAAAAGAGATGCTACGTCAGGCAATGGTCAATTCAGGAAAATAGGCAGTCAGGGGACAAAAGGCAGGGTATAGGTATCGGGGGAGGAGTTTAGATTACCGATTTGAGATTGCAGAGTTTAGATTTTTAGCTTGCAGATCAGCATTCTCCACCTCCTCCACCCACCCATCTACCCAATTTTCAATCTTCAATCCTCAATCTCCAATTCCTTCCCTAACCTCAATTCCATCTCTCCCCTACTTGTCTGTCAATGCCCAAGAGCCATCCCAATCATCTTTCGGGGGATTTTGCAGCCAGTGCTGGCACCTTTGCAGGTGTAGGCTGGCTGCTTTGTTGTCTTTGTCGATACTGAGCACTTGCCCAAACTCTGCCATTGCCAGTGGGAAGTTGCGATCGAGATAGTAGTGACGAGCTTTGTGGTAATGGTCAATAATTCGCTTTTGCTCGTCAGGGATGGGATCTTCCCGCAGTCCTACCAGTTCGTAAACTTTGACCGGTTGATCTCTTCCTTTAACTTTGATGTAGTCCAGTTCTCGCGCCCAAACCTTGTCGGCACAGGGAATATACGTGTTTTCGCTAATAATAATGTCAGTGCCGTATTGTTTGCTGGCTCCTTCTAAGCGCGAACCTAAGTTCACACCGTCGCCGATCGCGGTGAATTCCATCCGTTTACTGGAACCAATGTTGCCACTAATCACTTCATCGGAATTAATTCCAATACCAATGCGGATGGGCTTGTACTTATCGGGGTCTTCTGCTACCCACGCTTCATTGAATTCTGCCAGGCGGTGACGCATTTCGATCGCCGTTTGTACTGCCATCCATTCATGGTTGTCAAGCGGTAGGGGTGAGCCAAACACCGCCATAATGGCATCGCCAATGTACTTATCTAATGTGCCTTTGTGACGAAATACAGCTTCTACCATCGGCTCAAAGTAGCGATTGAGCATTTCCACCACTTCTTCTGCCGTTAAGGTTTCAGTAATGGTGGTGTAGCTGCGGATATCTGAGAACAAGACGGATGCCGGGATGCGTTTGCCTCCCAGCTTGGCTTCTCCACTTTTAATGAGCTGCTCTGCCAGGTCTTCTGACATATAACGACTCATTGTAGTTTTCAGACGTTTCTCGTCGCTGATGTCATCCATTACTACGAGTGCGCCAGATACGGTCATGCTATCGTTCGCATCCACGATGGTGCTGATGGAGAGGTTGACGCTGTGCTGCTCGTTGCCCTTGACGGGATACAGGGTCAGGTCTTCGTACTCTTGCTCTCGGTCTTCTTTTTCGACTGGGTTAAGTGCTTTTCCTAAACATTCAGTAAACCCTTTGAAGTCTTTTTTCTCAACTCTCACCAGTTCCATTACAGGGATTCCTTGTAATGGAGCCTGCTCCTCAAACCCCAAGAGTTCTTTAGCGCTTTCATTGGCGGCGATGATATTGCCATTTTTATCAGTAGAGATGACTCCGTTGGTGAGCGATCGCAAAATGTCGCGCTGAAGCTGCTCTTGCTGCCGCACCGTCTCAAACAATTTTGCGTTTTGGAGCGCAACGCCAGCTTGAATGTTGAACGCCTGCATAAACTCCTGGTCGCCGCGGTTGAAGCTTGCCCGCCAAACTTCGGGAGCCTCCGGGTAATTTTTAGGATCATAAGCCGCATAGTCTCCCTGCCGCTTTTTGTTGACCAACTGGGTTACGGCAATTAATTCACCATCGGCATTAAACACTGGCATACAGAGCATACTGCATGTCCGGTAGCCTGTTTTTTGGTCGGTATCTTTAGAGGTTTGGGAATTGGGATCGTCGTACAAGTCAAACGGGATCAGGAGGGGTTCTCCTGTTGTCGCGACTTGCCCAGCAAAACCTGCACCCATTGGGATGCGAATTTCTTGCAGTACTCCTCCAATGGGAATCTTCGTCCACAACTGGTCGCGATCGCGATCCAACAACCACAGCGTACTGCGATCTGCCTGCATCAATTCCTTTGCCTCTTCCATCACCCGCTTCAGGGTGTCCTCCAGATCTAAGCTGCTCTGGCTAAGAGACTTGGTTGCTTTCATTAATGCCGAGGCTGCCCGCTGTTGTTGGGTTGCTCTATAGAAAGAGCGCGAAGACTCAATAATCAGGCGAATAGAAGGCGCAAATTCCTCAAACACCTGCTCATCTTCGGCGGTGAAACCACCCAAATCAATCTTTGCGTCTAAAGGAGCGGCGGGATCTTGATTCAGCTTTAGTTTGTTAATTAACTGAACCACCGCAACCAACTTGCCCTCATCATTGAGCAAGGGCATTGCCAGCATCGTGTAGGTGCGGTAGTTATTTTTCTTGTCAAAATTTTTGGCGGCGGCAGAACGGGGATCATCGTAAAAGTCGTAAGGAATATTAATAACCTGCCGTTTTGTTGCCACTTCTCCAGCAATTCCGGCGTTCATTGGAATTCGTAGTTCCAGGTTGTTGCCTTTTTCATCTTTAGCAACGATGGACCAAAGTTCGTGTTTATCTTCATCTAGTAGAAAGATGGTGGAGCGATCGGCGTTGAGAAGCTCGCCTGTTTTCAAGGTAATTGAGCGTAGCATTTCGTCCAGAATGGCATCAAACCCTTGAGCATCCATCAAGTTATCGAGCATTGACAGGGTTTGATTAACCACTTTGAGTTTCTGCTCAACATCCGTGACCACTTCTTTAAAGGTGTCTTTTTTGAGTGGTGCTAAAAACGTTGAGAAACTGCCTTTGGTTGTGACCAATGTCCCGCCGGTGGAGGGAGCCTCGGAAATTGGGATGGAGCTATTAGATTCAGTGGGTTCCGGTTGAACAACAACCTCAGCCTGAACAGTTGCAACCTCAACGTGCGGAACGTCGATCACTGCGTCTCTCTGATTGCGATCGGGTAGATGCTGCGATGAGGTAGTCATAGGGATAGGGATAGAAGTTAGGTTAACAGTGAAGTTGAAGCGCTTTCTGCCAATGACGCTATCAGGTGAGGGTTCAACTGGGATTTACACACTCCTCAAATCGGTTTTCACCTGCGGCTCGTTAGGATGATTTTGGCACTCTATGCCAAAAGATGGGTACTGTTTTCTACCATTATTAAGGTGGATTCTGTGTTCAATTGTCAGCATTCCCAAATACCCTTTCCCATCAACTATATGAGTTATTCTGTAACGCTCGGCTTTTAGCCTAATACTGGTAGAAGTTAACCCATCCTGCGTCACACATTATCGCTATTGCATCACTAAAGCATAGGATTTCTGCGTGCTGATAAAATCCACAACATTTCTATGGATCGTGGAGAAAGGGAAGTGGGTGGGTAGAGGGGGAGTGGGTAGAGGTGGGTGGAGGAGTGAAGAAGTTGGAGAATGCTGATCTGCAAGCTAAAGTCTAAACTCTGCAATCTCAAATCGGTAATCTAAACCCTCTCTGGATACCCCAAACTCCATACCCTGTCTTGCGCCTTTGACTTTCTACCTTCTCTTTGTACTTTTCGAGCGAGCGGATCGGGCTTTTGTGGCAGGTTCTAAAACGGGTGACGTAGGCGCGATCGCGGAAGGGGCTTGCCGTAAATGTGCTGCTTGAGCCAACAACGATTCTGCAAAGGCGTAAGCTGCTGCATCAGTTACACTGCTGGCTTCTTCAGCCGTTTGTCCACCTGCTAACAATGCAAGTTCCTGCTTCCGTTGTTCATCGGTCAGGGGCATTACTCGCACTACAGTTCGCACAGCATCGGGCGGGGAAGCGGAGGGGATGGGGGCTGAGCAGGGGGGGGGATGAATCTCTTCTGACTCTTGACTTGTGACTCCTGACTCCTGATTCCTCCCTTTTGCCTTCTGCCGTTTTCCTTTTGCCTTGTACCCATTGCCATTTTCTAGAGGGGTGCTTGCTGTCTCTCCGTTGGCTCCAATCAGGTGTTTGCTCACCCGGAAATGATGATCTGCCATTGCTGCTACGATTGGTTGGTGGGTGACACAGAGGACTTGATGATGCTGGCTCAATTGGTATAGCTTTTCGGCGATCGCTTGCGTTACCCGTCCGGATACGCCTACGTCAATTTCGTCAAAGACCAGCGTGCCTACTGAGTCAACCTGAGAAAAACTCGCCTGAAGTGCCAGCAAAAATCGGCTCATTTCTCCGCCCGATGCGATTTCGGTCAACGGTTGCAAAGGTTCTCCAGGGTTGGGACTAAACAGGTAGGTAATTTGATCGGCACCTGTGGCAGAAGGAGGGCAAGGCGTGATGCCCACTTCAAACTTGACTTTTTCCATTGCCAGCGGTTTGAGTTCATTCACCAACCGAGTTTCCAGGTCTTTTGCTGCTGTTTGCCGCAGATTAGTAAGTTCAGTACAGGCTTGGATCAAGGTTTCATGACAAGTTTGCACTGCTTGTTCTAGTTCTTCAACGGATTGCCCGCCTCCGGTTAGCTCTAGCAGGTCTTCTTGCAGGCGATCGCGCATGGCGATCGCCTCTGTTAAAGTGGGACCATATTTGCGGCAGACCTGCTTCAGTTCTGCGATCCGCACCTGTGCTTCTTGCAATCGTTGGGGATCAGCTTCAATGCTCTCGCCATAAGCATTGATCTCGCGTCCAGCTTCTTCCACCTGTGCCAGTGCCGCTGTAACCAACTCCAAAATTGGTCGCAGTTGGGTATCGTATTCCACCATATCTTGCAGAATGTTTTCTGCCTTGCCGAGTAAATCTGTGCAGGTTTCGGCTTCGGCATCGTTGTCGTTCTGGTATAGGGCTTGATACACAACGTAGCTTTGTTGCTGAAGTTCAACGCTGTGGCTGAGGCGTTTCGCTTCCTGTTCTAACAAGTCTAGTTCGTCGGGATCGTCCAGATTAGCAGCGTTTAACTCCCGCAATTGATAGTCAAACAGATCTAGTTGCTGCAAGCGCTGCTGTTCTGCTCGTCGTCGATTTTCGAGTGCTTGGGTTGCCTGCTGATATGCTGTAAACGCTGCTGCTACAGCTTCTCGTTGTTTAAGTAGGGTTGTGCCCCCGTAGCAGTCGAGCCATTCACGTTGGAGAGCGGGTTGCCCAATCTGCACAGTTTGCCCCTGGGCGGTCAGTTCTACTAAGCGATCGCGCAACTCCTCCATCTGTTGCTTATTCACTAATGCCCCATTGACCCGTGAGCGACTGCGCTGACTGGTGGTATTAGCAACTACCTCTCGACTGCATACCAGCGTTCCTGTCTCACATCCAATTGACTGGTGGTTCAACCAGTCCTTCAATTCCTCATCAAGCTGAAAGGTGGCTTCAATCAGGGCTTTTTCGGCTCCCGTCCGAATTGCCCGCCCAGTTACCTTCCCACCCAACGCCGCATCTAGCGCATCCAGAATAATTGACTTACCGGCTCCTGTTTCACCTGTGAGCACGGTTAGCCCTTTTCCCAATTCCAGATCCAAACGGTCTACCAGGGCAAAGTTTTCGATCCGCAAGCAAAGCAACATGGACACAACCGGAATGAAAAAGACCGAACGCGATCGCGAGCAAATGTACTGAAGACAGAATCATGACAGAATCCTACCTCATCGTACCGAGATTGAACGATCTTCGGTAAACCTCTCTCTAACGCTCGGTAAACCTCTCTCTGCAAACGGAAGGATCAGGTGTAGGTTTGAATGTAGGGTGTAATCATTCGTATCAGGGCGCTTACATACGTCCTGATGCGATGAGATGGAAACTCTGTGTTCTACAACAGCCCGTTACCGCATTTAACTTGTTACAATACTTTACATTGCCATCTTTCTTGGGCACGCTATGAATTCCAACACCGCAATGCCAACGATTTCTTCCCCTCTGGAATCATCCCACCAGGTCGTGAACGAACCGATTCAGGATGCACTCATTTCACCAGTAGTTGAGGAAAACCGTGCTTTGCGACCCGACACACTCAAGCCAGCCCAACCACCTACACCCGAAATTGAAGGACTTCGCTACAACGCAGAGGTCATCTCCGCCTACTACCATCGTCGCCCCTTCCAGGTTTGGGCACGGATTCTCAAAATTCTTCTTCCATTTTTAACCTTTGGATTCTCCTGGTGGTGGAATCGCAATACCGTGGTATCAGAGACAAAGCAGCGTCGTCAGGCAGTTCGTTTACGGGAAACCCTGACCCGGTTAGGACCAGCTTTTATCAAAGTTGGGCAAGCCCTGTCTACTCGTCCTGACCTCGTTTCCCCAATCTATCTGGAAGAACTTGCCCGCCTACAAGATCAACTTCCTGCCTTTGATAATGAACTGGCGTACCAGTTTATTCAGGAAGAGTTGGGTGCTCACCCGGATGAGATTTATGCCGATCTCACCGAAGAACCGATCGCGGCGGCTTCTCTTGGTCAGGTCTATAAAGGGCGGCTGAAAACTGGCGAACATGTTGCCGTGAAAGTTCAGCGTCCCGGACTCGCGCAAAACATCGCCCTGGATATGTACATCCTGCGGCAACTCGCCATTCTCGTGATGAACAACGTTAAACGAGTCCGTAGTGACCTTGTTGGCATCATGGACGAGTTTGCAACTCGCATCTTTGAAGAGATGGACTATACCCAGGAAGGTCGTAATGCCGAGCGATTCGCGCAATTGTATGGCAACCTCCCAGAAATTTATGTGCCCCGCATTTACTGGCAGTACACCGGACGACGTGTGCTGACTATGGAATGGATCAACGGCACCAAACTCACCCAACCAGAAGCCATTCGTGCTCAGGGCATTGATGCCACCCACCTGATTGATGTTGGGGTTCAGTGTTCGCTGCGTCAGCTTCTAGAAAGTGGCTTTTTTCACGCCGATCCGCACCCAGGAAACTTGTTGGCAACACCAGATGGCAAACTAGCCTACCTGGATTTTGGCATGATGAGCGAAGTCAAGCCTTACCAGCGCTATGGTTTGATCGAGGCAGTGGTTCACATGGTCAACCGCGACTTTGAAGGGTTGGCAAACGACTATGTAAAGTTGGAATTTTTGACCCCCGACACTGACCTCACCCCGATCATTCCTGCCCTGGCGACTGTGTTTAATCACGCCTTAGGTGCCAGTGTTGCCGAATTGAACTTCAAAAGTATTACCGACCAACTCTCTGAAGTGATGTATGAGTACCCGTTTCGGGTCCCTGCTTACTACGCCTTGATCATTCGATCGCTCGTTACCTTAGAAGGTATCGCGATTAACGTTGACCCCGACTTCAAAGTACTTAGTAAAGCCTATCCCTATGTTGCCAAACGGCTTCTGACCGATCCCGCGCCCGAGTTGCGGGCATCTTTGCGAGATTTGTTGTTTAAAGAAGGAACATTCCGCTGGAACCGTTTGGAGAATTTGCTCAGGAATGCCCGCGACAACAGCGATTACGACATTAATCGAGTGGTAGATCAAACCACTGAGTATCTTTTCTCAGAGCGGGGTGAATTGATTCGCAATCAGTTAGTTGATGTGATTGTGCGGGGGGTGGATACTTTTGGTAATAATGCCATTCGTAGCCTGACCTATTCCCTGGGTGAACGGTTTGGGTTTGCAGTGAATCCTCCAACGGTTTCAACGGCGGATCAGCAAACCCTAGAACATATCCAGCGTATCTTCGGCATTTTGAGAGAGACTCCCGGATTTGACCCAATTAAGCTGGCACCTGTCTTTCCACGGTTATTGTTCAAGCCAGAAACCCATCGAATGGGGCAGCAAATTGTAGAAGGTTTGGCACAACGAGCGATCGCCCGCTTCATTCGAGGGTTTCTATTACCGGAAGAAGCCGAACCCAACCACGAAATAGTTCCAGCCAGCCGTCCTCAATTGTCTTCAGCCAACTGTTAAGTGTAAACATGGGGTAGGTTATCGGGTTGAAGTACCCTTTGGCAAGAATCTCAAAATGTGATGATCAGCAAAACACCTGTTATTAATGCAAAGCATTGAATTGCCAAAAACGGGCGATCGACCCGAATCACGCGCGCATAGTTCTCTGACTGACCGCTTTGCACCCAATCTGCTGTAATGATCGCTTCCATAATGGCAGCTATCACCAGCAGATAGGATAAAGCATAAATTTTATCCAACAGCACCAAATAGCCCATTTCGGGTACCGCTTCTGAGTAAGACTGTTGCAGAAAGACAATTGTTAGTAAGGCTGTTACGGGAATTGCAATCCGTGATTCTACGTAGCTTGGGTGTAGTAGTAGCGCCCCCCCACCCGGATGCCAGCACAATTATCAGAGGTAGTAGTAGCTTCCAGATGAAGTAGTTGATTGGTCTTGCAACCACAATTTCAAATCGCACTGCTGAGTATGGGCTGGTCTCAGGCTCTGAAAGCCCAAAGTTGCTGGGGTAGCTATGCAGCAGGTTGTAGCTTTTCCAGCCTGTAATGTCCCATCCCTGAATCGACAAGGTATCGGCGTAACCAGAATCTTTGGTGTCTGCCACATAAACCAGATCTTTTGCCGTGTAGATGGAATTCTCTAAGGTCATGCTAAGGTGCTGCTGATCCAGCGGATACCGCGACAAGCTAAAGGGCTGAACAAATCGTCCCTCGATGCGTAGGATTTGATACCAACTACCATCTGGCTGCTTTTGAGGCTTCTCGTAACCAGGTTTCTGAGTCATGCCCCAGTCTTCAACTGCGTTTGCAAACTCCAGATCTGCGATTGGGTCAATCTCTCCCTTCCAGCGAAACCAAACATAGGCATCCAGGCGGTACGTGTCATTAGAAATATCGAGTTCGTAAATATTGAGTCCATAAAAGCCGACTTGCACCTGTTGAGCACGGACTGGTATTGCTTCCAGCGACTTGAACGATGAACCGGTGGGGGGGTGTTGCGGCAAAAATCCCATAGCCAATCGTAAAACAGTTAGGAGAGCGATCGCTCCCAGAATAAGCGCTAGCAGTCTTCGCGTACTCCTTTGGCTCAACCATTTGCTGACAAACATAGGCACAATGGAACTAATAAACGGCGATCGTACGCTTTCAGCACGCGCAACATGCAAAATTTTTAGAAGGCAAAGAATGTTGCGAATTGCTCAGTTGGAAGGATTGGCTTTGATCTGAGATTGAGCCAACAATTCATCCTTCTGAATTTTTTCATGCTTTAACGCTTCTTCGAGCCGCGCAACTTGTTCTTGAAGGGCTTCCAGTTCTGCGGTGCGGCGATCAAGTTCCTGAGTCTGCTCTTTGTATTGATTTGCCAGCAATTCCATTTGTTTTTTCTCGCGCTTGAGGGCTTCCTCTAGTTGCTCAATTTGCTCCCGACGAGCTTCTAGTTCCAGCGCCCGGCGATCGAGATCCTGGCTTTGCAAAGTTAGCGTTTGTCGCCATTGCTCTGCTCGTTCCGATTCTTCTTGCAAAAATTCTGGCGTAATCCCATTTCTAAGAAAGGTTTGAATAATGCCAAGCAGCCAACTTCCAGCATTTTCAATATGCAAAATCTCGCGTGCTTCCGAGAGCGTCACTAGCACAAGAGCACCCTCCCCATACTCAAGCAGTTGTTCCACTGGCAATAGCTCTTGCTCTGCCACTAAAGTCCACGAGTATTCGGAACGCTGACGAGCAAGTAAGCGCAGTCCCGCTTTATCTGGGGCTATTCTTTCTACCTGAGCCAGATGCAGCATTATCGCTTCGCCTTCTGCTTATCTGAGTATAAAAACAAACATAGAACTTGACTGCTAAAGCTACAAGAAAGAGTGGACAACTTTACAGCCTACACATCGGAACAACTCAATGATTTAACAATTCCTAACTAAATACCAAGAAAGTATATCCTTTCTCAAAGCAGGAAGTCAGGCAAGTATATGCAGATTTTTAGCGCACAAACGCTGAGGTTAGTCGATTGGAACGATCATAACCACTGAAATATGGATTTCTGATGATTAGTCAGCACTAAGATTTACTAAAGTTCCGCCAACCGAGTGCGTAAGATTTCTGCCTGTTTTTGGGCTTCTTCTAATGCAGCCTGAGCCACTTGAACAACCTCAGCCGGGGCTTTGCTGACAAAATTAGGATTGTTCAGACGAGCAGAAAGGGACTGAATTTCTGCTTCTACCTTTTTCAGATCTTTCTCCAGCTTAGCGTGGAGTGTCTTGACATCGACGACACCCTCTAGTGGAATCAAAACCTGCACAGTACCAAACACACCTGCAATCTTTTTCTGAGAAGATAAGAATGCATCTGGGTCTTGGGGGGAGTTGATGGTTAATTGTTCAACTTTGGCTAGATCTTGAATGTAAGGTTTGCTGTTTGTCAAGATTTGGCGTTCGCGATCGCTCTCGCTTTGCATGAACACTTGAATCTTTGCGCCCGGTTTGATCTCCGCTTCCGCCCGCAGATTGCGAATCGTGCGAGTGGCTTCAATCAGCAACTCAAACTGTTGCTCCAGGTCAGAATCAATCAGGCTGAGGTTAGCTTCTGGATAGGATTGCAGGGCTAAACAGCTCTCTTCGCCCGTCTGGGTTAGGGTATGCCAAATTTCTTCCGTGATGTGGGGCATAAAGGGATGCAAGAGTTTCAATGTTCCTTCTAGAACAAACGCCAATACTTGTTGAGCCGTTTGCTTCGACTCGGCGTTTTCTCCCTGCAACCGGGATTTGACTAGTTCGATATACCAATCGCAGAAGTCATTCCAGATGAAACTATACAAACCTTTTGCGGCTTCACCTAAAGCGTAATGGTCGATTAACTTGCGAGTTTGCTCAGTCACCTGGTTGAACCGGGAGAGAATCCAGCGATCGGCGAGTTGAAGATTAGAGATTGAAGAGTGAAGTTTTTGGGCTATCTCTCTAAAATCTGCCATCTGCAATCGAGAATCTGCCAGGTTCATCAACACAAAGCGGGAGGCGTTCCAGAGTTTGTTGGTGAAGTTGCGAGACGCTTCCACTGAAGCAGATTCATCGGTTTTGCGATTGTATTCCAGGCGAATGTCTTGCCCGGCTCCGGCAACTTCTCGCACCAGGGTGTAGCGCAGGGCATCACAGCCGTATTTGTCGATCAGCAGGAGTGGATCAATTCCGTTGTTGAGGGATTTGGACATTTTCTTGTTGTTCTCATCCCGCACTAAACCGTGAATGTAGACAGTTTCAAACGGCATTTGTCCGGTGAAATGCCCTGCCATCATGGTCATGCGGGCAACCCAAAAGAAAATAATGTCGAAGCCAGTGACGAGGGTGGTGGTGGGGTAGTAGGTCTTTAAGTCAACAGTTTCTTGGGGCCAGCCCATTGTGGAGAAGGGCCAAAGTCCGGCTGAAAACCAGGTATCCAGCACATCGGGGTCTTGCTCTAGTTGTACATCGGCTCCAAATTGGGCGATCGCCTTTTCCCTGGCTTCCGCTTCAGACTTGGCTACAACAAATGGCGTGTCATCGGTAATTTGCCCGCCCGTTTTATTGATGGCATACCAGGCAGGGATTTGATGCCCCCACCAGAGCTGGCGGGAGATGCACCAATCCCGCAGGCTCACCAACCAATCGCGGTAAACTTTTGTCCAGCGTTCTGGCACAAAGACGGGAGAATTTTGCCCATCCAAAAATTCCAGTGCTCGTTTTGCCAGTGGCTCAATTTTGACGAACCACTGGGTTGAGAGTAAGGGTTCGACGGGAACTTTGCCGCGATCGCTGTAGGGCACTGTGTGCTTGTAGTCTTCTACTTTGACCAGTGCGCCCAGTTCCTCCAACTTGGCAACCACATTTTTGCGGGCAACGAACCGATCTTGACCCTGAAACTCGCCAGCATTTTCGTTGAGGGTACCGTCTTTGTTCATGATGTTGATAAACGGCAGGTTGTGGCGTTTACCCATTTCAAAGTCGTTGGGGTCGTGGGCAGGGGTGACTTTAACGCAACCCGTGCCAAACGAGGCATCTACATACTCATCGGCAATAATGGGAATTTCTCGGTTCATGATTGGCAGAGTCAGGGTTTTGCCAATGATGTTTTGATAGCGATCGTCGGTGGGATTGACCGCAACTGCTGTATCTCCCAGCATGGTTTCTGGGCGGGTTGTTGCCACTTCCACATAGCCAGAACCATCCGTCAACGGGTAGCGGAAATGCCAGAGATTGCCGTTAACCTCTTTGTTGTCCACTTCCAGGTCTGAAACGGCCGATTGGCTGGCAGGGCACCAGTTCACCAGATATTTGCCGCGATAAATTAGCCCTTCGTCAAACAGGCTTGTAAACGCTTCCAGCACCGCAGCAGACAGCCCTTCATCCATTGTGAACCGTTCTCGCGACCAATCCACCGATAAGCCTAAACGGCGCAACTGCCCCACGATCGTGCCACCGGATTCTTCTTTCCATTCCCAGGCGCGTTTCAGGTATGCTTCTCGTCCCACCTGCTGGCGCGTCTGCTTTTTTGCCTTGAGTTCCTTATCTAATAAAGTACTCACAGCGATACTGGCATGATCTGTGCCTGGCAACCACAGCGTATTGCGCCCAGTCATGCGGTGATACCGCACCAACACATCAATCAGGGAATGCTCAAAGGCGTGCCCCATGTGCAGGCTACCCGTGACGTTGGGAGGTGGAATGACGACACAGTAAGGCTCCCCAGGATGATTTGGGTCAGCCTTAAAAACTTCGTTTGCCTCCCAATACTTTTGCCATTTGGCTTCGATCGCAAAGGGTTCGTACTGGCTGGGGAGGTCAGGAGTGGTCATGGGGAATTGAGAATGGGAATTGCTCTATTGATTTTGGCATGAGGGCGGTGTTTGGTGCAGGCGATCGCGTCTTCTCATCAAATTTGCCTGTAGAATAGCTGGCAGGTTTGAACGAATAGACTGAAATGAGCCACCAACGGTTGGATGTGATTGATGCCCGGTTAGAACGCCTGACAGCGGTGTGTGAGCAAACAGCGCAGATTGTCCGGGAGACGGCACAGATTAATCAGCAAACTTCTTTTATCGTTCAGGAAATTGCTGAAGATGTGAAGCGCACTGATCAACAGATTGACAGAATCAGCCATCAGGTTGATCGAATTGTTGAACGGGTTGACAGAATTGGACAACAACTCGAAGCCTTTACTTCCGGGTTGACGGAATTGCGGCAGGTGAGTGAGCGGCAGAGTGAGAATATCGCGCAATTGGCTCAAACCAGTCAGCGACAGGAAGAAAACATTTCGCGGCTGGTGGGGATTGTGGAGAAGTTGATTGAGAATCGGGGATAAGCGGAGGCGATCGCATCTTCGTAACTCTACCCTACTGAGAAACAACTTTCTGCTCCGGCAAATTCCAGATACCTAAGCCAATCGCGTTGTACCGCACATTTTCTAACCGATTCCGAATAGCCGCCATTGCTTTTTGATTTGCAAGATAAATGTAAGGCAAATACTCCTGAGAAATTTGTTGAGTTTTAGCGTAGATTGCTTTCCGTTTTGCTTCGTCTAGTTCGCGCGCACCTTGCACATAAAGCCGTCCAATTTCTTTTTCCCAATCAGAAACGGTGCGTCCAATAATGGGCGGGCTTCCTGGCTTGGGACCCTGGTTGAAGTAATGGGAACTTCCATCAGGATTCCAAACGTTGAATCCATTATGGGGTTCAGTTCCTCCAGTTAAGCCAAGTAGAATACATTCCCAATCTAAAGACGTATCCATTTTTTCAATGACTGAATTGAAAGCGATCGGTGCAAAGTCTACTTGCATTCCGATCGCTGCTAGGTCTTGTTTGATCTGAGCACCAATGGCTACCCGTAGTTTATTTTCGGCATTGGTGATGAAGTTGAACCGGACTCGATTGCCTTCTGCATCAAACAATTGCCCTTGAGCGTTGTATTTAAATCCAGCCTGCTGTAGCAACTCCTTCGCTTTTTGAGGATTGTACTCGTAGGTTTTCAATCCTTCTTCTGGCTTTAAGTAATATGGGCTTTGTACAGAAATGGGAGAATTTTGCGGTTCTGCTAAACCTCGGAAAGCATTATTGATCATCTGTTCGCGATTGATACCGTATGCTACCGCTTGGCGAAATTCTTTAGTGTTGAACCAGCGAGACTTTATAGGATTAACAAGCGGAGTACCATTCTCTCGCCGTCCTGTATTCAGGTTGAAGGTGACGTACAACGTGCCAGTTCGCAATCCACCCTGTTGAATTTGGAAGTTACCTCGGTTCTCCTCTTGTTTTAGTAAGGAAAAATCTTCCGCCCGCAGGGTACTCAACTCACCCAACATATCCAGTTCACCTGTACGGAAACGAATGAGCTGGGTATCAGTTGATTCCACCACCTGGAGCACCAGGCGATCAATGTAAGGTAGCTGTTGCCCTTGCGAATCCTTTTTCCAGTAGAACGGGTTACGGCGAAACACGTAACGCTGACTGGGAGCGTAAGTCTCTAGCGTGAAGGCTCCATTGACTACAACTTTTCTGGGGTCGGTGTCTGTGCCCCAAGTCGAAAGAAATAGAGGCTTGCCGTTGGCATCATTGGTATAAACTGACTCCCGCAGAGCATGGGCAGGTAAGATAGCGATACCACCAGTGGTTTTCAGGAAGGGAGCGAAAGGTTCAGGAATTGTAAACTCAACGCGACGGTTATCTACTTTTCTGACGCTAGGAAACTGATTTCCATCCCCCAATCGCAGAACATCTCGTAGATCCGTTGGAATTTTTTCATTTAGATAAACATCGTTGTAGCTAAAAACTACGTCATCTACCGTTAAAGGTTGCCCATCAGACCATTTCAATCCATCGCGCATGGTGAATGTAATTCGTTTTTTGTCTTCTGAAATTTCCCATGACTCGGCTAGGGCTGGTTCAACTTCTGCGGTTTCGGGATTTTCAAACACTAAGCCTTCGTAGGTAAACAGAAAGACGTTGGGAAACTCACCGTTGAAGGCGTAGTTAAAAGTTTTGAAGTCACCTAACGTACTGAGAACGACTTGCTCTCCTCGTGCTGCACTTTTTTTAAGCAGATCAGAGTTACAGGCGTTGAGGGCGATCGCTACCCAACAGACCATGAATGCGATCGCAAGAC
>JACYLN010000147.1 GCA_015272515.1 Leptolyngbyaceae cyanobacterium C42_A2020_001 | reverse complement strand
CAGCTTGCTCTTTTTTGATTCTGATACCCCGTCCGCTTGCGGCGGGGTAGTTCATCTTATTACAAACAGAAAAAGAAAGACTACAACAGGAGTTTGATCGATTACTGGATTTAGAAAAGAGGGTAAGAGATTAGACTTATTTTTCATCTCTGAAAGCGGGTAGCGAGAATCGAACTCGCAACTAAAGCTTGGGAAGCTTTCGTTTTGCCACTAAACTATACCCGCGGAGGATTCGAGATTGGCCAACTACTTGGATGATTAGCTACAGCTTAACCAAGTGGGTTTGCTTCTATGCTTCGCAACAGCAGAAGGCAGTTGACTGGTTACTATTCTAATTCATCACCCAGACCTACGAGCATATCCCATGCCAAATTCTACAATCCAAAATCTGAAATCTCTACGCTGGGTGGTAGTAGAAAGCAAAGCCAATCACGATGTAGGTTGCTAGCAAGAGTGAGCCATCCAGCCAGTTGGAGCGCCCACTAAAGGTTAAGAGATTGGTGATGGCAACCGCGATCGCCACAGCAATGACCTGAAACGGATTGAAGTTGAGGTCAATCGGCTGGTGAATTAATAGCCCTACAAACACCAGGACTGGAGCCACAAACAAAGCAACCAGCAGGCTATCTCCCGTTGCCGTAGCGACGGTTAGATCCATTTGATTTTTGGTTGCCAAGCGGATCATCATGACGAAGGCTGCCATATCACTAATCAGCGGAATCAAAATCACCCCGGTGAATAGCGGAGTGAGACCGAGCCGTGCAGTTTCAGAGTCCACCACATCTACGAACAAATCGGATTCAAATGCAACCGCGATCGTAGAAACTAGCAGAATAGCGAACCAGAAAAACAATTTTGACCGTGGATTGGATTGCTCACTGCTTTCTAGGTTCTCCTCATCTGTGAGACCTACTGCATACAGGTAGCTGTGGGTTTTCAGGGAAAACAACAGGGTCAACCCGTAGACAGTGATCAGAACTGTTGCAGTGACAAGGGAAAGATTGCGAATGGCAATTTCATCAACCACATTGGAAGTGTTAATCACTAAGGTCGGCAGGGCGATCGCGGCAACGGCTAAAGTCATTGATGAGCCATTCACTCGTGCCAAAATTGGCTTAAACTCCTGTTCTTTGTAACGAATGCCGCCGGTTAGCATTGCTAAGCCCATCAATAACAGCAGATCGCTAAGCAGAGTGCCCGTGATACTGGCTTTCACAATATCGATCAGTCCCTCTTTCAGTGCTACGAGGGAGATGATCAACTCAGTGGCGTTGCCAAAAAAGGCGTTGACCAATCCGCCGATAGAGGGTCCTGTCACAACGGCGACTTTTTCGGTGGCAGTGCTGAGCCAGATGGAAAGAGGCACGATCGCCAACGCAGACATCACAAAAATGGCAAAATCTCCCCAGTCGAGTAGGTCAGCCGCAATGGAAAGAGGAACAAAAATCAGCAGGATTAGGGGAATTAGATTTTTCCGCATAGCGGGGTAGGAAATAGGGGATAGGAATGGGGAATGAGGAATCGGGCATCGGGAAGGTTATCGACCACCTGTGATGAGTTGCCAGATGGTTTGCAAGAATTGGCTGACCTGCTGCCACACTTGCGCCGGACCGATGCCAAACACGATTTGCAACCCCAGCACAAGGATGGCAATCATGATCGCGGTGCCGATGGTTGCCCGCACAACTTTAATCAGCCAGGTGAAGACGAGAAAGGAAATAGCGATCGCGGCAATCAGTAAAACGAGGTTCATCATGATGCGAATGGAACTAATCCTCTGACACTCTAGCCTTCCCTTGTTCAGTCATGGCACGTTTTTGATCGCGGGTCATCGTTTTAATGAACCCCACCCGGCGAAAGCGCAGAGCTGACCAATCAGCGTCGATCGCTACCTGCCGTACACCTTCAAATCCCAGCTTTCCCAACACATCCCAACCAGTGTCCCGGTCAAAGTCACACTTGTATTTCTTTGAGCTGCCTTTGGGATAGGCAAACCAAATCACAGCATCACCATGAGCTTTTTCAGCAATCTCGATTGCCGTTGCATTAAGTTCCTCTTGCTTAGTGACAAACGCAAGTGCAAAAGTAATCACCGCAATATCGTCTATATCTTCTAGCACCGAAACTTCGTCAAATGCCTCAAGTTCTGGCTCAAAACTTTCGGGGGCATTCAATACCAGAATCTCTGTTTGATTTTTCAGGTTCAGTTTTGTGAAAAGTGGTGTCATATTATCTCACTGCAACAGGCACTTGCTGACTGGCTAATAAGGCTTCTTGGCGCGCCCACTGATCGGCAGCGATGATGTCTTCTAAGGCAGGGTTGGAAAGGTTTTGAGGATGGTAGCGATCGCACACCTGCTCAATCAACCGTGGAATATCCAAAAAACGGATGGCTTCATCGAGGAACAGTGCTACAGCTTGCTCGTTGGCGGCATTGAGGACAGCAGGCATACAGCCCCCGGCACGTCCGGCGGCGTAGGCAAGTTTCATACAGGGATATTTCTGATGGTCGGGTTCGCGGAAGGTCAGGTCGCCTGCTTTCACCAAATCGAGCGGTTTCCAATCGGTAGCAATGCGATCGGGGTAAGAAAGGGCATAGAGCAATGGTAACCGCATGTCTGCCCAGCCCAGTTGCGCCAGCACGGAGGTGTCTTGCAGTTCGATCAGGGAATGGATAATGCTTTGGGGATGGATCACAATATCGATGTGGTCGTAGTCCATGCCAAAGAGATAATGGGCTTCGATTACTTCCAGTCCTTTATTCATCAGGGTGGCAGAATCGATGGTGATTTTGCGTCCCATTGACCAGTTGGGATGTTTGAGAGCATCGGCAACTGTGACATGAGCGAGTTTCTCAACGGGTAAATCGCGGAAAGCCCCTCCTGATGCTGTCAGCAAAATACGGCGCAATCCACCTTGAGGAACGCCTTGTAAACACTGAAAGATAGCAGAATGTTCGGAGTCGGCAGGTAGTAGTTTCACGCCATGCTGTTGCAACAACGGCAACACAACTGGACCGCCTGCAATCAAGGTTTCTTTGTTTGCCAGGGCAATGTCTTTTCCAGCCTGGATGGCGGCAATGGTGGGAAGCAATCCAGCACAGCCCACAATGCCAGTCACGACCACATCGGCTTCACTATAGCGGGCAACTTCCACAATGCCCTCATCGCCTGACAGCAAAATGGGTTGGGGAGTGAGATCGGCGATCGCCGCTTTTAACTCTGCCAGTTTCTCTTTCTCACAAATCGCAACAATCTTGGGGTGAAACTGCCGTACCTGCTGCGCCAGCAATTCTACATTGCTTCCGGCTGCTAACCCGACAATCTGAAACTGGTCTGGATATTGAGCGGCAATATCCAGGGTTTGGGTGCCAATGGAGCCAGTTGATCCCAAAAGAGAAATTGCTTTCACAGGCGCGAATCCTACTTACGTCTCCCCCTTATCTTACGATTGGACTGTCACTAAATTGGTAGGGATTCTCGTTTCAGTCATGCACGCCGCAGCTCTCAATTCTGATTTGCCAACTGACTAAATTTCGAGACAGCGGATGGCTTCCAGCATTCCTCGCGCTTTGTTGAGGGTTTCTTCGTATTCCAGTTTGGGAACAGAGTCAGCTACCAATCCAGCGCCTGCCTGGACGCTGACGCTATGTTTGCCGTTGCCCTGACTGCGAACAATCATGGTACGAATGGCGATCGCAGTGTTCAACTGCCCCTCAAAGTCGTAGTAGCCGTAAACGCCGGAATAGGGACCGCGCCGACAGGGTTCCAGGTCGTGAATAATCTCCATTGCTCGAATTTTGGGTGCGCCACTCACCGTTCCCGCCGGGAAGCAGGCTTTTAGCAAATCCCAGGCGCTTTTGTCGGGAGATAATTTCCCAATCACGTTGCTGACAATGTGCATCACGTGAGAATAGCGCTCAATTACCATCAATTCATCTACTTGCACAGTACCGTTTTCGCACACGCGTCCTACGTCGTTTCGTCCCAAATCTACCAGCATCACGTGTTCGGCAATTTCCTTTGGATCTTGCAGCAGGTCGGCTGCCAGCGCTTCATCTTCTGCCAGGGTTTTTCCTCGGCGGCGCGTGCCTGCGATCGGGCGAACCGTTGCCACCAAAGTTTGTTCAGAACTGGGGTCGCGCTCTGCCTTGACCATCACCTCTGGGCTGGAACCAATGATTTGCCAGTCGCCAAAGTTGAAATACGCCATATAGGGCGATGGGTTGACGAGACGCAGCGATCGATACAGGGCAAACGGATCGCCAGCAAACTCAGTAGAAAGCTGTTGCGAAATCACCACCTGAAAAATGTCGCCAGCGCGAATGTGTTCTTTCGCCCGTTCGACTGCGGCACAAAACTTTTCTTCCGTAAAGTTGCTGCTGTAAGTAAGAGTGGTTTCATTACCTACATGCTGGTTTCTGGCTCCGGGAGAAGTCCATGCCAGGAGGCGCGCTTGTTCTGACAGTGGCGATCGCAGCTTGTGAACCAGTTGGGTCACGCGATCGCAGGCTTGTTGGTAGGCAGTTTCCAGATTCGTAGTGGGGTCGCGCAAGTCAGCATAGGCGATCGCCCATACTTTCCGCTTCACCTGATCAAAAATCAGCAAATTGTCCACCTGCATCCATAACCCATCGGGCAAATCCTCCTCGGTCGTAGGATACACAGGTACGCGAGGCTCAATCCAATGAATTAGTTCATAGCCCCAAAAACCAAACAATCCCCCAATTCCAGGTGGCAGTTCCGGCAACTGCACCGGACGATACGGTTCTAAACACTGACTCAGCGCCGCAAACGGATCTCCCTCAAACTGGTAAAGAGTGCCATCTCGATAAGTTTGAGTGGTTTTCGCACCCCGACTTTCCAGCACCCACAGCGGATCGCACCCCAGCAAACTGTAGCGCCCAATTCGTTCACCACCTTCTACCGATTCCAGCAAAAAACTGTAGGGTTGCCCAGCACACACTCGATACCAGGCAGACACGGGTGTATCTAGATCGGCAACCCATTCCTGAAACACTGGCACGAAATTACCCTGCTTCGCCAGTTCGGTAAATTGAGAAAAATCGGGAAAAATCATAAACAGTTGAGATTGCGTTCTTCGGGAAAAGTGATTGGCTCGTAATAGGGGCAGCCTTTGCAGGGACCGGATGGGTTCACAGCACAGCGCAAGTATGCCGATCGCCCATTAAACTGACAGCTCAAGTCACCCACCATGTATCCTAAACCGTCAACGTAATGGTAATCCTGAGCTTGAAGATAAGAATGCAGGACTGGACGAGACGGTGCATCGAGTGCTGCCCGATGCCGCGATCGACTGTATTTTCGGATTCTCGTAGTCACAACATAGGAGGAGAGTACCCCTGGGATCAATCCAATCAAGATGATGAAAGCAGTTTCCAGCATAAAGGCTCCCAACTCGACGATATGAACCCGCAACCGTTAACGTTAAAGCGATTTACCACCTCTCATTGGGGTTATCGCAATGATTGCAATATAACCGCAACTTTGGGGGGAATGGAGGTAAAGCGAATCAGAAAACGTGGCTTACTTCCCTCTAATTTACGAGTTACTTTGGCATACACATCTTCTGATCGTTGTTTTTCTGAACTTTGAGAACAGTCTGGATTTGTTAGCAAATGCAGTTTGAGATTGCTGAGTAGATCCAGATCATGGGCAGTATGCAGTTCGGCTTCTGAGGCAGAGAGGCGGGTGAGCGTTCCTTGAAACAGGTTACCAACTGCGTGCTTCCCTTCCAAAACGGTGTATTCCAGTTGCAGAACTGGGGTTAGCTCTGTCCAGGGTTCATTAACTTTTGGCAAGAAGAGATTGTATTTTCCCCCAATCCCCCCAATTTCGTAAAGGGTAATGGGGTTGCGAATGCCTTTTGGCTCAACTTTAAGTTCTCCGTCTACTTGAACGTCGTATGCTGCCTCGCGCAGCGTGTCTTCCGAAATGAGAATCTGTCCGCCTACGGTGTAAGACTCTATACGGGCTGCTAAATTAACATGACTGCCAATGACGGTATATTTTGCGCGCTTTTGAGAACCAACGTTCCCAACAACGACCTCCCCAGTATTGATGCCAATCCCCATCTCAATTACGGGTAGCCCTAATTGCTGGTTTTGGTCGTTAACGGTTTTCATCGCAAGTTGCATCGCTACGGCGCAGGCGATCGCGCGCTGGCAGTCATCAGCACGAGCAATCGGTGCACCAAACATCACAAAAATGCCATCCCCAATGAACTCATTGATGGTGCCCTTGTAGCGATCGACGACATCCGCCATCGCGCCCAAATACAAATTCAGCAGGGTTACCACCTTTTCCGGCGGTAATCGTTCTGCATTGGCAGAAAAGCCTCGTAAATCCGACATCAACACCGTAACCTTGCGGCGTTCTCCCCCCAATTGCTGCCCAGAGGGTGTTTCTAACAAATTGGAAACCACTTCATCCGTTAGATAGCGCCCAAATGTTTTCCGCATCTCGGCGGCGCTGTGAGCCAGATAGCTCATGATGGAAAACGCAGCCCCGGTGATTCCCAAAAAAGCAGGCACCAATGGAATCCACCAACCCGCCAAAAACGACAGGTACACTCCGGCAAATAGGCACCCACCTGCAACTAAAAGCTGAAATCGTCTGAGCAGCCAAAACCGGGCATTGCCAGCACTTTTTCGCTGTTGCCAACTAATAATCGCGGCGATCGCAACCCAACCCATAATCCACAGCCATTCTGCCCACTCTGGCAAGGTGTGGAGCATTTCCCGACCATTCATCGCCGAGCTGAGAATTTCACTCACCAGGTTGGCATGGATCACGACACCTGGCATTCGTTCAGGTGGACTCAGTAACGTACTGCTGTAGGGGGTATAGAACAGGTCTTTATGGCTTTCTGCAATGTTGCCAATCAGCACAATGCGATCGCGGACCACCTCTGGCGGAACACGGTTCTCCAGCACTGTCATCATGTCAATGGTCTGGAAGCGCTGGATTCCCCCCCGGTAGTTAATCAAAATTTGATAACCACCCGTATGCGCCCGAATGTAGCCACCGTCATTGCTTTCAAATGGTCGAAAAACCGTGGAACCCGCAAAAATGTGATTCTCTGGCGTGAGATTACTCTCCACCCCGCGCTGTGCCAGGTATTGGTACGCCAACTTAAAGCTAAAGCTAAAAATCGATTGTCCCGGCTGTTCATCTACCGTTAAAAAACTGCGGCGAATTTTGCCATCTGGATCCAGCACAAAATCATTTGCCCCTACCTGGTCTCGCTGCTTAAGAACGGGCGGTGGTGCAACCGGAGCACTGTCTGCACTTTGGCTAACTTTTTGAACGCCAATCAGGTTGGGAGTTGTTGCAAAAATCTTGACTAGCTCCGAGTGCCCCGGCTCGATCGGCAAATCTCGGTATAGATCCAGCCCGATCGCGCTAGGACGGTGCTGCTTGAGATTTTGAATTAACCGCGCCAGAGTTGCATCAGAAAAGGGATACTGACGCAGTTTTTGAATATCGGCTTCGCTAATAGTGACAATGGCAATGCGGGAATCGATCGGCTCCAGGGGGCGCAACAGAAACAATTGATCCAGCGTTGCCAATTCCAACAACTGCAACAATCCAGTAAAGCGCAGCAGCAAAATCACACCTGTAACGCTGGGAACCGCGATTGCCACGCCACGCCAGCGCCAAAAAAATTGCTTGAACTTACCCAGTGCAGTTGCCAATTATTTTTTGCTTAGACTTGCATTTAACAACGGCTCTGGCGCGATCGCGCCCAACCCCACCGATTTCATCAGTTCATTCCATCCGGCAATCAGTGTTTGATCCGTAGGTTTGGTTTTACGCAGAGTCACCAGAGTTGTAATAGCTTCGTGCCAGATGCCATTATCAGCATAAATCTTGACACGAGTAGCAGGCGTGGCTTTCTCCAATTGGCTCAAAACCTGTGCCTCTGGCGATACTCGCTCAACCCAACCTTCAACACTAGGGTTAGCGCTTTGATCGGTTTGACTACAGCCCACAACCAGATACCAGTGATACTGCTTCCCAACTTCTAAGGGTTGAGCCTCTCCGGGCAAGGTAAAGCTAACAATTCCAGACTCACTAGGCAGCGCCAGGTTAGTTTCGTACACCACTTCCGAATCGTCATTGCCGAGTACCAAGAATTTTGCTGTTCTGGCAGGTGATTGGGGCACAAACCAGTGAAATGTAGGATTACTGCTGTAAGTGAGTCCCAATCGATCTTGTGGAACGAGGGAGGTCAACTGTTTGCGCCCTTTCAGGCAAGATTCACCACGAGTTGCGCCGCCTGCGGTGGGGGGGGCGGTTCCCCGACTGGGTGGTTTGAAACTTTGGCTAATTTTGAATGCTTGGGCAGGCGCAGAGAGAGATGGGCGAGCAGGCTGCGAGGTTGAGGCGATCGCGGTGGATGGGACACTCAGGGCAACAAGCGCCGGAACAACCAGCAGCGATCGCAATTTGAGGTGTTGGTTCATAAAACGAGATGTTTTTGTCACAACGAATGACTAACGAGATAGACGTAAAACGTGCAAGACATTAGATGAATGTCGGTATTGCCCCTGTTATTAGTTACCACACCCTCCATTCTTCCCAATCCAGATTAAAAATCGAAGTATCAGGAAATTCGGTGGGATTGTTTCGACTCTCTAACCGGGCGCGTAGTTGTTCTAACAATGGTTCTGGTCGTGGTAACTCATCCACAAACTGATAGGGCAACACCTGTTTTGCCAGTGCAAATGAAGCCAGGGTTCCAGCAGCGGCTCCCGTAGACCATTCAAACCCATGAACCCGGTAAGCAGAGGCAGCGATCGTGCTGTTGCCAATACTTTTTCCGGTGACGATCAAGTTATCCAGCTTTTGAGGAATCATTGCCCGCAGCGGAATCTCACCCGGATAGGCCTGTCCATGTGCCTGCCGCACTCCCGGACGCTCAATATTCCCTGGTTTTTCGGGTGGCGACTGTGCCATACAGGGATGAAAGTCCATCGCGTATTGTGCGATTCCAACTGAGTCTTGAAAAACGGTTGATCGCGTCCGGCGCGTTACCGTGTTGGGGTCAATCGTGCCGCTGGGCAATTTCAGAATTTCCAAACCTGCCAGCAATTTCCAAAGTTTTTGATACATAGCAGGTGGGAGGTTTTGCTGATAGTAAGTTTCTCCCCGGTAGTCAATTTTGGAGACATCAATTTCGTTGACACTGAAGCCCTCGGCGAAAACGGGCGAAGGGCGACCGAGAATGCGGCGAGACTCGCGGATATAGGGATATTTCGACAAGCCATGCACCGTTCCCATAGGCGAATTCAGCCCTGTTAGATAGCGATGGTTAGGGGCTGGCTGCTTGACTCCGTTGCCCAGTTGAGAGTCGGTGGTGCCCGTGGTAAGCCAGTAATAGTAGGCGATCGCGTTTTCTTCGCCCCGTCGCAGGGTTTCAGTTCGTAGCCCGCCCATCCAGCCACCAGGAGCCAGTTCACCTCGTTGCTGAAGTTGCTCCCGTGTGTAGATCAAATTGTCCTCAGCCGTACCCGGACGATAATCATTGCCCCAGGTCCAGTTCTGCATGGAAATATCCTCTGGTAGGATTGCCGAACCCACACCCGAAACTCTGGGGCGCTGACGATAG
Organism: Leptolyngbyaceae cyanobacterium C42_A2020_001; assembly: GCA_015272515.1. Lineage (GTDB taxonomy): Bacteria > Cyanobacteriota > Cyanobacteriia > Leptolyngbyales > Leptolyngbyaceae > JSC-12. Next base: position 5,080 of record JACYLN010000147.1, on the reverse strand, counting down.
TTAGGACTCCAGATGCGCCGATAGGCAAACACCCGATCAATGCTGGTGTTGTTTTTGTTCTCGTAGCTAAAGTAGGGTTCGTACTGCGCGTAAAAGGGGGGAACGGGTTGAGGCTGGGGCGAGGCAGTGCGCTCCATTGCAAAGGTGTAGGTAAAGCCCTGAGTGCAGTAGGGATCGTTGGTTTTGACGGGTGAGGAAGGGTTGTATGCCGAAACAGGATCGAGTCCCAGGCGATGGGGAACATCTGTCAGGGCAACGATTTCTCCAGTTTCGGTTGCCTCAATCACGTACCAGGGGGTGGGAGATTGAGGATTGGAGATTGCAGATTGGTGATTAGAGGATGACGGTTTTGACGCGGGGATGAAGCGGATGGTTTGTTTGCTGAGGCGGGGGGAGTTTTCGTAGCGGTATGCGTCTTCGATAATTTGGGAAAGGGGTTCGGTGTTAAGGGGTGGAGAGCCAGGTGCCGGGCTGTGCTGGATGGCGATCGCGCTGGCAATTTGCTTGCCATCGGCACTGTAGGTTAATTCTTTAATGACTGTGTTGGGAAACCATTTGAGGCGACCTCTACCCTTCTGCTCAGCAGCTTTCAACTGCTTCCACAGCATTTCGTGCCCATCCCTCGGCATAAAGCAGGAAACGCTCACCCAGCAATCGCCAGAACTAAGCCCCCCGTACTTGTCATAAAGTTGCCGCCGTAGTTCGTTGTAGCCTCGTGGGAAGAAACGCAGGTCTCGCATCCGCTTGGCTTCATCCAGCGCTGAGGTTCCCTGGGAGGAAACCTGTCCACCAACCCAATCGGTAATGTCTGTGAGACAAACGGTTCGCCCATCCATCAAGGCTTCATAAGCGGCGGCTGTCCCCGACAATCCACCGCCAATCACTAAAATCTCACAGTCTACTGACTGTGAAACCACGGGCAGCGATCGCCCTTGAGCATGGCTGGAAGCAGAATTGAACGGCAAACCGACCAGCAGAAAACCAACCGGCAGAAATCGGAGACATCGATAAACACTGAATAGAACCATGAATCGCAAGGAATTTGGTTAAGCTATCAACAAGCCGCTACTTAACGGCAATGTAAATATCCACCTGCTCAGGGAAGCTCTTGTCGTAGACTTCAAAATCAGTGGTGTAGGTGCGTTGATGAGTGGGATTTTTTGAGAAATAATCCCAGATATCTTTCCAGGTGCGAGTGAGAGCTTGGGGTTGAGCACCTTCCGCTGTAAATACCAGATATTGAGCGGTTGGAATATTAATTGCAACCATCTCATCAGGTACCTCAGTAACGCTACCAACCTCAGATGCCACAATCAGAGAATAAGCTCCGGTATGGTCACTCTCGTAGTTGGTGTAGATGGCAAAGTACAAATCACTGTCGATCCGGTTTGGAATTTGTTCCTCTATCTGTTGTTCAAGGAATTTTTTGTGTAAATCAGGAATTTGGGCAGTCGAGGGATTGGCTTCTAACTGCTTAGATGTTTTTACTTCTATACCAATAAATTTCATGCCCTTGTGGGTTCTTATTTGTGGTTGCATAACCTGACCTTTATTCTGAAATTACAACTTAGATGAAACGCCCCTCACGGAGTCCAATGTTGCCGTCGTCCCATCTCCAGCCGTATGAAACGTTCAAACAGATCCTGAAAGAGGTAAAAGACACGCTTTTTCAGGATACTGTTGATCGCGGGGTTCTCAGGGGGGTTGTTGCTAAACTTCAGGACTATTTTCATGATCAAATTTTGGTATTGGATCTCACAGAGTTGGAACCCAAGTTAGAACAGCAGGTGCAGGCGTTTCAAGTTGAAATCAATAAGCAGCTCAAGCTGTTGAGCATGGATGCAACCTTTCTCCAGGCAGCCAAGCAAGCTTCTACGGTAGAGCAGCGGTTAAACCAGGCGGGCGATCGCCTCACTCTCCTCCTACGCTACTGCGAAGCATTGCTGAATCAGGAATAAGGTGCTAAACCTCCAGTTCGATCCCCGCTGCCCGGAATTTACGGGGGTAGGTGGGTTTTCAGGTGCTTCTACTCTGCTGCTCACATTGTAGTGTTCAGCCAGGGCAGGCAGAGAGCGGGGAACAGCAGATATTCCAGAAAAAATAGTTTCCAGATGAATTGGTAGAAGCGGCTGATGGCAATTTTATCTTTCAGGTCTACTCTGAAGCTACGAATCCAAAATACCGTCATAGCGACGAGGTGGGTAGCAAAGAGTAGGGGGGCATTGACACCAGGTAAGCCTAATATAACGGCAAGGATGATGCCTAAGTAGCAGGCGGTTAGAATCCATCGAGTCAAGCTAAAGACGGCTTGTTGACCGAGTTTGAGCGTAAAGGTGGTGATGTTGTACTGGCGATCGCCTTCGGTATCGGGAATATCTTTGAAAAGGGCGATCGCACCTGTGAACACCAGAATAAACAGGGTCAGTGCCCAAACCCTTAATGGAATAGGCAACCCCTGATTGAAATGGAGAAACAATCCCAAATTCACAACCACACCGCGGACGCTAAAAATGCACAGCGATGCCCAAAACGGAAAGCGCTTAAGCCGAATGGGAGGCAGCGAGTAGCCGGTCCCAATGAGCAAACTGGTAACTACCATCGCTAACAGATAGGGACCTTGAGACCATGCCAGCGCGATCGCCAACACGCCCATTACACCCACAATTCGGATTCCCTGCTGACGGGAAAATTCTCCTGATGCCAGGGGCAAATGGGGTTTGTTGATGCGATCGATCGCCACATCCTCTAGTTGATTCAACCCGACGATGTAAACATTGCCGCAAAGACAGGCAAGCAGTGTAAACAAAACAGAGGCAAGCATCGGAACGAACAAAAGATGGTTCTCCATTCCCCATTCCCCATTCCCCATTCCCCATTCCCCATTCCCGCTGAAAGCCAAAACAAACACACCCAAAACACTCAAACTGGTTCCAATAATGGTGTGAGGGCGGGCAAATTTCCAGAACGCCCGCAGCCAGAGAATCGGCTGTTTCGTGAGGTGGAGTTGAGGCGAAAGAGTTTGGCGGGCGGAGGGCGAGGTCGAAACTTGGCTCATAGATGCCGTTAGTTTAGTTGTAATGGCGTACCGGGTAATGATGCGTTGTTTTAACAGATGACGCAACCTATTACCCTGCCCTCATAGGTTCGGACTCGATTGAGAAAGGCGAGATCAGTCAAAATTCACCATTAACAGCGACAAATCATCATCCAGCGAGTCGTTGCGGCTGAGAGATTTAATGTAGCCCAGAACATAATCAAGCCCTTGAATCCCAATTTTGGTACGATTTCTGGCTAACAAATCAACAAACTGATCTAACCCCCAAACTTCCCCATCCGGTTGCATAATTTCATAAATGCCATCGCTAAACACGTAAAGTGTACTGGCAGCTTCAATGTCACAGCGTTGGTTGACAAATTTTGTGTCGGGCATCATCCCAATTGGCAAACTTACTGTTTTCAACCGTTTGACCTGCACATCCTCGTCAGTTTCTCCTGCTAATAGCAAAGCAGGGGGATGTCCAGCGCTGGAGTAAACCAGTTGGCGCTTTGCCTGGTTGTAAACTCCATACCAGATGGTGAAATATTTATCGTTTTGGTCATCCATCTGGAAGGCTTCATTCAAAGCCCGCAGAACATGGTTTGGCTGGTAAAAGTTCACGCCGTCCATTGATTGCGATCGCAACAGGTTTAGCACCGAGATTGACGGCAAAGCTGCCCCCAACCCATGACCCGACACATCCAACAAATAAATAGCCAGATAATCTGGATCGAGCCAGTAATAATCAAAACAGTCGCCGCCCAACTGGCGGGAAGGGACAAACCGCGCATCGATATTTACCGTACCTCTCAGAGGAGACGGAAGCAGCGATCGCACATACTCTGCCGCTTCCATCAATTCAACTTCCAAAATCCGTTTTTGGTCTTGTAAGGCTTGGTAAACCCGGTTTAGCCGCAGTCCGGCTTTGACCCGTGCCCTCAACTCGCTCATTTCCACGGGTTTCGTCAAAAACTCATCGGCTCCGTTGTCTAACCCTTGAATTCGGTCTTCAACCCCCCCGCGTGCCGTGAGTAATATGAAGAAAACGGTTGATAACTCTGGGTCAGCCTTAACTTGGCGGCAGACTTCTAATCCATCCAATCGGGGCATAATCCAATCACAGATGATTAGCGCAGGTTGAAACTGCTTAGCCTTTTTTAACCCTTCAACCCCATCACTCGCGACTGCAACGTCATATCCCTGTTCTTCCAACATCTTGGTTAAAACCAGTTGGGCTGTTCGGTCGTCTTCAATCACGAGAATTCTTGTAGGCGCATCAGACATAAAGAGGCGAGAGAGTGATGGTGTACCGGAGAAAAGATAACGAAAATGTGTAACAATTCAGTTCAAAAAAGGATACGAATTTGAAGAGAGAACTATAAACTAATATTAGGGGCTAAATCAGGCATCCACCCGTGTTTGACCACTTTATTAAAGACTACTTTGCATTAACTTTGGATTTAGCAGGTGAAGATTTTCAGGGTCTCAACATTGCAACCACTCCATAAAGCCTTTCTTCAAGTTAATACAGATCTGGATGCACTCGCTCAGGTTCTTGAGTGGTTTGACCAGTTTAACAGTCCTCCTATGCCTTCTCAGGAGTGGATGCAATGTCAACTGGCTCTGGCCGAAGGGTTCACGAATGCCGTGCGCCATGCTCATTACGGGCGACCGTTGGATTTGTTAATTGATCTAGAAGTTCAGGTATTTAGCGATCGCATGGAAATTCGTATTTGGGATCAGGGCGACCCCTTCGATCTGGAAAAACGCCTGGATTTGATGCCCCAAGAGCTGGATAGCGAAGCAGAAGGCGGACGTGGCTTGCGGCTGATGGAACGCATTGCTGATACTTTGTCCTATACCCGCACGCAGGATTCTCGCAACTGCCTGTTGATTGTTAAAAAATATTTGCCTTACTAAGTAAGGAGAGAAATAATTCAAAATGAGCAGTTAAAAGTTCAAAATGGCTTCCAGTAAGGCTTTGCCACTTTTAATCTCTGGGGGTCAATTCCCCGCCGCTCTGCGGCGTAAAATGCAGAGATG
>JACYLN010000025.1 GCA_015272515.1 Leptolyngbyaceae cyanobacterium C42_A2020_001 | reverse complement strand
CCCCTTCTCCCAAACTTGGGAGAAGGGGAGTTAAAGCTTAAAGTCCCTCTCCCAAGCTTGGGAGAGGGATTTAGGGTGAGGGCGCAAAGGTGACATCCTCCCCCTCAAATGGATAGATCCGTTTGAGGGGGAGGTTAGAGGAGCAACTGTGATTGTGCTGGCAACTCGATTATTAATGTTGTTACTAACAATTAGAACTGGACGACACTTTGCAACCTCAGAACCAATTGTGGGATTGAGATCAGCATAATAAATTTCACCACGTTTCATCACTTAAACCATCTGCAATTGTCACGTCCCAAGCAGGCTCTACTTCTTGAGAAGCCTCTCTATAAGCTTTTTCTAATTCCTGCTCTCGCAACAACTCCAGTGCTTTTTCAATCACTTGAGAACGAGACTTCAATTGGTGATTAGTTTTGTATTGCTCTAAAAACCAAACCAATGAGGCAGGGAGCGAGACGAATAATTTTTCTGCTTGCACGACCTTAGCATTCATCAAGATAATGTGGTAAGAGGAATTTCTCCTACCACTTTCTACTCTAATCCGTCATCGGTTTTAAAGCTGTCAATTTTTCTCACTCGGCGATCGCCCCTGGCAAACAGCGATCGCTTTGAGTGATCTACGGTTTCAGATTCAAATCAGTGACGGCACCGAGGCTACTCGTAGAAACCAGGCTGGCGTATTTTGCCAATACTCCTGTCGTGTACCGGGGCGGGCGAGGTGTCCAGGCTGCCCGACGTTTTTCCAATTCTTCAGCCGTGATATTCAATTGCAGCAACCGGGCATGGGCATCGATCGTAATGGAATCGCCTTCTTCCACTAGAGCGATCGTTCCACCCACATAGGCTTCTGGTGCCACGTGCCCCACCACCATGCCGTAAGTGCCGCCGGAGAAGCGCCCATCGGTAATTAAGCCAACCGCATCGCCCAAGCCTGCGCCAATGATTGCCGAGGTCGGAGCTAGCATTTCTCGCATTCCGGGACCACCTTTGGGCCCTTCGTAACGAATCACCAGCACATCACCCGGCTTAATCTGATTCGCCAGGATGGCATCCAAACAGGCTTCTTCCGAATCAAAAACGCGGGCAGGTCCGGTAATTTGGGGATTTTTGACCCCTGTGATTTTGGCAACAGATCCTTCAGTTGCCAGGTTGCCTTTGAGGACTGCCAGATGCCCACTGGTGTACATGGGGTTATCCCAGGGACGAATCACATCCTGGTCAGGGCGTGGCTGATCGGGAATGTCTTTTAAGCGTTCAGCAATTGTTTCTCCGGTGATCGTGATGCAATCACCGTGGATTAAGCCGTGATTCAGCAACATTTTCATCACCTGGGGAATGCCACCTGCTTTGTGCAAGTCCGTTGCCACATAGCGTCCGGATGGTTTGAGGTCACACAGCACCGGAACCCGCTCTCGAATCGTTTCAAAATCATCCAGGGTGAGGGGCACTCCGGCAGAATGGGCGATCGCCAAAAAGTGCAGCACCGCATTGGTGGAACCGCCCACTGCCATAATCACCGCGATCGCGTTTTCAATCGACTGGCGGGTGATAATGTCTCGCGGACGCAGATTGTTGCGAATCGCCTCCACCAACACCTTGCCTGCCAGCAGCGTGTTGTCTGCCTTTTCTTCATCCTCCGCTGCCATCGTGGAAGAATACATCAGGCTCATCCCCATTGCCTCAAACGCCGAGGACATCGTGTTAGCCGTATACATTCCACCACAAGACCCCGCACCCGGACAGGCATTCCGCTCTACCGACATCAGGCGAACTTCATCAATTCTGCCAGCGCTGTATTGCCCCACCGCTTCAAACGCACTCACCACAGTCAAATCCTCGTTTTCCAGATGCCCCGGCTTGATCGTACCGCCGTAAACAAAGATCGCAGGAATGTTCATCCGTGCCATTGCAATCATGGCTCCCGGCATGTTTTTATCACAGCCCCCGATCGCTAGCACCCCATCCATACTTTGGGCATTGCAAGCGGTTTCAATCGAGTCGGCAATCACATCCCGTGATACGAGAGAGTATTTCATCCCTTCGGTGCCCATCGAAATGCCATCGCTCACGGTAATCGTGCCAAAAATTTGGGGCATTCCCCCTCCGAGCCGAATTCCATCTTCGGCTTTCGTTGCCAGGGGCGCAATTCCCATGTTGCAGGGAGTGATGGTGCTGTAAGCGCTGGCAACTCCCACAATCGGCTTCTTAAAATCGTCGTCGCTAAAGCCCACCGCTCGCAGCATGGCACGGTTAGGCGATCGCTGCACACCTTCAGTAATAACCTTACTTCTCCAATTCTCAGACATTCTTCTCTCTTCCAAATTGAATAGGGTGGAGGGGGAGGGGGTAATGGGGAATGGGTGATGGGTAGGTAATAGGGAATGACAGATCACTCAATTACCGATTAGCAATGACCAATGACCCATCTTCTCCTGTCTTCTATCTTCTGTCTCCTATCCCCATCCCTTCTTTCCTTGTGACTCATTATTTTCGCAGAACACTCAACCAATCATTTACATCATGTCGGAACTGAAATCTTTCGGGGCAGTCTAGATCCAGTGTGGAGATAGATTAAAGAACCAATTCGGCAATGTTTACAGCATTGAGCGTTAGGATGGTTCAGGTTCAAAATGCACGGTTTAGTCATTCATGAAAAGAGAGGAACCCATGCAGGGTACACAGCGAGTATCAGCAATCCAACCGTTTTATGAGCGCAAAACGAAAGCACGAAAGCCGACCAGCAAAGAGCTAGATTTATTGTTGCTGGCGGGATGCTCTTGTCTATTGACGGTGTTGTATCATCCGGTTGCTCATGCTTTGCAATCCTACACCACGCATAATTCTGGCAGCGCGATCGCCTCGCAAACCAGCCAATCTTCCCAAAACTCTATGAATGCCTTTCACTTGATTCCTGCATCTAAGGATGAAGTGAAAGAGGAAGAAGAGGCATAGCAGGCAGAAAGGCAGGAAATCAGGTGTCCCAACAACCTCGAACAGAAATTCTCATAGACCCGAAATTCTATTGTGATGGGCATTACTACGTCCTGACTTCTGCCAGTTTGGGTGGTAGCAATCTCAGTCCGCAGCAACTTTCTGATGTGTTGGGGCGCGCGGATGAACCAGAAATTGAGGGCTTGCTGAGACAGGGGATTTGTATTCCACTGTGCTTTGATGGCGACTGCGCGTTGGACCAAGAAACCCTATTTGTTCTAGGGAATCTCACTGCCGAAGAGGAACATGATTGGATTGGTCGCCTTACCTGGAAACTCAACATTCCCTGTGGCAAACTGGTGTTGCTGTGTGGTGGTGGCGATGCCAATGAAGTAGCTGAGGCAATTTCGGGAAATCCTCCCCAGCCGAACTACCAGATTTTTCAAACGATTGATGTTCCACCTGGCGAGTACTTGATAGAAATCTATGCCTACTTATCCAGCATGACCGTGCAGCAATCGTTGGAAGAATACGACGAGCACTGGAATCTGGTAGAACACGAAGAGTTAAAGAATTGGTACCAAGCAAATCGTCCTGGAACACCTGGCATCAGCTACATCATCCGACTCGCATCGCTAGAATCAGAACCACCATTCCCGCAACTGGTGCCTGAAATCGGTTGGTGTGGAGAGTTTGAATTCCGCCAGCCACAAATTTAAAGAGTCAGAAGCCAGGAGTCAGGAGAGTGAAGGTGAAAGATGGAGTGGATGAGTGAAATTCCGTCTACCCATCTACTCGTCCACCTATTCCCCTATTCCCCATTCCCTACTTCCCATGCGTTTCACAAGGAGGGGCGGAGATGGAGCGATCGAGCCAGCCTGTTGCTTGTTGAAGCCGAGCCAGGGCTTCGTCGGGTTGGTTCTTAAGCAAAAGAACGAGGGCGGCGGCGGTTTGTTCGCTGGCTCTGGCTTTGCGATTGGCTTTGAGGCGATGCCAATCTTTATCGGTAATTGCCAACTTCTCCAGCAATGCCTGAGCAAGTTCTTCGGCGCTAAATTGCTGCAATGCAGAATTTGAGGACTGGATAGGAGCGTTAAGCATGGGAACTGGCGGTATCCTTGAGAATGCTGATACCCTCACTGTACTATGTCTCGCCGGGATGCCGATGAATCGCAATCTGAAGAATTGGAGTTTGAGCAGGAGCTTGCCAATGTGGAGCGATCGCTACAAGAACTCAAACAGCGATACTCCCAAGTTCAGCAAGATTTAGAAACTCAAGCGCAGCTTCAAGAGCGGCAGGAAACCCTAAACCGAAATTTCAAACAGCGCCCTACGCCTCAGCTAAAAGCAGAGCTAAAACAAATTGCAACTCAACTGGAAGAACTAGAAGTGAATTTAGAAAGCCGCTTATTTACCTGGGGCAGCCTGAAAGAATCCTTCTGGCAAATTGTGCGCTTTGGCGGGTTGGGCGTTGTTATCGGCTGGCTTCTAGCTTTCGCCGTTCTACAGGAGCCTAAACCAACTCCGCCTTCATCCAATCCATCTCAATCAAATTCTTCTTGGCAGTAAAAATCTCAGCTCAGTAGGTAGGTTAGATCTAATTAAGTATTAGGACGAGTCGCCTTTAGAAAACTTTCGGCAAGCATAGCACAATGTACTGATTGAAGAAGAGGTCAAAGGTTTAGGTGACCTGAGGTAATTGCTATCTGGTAATGGTGAGTCAGGAATGGGTGTTTACGTTTTACCTATTACCTATCACCCATTCCTTATGATCTATTTAGCTATTACCCATCATCTATTACCTAGCACTGTGCAAAGGAAACATACTCACTAGAGTTTGCAGGTTATCCCCTAACACAGCCATAAGTTGATGAGTCACGGGCAAGCTATCTATTCCCATCCCGGCACAGAGAAGCATCAGGTAGAGGATGGAATATTTGAACACCGATCGCGCCATTTGCAGTTCCGATGGAGTTTGCACCAGTTTCCAGGACTTATAGACAAAAATTGCCCCTAGCGAAAGCGCGATCGCGCCATACACCGCCCCCATGACATGCAGCGGGTAGATTAGCAATAGCGTAATGGGAATGAGTGCCAGGGTGTAGTAGAAGATCTGGCGGGCAGTAGGTTCGTTACCTTCCACCACAGGCAGCATCGGCACATTCACGCTGGCATAATCGTCTCGGATCATCATTGCCAGTGCCCAAAAGTGGGGCGGAGTCCAGAAAAAGATGATAGCGAACAAGTCCCACGCTGCCCAACTGAGGTCGCCTGTTACTGCTGCCCAGCCCACTAGAGGCGGAATGGCTCCAGCCGCGCCACCAATCACGATGTTTTGCGTACTGTGACGCTTCAGCCAGTGAGTGTACACCAGCACGTAGCAAACAATTCCAGACATGGCCAAACCCGCAGCCAGCAAATTGGCAAAGACAGTGAGCAGGGTGAACGAAGCAACCGTCAACGCGATCGCAAATATTAAGGCATGAAGCGGCTGCACACGACCCGATGGCAACGGACGGTGGCGAGTCCGCTCCATGATGTAATCGATATCGCGATCGTAAAGGCAGTTAATGGTATTTGCTGCGCCTGCTGCAAACGTTCCACTCAGGAGTGTCACCAGCAGCAGAAATGGATCAACCTGCCCGTTTGCTGCGACCCACATACCGCCTGCTGTCGTAATTAGCAACAACAAAATGATGCGAGGTTTCGTGAGTTGGACGTAGCTTTGAACAACCTGGAGAAGGCTTTCGTGGCGACGAGGAGTAGCGGATAAAAGAGTTTCTTGCATTAAAAAATTTCCTCACGAAGAACGTAGCGAAGCGCGATCGCGAAATGCTAACACGGTGAACGCTACCAGCGCTCCCAGCAGCAGTGCGCCGATCGCTTGATGGGAAACCGTCAGCGGCTCAACTTGCAGGCGCAGTTTGAAGGTGGCAACGCCCAGCAAAATTTGCAGAACCACCAATCCACCTGCCAAATTTGCTAACTGTCGCAAGGTGGGATGGAGAGCTGGAGTACGCCACGCCCAGATCACCAGGGCGATCGTTGCCAGCGTTGCCGGAAAAATCCCCGCAATGTGGCTATTCATGACCGTGCAGAGTTGGGAATCGCTCAAACATTGATGTAACGCCCAACGGGAGCCAACCAATGCGCCTAAAATACTTTGGAAATAGACCAGAATAACTGAGGCAAATCCCATCCAGGGGAGATTTCCGGCAGTGCCAGTGCCCTGGTAAGGGCGCAAGGCTAACCCCATTGCCAGCAGAGTGATGAAAAATAGCAGCGCCGTGCCTAAATGCGCGGTCACGATATCAAACCGCAACAGCTCAGTTACCGTTAGTCCACCTAGTAGTCCTTGAAACACCACCAAAAATAGCGCCAGGGCAGCTGTCCAGGGTGCCCAGTTGGGAAGGTCGCGACGATACCACCAGCACATAGCCACTAGAGCGATCGCAAACAACCCCATCGACGAAGCTGTCAACCGATGAAACCATTCTAGAAACACCTGAAGGTTCATCTGCTTTTGAGGAACCAGAACGCCATAGCACAAGGGCCAATCGGGGCAGGCAAGTCCGGCATTCATCACGCGTGTGGCGCTTCCTAATGCCATTAAGAAAATCGTTTCGGCAGCCATCCCCAAAACAAATCGGGCAATCCAATCGCGAGGGCGAGAAGACTGCTCCGTTGTTGTTTGATGGAAAGCAATATCAACCATGCACCTAACCTTTCATCTAAAAACAGCAGGCTTGTTAATAGAACCTTGAGTAATCACTCATCCTCAGTTTAAGGAGAATATTCTTTAGCTAGCACGGGTTTGATCACCAACTTCTAACTACTTTAATGAGGTTATTTTTGATGTTCTGAAACCTTTTGTAATTTCTTCGGATTGCTGAATTTATTTCGCATTTAGAAGCAAAAAGACGTATCACAAAACACAGTTCAACTCTGGATACTCCGAAAAAAACAGTTAAATCGCCAGACATCCGAATCGTCTGAAATAATACTGTGCAAAAGCCAGAGCTTCCTTAAATCAGTCTTAAGAAGGGTCTAGGTTGGAAAGAAATTCGTTCCACTTCAAGTAAAAGTCTGTTAGGTTTTAGGCAGTTGTTGCGCTTTTTTAAGAGACGGGAAACCTTTTCACATTGCACAAATCGTTACTTGCCTGTAGCCGTTCTAACGGTTTAACTAAAAAGCTGATCTACTCTGTAGATGGTGGAAAATTCGTTTAGGCGTAAACCCCATACACGTTCGATCGCTCTCTGTTGTTTTGTAAACTATTCCCTTCCACTTCTTAAGGATTAATTAAGTTTTGGTTCATCTTCTAAGCGGAGATTTGTTGTGAACATTCCAGGCTCCATTACAACACTGCTGATCGGTATCCTCCTGACCGTTACCAGCATTTGGTATGGACAAAATCACGGATTGATGCCCGTAGAAGCCTCTGAGGAAGCCGTATTGATTGATGGTTTGTTTAACACGATGATGACCATCGGTACAGGGCTATTCCTGATTGTGCAGGGCACGCTCATTTACTCGCTGTTCAAATTTCGTCGTCGTCCTGGAGACGATACCGACGGTCCCTACATTGAGGGCAATATTCCGCTGGAAATCCTCTGGACTTCGATTCCCGCTGTGATCGTGCTAATCATTGCGGTGTATAGCTTTGAAGTCTACAACTCCATCGGTGGGCTAAATCCGATGGATCATTCGGTTGCCCATGGGCATTCTACTCAGCAAATAGCGAATATGCCGGGCGCAGCAATCGCGGCCACCCTGCCAGAGGAAACCACCGCACCTCAACCTGAAAATTTGGATAACGCAACGGGCGATCGTAGTCCAGCCGTAGAAGAGGCTGTAACTCAAGATCCAGCAACGGCGGCTGTTCGGGATCAATCATTGCCTCAGCGCAAAGACTCCTCGGCAATGGGATCAACTGCTCCACGCATTGGACCCACACCCGGCAATGTAGGTAAACCGCCGGATTATGTCATTAACGCCACAGGCTTACAGTTTGCCTGGCTCTTTACCTACCCTGATACAGGCATTGTGGCAGGCGAACTGCATGTCCCCGTTGGTAAAGAAATTTTGTTGAACATCTCTGCTAACGATGTGCTCCATGCCTTCTGGGTGCCAGAGTATCGCCTAAAGCAAGATGCGATCCCCGGCAAGCAAACCGAACTACGCTTTACGCCCTCTAAGGTGGGTGAGTACCCCGTGATCTGTGCTGAACTGTGTGGAGCGTATCACGGCGTAATGAAAACGAAAGTGATTGCCCAAACTCAGGACGATTTTGATGCTTGGCTTAAGGAACAGCAGGTTGCCAGCAATCCAAACGACCTGAAGCAGACCGTTGCTGTAAACCCTGCGAACCAAGCTCCTGATGAATTCCTAGCTCCCTTCATCCAAGATTTGGGAATCGATCGCGCCATCGTTCAGCAACTCCACTCGCAACATGCCCATTCCTCAGCTAGTTAACTCCTGCCAGATTCGTTGCCCTTCAGAAGTTGCATTGCTATGACTCAGACACTTCAAGAAGAAGCCACCAACACTCCTGCTCACGGTGCAACCGAGGGCAAACGTGAGTGGCTGAAATACATTAGCTTCAGCACCGATCACAAGGTTATTGGAATTCAATACCTGGTGACTTCGTTTATCTTCTACCTGGTGGGAGGCTTCCTCGCGACGCTGGTTCGCACCGAGCTAGCCACTCCCCAATCCGATTTCGTCAGCCCTGATCTATATAATGGGCTGTTTACAGTTCATGCCACCGTGATGATCTTTTTGTGGATCGTTCCGGCGGCAACGGGTGCATTTGGCAACTACCTGATTCCGTTGCTGATTGGCGCACGAGATATGGCATTTCCCAAGTTGAATGCGGTCGCGTTTTGGATGATCCCACCGGGCGGCATTCTGCTAATGTCTAGCTTCTTTTTTGGTGCTCCCGGTTCCGGTTGGACTTCCTACCCCCCCCTAAGCCTTGTCTATAACAAGGTGGGAGAAGCCATCTGGATTCTCAGCGTGCTGATTCTAGGAACGTCATCCATTCTGGGTGCGGTGAACTTCATTGTTACCATTCTTAAAATGCGGGCACCCGGCATGGTATTGAACAGTATGCCGTTGTTTTGCTGGGCAATGCTGGCGGCATCCTGTCTAATTTTGCTGGGCACTCCGGTATTGGCAGGGGCGTTGATTCTGTTGGGGTTTGACCTAATTGTGGGAACTGCTTTCTTCAACCCAACGGGCGGTGGTGACCCAGTGGTATACCAGCACATGTTCTGGTTTTATTCCCACCCGGCGGTTTACATCATGATTCTGCCTGTGTTTGGGCTGATTTCCGAAATTCTACCAGTTCACTCTCGCAAGCCGATTTTTGGCTACAAAGCGATCGCCTACTCCAGCTTCGCCATTAGCTTTTTGGGTTTGATTGTGTGGGCACACCATATGTTCACCAGCGGGACCCCTCCCTGGTTGCGGATGTTCTTCATGATCAACACCATGATTATCGCCGTACCCACCGGGATCAAAGTCTTTAGCTGGCTAGCAACCATCTGGGGCGGAAAACTGCGGCTCAACAGTGCCATGCTATTTGCCATGGGTTTTATCTCCATGTTCGTGATCGGCGGCATTAGTGGTGTCATGGTGGCAGCAGTGCCCTTCGACATTCATGTGCATGACACTTACTTCATCGTGGCGCACCTGCACTATGTTTTGTTTGGGGGGAGCGTGTTTGGGCTATACGCCGGAATCTATCACTGGTTCCCCAAAATGAGCGGACGCATGATGAACGAAACTCTAGGACGGGTGCATTTCATCCTGACCCTCGTTGGCTTTAACCTCTGCTTCTTGCCCATGCACAAGTTGGGCTTAGAAGGCATGAACCGCCGGATTGCCGAGTACGATCCCAAATTTGCAACCTTGAATCTGGTTTGCTCCATTGGCGCTTATTTGCTGGCAGTGTCTACCTTCCCGTTCATCTTCAATGCCCTCTGGAGCATCTTCAAAGGCGAAAAGGCACCTAGCAATCCCTGGGGCGGTCTCACCTTTGAGTGGCAAACCACTTCCCCGCCACCACACGAAAACTTTGCGATTGATCCGATGTTGTTGATTGCTCCTTACGAGTACGGCACGGAAAAGGCGAAAGAAATTATTCAGGCGGGTCCGTTTTTGGCGACTGCTGCCGCAACTGAAGCATAGGAGAGAGCATTCATGCAAGGTTCAGCGATCGATTCTCAGGCAGTTGTTAACTACCAGGCAGAGGTTGGACATGGGCATCATGGACATCCCGATTATCGAGTTCTAGGCGTAATCGTCTTCCTGATTGCGGAGGCGATGATCTTCCTGGGGCTATTTACTGCCTATCTTACATTTCGCGCGGTGGCTCCAACCTGGCCACCTGAGGGCACCCCGGAACTGGAACTGCTGCTTCCTGGTGTAAACACGATCATTTTGATTGGCAGTAGTTTTGTGATTCACAATGCTGATGTTGCCGTTAAGAAGAATGATGTGAAGGGGTTGCAGAAGTGGTTTGGGATTACGGCAGCGATGGGAGCCGTTTTCCTCGTGGGGCAGTTGTATGAATACTTCCACCTGGAGTTTGGACTGAAAACGAACCTGTTTGCCAGCACCTTCTATGTGTTGACGGGGTTTCACGGGTTGCACGTCTTGTTTGGGCTAGTGTTGATTTTGGGTGTGCTGTGGCGATCGCTCAAACCTGGTCACTACTCCAGCAGCAACCATTTCGGCGTAGAAGCGGCTGAAATCTACTGGCATTTCGTTGATGTTGTGTGGATTGTGCTGTTTATTTTGCTGTACTTGCTAAAGTAAATCCCAATTGAATTCTGAGAACAGCAGGGAAACCAGACGAGTTTTCCTGCTGTTTTTATGTTTGCAGCCATTTTCGCCTCATCCTTTTTACCCACCCACCCCCTATTCCCTACGCCCTTTTTCAACGGGATGTTGCCCGTAAAACGGGAGCACTTCTGACCAGTGAGGGCGCTGGTTCTGTTGATAATCCAGCCATGCCAAGTCCAGAAGATCAGCAACGGATGCCGCAATTTGGCGATCGGCTTCAACCCGATGGTAAGGCGTTGTCCAGGTAGCCAGGGTGTGTTGCCATTGCTCCAAAGACATCACAGTGTCGGGCAGCACGATTTGCAGGCGATCGCATCCCGTATCAGCACCACTAATCCGATAAACGGCACCAAACACTTCTCCCCGTTGAGCACCCATCTGAACGGCAATATCTGTTGATTGCCGAATTGACTGATCAAGGGTTTTTGCCGTTTGCCAGGCAACTCCCGCCAGAGTGGAAATGGCAAATAGGGGAAGTTCCAACTGCTGCGCCAGAGTGCGAGCCGTTACCACTCCAATTCGGGTACCTGTAAAGCCGCCTGGACCTTTTGCCACGGCAATAAATGCTAGATCCGTCCAGGTTTGCGGCTGGAGAAACGCAATCAGGTATTGATGCAGTAGGTTTGAGGTTTCTCGTCCCAAAGCCCAAACCCGAGCACGAGCATCGCCTGACAAATTATTGATTGCCAGCCCCAACGAGGCACTAGCGGTATGAATGGCTAATCCGTAGTTCGTCACGTTCGTTAGTATCAGAGTAAACAGCGGGAAAATTGATCCCCGCATCCGGAGTGGATGCAGTTGGATGGGTAGCTTCTAAAAGACTACCGAAGCCAAAAATACTACCAGGCTTCTGTTACAGCTATTTTACATACACCATTCGCGATCACTGCCGCTTCAGAGTTCTGAGTTTCGGCATACTCCTTGTGGGTGTATTAGGCTGTGACATTCCATTTTCATCACAAATAAAGCCCCCTATGCTAAACCAAAGTCAATCTACCGCCCCCACTGTTTCCACGTCTGACTCATCTTCTAGCTCAACTGCACCTGCTCCATTCAACCCTGCCTCAACTCAGCCTAAGCTACCGCTGCGATCGCCCGACCAGATCGATTTGCCCAAATTCAATGCGCTGGTTGGCGATTGGAAAGGCAAACCCGTTGAGGATTTACGAAAGTTATTTTTCAAACAAGTGATTCTGGATGATCAAACCACAATCAACGTTGAAACACTCAAAGTTCCAGGTTTCATCGGCATTTCCGATCCCTTAAAAGTCACCGATGCCTCTGGGCACGAAGCCTCTGGGCACGAAGACATTCGCAAATTTTTGGATCGAGATGGATTACTAGTTTGCACCTTTCAATGGAACAAAGAGCGCTACGGTGAGCCGTTTGATACGCGTCGTGCTATGAACAAAGACCTGTTTGTGGAAGGTTTCATCAAGAACGAAGGACACCATTCTGGCATAATTGTTCCTGCCCAACGACTGGAAAATGGAAAGCAAATTCCAGCCTTTGCCACCTTTAACGAGCCAAACGACTACCATTTGGGGCTATACGGCAAAGATGGTTATATCGCTGCTGCCCAACGGCTGGTGTTTCCTAGTTTTGTAACGCCTCAACAAGCGCGTGGCTACACCGATACAGTGATTTGCTGGATGGTGTTGCTCAATCCATTTGTGGAGTTTCCCCGCGACTTTAATGGCGGTGACCCTACCCGTGTTTGCGATCGCGCTACGCTCAAAGAGTTTTTGCAGAACGGCTTGCGGGCAGCAATGGGGGATAAAAAAGCCCAAGATTATTTCAAAGATCCGCTGCACAAATGCTACTGCGCCGAGTTTGTTTTCGTCAGCCTGAACACAGTGCTGTTCCCTTTCAACAAAGCTACGCTGACGGAATTGCTCAATGGAGATGCGAAAGCCGCCGATGCAATTTTGGCGATGCAGGCAAAGCAAAACCAGCGACAGCCCAACCTCCTTAGCCAAAATACGGCAAATCCTCAATTTCGCGATGGCAACATCCCCATGCCGGTGATTCCTGCCAACCTGCCACCACTGGACGTGTTGATGAAGCAGAATCGCCAATTTGTGGATGCATCGAGCCTGCCTTTCCCACCGTTCAAAATTTCTCAAGTGATTCGTCGTGCCTTTCGCACGTTGTTAAAACGGGATGGTTCCGGTCGAGATAAGGCGATCGCGCAGGCGCAAGCCCGGATGTTCCGCTTTATGGAACCCGCTTTGTTGCAGCAGTTGGGATTGCAGTTTGCTTCGCCCGATGATCCTAAAGTGCAAGCGGTACAAGCCTTTATTGATCTAGTTTGCGGTGAATTGAATAAGACTTTTCCCAACGATGCCACCTTTGATGCCACGATGGATCTCCTCATGGCGAAAGCTGATGAAATGCTGGTAGGCGAAGGCGATCGCAGCCGCTTCGTGCCGCCTCGTATCTTTGTTGACTTGGGGCAAAACGACGGTGACGATAACCTACCCAAAGGCTGGGGCTTCCGGCTAGAAACCATTGGCGCACTCGTAGCGCGGGGTGTGATTCGCTAATTTTTTGAATTAATGGGGCGTTTGGCCAAACGTCCCTACCCAATCTTGTATGTAGAGGAGTTCCATTGATATGAACATGGGTAAACTGGTCGCGATCTCAGTTCCCTGGTGGCTGGTATTTACCGAGGTTGCCAATGCTTTGCCGTTGCAACCCGGATCTTATAGCTGGGGTTCTAAGTACATTCAAATCGCCAAGAAAGGCGATCGCTTTTGCTATCAAGGCTTTTCTGCACGAGCCACCCTGATCGCGTCTCTCTCTCCCCACCCGAAATACCCCAATTTACATCAAATAGCAGGTTCCAAAGAGATGGTGGTACGGCAAGACAGCCCAGACCAACTTTCCTACGGTTCAGTCAATCATCTGTTGCCTTATCCCCGCGATCGCCAATTTGGTTCTGAACTTACTGCTGAGATGAAACAGTGCCTCAATGCTCAGAAACCGTATTACAAACAAAAAACTTCCACTCGGTGAAGGTTCGATCGAGCATTTGTGAGGGTTAGACATGCTCCATACTGCGGCATCAATGGCATTTGACCAAGCTTCTAGAATTGCGCCGCGCCAATTTGGCGAGTTATGCCATAGCCACGTTACACACGGCTATGGCAAGTCAGAACACTGATCCAGCATTGGCTTTGCAACTTTTCCTTGTCCTCAGCGTTTTGACCAAAGCTATAATCCACCATTTGCCAATTGGTCTGAAACGGTGCGGGAATAAACACCAAAAATCAGTAAAAAAACAGCCAGAGCATCACTCTGACTGCTTCATAGCCAAAAGAGGTATGCCTCTTTTGTAAATTTTTATCTATACTGCGCCGAGTCAGATCAACGCCTACTCAGCTCAAAGACACTATTCTTCAATCGCAGGGGGCAGTTCTTCAACTTCTTCCTCAGCGATGGCAGAAGGAGCCTCGTATCCATTACCATTCACTTCTTGCAATTGCTGTTGCTGCTTCGCCATTACCTGTTCACGATAGCGCGCCGCCATTTCCTCAGCCTTGTCATAAACCACTTGAGGGTTCTTCACCATGTCACCAGGTTCTGGCTCTAACTGTTTGGTAGATAGAGAAATCCGACCCCGCTCAGCGTCTAAATCAATAATCATCACCTTCAACTCATCATTCACGTTGAAGACGCTATGGGGAGTATCAATGTGATCGTGGGAAATTTCAGAGATGTGTAACAAGCCGCTCACGCCGCCAATGTCAATGAAGGCACCGTAGGGCTTGATGCCGCGCACCGTGCCAATGACGACCTCGCCCACTTCCAGGCGATTCATCTTCCGTTCAACCAGTGCTCGACGATGGCTCAGAACCAAACGGTTACGCTCCTCGTCCACTTCTAAAAACTTCAGAGGTAGTTCTTCACCGACTAACTCTTCCTTCGGTTTACGAGTGCTGATATGAGAACCAGGGATGAAACCGCGCAGACCTTCAATTCTAACCAGAGCACCGCCTCGATTCGTTGCAAATACGAGCGATCGCACAGTAGCATCTTCTGCCTGAAGCTGTCGTACCCGTTCCCACGCACGCATATACTCAATGCGGCGAATGGAAAGAGTCAGTTGTCCATCTTCGTTTTCGTCTGCCAGAATAAAGAATTCGCGAGTTTCATCGGCTTGAAGCACTTCATCAGGGCTATCGATGCGGTTAATCGACATCTCCTGAATGGGGATGTAGGCAGCCGTTTTCGCCCCAATGTCAATCAGGGCACCGCGTGGTTCGAGACTGAACACGGTGCCAGCCACAACATCACCTGGACTGAAATGATAGTCGTACTTATCCAGTCGGGCAGCAAATTCTTCGTAAGTAAAGCCAACGTCTAAAGTTGTTGTGTCCTGATTGACCATGCGAATCGTTTCCTGAAAGTTTTCTCCGTGAAAATGTGCCTCCTGCGGATGTATACGCACTCCTAGTTTGTGCTACTACACGCTGGAATAACCCTCCTTACAATTGTAGGAGATTTTTTGAAAAATATAGGCTCGGAAGAACTATCATACCCCAAGATGAGGTAAGCCACACAACCCTTTTTTTGAGATCGGGGACGAAGGGATGAACCAACTCCAAAAGCCTTAAGTATCCGAGGATATGCGACGCTTTATTGAGATTGTGCCTAGTTAAGACTTGGAGGACTCTTTGAAAAACAACTAGGAGTTTGAGGGTAGGCAGTTTAATTTGCAGAAATGGCGATTGAACCACCGTCTGAGCTAACAGTGTCATTGGAAGATTCACGCGATCGCTTTTCAGCCGTTTTGTGTCCTTTCTCCTGACTACTCTGGAGATGCTCTAAAGTTTCAACAAAGTCTCGAATACCTTGAAACTTACGATAAACCGAGGCAAAGCGAATATAAGCCACTTCACTAAGTAAACTGAGATGATTTAACACCAATTCCCCAATTTCGCTGCTGGGAACCTCGCGCACCACACGTTGTTGCAGTTCTGACTCAATTTCATCAACAACGTTTTCCATTTGGGTAGAAGTGACTCCCGTTTTTTCACAAGCACGGGCAATTCCTCTCAATAGTTTGTAGCGGTCAAATGATTCGCGATCGCCTGTTCGTTTAATCACCGTTACTGGAACAAATTCAATCCGCTCGTAAGTTGTGAAGCGACGAGCACACTTTAGACATTCACGCCGCCTCCGAACACTTTGCCCTGCCTCTGCTGAGCGCGATTCAAGGACTCGATTATCGCTGTGCTGACAAAAGGGGCAGCGCATGTTGGAAGACTCCAGGCGAATAAGTGACGGCATTCCAAACCCAGTCAACCCAGCTAAACCTATATTCAAAGAATTTGTTTACGCGTGACTCGACTAAACTTTGGGTGTACCTTTTTTGCTTCTTAAATTGTGATTCTCAATCATGATTATGACCGATTTGTTTTAACAGCTTTAATTAATTTTCCTGAGTGCTCTCGCTTTGGCGATGCATCTAGTTCTAGCCACCCAGCTTGCGAGGCTGTAAGACCCAGACTTAGCCAACCTGGAATTCATTTGAGTGGTATAAGCTATGAGTAAAAATTAGGCAACCATCTAGATGGGCAGTGGAATCTCAAGAAAATTTGAGGAGTGCGGCATCGGGAGTTACAAACGTCACGGCTCAGGGCAACCTAAGTTGGAAAACAAGCGAACAGGTCGTTGTCTTAGGAGCCATGTGTTGAAATTTCAGGGATTAAATGCAGACGGAGATCAAGATGGAAAAGCGTTTTTGCTTAAACTGCACCATCGGTACTGTTGTTTTCTAGGAAAAGCCAGGTTGAATAGGGGGTAACGGCATAAAACTCAAGCGAGTTTGCCGAAGTGCGTTGAAAATAGCCAATCCACTCGCGAGAGTGTGATAGTGGTAGACAGGAAACGCTAGGGTGCCATCCAAGAATGGGAGTGACTGACTCCGCTCACGTCTTCTTGTAGAGACTTTCTGTTAATCCTAAGGATAGTTAATCCACTGCCAGGTCGCAGGAGATCGGTTCATGAAGGTCCAGCCGAATAGCAAGCCCAAAATTCTGGTAGTGGATGATGAACCAGACAATTTAGACTTGCTGTATCGAACGTTTTATCGAGAATTTAAGGTTCTGCGGGCAGAGAATGGTCCCGCAGCATTGAAGATATTGGCAAATGAGGGGGATGTAGCGGTCATTATTTCAGACCAGCGGATGCCCTACATGAGCGGTACAGAGTTTTTGAGCCTGACGGCAACTCAGTATCCCGACATTATTCGGATTATTTTAACGGGCTACACCGATGTTGAAGATTTGGTAGAGGCAATCAACTCTGGCAAAGTTTTTAAGTATGTTACGAAGCCCTGGAACGATAGCGAACTGAAAGCTGTTGTGCATCAGGCAGTGGATACTCACAACGTGCTAAAAGCTCGCACCCGAGAACTGCGGCGATCGCTGCGGCAAGAATCGCTCCTCAATGCTGTCACCAGTACAATTCGCAGTGCCCTCAGTTATCGGCAAATTTTGCAAACGATTGGACAAACAGTGGGGCACATTTTTGAAGCGAGCTATTGCCTCGTTTGTCCGGTTCAGGATGGATGTGTAGACGAGGACTGCTTCATTTACTTTGGACACAATCCTCATTCCAATTCGGCAGCATCTGAACCCGCTTCTCAGAGCGTTAGCGTCAATGAAAAGGAAACTCTAATCGAATACGCGATCGATCCAATGGATCGTTTCAGTAGCGGTGCCGAGAGCGACCACCTCAGTTCTTATAAAGAGATGTTGACCCAAACCGTTTGGGTCAGCCAGGACATTCAAATCATTGAAGATGCCGAAACCGATCTCCATCTGCAAGGCAACGATTTACCTACCCAACAACGCCGACACGCCTACACCACCTTAGGCATTCGCTCCAGCTTGATCGTTCCTCTGTGGTATCAGCAAGAACTCATTACCATCCTGGTACTCCACCAAACTGGGCATTCTCGCAGTTGGCAGGATGATGAAGTACAGCTCCTGGCAATGGTGGCAGATCAAGCAGCCCTGGCATTATCACAGGCGCGCGCCTACGAACAGCTTCAGGCGCTAGCAAAGCGAGAAGCTTTAATTAACACCATCACGACAGCAATTCGTTCTAGCCTTGATCCCCAAGATATTTTTGCGGCGATTACGCAGCAATTGGGGCAAGTGCTTCATGCTGATGGATGCGCGCTATCTCTGTGGACGGAAGAAGACGAATTTGTGCAATGCGTTGGACTGCACGATGCGGCTCAACCAGGGCACCCCACTACCATTGCCACCGATCGCCCCGGTGGTAACGCCTCCCTTAGCCTGATCTCGCTGGATGAAGCAAAAGGACATTTGGGAGAGGATAGTGGGCGGGCAATGCCCCAATCCGTGGTGCCAATTGATCGGAATCCGGTATTAAAGCAGTTGATGCTGACCAAGCAACCCGTGGTGCTGAATGACTTGACCCTCTATCCAGAAATGACGATCGCCGAGCACCCCTTCCGCCATCCCACACGGGCATTGTTGGTCGTGCCCCTGTTATCGGATGGTAAAATCATCGGCAGCATTTCTTTACGGCAAAATCATCATGCTCGTCGCTGGTTGCTATCGGAGATTGAACTGGCGCAAGCAGTGGCAGCTCAGGCAGCGATCGCCGTTCAACAAGCCCGCCTTTACCAAAAAACTCGTCAACAAGCAGAGCAACTGCTGGAACTTGATCGCCAGAAAACCGAGTTCTTCCAAAACATCTCCCACGAATTTCGCACTCCACTGACATTAACGATTGGTCCCTTAGAAGCAGTCGTGGCAAAAGAGCAAGGGCTTTCTTACGAACAGTCAGTCATTGCCCTCCGTAATTCCCGCCGACTGCTGCGGCTTGTCAACCAATTGCTGGATTTACAGCGGTTGGATGCCGGACGGATGCAGCCGAGTTTTCGCCCCTGCGATCTGGTGGACTTTGTCAACCAGACAGTGGAGTCGTTCCGTCCCTACTGCGATCGCAAAGGTGTTCGGTTGATTACCCGGTTAACCCCTTGTCCCGCGGTATATCTCGACCTGGAAAAGTTCGACAAGGTGCTATACAACCTGCTCTCCAACGCCATGAAATTTACCCCCGGCGGCGGCAGCATTTCAGTAAGTTTAGAACCCGCTGGAGATCACTGCTTGCTCAAGGTGACTGATACCGGGATTGGCATCCGCCCCGATCAAATTCCCCATCTGTTTGAGCGGTTCCGCCAGGCAGAAGGTTCTGCTAACCGTAGCTACGAAGGCAGC
Organism: Leptolyngbyaceae cyanobacterium C42_A2020_001; assembly: GCA_015272515.1. Taxonomy (GTDB): domain Bacteria; phylum Cyanobacteriota; class Cyanobacteriia; order Leptolyngbyales; family Leptolyngbyaceae; genus JSC-12. Next base: position 92,174 of record JACYLN010000025.1, on the reverse strand, counting down.
GGCTTAGGGTTAGCGCTAGTCAGAGAATTGGTTGAACTGCATGGAGGGCAAATCTCTGTGGATTCGACCTATGGAGAAGGCTCAACCTTTACGATTTGGATACAGACTGGAGTCGCTCATCTGCCGCCTCAACAGGTAATTGATGTCCAAACAGAGCTTCAGCAAAATCGTGCTGCGGTAGAACTGGCAGATATCGAAGCCGACCTGCAAGATCTGGAGCCACTACCTATTCTCAACGACCCACTACCGATTGAGGAACCAACGTTAACTGCCAAACCGCAAACGGCTCATATCTTAATCGTGGATGACAATCCAGATGTGAGAACTTACGTATCTGGCATCCTCCGAGAACGGGGTTATCGTGTATCGCTAGCGCGAAATGGGGCGGAGGGCTTGAACATTGCCCAAGCTCAGCCGCCGCACCTGATTGTGACAGATTTGATGATGCCCCAAGTCTCCGGACTGGATATGATCCGGCTGATTCGGCAGGATGACACCTTGAAAGGGATTCCCATCATTCTGCTGACGGCAAAAGCCGATGAGGATACGCGGATTGAAGGGGCAGAGCGAGGAGCCGATGCGTATCTATCTAAGCCGTTTAACGATCGCGAGTTGCTGGCAGAGGTGAGAAATTTACTAGCTTTGAAAGAAAACGAGCGACGTGTGGCAGAGTTAAACAGTTATCTCACAGGTTCAATCTTGAAGCGATTCTTGCCATCGTCATTGGTAGAACGCGCAGCGAAGGGCGAATTAGTGCTGGATTTGCGCCCTGAACCTCGGATGGTGACGGTGCTGTTCAGCGATATTGTAGGCTTTACGCAACTGTCGAATACACTGCGATCGCGGCGGGTGGCTGAACTGTTGAACGAGTACCTGGCAGAAATGACCCGCGTGCTATTTGATAATGGTGGAACGATCGACAAGTTCATGGGCGATGCGATTTTAGCCGTGTTTGGTGCTCCAGAAGAACTGACACCCAACGAACAGGTGCGGCGGGCAGTGGCATCGGCTCGTGCCATGCGGAAATCGTTAGTCAAACTCAACCAGCGTTGGCAGGAGCAAGGGATCGATCAGGTGCAGTTCCGCTGCGGCATCCATCAAGGAACCGCCGTAGTGGGGATGTTTGGCTCACCGGAGCGATCGGATTACACGGCGATTGGTCCCAGTGTAAACATCGCAGCTCGGATTCAAGAAGCTGCCGATCCAGACAGCATTCTGGTATCGGCTGCGGTCGCTGATTACATGGAAGAAGACGAGATCATCAAATTTAGCCCTTTAAAGCTCAAAGGCGTAGACGAAACGGTGTTGACCTTTGCCGTTAAGCCCGAATCGTCTCATCATTCGGATCATTAATCGGTTGATTCACAGTTTGGCTCTGACTCAGCGGATCTCAGATGATCGAGGTTTGCTTGAGCATTTCGTCGTAGCATCCAGGGCTTGATGCGTCGCAGGGCTGAGCCAATAAAGCGGCGATCGTATTCTTCATCAGACAGTTCTACCAACTCTGTCAGGGTTGGAGCCACATTCCAGGCATGGGGATAAAACTCTGGGATATTCGTTGGTTGGGCAAATCGTTGATTCCAGGGACACACGTCCTGGCAAATGTCGCAGCCCGCAACCCATCCCTGGAGATGAGGCGCGATCGCTTCTGGTAACTGCTCTGCCCGGTTCTCAATTGTGTGGTAAGCAATACACCGATTCGCATCAACGACATGAGGTTGGGGAATGGCTCCTGTGGGGCACGCATCCAAACAGCGAGTGCAGGTGCCACAATGCGCCGTGTGGGGGCGATCGCCTGGTAACACAAGATTAGTTAACACTTCGCCCAAGAACACCCAGGAACCATACTCACGGGTAATTAAATTGCCGTTTTTGGCAATCCAGCCAATTCCCGCCTGCTGCGCCCATACCTTATCCTGCACAGGTCCCGTATCTGCATAGTAACGAGCTTGAACGCCCTCCCCCGGCGCTTGCAGCCAGGTTGCAAACACCTTCAACCGTTTGTGCAAAACCTTGTGATAATCCCGCCCCCAGCCGTAGCGAGAAATTTGAGCATACTGCTCGCCGATGGAACGAGCCACAGGCGCATAGTAATTCAGCGCCACACAAATGACAGATTGAACATTGGGCATCACGTCTCGAATGTTTTGCCGCTTTGGGTTCGCCATCCATGCCATATCTGCCTGAAACCCTTGCGCTAACCAGTTTTGCAAATACTGCGTTGCGTCCTCTGGCATGGCTTCAACTGAGGCAATCCCAACTTTGTGAAAGCCCAAATCCAATGCCTTCTGCTTAATCGAAGCCACTAATTCTGGCAAAGATAGAGACAAGTCTAGAACGGTCATTTGTAAATTTTGTTGTCATTTTGCAAATAAAGCTTTACATTGAGAGATGTCCGAGGTGGATTTTCGACGTTAAGCCAATAGGTACTGGACATCCCTTTTTAACCGAGCAAACCTCATACGTCCTCAACATAAGGAATAACCTATGACTTTCACTACAGAATCAACCTCAACTCGTTTTTCTAACCCTTACCTCTCAACTGTTGAGACTTCTGATTCCGTTGCATCTGTTACTGCTCAAATCAAGCGTCTCTCAACAGATGACCAACTTGCCCTCCTCTGGTATGTTTACACCGAGATGGGTACTTCTGTAACTCCTGCTGCTCCTGGTGCTGCTCGCTTGCAACTGGCTGAGGGACTGCTGAATCAGATTAAGGCAATGTCTTTCGCTGAACAACTCACTTTCATGCGTGACTTGGCAAACCAGGTAGACACGGCTGATACACGCGCCTATGGCATCCTTAGTGCCAACACTAAGTTAGCATTCTGGTATCAACTGGCTGAGTGGATGAGACAGGGCATAGTTGTTCCCATGCCTGCTGACTACTCCGCATCCACTGATGCCTATCAAACCCTGGAAGCGCTCAAGCAGCTTGACATGGGTCAGCAAATTACCGTTCTTCGCAATATTGTGATTGAAATGGGTGTTGATCCGCTGTTTGCATAAGCAACCCTTTAAGCATTGCAGAAATCTTAACCTCTCATTCAGAATTTCTCCGGGGAAGCAGATATCTAACGCGCTTCCCCTTTATTCTAGAAATCAAACGTTTAATGGGGTTTCTCTGTGAATGGGTGAATTGTCTCCACAGGTTGAATCTATAACAAGTTTGGGGCAAGCTGCGGTCGCAGACTTTGCTCAGCCAGTTGTTTTACAGTATTTCGACAGTCTAAATGCAGGAGACTTTGAGGCAACAAGTCGGTTGTTTGCCGTGGATGGGGCTTTGCAACCCCCGTTTGAAAATGCGGTGGTTGGTCCAGAGGCGATCGCAGACTACCTGAAGCGAGAAGCGAGAGGCTTTTTACTTGAACCAACGCAAGCAGTTTCAACAGTTCTAGATGACGGATGTACAGAAGTTGAAGTGGTGGGTAAGGTACAAACGCCCTGGTTCTCAGTCAATGTAAGATGGACATTCATCCTTAGTCCCACTCAGCAGATCTTTATCGCCAAGATCAATCTGCTAGCAGCCCTTCAGGATTTACTTCACCTAAAGAACAACAAAAATGCGGCTGAAGTTTAAGCTGCGATGGATTGCGCCCAAGAACGCAGCAGCGATCGCCGCCCCAGTTCAACATCTTTGGGAGCGCACTTCCAATCAGGATGACTGGTTCTTAGCAGACTTTCCAACGTTTCCTGATCAAATAAATGCCAAACCGTTGCGCCCAGAACTTCTGCTTCAAGAGCGTAGCAATTTTGGCTAATGCAAATAATCACACAACGGTTCGCCGCTCGTTGAATTTCCATCTGCCCACCAGGTTGGAGAGCACGAAATCCTAAAATCGCTTGCTTAAATTCTTCTTGCGAAAATACAGCCAAGCCTGGAATTGCAACCGTCAGTGCTGCATCACCGTTTACCATTAGCCAATAATGACGGCTGGGATCGATTCCCTCTAACCAGGGAAGCTCATCATCTAAGCGGTAGCGAGGCGCTAAAGGGAACAGTGGAGTCATAATGCTATCGTTAAATCTTGATCTCGATATGAATAAATCAAACAAGGACAGTTAGAAGTCCCAATTGGTTTAATTAACGATAAGTATTCAATATTGCTTCATTAAGCACAACTAAAGTTTGCAAAACTTCTCAGCTTTGCTGATTTTTCTTAATATTCATTTACATTGCCCAGAGGAGCGATCGCCTTTTAATCAACCACCTCCAATGAAACTAACCACTCGTGGACATTACAGCGTCAAGGCACTGCTGGATCTGACCTTGCAGCCCGGATTTGGGCCCACATCGGTAAAGGCGATTGCCCAGCGTCAGGATCTCCCAGCACCCTATCTGGAAAAGTTATTAATTGAAATGCGTCGCGCGGGGTTGGTGCAGTCGGTTCGCGGTTCGCAGGGAGGTTATCAACTGTCCCGTCCCCCTGCCCAAATTTCGTTGGGGCAAATTTTGGAAGCGGTTGGGGAAAGCATCGATCCCCTCCCACGTCACACTCCCGACGATTCCCAGGCAGAAGATTGGGTCACGTTTACGCTCTGGAACCGCTTGCACCAAAAACTCAAGGAAGCACTTTACAGTATTTCCCTAGAAGACCTGTATTTTGATGCCCGGAGTTGGCAAGCGTCGCAGGGTCAGGCATCTAGCTTTGTGGTTTGATCGGTTGCCAGCGTCTCCTTAGGATAAGTACACTTCACTGTAATCTTGAGGTTGCTCTGAGCTTTGCCGCTGGCAATGTAGGGAATGCCTGCATCTGCACTTAGATTAATGCCAAACTCCAGGGTGACTTCATTGATATCCGCTGCACTAAAGTTTTTGAACGCTGTCATGCAATAAGACGCATACGTGCGAATCGTGTTTTGCACCAGTTGCATGGACTGTGTGGGATTCATGCGTGGAATTGGAGGCATGGAGGGTAACCCTTTTTGTCCGCCACGAGTTTGTTCACCCGTTTCTGGGGCAGCAGGCTGTTGTGGGATGATGGGGGCAGTTTCGGTGTTCTCTTGGGCTTCGACGTAGATCACCATGCCGTCTTCGATCTGGATAGGAACAAGAGTAGTCACGGGCTTGTAAAAGAAATAGAAATGCGTATTGAGTGTTCCCTAAAAATAAATTTGTCGATCAGGGGTGAAACCCCTTACCAGGTCTGATGACGCATGAGTGGAATGCCGTTTTGATTCTAGTGATCGCTGCCTTTCTAGATTATTTAATTGGCGATCCGTGGAACTGGTGGCACCCGGTGCAGGGCATGGGCTGGGTAATCACTCGTTACAGCGAGGTGGCATGGAAGTGGTTGAAGTCTCCTGTTACTTTGCGCCTGGCTGGAATCGGCTTAGCAGTCGGTTTAGTCGCTGGCAGTAGCGGGCTGGGCTGGGCGATCGCGACTCTGACAAGTCGCGTTCATCCTCTGCTGGGAGTTACTATTCAGAGCGTATTGCTTGCCAGTTGCTTCGCCGGGCGCAGTTTGCGAGAGGCGGCTACAGAGGTTCTAGATCCATTGCAAGCAGGAGACTTAGAACAGGCGCGATCGCGCTTGCGGTTGTATGTGGGGCGCGATGTGGAGCACTTGCAAGAGCCGGAAATTTTGCGGGCAGTGCTAGAAACAGTCACTGAAAATGCCACCGATGGCGTGTTGGCTCCGCTGTTTTATGCGCTGCTGGGTGCCCTGATTCCAGGAGTGGGCAGTTTACCGCTGGCATTAGGCTACAAAGCCGCCAGCACGCTAGATTCAATGGTGGGTTATCGCACACCGCCCTACACCGATCTGGGCTGGTGTAGTGCCAAAGTGGATGATGGTTTAACCTGGGTGCCCTGCCGTCTGGTGGTGTTGACGCTATCATTCGTTTCTGGAAAGCCACACCAGGTTTGGCGAATCTGTCAACGAGATGCACCCCAAGACCCCAGCCCCAACTCTGGCTGGAGCGAATGTGTGTATGCAGCCATTCTGGACGTGCAACTGGGCGGCGTAAATTACTACAAAGGCGTGGCGAAACCAAAGCCATTATTGGGAGATCCAGTCCAGGAGATTGCCCCCGCTCACATCTACAAAGCCCTGCACCTTACGCGAGTGTGTTTTTTGATTTGGTTAGGGGTGGCGATCGCGTTAGAAGGCATCCTTCAAACCTCTTGAGAAAAGCTTGAAGAAATATCAACAATTGCAACGTTGCTTATCACTGTTCATACATTCAACGATTCCTCTCCTACGCCTTTCTTACCACCCCTAGAATGCGAAGCAGTGAAGCCTTTCTAGCAGCAATAAACGTATGATCAATGCTTACGCAGCCCATGAACCCGGTGGAGAGCTTAAACCCTTTGAATATGATCCAGGCGTTTTAGGAAAAGATCAGGTTGAGATTCAGGTTGAGTATTGCGGCATCTGCCACAGCGACCTAAGTATGTTGGATAACGAATGGGGCACAACGCAGTATCCCTTTGTTCCAGGGCATGAGGTTGTAGGCACTATTGCCGAGCTTGGCAGCGATGTTACAACTTTGCAGGTGGGGCAGCGAGTTGGGTTGGGCTGGTATTCCCATTCCTGTATGCATTGTGAATGGTGTATGTCTGGCAATCAAAACCTGTGTTTGACGGCAGAAGGAACGATTGTGGGGCGGCATGGTGGGTTTGGCGATCGCGTGCGTGCTCACTGGGAATGGGTAACTCCGCTGCCTGCTGAACTTGACCCCGCCAAATGTGGTCCGCTGTTTTGTGGTGGCATCACTGTGTTTAACCCGATTGTGCAACTGGATATCAAACCCACCGATCGCGTCGGTGTGATTGGCATTGGCGGCTTGGGGCACATGGCATTGGGCTTTCTTCATGCTTGGGGATGCGACGTAACCGCGTTTTCCACCAGTCCTGACAAGGAAGCCGAAGCCCGCGAGATGGGCGCAACCCACTTCATTAATTCTCGTGATCCAGCCGCACTAAAATCGGTAGAAAACTCGTTTGATGTGATCCTTTCAACAGTCAATGCCGACCTGGATTGGGGAAGCTATATCGCAGCACTGCGTCCTAAAGGAAGACTGCATTTAGTAGGGGTGGTTCCCAGCCCCATCTCCAGCCAAGTTTTCCCAATGATTGCAGGACAAAAGTCAATTTCTGCCAGTCCATTAGGCAGCCCCACCACCGTTGCCAAAATGCTGGCTTTTGCCGCCCGTCATGATGTGGAACCCATTACAGAAACCTTTGCCTTTGATCAGGTGAACGAAGCGATCTCAAAACTGCGCCACGGCAAACCTCGCTATCGCCTGGTTTTGAAACATTAGGAACAATCAATAATTCAAAATGTAGACACGGTAATGGACTAGACGTGCGGATCGGGGTAGCTTTCTGCCCGAAAGAACGATCTTCCTGCTACGTACCTGCGTCCAACCGACATATCTGGAGGTACTCCTGGCTCTACGGTTCCATCAAAGGTGAGTTCAAGCTGAACGCCGCTGGGATCATAAACAAACAGTTGCCAGAGGGTGGTGTTTGGCACTAAAAACTCGCGCCACTCTAGCCCCAGCCGTTGAAATCGCTCCCGAAACTGGTGAAACCCAACGGCAGTGAGAGAAATATGGTCAATGGCAGCAGTGCCAATTGGAGTATGCCCATCGTCTCCCAGGGCTGGACCTCCTGCATAGATATGCATGATTGCCTCGCCGTTAGGGGTTGGGCAGGCGAGCCACGCGCCTGGATAGCCGAAGTTAGGACGCTGAACCTGCCGTAACCCCAAAATTTGCGTGTAGAAATAGACTGTTGCCTCTAAATCGTTGGTCTTAATCGCAACGTGAAACAGCCCAGTGACAACCATATTTCTTCCCTCACCTAGTTCAACAAAACCTCACTCAAACCCTAGTTCATCTTTTGTCAACCGTTTGTTGTTTCAAAACACTGCAATGATCTCGATTTCCTGCTAACTTGAAGTCATGCTAATAGATGCTGAGCAGTTAACAAACTATCAACGCTGCCATCGAAGAGCTTACCTGGATGTGTATGGGCACCTCGCTGATCGAGATGCCACAAACGAATATCTCTTGAAACTGATTCAGGACAGCCAGGAAAATCAGCGTCTATTTGCCCAGAAGCGAGAATTAATTCAACCGTCTTACCCGCCGAATGATTGGCACGCTGCTCATGCTGCCACTCTAGAATTGATGCAGGAGGGAGCAGAGCAGATTTACCAGGGAGTACTGCTGGTAGAAGGGGCGGATGGCGTAGTCCTTAAAAGCAATCCAGATTTACTCGTAAAACAACCGGGGCGATCGCTGTTTGGTAATTGGCTTTATGCTCCGATGGAAATAAAGTTGGGCAAACGCCCCAAAATGGAGTACCAAATTGCTGTGACCTTCCATGCGCTTGTTGCCGCAGAAGTGCAGGGTGCCTGGTGTGAGGAAGCCTGGCTGATGTTACGAGAACGGGGCACGTTCTCAGTCGATCTCTGGGAAACCCTTCCTCGAATGCAGGAAATTCTGGATGGTTGCATCCAGATGTTGGTAAATCAGCAAGAACCAGAAGTGTTTATTGCTCGCAGTCGGTGTAGCCTTTGCCATTGGCTCAACCATTGCCACGCGATCGCCAAAGCTGATTATCATCTGTCTCTATTGCCAGGGGTCACTCCCACTCGCTATCACCAGTTGCAAGCGTTGAACTTGACGACTGTGCGATCGCTGGCTGAAACCAATCCAATCGATCTGGAGCCATTGCCAGGGTTTGGACGAGAAACGGCTTATAAACTGGTGCGACAAGCGCGATCAGCGCTGCACAATCAAGCCTTGCTGATGGAAGAAAACCTGCCCTTTGCCGGAATTGCCGCTACGGCGAGCAACCGTGGCAAACTACCAACCTACTACCCCCACCCAGTTCTGGCAACCTTAGACATTCCAACCGCTCCCGTTGAACTGTATTTTGACATCGAAGCCGAACCCAGCCTGAACCTGGCATACCTGCACGGCGTGCTGGTAGTTGAACGTCCCACTAATATCCAAACCTACTACCCTCTCTTGGCTGAATCCTCCGCTGCTGAGATCCAGGTGTGGGAACAATTTTTAGAATTGGTTTGGCGTTATCCTAATGCTCCCATCTTCCATTTCTGCCCCTACGAAGTGCAAACTGTTGAACGGCTTGGCAAACTATACGGTACTCCTGCCCACCAAATTAAACCGTTAATCTCTCGCTTTGTTGATCTACACGAACGCATTACTCAACTAGTTACGCTACCAGTAGAAAGTTATGCCCTTAAACCCATTGCCCGCTGGCTAGGGTTTGACTGGCGAGACCCCTCAGCCAACGGTGCCCAATCTATCTGCTGGTACTCACAATGGCTTTCCACAGGCGATCGCACCTACCTCGACTCGATCCTCACCTACAACGAAGATGACTGCCGCGCGACCCACCACGTCAAAGATTGGCTGGTGGGTTTTTTAGTGGAATCCCTTTCAATCAAAGCAGAGTTGGCATAACCACCAGGGAGAGCTTTGGATCGGTGATTGTTGAAATTGCGAGAACGGCGCGATCGTGCCAGTGCGGTTGCCTATCAGAGTCCTAAACCCCAAGAAAATTCCTGTTTTTTGCTGTGGCAAAGATTACATAATTAGTGCGGTAGCTCTGATAGTATTCTTTGACTGAGGAGACTATCCTGTCCAGATTTTAGGTGTGAGGTTCGATGGCTAAACTCAATTCTTTGTACCGCTTGCTGCCAAAAGCTTCAAACGGTCTCTGGCTTGCTGTAATTGCTTCAGGCGCTTTGTTCGGTCTACCCCTTGCCAACGCAGGCGCATCTGAACTTGCCCATAAAAATGAAACCCCTTCAATACAGCTACCTTCAGATTCCAGTTCAAAAAACTCTGTTTCTGCGGGTGGCAGTTCCAATCTTTTAATTGCAGGGCTTCCTGAAGATGCTCCCCCCTCTGGGATGGATGAACTTGCAGGAGTCACCGATTTGCAAGAAGGTGCAGGTCAGGCAGTTGAAGCGGATCAAGTTACATCCGTTTCTCAATTTTCAGACGTAAGACCTACAGATTGGGCATACCAGGCATTGCAATCCCTGGTAGAGCGTTATGGTTGTATCGTTGGTTATCCTGACAAAACGTTTCGGGGCAACCGTCCACTCAGTCGTTACGAATTTGCAGCGGGTGTTAATGCCTGTCTTGACAAAATCCAAGAACTGATTGCGGCTGCAACGGCTGACTTTGTTCGTAAAGAAGATTTTGAAGTGGTAAAGCGCCTGCAAGAAGAGTTTGCGGCTGAATTGGCAACCCTGCGGGGGCGTGTTGATGCTTTAGAAGTTCGGACTGCAACCCTGGAGAAGCAGCAGTTTTCTACCACTACAAAATTGAGCGGCTCGGTTTGGTTTAACCGCACCACGGCTACCAGTTTTGATAAAAACGTTCGATTTGAAGCAATTCCGTTTGATGGTAAAACGCCCACTGCCTCTCCAGGGAATGGGAACTTTGTTCGGAACGCTGGGCGTGATGCTCTCACGGGTCGTCCTGTTGTGTTGACGGTCGATGAGGCTCAATCCACGTTTAGCTATCTTACTTGGTTGACCTTCAATACTTCTTTTACTGGAAGAGATAACCTGGTAACCCAACTTGCAGCAGGTAACGGAATTTCACCAATTAACGAGTTTGCCTCGGCTGGTTTCTTTAACGCCTTCGGTTCTCCCTTTACCGATCAATCAGCCGGGCCTCAAAACGGTAGCCCTGCGGTTGTGATCCACGACTTGTTCTACAGCTTCCCGCTGAGCGACAAAGTGACGGTTACGGTAGGTCCACGGGTTAACTGGTACCGCCATTTCGACTTCAACCGCTACACCTTCTTCCTAACTGGAGCCAGCAGTTTTGACTCCATTGGCAGCACCCAATCTAATGCAATTGATCGCGGCTCGGGGGCGGTAATCGAGTGGAATATCAGCCCCAAACTGCGGTTTGCCGCCTCCTACCTGGGTGAGAATACTGAGTTTCTGCCCAGTGCAGTTCCTGGCTTTAACACTTCCAGTGACCCCAGGTTTGGTCTCTTTGGTGGTACATATACGGCAACGGCTGAATTAACCTTCTCTCCCAGCAACGCCTTCAACCTGCGGTTGATGTACAACTACTCCAGAATTCAAGCTGTAGGTGGGCAAGTTGGCGGTGCAACAGGGGAACCCATTCCCTACGGACAGTTGGATGCAGGTCCAGGATTTTCAGTCTTCACCCCTGGCAACAACTTCCCCAGCGACGGTGGTTTGCAATTCGCCACTGCTCATTTCTTGGGTGTGAACTTTGACTGGGCAATTACTAATGGCTTTGGCATCTTCGGACGTTACGGGTATGGTGACATCAACCTGGAGCCAATCGATCGCAAGGTGAATGTGCAATCCTTCCAGGCAGGTCTGGGTTTCCCCGATCTCTTTAAGAAAGGAGCGCTGGCAGTTGTGACTTTCTTGATGCCAATGGACATTACACGCGGACGGCGTTTCTTTGCGGCAGGGGCAGGGGATGGTGGCACGATGTATGAATTGGAAGCCTCCTACTACTTCCCAGTGAATGACAACATTGCCCTGGTGCCCGCGTTCTACGCTATCTTCAACGCCAATAACTTTGACAGCAACCCAACCGTCTACGTGTTTAATATGCGGACACAATTTAGTTTCTAAGATGGTTCCGTTGGCTCGGCGTTGATGGATTAACCTCTCCTCACATCGCTCTCTTGTTGTACTCCCCAGGTATCGTCTGGGGAGTTTTTGTATAAGCGGGAGTAGCAACTGTTGAACGTTAGCTGAAGCGCCCTAAAGAGACTTGCTGAAGCAGTTCGTCTGGTTGAGAGAAAGCGGCGTTGGCAAAGCGTTGGGCGAGAGATGGGGTAATGGCAAGGGGATTGCTAAATCCCGAAAATAAGTGAATTCCTTGCAGGTTAGGGATTGCACCAATGAGAGGCAGGCGATCGCGGCTGAAGGATACGAGACATCGATGCCATGTGCCCGGCACGTGCTTGAGGGCAGGTAAGACTTTGCCAACCTGTTCTCGCATAGATTGCTCACTTGAACGTGCGTCAATTGGAGCAGTTGGGTCTGTAAGAGTGCGGCTCATTTGCCCAATTCTCAGATGCCCGTCTAGAAATTGAATTGCACCTGCATCCAGGATGGGTGGCGTTGGTTCGTGTCCTGGTTCGTCCCATAGGTGATTTATCTCAGCTTTGCTGGCTTCTGCTTCCAGTTCAAAGCGCTTTGTTTGAGCGGGCATCACCAGCGATCGTAGTTTAGTCTCAATGGGCGGCGTTTCAATTAATTCGGCGTGAGTGAAGTAAAGCGGCACTGAAATCCCTGCAGCCTTGAGCAATGCCCGACTCAGCGCCCCTGCACAAATCACAACATTGCTGGCGTAAAACGGTTCATCTCCACAAGCAACTCCAACGATGCGCTCAGTCTGGTGGCGATCGCGCAACAGGTCAGTTACTTCCCCTACTTGCACCGTTCCCCCTAATCGCGTGCAAGCATCGCGGTATGCCTTTGCGGCTTTGCCCAAATGAATGTGCCCATGCTTAACAGTTAATGCCCCGGCAATCTCAACCGGATTGAGTAAGGGTTCTAGTTCGCAGGCTGTTTTCTCATCCACAAGTTTAGGTGGAATAGCGAAGTGAGCGTAAGATTGGGCAACCTCAACGGGATTCGACCCAGCAGAAATCGTCAGAACCAGATCCAGTTCTCGAAATTCGATATCAGCATCCAATTCCTCGGAGAGTTCTCTCAACCGCGCAATTCCCTCAGCACAAAGTTGACGGGTCAGATTAGTTGTTCCCGACCAATATGCGACTCCGCCATAACCGAAGCGAGTGCCGCCACACAGGTCTGCATGACGCTCTAATACCAACACAGATGCGCCCTGCTTTGCCAACTCGTAAGCCAGTGCAGACCCCGTAATTCCTCCACCCACCACAAGCCAATCAACAGTAGGCATACCTAAAACCCAATGATACGAGCTAGCTCAGTCTATCCTGCTGCTATGCAACGAACTGTTTAAAGAGTTTCCAAATAACTGAGAAGATCTGCCATTTCTTGAGGAGAAGGCTGAAATTGAGGCATGGGAGGCGTTTGACCACTTGTAACCTGATGAATAATGCTGACTTTAGATTTCCGTGATGACACGGCTAGCAAACTTGGACCAACTCGCCCATCTGCTTGAACTCCGTGGCATCCAGCACAATTCATTTGGAAGATCGCCTGCCCTTGAAGCGAATTGCCACTTAAAGAGAGCACATCACGGGCATACGGTTCTACTCGCTGAGAAGTAACGATACTGAACAGTAGCAGCAGCAAGACAACAAAGATTGTCGCCACAACCACGACAATCCATTGAACTGCATTCTCCTTGTTAAGAACTTGGTTTTCCAAAACTGCTTAGTTATAGATAGACAGGCGCAAAAAGTGGATGTATGACGCTCTGATGTAAACCTGTTTGTAGTTTAAAGCCTGTTTAGATAACTTTGCAAAAATGCGAAATTATGTAACTATTTGAGCGTTTAACTCGGCTGTTAACGCTGAAAAGTATATGAAAGTCAACACCACTTCGCTTTGTTGAGCAGCGTTTCTCATAGATCTTGCTTGGTAGCAAAACGCTTTTGTCGCGTGGCTTCACCGTATACTAAGGAAAAGTCATGATGGTTTGTATCTTAATCTGGTAATTAAAAGGAGACTGAACTTGATAGAACCCATTCTTCTTGGCATTGTTCTGGGTCTGATTCCGGTGACCCTGGCGGGTTTGTTTGTTGCTGCATATCTTCAATATCGCCGTGGGAATGAGCTTGGTCTGTAATCAAGCCGTTATCACATTTAAATCAATCTGGCATGGGGGCGGGGGTTGCTCGCCCCTTTGTTGTATCAATGTACGGTTACTGTTATCTCAAGATTTGAGTAGGGCACACTGGAGGGCAGCGTACACCACCCTATTGAAAGTAGCCCTATGAACAAACCTGTTTTAGTGAGTTTAGCGCTGAGTGCGATCGCTGTGACTCCCCTTGCTGCGATCGCGCAGAGTGTTAGCCAAACCAGCGTTGGACAGACTGAAATTCGCTCCAAAACTCGCACGGTGATTTATCGAAATTCCGTTGCAGTCTTAAATCGTGCCAAGAACTATGCTCGTCAGGCAGCAGAAGAACGCAACGGCGGTTTACGAGTTTATCGGGCAGAAGCCTTGATGCATGGCCCCGTTGAACAAACGCGCCTGGTAGAAAATGGAAATGGAACCGTGACCTTTACCTTCTATGGCGGTGCACCTGCTGCGAAACCCACGATAGAAAGTGTGGTCACGGTGGCGGTGAATGGTTGGGCAACGAAGGTAGATTATAACGGTCCAATCCGCGCTCGTTAAGGCTGAGAAGAATCAAGAGGCGTGAGCGATCGCGCCTCCTTCATACCTAAATCAGCTGACGCACGTCAGTCACCTGACCAGTGACGGCAGCAGCAACGACCATCGCGGGACTCATCAGCAACGTGCGCCCAGAAGCAGAGCCTTGTCGTCCTTTAAAGTTGCGGTTTGACGAGGAAGCGCTGAGTTGCCGCCCCTGAAGTTTGTCTGGGTTCATGGCAAGACACATGGAACAGCCCGCTTCTCGCCACTCAAATCCGGCTTGTTGAAAAATTTCGTGCAGTCCTTCCGCTTCTGCCTGCTGCTTGACACGCTCTGAACCAGGAACTACAAAGGCTTTCACGCCTTCCACCACATGGCGACCATTGGCAACCTTTGCTGCTTCTCGCAGGTCAGAGATGCGCCCATTGGTGCAGCTACCAATGAAGCAAACGTCTACTTTGGTGCCAACAATCGGCGTACCTGGTAACAAGTCCATATATTGGTAGGCTTCTTCGGCGATCGCCCGTTCGTCTTCTGGCATCTGGTCAGGAGTGGGCACTTTTTCATCCACGCTAATCCCCTGACCGGGTGTGATGCCCCAGGTTACGGTTGGTGCAATCTCTTCTGCATTGAACACCACCACATCGTCGTACTGGGCATCGCGATCGCTGGCAATACTCGTCCACCAGGTAACGGCTTTATCCCAATCGGCTGCTTTGGGGGCAAAGTCGCGCCCTTTCAAATAGTCAAACGTTACTTGATCCGGGTTCACGTAACCGCAACGAGCACCCCCTTCAATCGACATATTGCAAACGGTCATGCGTTCTTCCATGCTCATTTGCTCAAACGTAGTGCCTGTAAATTCGTAGGCATAACCCACTCCACCCTTCACACCCAATTTGCGGATGATGTGCAAAATCACGTCTTTAGCATAGACACCAGGGCGCAGGGTACCATTGACCTCTACTCGCCGCACCTTAAGCTTGGCAAGCGCTAATGTTTGCGAAGCCAGCACATCCCGCACTTGGCTGGTACCAATGCCAAAGGCGATCGCGCCAAAGGCACCGTGGGTTGAAGTGTGGCTATCTCCGCAGGCGATCGTCATGCCTGGTTGGGTTAAGCCCAATTCAGGTGCAATCACATGCACAATCCCCTGATTGCCAGAACCAACGTTATAAAAGGTGATGCCGTTCTCCTGGCAGTTCTTTTCTAGAGCCTGCATCATCTCTTCTGCCAGGGAATCTACTAGAGGACGGGCACGCGTGTCGGTGGGAATGATGTGATCCACCGTGGCAATGGTGCGATCGGGGAACAGCACCTTCAGACCGCGATCGCGCAGCATAGCAAAAGCTTGGGGACTCGTAACTTCGTGAATCAGGTGCAGCCCAATAAATAGCTGAGTTTGTCCCGAAGGCAAGACTCCAACGGTGTGTGCGTCCCAAACTTTGTCGAACAGCGTCCCCTGGCTCATAGATTTTGGCTTTGGTGAAGTGATGTGAAATTGGCGAATATTTATTCTATCAAGCAGATTGAGTGATCCAGAGTTGATCAGGAACGACGGCGATTTCTGTTCGGTAGACACAGTAAAATCAGCAGGCCATAAATGTTTAACAGGCTGAGAGCCGCCACGCCATTACCGTACCCTTTCAATTTGGCATAGTTCCAGATGCCCACATTCATGAGGGCAATGCTCAACAGAATCAGGAATGCTCCTATCATGCCACGCGTGCTCATGGCATCCAACTCAGTAAAAGACCCCATGATTAGCAACGCAAGCGGTTGAAGTGCCAATCCTACCCATGCCCAGCGAGTACGCTGCTGGTATCGAGCGATTTTTTCACGCTGGATTGTCATGGTTTTCGGGAAGTCAGGATGTTGGTGAACCAGGCTTCGAGGCGATCGCCCATGGCGGTGAGGGAATATTCTGCTTCAACGTATTCGCGACACTGAGCGCGATCGAGTGGGTCAAGCAGGGCAATGGCTTCGATCAAACTAGTGATGCTGTCGGGTTCTACCAGCCAGCCAGTTTTACCGGATTGCACAATTTCGGAAGGACCGCCGCGATCGTAGGCAATTACGGGCACACCACACGCCATCGCCTCGATCGCCACATTGCCAAACGCTTCCACCCAGCGTGGTGTCATCAGCAGAGCGCGGCATTTCCCTAAGGCTTGCTGCAATTCAGCCGTTGGCAAAAAGCCTTCGTAGCTAATCGGTGCATTGGGATATTGATCACAAATGTCGTGCCAGTAAGCAACATCCTGCATAATCCCCCAAATCTTCAATGGAATACCTGTTTCTTTAGCCACCGCAACTGCATCCTCCAATCCTTTTTCGGGTGCCAGGCGACCTACCCAGCCCAACAGATTGTCTGGTTTGGGACAAAACGTGTACTGAGACAGATCAAAACCGTTGCCCATCACCTCACATTGATTGCCAAAGGGAAAGGTTTGCGCCTGAGCACGGCTATGTACGGCAACCGTACCCGGAAACTGGTTGATCACTTGAGCGATCGCTCGATCCATTGCTGCTGTGAGCGAACCCATACTGACCAGATGCGCCACAGGGCAGAAAAAGAACGGCGTGAGATAAAACGGTAGCCAGTCATAAGCAAAGTTGAGAATCAGATCGTACTGCGTTTGCACCTGGCGGGTATAGTCCCACATATTCGCTAGCACTGAGTTGCCGGGCATCCCTATCCAGGCATCCCGCCCTTCACTTTGCGCCGTGGTTTGCAAATTACCAGCAATTTCGACCAGCGAGAAGCCTTCGAGCACAGACCCACCGGGTGCAACCACCGTAATTTCGTGATTTCGATGGGTCAGCGATCGCACAATGTTTTTCAGCGTTAGCTCAACACCTCCTCCCAAGCCGGAACCTAGCGGACCAACAGAGGTGGAGAGAAACAGCAACTTGAGCGATCGCGATAAATGAGCCATGAGGAGGGAAGGAAGATGAGGAAGTCAGGAGAGGTTGAGATTACCGATTTGAGATTACCGATTTGAGCCGCCGCAAAAATATAGCTTTGGTCAGAACGCTTAGGACAGGAAAAAGTGGCAAAGCCAATGCTGGGTAGGCGTTCTGACTCGCCATAGCCACGTTACAGATGGCTACGGCTATAATAGTCTTCAATCTCCAATTCTCACTTCCTTATTACCCACCAGTCACCAATTAACCCCACCCTCCAACTTGCTTAACAAATAACTAGTCCTGGCTAGTCAACTTTGCTAGCTCTTGTGGTGGTTCATCGGATTGAGCCAACTGAACGGGTTGAGTTGCAGAGAATGATTGGATCTGCTGAAACTTTTGAGCGAGAACATCTCGCTGGTTGATCAGGTAAATGCTTATCAATGTTAATCCTACGCCACCCCACTGGATCGGACTCAGCATTTCACCCAAAAACAAGCTACCGAATAGCAAAGCAAATACTGGAGTGAGAAAGGTGAGCGAACTCAGGCTTGTGAGACTACCGCTAGCCGCGAAGTAGAAAAACAATCCATAGGCGATCGCGCTGCCAAAAATGGTTGAATATCCCATTGCCACCCAGTTCGACCAGTCCAGGTTAGTAACCTGGTTCGTCTCGGTGAACGCTGAGAGCGCAAACAGGGGCAAGCCACCCAAAATCATGTGCCAACCCGTTGCCGCCACCGGATCTGCATGACGGCTAACGTAGCGCATGCTCACTGTTCCCACTGCCATTGACAGGGAGGCTAACAGCATCAACCACTGTCCGTTTTGGAACAGGTCAATTAGTAGATTGGTTCCAAGCTGCGCTCCATCCAGTGGAACTTTTCCTTGAAACAGGCTAATGAGCCAGGCATCGGGAAGCCCCAGTAGACTGATACCTGCAATCCCAACGCCTAATCCTAGCCAACCCCACAGCCCAATATGTTCCCCAAACAGCAGCCACGCCATCAATGCCACGGCGATCGGTTGCGAGTCAATCATCACCGAGCCAAGACCTGCTCCCGTGCGGACTAGTCCTTCCGCCAAAAAACCCTGAAACAACGCTCCATCGACCAGCGCAAACAAAGCAATCCATAGCCATGCTGCCCAACCTTTGGGTTGGGGTTTGCCTGCAATCATCGCTGTTGCCAGCACCAATAGACCAGCGGGAACCAACCGCACACCTGCCATAAACAAAGGGGTGGTGTTGGGAATAACTCCCTTCATAGCCACCATTGCCGTACCCCAAAAAAAGAAGGGCGCAATCAACAATAGTGAGTAAAACGGCAGCTTTGACGGGGCAGAGGTAGGGTTCATGGGGGGTGAGGATGGAAGAGCTAGATGGTACAGCAGAGCTTGTATTAGTGTAGCTAATCTTGTAGTTATGTTAAGCAGTTTCTCTTACAGAAGCTCTGCAAGATAGCAATCTTTAAGGCACACTAGAGCGTATGCCCCATGTCATTCAACCCTTCCAGATTTTCGCTTATCTGGGTATGAGGGTGAGTGGCGGGTTGCCACGTTCTCATATTGAATTGACGCATCATGGTTTGGTTCATCAAGCCCCGGTTTCGGAAGCAAATTGCTCGGATTGAAATTAATGGCGCGATCGCAGGTGGAACCCGAAAGCGGGTACTAGAAGCGCTAAAAACGGTTGAAGAACGTAAGTTCCCAGCTTTACTACTACGGATCGACAGCCCCGGTGGCACCGTCGGTGATTCCCAGGAGATTTATACAGCGCTAAAGAAGCTTCAGGAAAAGATCAAAATTGTCGCCAGTTTCGGTAATATTTCCGCCTCCGGGGGCGTTTACATCGGTATGGGTGCCCAACACATCATGGCAAACCCTGGCACAATTACTGGCAGCATTGGTGTGATTTTGCGGGGGAATAATCTAGAACGCTTGCTGGAAAGGGTTGGCGTGTCTTTTAAGGTGATCAAGTCTGGTCCTTATAAAGACATACTGGCATTTGATCGCGAAATGACCGACCAGGAACGCCACATTTTGCAAGAACTGATTGATGTGAGCTATCAACAATTTGTGCAAACGGTTGCCGAAGCTCGCCAACTTGCAGTTGATACTGTAAAGACCTTTGCCGATGGGCGGATTTTCACCGGGCAGCAGGCAGTTGAGTTGGGAATCGTTGATCGCCTGGGGACAGAAGAAGATGCTCGTCGTTGGGCAGCCGAGCTAGCTGGACTCGACCCTGACAAGACTCGCTGCTTTACCTTAGAAGAGAAAAAGCCTCTCCTCAACCGCGTTTTGTCGAGAGATGCCAGCAGGCTGAGCCAACTGCGATCGCTGCCGGGACTTGTTGCTGGAGCAGAACTGCTTGAATTTGAGCTTTCCACAAACGGTTTGCCTCTTTGGTTGTACAGACCATAAAGGTTTTGCCAACTTGGCTGACGTTTGATATCTTTTCAGCCATGATCAGAGAAGAAAATACAAACTCTAGCTTTTTATTGAAAATAAAATTTGTGAACAATTATCAACGGTTGAAGCGTGTGGAGGATACGAGCGTGGGTTGGCGAGTTCGAGCGATTCGTGGCGCAACAACAGTACCAGAAAATTCAGTTCAGGCAATTCGAGAGGCTGTCAACGAACTCTTGGACGAGCTAGAGTTTCACAATCAGTTAGACATGGATGAGATTGTGAGCGTTACCTTTTCAGTCACGCGAGATCTAGATGCCATTTTCCCGGCAGCCATCGCCCGTGAACGCGCTCACTGGTCAAACGTGCCCCTGCTGGATGTCCAACAGATGTATGTAGAAGGAAGTTTAGAACGCTGCATTCGATTCTTAATTCACTTCAATACGCCAAACCCCAACGTAGAAATCCACCATCCCTACCTGCGGCACGCTCGTAACCTTCGTCCTGACTGGACTTTAGCGCAAGCCGCCCTCACCTCAAAATAAGGACTGGCTTGAGAGACGCAAATTCCTAACAACTCATCCCATCCAGGCACTAGACTGGTAGAACAACTTGCTACTAGAAATCCTACAGCTATCGATCCGCCTGGATCTTGCCATACTGTCTACGAATGCCTTCATCTGGAACTCCTGATTTGAGTCTGGCTGTCACTCCGCTACAAACAACCGGAGCGGCACACTTTGCGATTCACGTGACCCAAGCGCCCTACCCAGGGGGGCTTGCCTTGCGTGACTGCATTTGGTCAAACGACCTCAGCCAACTTTGGCAGATGTGGCAAGAAATGTTTTCTAACCGACGGATGCCCCCCTACCCCACTGCTCCTGGTGATGCGCCTGAGATGCTTTTAGAGTCTGGACAGACAGGGGGAATGTCAGGACGCTTAATGCAAACCTTAGGTGTGCAGCTTTGGCAATGGTTGTTTGATGGTCCTGTCGTCGCTAGCTTAAGCCAAAGCCAGGGCATTGCCATGGGGCAAAACAAGCCGTTGCGGTTGCGGCTAGAGATTCGAGACCCCAACCTCATCGCTTTACCCTGGGAAATTATGCAGGATGCACCTGGCAGGCAAGCAATCTCCTTGAGTCAGCAAGTTCTTTTCAGCCGTACAACCAGCGATGTCAATTCTTTACCACCACTTCGGTCTGACTATGCCCTGAGAATCTTGCTGGTGTTGGGACAGCCCACCGATCCGGTCAATGGTGCTGGGGTTGCTAGCGATACTTTGCAAACCTTGAAGCTTGAACAAGAGGCTTCAACCTTAGCTCAAGTGTTGAAGACTTCTGGTAATTCTGGGATTGGAATTTCCAGAGGAATTAACTGCCAAGTAGACGTTCTGGTTCAGCCATCTCCGGTGGAACTGATTCAAGCTTTAGAGAAGCGTGTGTATAACGTCTTGTTCTACGCTGGTCATGGAATGCCAGGACCAGACGGCGGATTAATCTTTCTACGTTCGGATATGGCGCTGAATGGTACAGAACTTGCTCAGGTTTTAACCCGCTGCCAGGTTAAGTTAGCCGTTTTCAATGCCTGTTGGGGTGCCCAGCCTGATCACTACGAAGATAGCAACGGGTTGGAGTGTGTTCCTGGGGTTAAGCTGGCCCAGCCGATTCCTCGCAGCAGTTTGGCGGAAGTGCTGATTCATCATGGTGTGCCAGCGGTTTTGGGGATGCGGGATCCAATCGCCGATCACGAAGCAATCAGCTTTATCCAGGCGTTTGCACAATCGCTGTCTCAACGAATGCCGATTGATCAAGCGGTGGCAGTGGCACGGCAGCATTTATTAACGCTGTACAAGTTTAATCAGCAAACCTGGACATTACCCGTCCTCTATATGCATCCTGAGTTCAATGGGGAGTTGTTAAAACCGTTGGAGATGAGTGAAACGGGCTTTGGTCCGCCAGAACCGCCAACTCATGTTGCTTATTTGCGATCGCTGAAAGATGGTCGAGTGTGGCAAGTTCGAGGTGGGTTAATGCGAATTGGCAGAAGTATGGAAAATGACCTGGTGCTAAGAGAGGATGAAAGTGGAGTGTCTCGTGAACACGCCATGATTTTGTGTCGAGATGGGCAAGAGGGAGATGATCATCTCAGCTACTTTCTCAAAGATTTTTCTCGCTTTGGCACGTGGATGTTGAGCAATGGGGCGTGGCAGAAACTTCATCATAAGGAAATTGAGTTGACTCCAGGTACCCAAATCAAGTTTGGCAGCACCCAAAACGAAGCGATGGAATTTGTCATTTCTAGCCCGGCTGATTTACCATCTTCTAGTTCTTAAGGCAGGGTGTACGACTTTTATCCTAAATTTGATGGAATTCCGAAACTGCCTTTTGTGGGTGTGTAGGTACTCTCAACAGCGAAGTTGATTTATTATTTCAGTGCATGCAGGAGTCCGCGAGATGGAAGAAAAACTCTGTTCCGGTAACGTAGGAAAGATTAACGCAACGGTTGAGCAAGATTTTTTTGCAGCTCTACTACACTCAGAAGGCATCAGTTTTACTCAGCCTGGGGGTGATGGATCTGGCGAGGTAGTGGTTACGGTTGCAGAAGCGCCAAATGCCAAGATTGCCTATCCGTGGAATCCGTTGATGCCGGAGGCAGAAACTTTTTTCGCTGACGATGAAACCCCTTCTATTTTTGAAGGTTGGCAAGAAGAAGAAATTGTTGGTCGTTCTCAGTCGTTTTTTGCTGGCATTGATCGCGTTTGGGCAACAACTGGTTTGCAGGCAACTCTGGTAGAGCGCTTTGCAGCGCGGGTGCCTCAAAATTGGCTGTCTGCAATCGCTCAACAAGCTCAGCAAGTGGTTGCCAGCGCGCAACAAGCTGTTGTGGGTGCATCCACTACCCTTGCCGATCAATTGGTTGAATGTGTGCGGGAGATTGCCCCTGGTTTGGCAGAGGAAGATTTTTATGTTTTGGCGCGTCCACTGGCCGTGCAGATGCGAAACGGTGGCACGACAAACGCCATTGATTCGTTTATTGCTCAAGTGCCCCAGGTTGAGTGGGAACACCTTTCAGAAGTGCAGCGGGCACGTTTGGGACTGGCGATCGCACGTTACGCCCTCAGCGAACTGCAACCTTCGCAAGACGCTTGACCAAATTAGAAGCCTAGAAGCCAGAATTTGAGAAGCCAGGAGTGAGAAGATTCCTGGCTTTTGACCTATTGGTAGAACCGAGTAGCAAAGTTTTGCGATCGCGTCGGCGATAGCGCTCTGGCCTTAAGAATCGCAGCTCCCAAAAACGCGTAGGATATGCTTCCAATCAATGCGAGAAACACTGGATTCACCATTCCGGCAGCGTTCCAAAGAGTATGAAGTACGGAAGATGTCAGTAAACCAACTCCCAAGATTAATTTGCGCTGACGACGACGCAGCGAACTTAGCCCAATAAAGTAACCCAGATAACCGCTGTATGCCATGTGTCCCGCTACTAAACCCAAAACACGAGGGATGAGCAACTGCAAACTTGCCAATTGCGCGGCATCTTGCCCTGCCAACGCCAAAGCGGATTTGTAAGTTGCCGGAACATACACGCCCAATGTTTCCATCAAGCTAAACCCCACGGCGCAGGCGGCTCCCAACAAGATCCCATCCAATGGTTCCCAAACTCCCACTTTCTGGCGTAAGGTTGGCTTCAGGCGAGTTCCAATCCAGGTAGCCACAATCACAGGAACCGCTTTTAACAGCTCTTCCATCAACCCTGCGCCAAAAAACATTTTGACCAGCAAAACCAGGAAGTTGGTTTGCGAAGTTGTATTGACGAGATCACCTGGTAGCAGACGATGGAAGACAAAAATAAAGAGGTCTAAGAGCGGGCTGACCAGTAACAAAGCAGTGCAAACTGCCATTGAAACTATCATCCACCAGGGCTTGAACTTGCCACACAGTTGATAGACGAAGTAGTAGGCGGCACCTGCCAGGTAGGATGCTAGCAAGACATTAAAGACAAATGGATTGCCGATCGCCAGGAATAACAGCACCACAAACAAAATGGTGATTCCGGCAGGTAACAAATATGCCTTTTGCGCCAGTTCTCGCCCGGTAGACAGGATGGGGAACAGTTGAGTCATGCTGACAGAGTCAGGCGATCGACTGCCAGAGAATCGGGCGGCAGATTTAGATGAAGCACTGGCAGAGGAGGCTTTCGCGGGTGGGGGAGCAGTGGGATAGAGTTCGTCTAACGCGATCGCTTCGGGCTGAAACGATGCTTCGGGTTGGGGTTCAACGGTTGCCTGACACTCAAACACGAACTCTGGACCGTTTTGCCCAAGCGTGATACGGTCGCCATTCTGCAAAATTTGACATCCCTGCAACCGAGTGCCATTTACAAAGGTTCCGTTACTGCTGTTGAGATCACACACTTGCCAGAATCGCCTGCCGTCTGATGCCTCAAACCCAGCAATCAGGCTCACTTCAGCATGGCGACGAGAAACAGAACGATAAACGGTTGGATCTAAAACAATCTGACAGCGAAAATCTCTTCCAATTGCAAAGGAATCCGCGCCGGTCAATGGGTAGAGCGATGACTTTGCTTGCGCCTCTATAGAGCGAGGGAGTAATTGGAGATATGCAACAGACCGATCCGTTCCCGTCATTGTGGGGTTGTCACTTACTACTGATTGGCTCTGGCATCTCGCACGGCTGCTATAAAACACAGGATTCCTAACGGAATGCTGATTGCCAAAATAATTCCGGTCATCACCCCTCCAAGATCAGGCTCACCTGAAGAAAGCTCGAACACGCAACCAACGGCTGCGATCGCCGCCACACATGAACCTGCCAGCAAAGCACCACTCTTTGGAGTCACTTATCAAATTACTCCTATCTTGTTAATGTTCAGCCAATCTAAAAAGGCTTGGTCTAAAAATTTAAACAGAACAGCCTAAACTTGTCATCCAGTTTGGAGATTCTTCGTCTGCGGTTTAGGAAGCGACGGTTTGAACCGCTCTTGAAGAGAAACCATGCTTTTTCAATTCCTGATCAAGCAACAGCGCATTTTCAACTCGGTCTACAAACAACACGCCATTCAAATGGTCAATTTCATGCTGAATGCAGCACGCCAGCAGCCCGTTTGCTGTCAACCGCTGAGGGCGACCCGTTTCATCCTTATAAGACACCTCAACCTCTGAGGGGCGTTTCACGTCGAGGTATACACCCGGAATGCTGAGACACCCTTCCTGAGTAACAGAATTATCTCGACTACTCTTGATAATGGTTGGGTTAATTAAAATCAAAGGCGGTTTCACCGCTTCATCTGGTTCTACGTCTACCACAATAATTTGCTTGTGTACTGCAACTTGAGGTGCTGCCAGCCCAATGCCATCGGCACTGTACATCGTCTGCAACATCTCACGAATGACTTGCTTAATTTCTGCATCCACCTTTGCAACGCGCTTCGCAGGCTGACGCAAGACGCGATCGCCCAAATGGTGAATCTCCAGGGGTGGCTTTGCTAACTTCTTCTTTTCAACTAAAACCTCAGCAGTCATGGATGCAGCACTCGCTTTATTAGGGTCAGGTAGGGGTCAAACCAAGTTTGGAGAATATCTCTGAGGTCGGAATCATTCCGCCTTAGTTTATCTTAGCGCTAAATGTTGGTGGAATGGGAATGGGGAATGGCGAAAGGATGAGCGTGAATCGGTAAAGGTACATGGGTAGATAGAGATAGGTGAATGGGTAAGTGGGTGGATGAAACTTCTCGCTCACTTGCGAACTCATCCATTCTTACCTCATCTCCCTCATCTCCCTCATCTCCCTTACCTCCCTCATCTCCCTTGCCTCCCTCATCTTCTGACTCCTGACTCATTGACTCCATCTGTAACTTAAAATCGGCAATCTAAAATCTTTTCCCGATACCCGATACCCCAAATCCCATCCCCCATGCTCTAACCTCCTTCACCTCCTCATTTCCTGATCACTCCCTTCTTCAGGGGGTGTTTGAATCGACTCAAATACAGGACAAAACCCTTCAGGAGTAACTCTGAATTCAAACAGCGGTGAAGCTGGATTCCAGCAGCGTTGCCCGCGATAGTGGCGGCAGTTGCCACAGCAGTTACGTAAGGGCGAGTTGGCATCCATCCAGTCCAGCAGGCGATCGCTCCCTTGCCTGAGCAATTCTCGTTGGGGCAAACCCCGGAGGATGAGTTCATCTCCTTGCCAGCGTGCCTCAATTAAGCCTGTGTCGGCTAGAAGTCTCCAGCGAGGATCGGCAGCGATCGCATTGGGCAGCGTGATTGTGACCACTGCATCTAGTTCCGTCAGCTCTCCTTCGTAGCTGGTTTCTGGTGCGGCAGGCTGGATAAAGGTTTCACCGATTGGTAACTCAACTCGGCTGCCCGTAGATGGGGTGTGCAGATGGTACCGATTATGGAGTTCATCCAACCCGGTAAGGTCTGATAGGTAGGTTTCAGACCCGTGGACGAAAATCACGTGTTGGGGACGTAAATTGTGAATCAGTTGAGTGGTGCCTGGGCCATCGCAGTGTTGTGCCAGCAGGTAAGTTTCGGTTAGGGGAGATAGTGGCGAAGTTAACCGCAAATTTGCCGCTTCTGTCCCAGAGCGGTGAGGCTCTTGGGGACATAGCACCAACCAATCGCGTGGGTTTGAGCGGTAGTACTGTCGCAGATCGGTTGTATCGTCTGTCAGCACAATACAGGGCGAATTGCCAATATCTGAACGGTAATCGGGCACAAGGCGACGCACCCGAGGGCGGACTCGCTCATCCCAAAAGAGCGCTTGATGACGGGCAAAGTTTTGCACCGAGGTTGGCAGGTGGGGCAGAATTTCTAGATAGGCATCACAACCCTTTGCGATCGAGCCGTCTACCCAAATGTCAAGGTCTCGCCCAGTAAAGTAGTGGTGACTTCGCAGTAGCATGAGTAGTTCTTGCCCCAGACCCAAATAGGCAGGCAAAAGAATCGATTGCTGATCGGCGATCGCGCGATTAATGCGCTCAGCAAGTTGATTCTCTTGTTGGCGACGATGGGGATGGCGGGACGTACCGTAACTGCCTTCCACAATCAACACATCTGGCTGAGAGCCACGTAACTCCTCCAGCGGTAACCCTTCAACTAACCGCGTGTTGGACAGGAAAAAGTCACCTGTATACAGCACCGTATAAGAGCGAGAAACTTCAGCGGTTGCTGGAGGCGTATAGGTTAACAAAATTGCAGTCGCACCTGGTAAATGCCCCGCCGGATAAAGCTCTGCACTCAACCCGTCCAAAAATTCTACCGGGGTTTGCAGCGGCAGTGCATGGCAAAACAAGGGCAACTCATCTAAGGGAATGGCTGCCCAGTTGAGCGGCAAAAGCTGAGTAGTGACTTCGCTAGCGTAGATTGGAAGTTGCGGAAATGCTTGATGTAGCCTAAGTAAGCCGCGCGCATGGTCAGCGTGAGCATGGCTACATATCACCAAATCTGCTGGAGGGATTCCTTGCTTGATTGGGGTAATCACGGAGGATGGATCAGTCAGCCCACAGTCCAGCATGACACGATAAGGTCCAATCCGAAGCAGCAGGCAAACTCCTTCCTCTGCATGACCCACTCCATATGCCAGACATTCCAGCTCAATCACATTTCAGACCACTAATGGGCAGAACCATTTCCGTGATAATTATCCGAATCGTAAAAACCATTGCGGGTACCAAAGAACAAGCAACACACTGTAAACACAACGGTTAGAATCACCACAATCAGCTTGACATCCATATTTATCACGCTTTGAAACAATAGATAATTTGAACCGGGTTCGGTTCAAAGTCCGTTTAGCTTGCAGGCATTTTAAAACGGATTTTGCCGTCATCCTAACAATTCAAGGTTTTTACAACAACTTCTTCTGTGGAACGGTTTCTGTGGAACGATTTTCAAATACATCTTCGCTGATTCAACCAAGTTGGTTTGCTCGCCCTGCCACAGAAGTTGCCCCCGATGCGATCGGTTGTATTCTGGTACGCCACTTTCCTGATGGGCAAATTGTTCGGGGTATGATTGTTGAGGCAGAAGCTTATACGCCTGATGATCCAGCTTGTCATGCTTATCGTCGCCAAACGGAGCGCAATGCGGTGATGTTTGGTCCACCTGGCAGAACCTACGTGTACTTGATTTATGGAATGTATTACTGCCTTAACCTTGTGACGGATCTAGATACAGTACCCAGTGCTGTGTTGATTCGGGCAGTTCAGCTAGAAACGATTCCCGCCTGGATTGATTTGGCGAAGGAGAAGTTTCATCAGGTGGCAGCAGGACCCGGAAAACTCTGTCGTGCTTTGCAGATCGATCGCCACTTAAACGGTTGTCTCCTGCAAGTGGGCGAACCGCTGTGGCTGGAACATCGCTCACCTGAGTTTCAGCAGCAACTTGATGCAGGCACTGTGAGTCTGACTCAAACAACACGCATTGGGTTGACTCAGGGAGTTGATTTACCCTGGCGCTGGTATTTGGCTGGCTGTGCAGCCGTGTCAAAACGGTAGAACGGTTATTGTCCTGTAATTTTGAGGACGTAGGGAGCTGTTTGGTTTTTGCCGTAGGTGCTGATCCAGATTTCGTATTTACCCGCCAGCCATTGACCCGTAACTCCTGGATTTTTGCCCTGGAAGTCGTCATTACACCACACTCCACCGGGCCCTCGAATCGCGATCGCCGTGTCTTGTGAACTTTCTACTTCCATGCTCAGTTGCTTGAAAAAGGCTTTGAGCGTGATGGTGTGGTCGGGATCTGTGTTGGCAAATCCGGTACAGGGTCCAGTTGGGGTTACTGCTTGACCTGTAATCTCGCTGACTGCCTCCGCTCCTCCAGTTTTGCCTTTCAACTCTAGGGGATTGGGGGCAAACTGCGGACTTAGGGTAATGTTAGCTGGCTGAGAATAGGCCAGTTGAATAGAATTGCCTGCAATCGAGATGATTGTTAAAGCTGCGATCGCGATCGTACTCCTCATCCTCATCCACCTTTTCATCTGTTGTTTTGCCATTACCCATGCACGTTTAACTGTTGTTTCCAATGACGATACCGCTAAACGCTGAGTTCCTCCAGTGGGAGAGTGGAGAGTGGAGGGGAATCGAGAATGGCAGGTTATGGAGATGGGGCAGCCGAATCTTCTTCTGGCAGAGAAATTGAAGGGGGTGAGAAGTAGCACCCTACATCGAAAACATGAATGATTTTGGTATTCGAGTCCTGGAAGCTTCCGGCAAAAATAAGGGGCAGGTTATTATCCACCATGCCCAGGACAGAATGACCGATGGATTTTTTGAGACTGAAGCCAATCGGCTGCTGGAAACTTTTACCACCACTTCCTTTCTTAACTGTTTACCCGTTAACCCGTAATTTTGAAACGGTGCTCGCTCGCGCTGGAGTTTATGGTTTCCGTCATGCTGACCAGGAACTTTTATATAGCTTTGGTCAGAACGCTTAGGACAGGAAAAAGTGGCAAAGCCAATGCTGGGTAGGCGTTCTGACTCGCCATAGCCACGTTACAGATGGCTACGGCTATACATTGGCAAAGCCCGTGATATGCGGCAGCGGCTACGAGGTGAACACAAAGCATTGGGGTGGGCATTTATTGATCAACTTGACCCGGATGAAGTCAGAATTGTTGCTGTGAAGTTGGGTTATCAAGCCTGGTTGCAATCTCTGGACATTGAAGCACGGATGATTCAGATTGCCAGACCACGTATAACAGTCGTATTTGGCAAATGGAGTAAGACCATGCAAGCCCAATCACACCATCTCGCACCGGCTGCGGCTCATGCCTTTCTCGATGCTCTGCCTGACAAAATTAAACAGGCAATCGTCACCTATGCCGAAGAAATGGACTATCCAGTAGAAGCCGTGCTGGAAATTGCGATCGCGGGTTTCCTTGACCCCAACTCGATTAACTTTGCTGACTGTAAACCAATGACGAGTGCAGAACGAGACTCTGGGCGACTGGCAAGTTAGGAAAGGTAGTTGCGCCTACACCATCCCAGATAGAATCTCTTGCATCCACTTCAATCTATTGCTGCCAGGGCAGCTTGCAGGCGGGGAATATCCCAGCTGCGATGGTTGAGCAATAGCCAGGATTGGATCAGGTCGGGACCTTTGGTTTCTCCAGTGAGAGCGGCGCGGAGGATGGGTTTGAGTTGTCCTTCTTTGCGTCCGAGGTCTTTGGCGACTTGTTTGATCAGGTCTTGGGAATTGGTTTCAGTCAGGGGTTGGTAATTGGGCAGGGCAGCAGCGATCGCTTGCACCATCTCAGCCGAGCCATCTTGTTTTAGTTTTTTCAACGCTTCTTCCGAAAAGCCGACATCTTTTACAAATAAGTAGTGTGTCATGGCAGCGCAATCGTCGAGGCGGGTGAGGCTTTGGGAAATTAAAGCGGTGACCTGTTCCAACCAGGGGCGATCGCCCTCCCAGTCAAACTCGTAGCCTGCCTGTTGCCAGTAGGGAATGAGTTGATCGGTGAGTTCGGATGCGGGGATGTGGTGCAGGTATTGACTGTTGAGCCAGTTGAGTTTGTCCCAATCGAACTTGGCTCCAGCTTTGTTGACGCGTTCAAAGCCAAATTGCTGAGCCGCTTCTGCTAGCGTGAAAATTTCCTGGGTGGCATCGGGTGGAGTCCAGCCAAGTAGGGTCATGTAATTGGCGAGGGCAGGCGCAACGTAACCCATTTTTTGGAAATCAGAAATAGAGGTCACACCATCCCGTTTGGAGAGTTTGGCTCCTTGTTGGTTGAGAATCAGAGGCGTGTGTCCAAACTCTGGCACGTTTGCCCCCAGCGCTTCGTAGAGCAGAATTTGTTTAGGCGTATTGCCAATGTGGTCTTCGCCCCGGATGACGTGAGTAATTGCCATGTCGATGTCGTCTACCACCACGACGAAGTTATACAGCGGTTGACCAATGTCGCCAGCGGAGGAGGCACGGGCAATTACCATGTCGCCGCCCAAGTCGTGCCCTTTCCAGGTGATGGTGCCGCGTACCAGGTCGTTCCAGACAATTTCGCGATCGTCGTTAATTTTGAAGCGAATCACGGCCGTTCGACCTTCAGCTTCGTAGGCGGCTTGCTGAGCGGGGGTGAGGTTGCGGTGCCCGTTGTTGTAGCGGGGAGCTTCGCCTTTGGCTTTTTGGGCTGCTCGCATGGCATCGAGTTCTTCGGGCGTTTCGTAGGCACGGTATGCCAAGCCCTTGTCCAGCAATTCTTGAATTTTGGGACGGTAGAGATCCAGGCGATCGCTCTGAAACACGGGACCTTCATCCCAGGTCAAGCCCAGCCACTGTAAGCCATCGAGGATGTTTTGGGTAAATTCCGGGCGCGATCGCTCCAAGTCGGTATCTTCAATTCGTAAAATAAATGTGCCGCCATGATGACGAGCATACAACCAGTTGAAGACCGCGGTTCTAGCGGTGCCAATATGCAAGTTGCCAGTGGGGCTAGGGGCGATGCGAACGCGAACTGTCACAGTAGAATTCTCAAAAAACCAACCTTTCCATGCTATCTGAACTTTGCAATTAAGCGTTGAGACTTCTCCCTTAGATCAGAGACTTCTCCCTTAGATCAGAGACTTCTCCCTTAGATCAGAAATGATCTGGGCAGGCAGTGTAGGGGTTGACTAGGAGCGAACCCCTACTCCTCAGACTAAGAGCGGTTCAAGAGTGCGGTTCTAGGCTTCAATCCAACGACATTCCAGTTTGCCGTTGACTACCCAGTTCATCACCAGTTGCTTGCGAGGGGTAGCACTAGGAGCGGGTAGAGGAGAGATCGCAGGGTATGCAGATTTTGCAGCAGATAAAGTCGTCATTTCGTTAAGTCCTTTGTTGTAGGTCTAAAGGATTTAACGTTGAACCTGGTGGGTTCATGCAGTTTCAGGGTAGCCCAATAGAGTGAGCCAACTGGGTGAACTTACAACTTTCATCCCAAATCTCAAATTCTTCCCAGGCTTGCGCTAGAGTCAGTGAAGATTTTTGCGTTCACTGACTCTCCATGACGGATTCTGCATCTGCTCCTGATTCCCTTTCTGACTTGCCGGAGCGTTTGGTTAAATACAAAGTTCGCTATGCCCATCATCGGGAAGTCAACCGCGATGCCCTCACGCCCATGATGCGGCATTACGTGGAACTGAAAGACCAGTATCCCCATGCGCTATTGCTATACCGAATTGGGGATTTTTACGAGACGTTTTTTCAGGATGCGATCGCGGTTTCCCGTGAACTAGAGATTGTCCTAACCGCCAAGCACGCCGGAGAAGACATTGGGCAGGTGCCGCTGGCAGGCATTCCCCACCATGCCCTGGATCGCTATTGCGCCATGCTGGTTGAGCAGGGATACGCCGTTGCCGTGTGCGACCAAACCGAGGATGCCAGCGAAGCGCAGGGGCGATTAGTCCAGCGGGAAGTGACGCGAGTGATTACACCGGGCACCGTGCTGGAAGAGGGAATGCTAAATGCCCGTCGCAATAATTTTTTGGCGGCAGTGGTGGTAGCCGGAACCCATTGGGGCTTGGCATATGCCGATGTTTCCACGGGCGAATTTCTCACCACTCAATCAGAAAACCTGGAACAACTCACACAAGAGCTGATGCGCTTGCAACCTGCGGAGGTCTTGGTGCCCACCGATGCCCCTGATCTCGTGAGCCTGCTGCGTCCGGGAGAAAAGTCGGATCAATTGCCCGATTATTTGCCGTCCCAATTTTGCTATACGCTGCGCTCTCAGGCTCCGTTTGTGCTGGCAGAAGCGCGGTATCGCTTGCTGCAACGGTTCAAAGTGCGATCGCTGGAAGGAATGGGCTGCGAACACTTGCCACTGGCAGTTCGCTCTGCCGGAGGTTTGTTGGAATACTTGGAAAGTACTTCAGAGCGGGGAGTGGAAGGGCTGGGAAAGCAACGACCATCCGGGGATAAAAAACACTCAGCACTCAGCACTCAGCACTCAGTACTCCAACCCGTACCGCTGCAACCGCTCTGCACCTACACGCTAACGGAATATCTGACGATCGATCATCAAACGCGGCGCAACTTGGAAATTACCCAAACTGCGCGGGATGGCACCTATCACGGGTCCTTGTTGTGGGCACTGGATCGCACGGTAACGGCGATGGGTAGTCGGGCATTGCGGCGCTGGTTGTTGCAACCGCTGCTCAAGATCAACGACATTATTGCCCGTCAGGACACAATCGAAGAGTTGGCGTGCAACAGCTTTTTGCGGCAGAACATCCAGAAGTTGCTGAAACAGATTTATGACCTGGAACGCCTAGCTGGACGTGCCGGATCGGGAACGGCAAATGCCCGTGATCTGGTTGCGATCGCCGATTCTTGCGATCGCCTCCCCGACTTAGCGATGGTGGTTGCCAAAGCCCAATCCCCCTACCTGATAACCCTGCAATCCGTCCCGCCAGAACTGGAAGCATTGGGACATCACCTCCACGCCCATCTGGTTGAAAATCCACCCCTCACCCTCACCGAGGGTAACCTCATCCGCTCTGGTGTGAATCCGCAATTGGATGAACTGCGCCAACAAGTGGAGGATGATCAGGAATGGATCAAAAACCTGGAAGCGATCGAGCGAGAGCGCACCGGAATTCCTACGTTAAAAGTCGGTTACAGCAAAACCTTTGGCTATTACATCAGCATCTCCAAAGCTAAATCGAATCAAGCTCCAGAAGGCTACGATCGCAAACAAACCCTAACCAACGAAGAACGCTACATCACCGTTGAACTGAAAGAGCGCGAAAACCGCATCTTAAATGCACGCGAGTCCTTGAACCGCCTGGAATACGACATTTTTGCCCAACTCCGAGCCGAAGTTGGGGAACACGTTGATCTGATTCGCGCCGTTGCCCGTTCCGTTGCCGCGGTTGATGTTCTCTGCGGCTTAGCAGAAGTTGCTGCGATTCAGGGTTATTGCCGTCCCCAAATTACTCAAGCACGCGAAATTCAGATTCTGGATGGTCGCCATCCCGTGGTGGAACAATCCCTGCCAGCAGGCTTCTTCGTCCCGAATTCAACGGAGTTGGGGAGTGGGGAGGAGTCAGAAGGTAAGGGAGATGAGGGAGATAGGGGAGATAGGGGAGATGAAGAAGGAGTTTCTTCTAAAGCTGCTTCACCTGCTCCATCATCCTCATCTTCCCTCTCTCCCCCAACCCCCGACCCCTCCCCCGATCTGATCATCCTCACCGGACCCAACGCCAGCGGCAAAAGCTGTTATTTACGACAGGTGGGATTGATTCAACTGATGGCGCAGATGGGCAGCTATGTTCCAGCGCGGGCGGCAACGCTGGCAATTTGCGATCGCATTTTTACGCGGGTAGGAGCGGTGGATGATCTGGCAACGGGGCAATCCACGTTTATGGTGGAAATGAATGAAACGGCGAATATCTTGAACCATGCCACGGCGCGATCGCTGGTTTTGCTGGATGAAATTGGGCGCGGTACGGCAACCTTTGATGGACTGTCGATCGCCTGGTCGGTGGCGGAATACCTGGCGACTGAAATTCAAGCAAGAACCATTTTTGCGACGCATTACCACGAACTGAATGAGCTAGCATCGATTTTGCCCAATGTCGCTAACTATCAAGTGACCGTCAAGGAACTACCCGACCAAATTGTGTTTCTACACAAAGTTCAACCCGGTGGAGCCGATCGCTCATATGGCATTGAAGCGGGTCGGCTAGCAGGATTGCCCGCATCGGTAATTCAACGCGCGAAACAAGTGATGATTCAAATTGAAAAGCACAGTAAAATCGCGATCGGACTACGTAAAACAGGGCAGGAAAAAACTGTTAAGGATAAGAAAAGCAATCATTACGCCGAGAGAAAAACACCGATTGAGCAACTTGATATTTTTGGTTAAACCATCGAGCCAGCACCAACAAAATACTAGTTTGCCAAACCGATTTCGCGTAAGCGTTGCATCAGGTAGTCACCAGCAGTAATAGCAGGAAACAATGGCGCTCCTTTACGAGCAACACAACTAGGAAGCGGAGTGAGATCAACCTCTTTACGGGGATGAACAAAGAAGGGCATGGAAAAGCGACGGGTTTTGTCGCCCAATGGGTTTACAACGCGATGGGTTGTACTTTTCAGGATGCCATTTGTCAGGTGTTGCAGCATATCGCCACTATCCACAATGATTTGTCCTGAAACTGCCCGGATCGGCAACCAGGTGCCATCTCGCTGTTGCAGTTCTAACCCGTCATCCGTGGCTTCGCACAACAGTGTGATCAGGTTGATGTCTTCGTGGGGGGCAGAGCGCAGACTAGCAGGATGAGCATCCGGCGGCACGGGTGGGTAGTGAATAATTCGCAGGATGGTGTCGCCATTTTGAATCAGGTCAGCGATCGCATTTTCGGGTTCACCTAAAAACAAAGCGCAGGCTTGCAACAGTTTCGCAGCGCAGGCTTCGAGTTGGGCGTAAAGTTGCATCATCACCGGGTGAAACTCTGGCACCTCCGCAATGGCAAGATTGGCAGGATAGTTCAGCGATCGCTGCACATCAGTTGAAAGGTTGCGTCCAATATGCCAAAACTCTTTCAAGTCGGGCATAGGATAATCTTTCGCGTGTTCACGCCCAAAGGAGGTAAAACCCCTCTGCCCATGCAATTCGGGTTTTTCGTAGCGCTGTTTAATCTCATTGGGTAATTCAAAAAATGTCTGAGCAACCTGGTACGCCCTTTGAATAAGATGCGTCTCAACGCCATGATTCACCACGGCAAAGAAGCCGATCGCTTCCAGTGATTGCCCCAATTGCTGTACAAAGGCATCCCGTTGAGCAGGATTGGCGTGGAAGGTTTGCAGGTCGAGCACGGGAATGGTTTGCATAAGTGGGAAATAGGGAATCGCGGATGGGGTGTAGAGGGTTAGCCTTCTTGGGCGGTTGATTGATGAGTGAGTTTCTGGGCAGTGGTGAGGGCGCGATCAAAGACGGCATCGAGCACTTGCACTTCATCCTGGCTGAGGTGGTCGGTGAAATATTGGGCAATGCCTTCAGAATAAACTGCCCACATTTTCTGGCGCATGGCTAACCCTTCGTTGGTGAGTGCAGCGTAAGCACCGCGTCGATCCAGGGGGCAGCGTTTGCGACACAACAGCACTGCGGCTTCCAGGCGATCGATCAGGCGAGTAATGTTGCTGCGGCTAAGAAACACTTCCTCCGCGAGTTCGTGCAACCGCATTTCGTGATCGGGTGCGCGTTCCAATGCCCATAAAACGCTATACCAGAGCAGGGGTGGGAGTCCTGCCTGTTCCAAGTCTTTCTCGATCTGTTCGGTAACCGTGACGTAGGTGGTGCGGAACAATCGCCACATTCGGCTACGAGCCTCATCTAACCTGTCGCTCATGGTACCATCTCCTCTTTTATGATTGCATCTGCAATTATTTTACTCAAACTAGTTGCATTTGAAATTAAATTGGGCTATAAACATATTAGTTGCTAATGCAATCAAATCGTATGCAACTAGAACTAACGCAACCAAGTCAATTGCAATCTTTTTAAGGGAGGCTTTTATGCAA
Organism: Leptolyngbyaceae cyanobacterium C42_A2020_001; assembly: GCA_015272515.1. Lineage (GTDB taxonomy): Bacteria > Cyanobacteriota > Cyanobacteriia > Leptolyngbyales > Leptolyngbyaceae > JSC-12. The sequence goes on along the minus strand of JACYLN010000025.1, from coordinate 56,023 downwards.
CGCCTGATGGATACTGGACTCGTCGTTTTATTGCTTGCCGCGCTAGGGGTGCCTGCCCACGCAGCGCCAGAAGCCCCAAAAGCTACCACAACTCAAGCCCCTGCTAAACTAGAAATTAAGGCAAAGGTTGCCCAAACCAATCCACAACTTAGCCAATCTCAGACTGGATCTGCACCCCTTTCAGAGCGCGATCGTCTGATCCTTGAGCGTCGCCTACAGCAACTCATCCCATCCCAACAGTAGAACGCTCACTGTCTGCCCCAACTCTCCACGGTTCGCGAATTTTCAAATTCGTTCGCTTCACATTATCGAATTGCTCCCATTCGCTTCTCATTTAGGAGACACAACCATGAAACGCTTCATTACAACTGGACTCTCCGTATTGATGTTGACGGCGCTAGTCATGCCAGGTGCTAAAGCTGAAAATACGCCCACTCCACAAAACCAGGATGCCCCAACCACGGAAACGACGGCTCCTCAACCAACGGTTAAACCTACGAAAGTTCAGGCAATTAAGGTTGAAGTGTCAACTCAAGACAATAAAGATGAAACGTTGTCTGAACGCGATCGCATCACTTTAGAACGGCGCTTCCAACGCATTCTGCCTCCAGATGCGGTTAACTCCCCCCAAACGCCCAGCGCTTTCTAAGTTTATTCACGTCCAAACCCGTCGTTCTTAGAACCTCAATGGTGGGGCTGGACGTGGTTTAACTTCTTCTATACTGCGCCTTTGAACATCCAATGATACCTCTCGGTCGTTAGTGTAACCATGAAACTAACGACCTTTTTTGTAGTTGCGTTTGGAACTTGAGGCAGTGGGTTGCTGCCATGTTCTGGGGTCGATCGCAATTGAAGGAGATGGGACAATGAAAACAACCTTAATTGGCTTGCTGTTGTTAGTTGGGTTAATGACAACTCTCGTTGCCTGCGGTTCTTCAGGCGAAAACTCAGAGAAACCAAAAACAGAACAGTCGGAAGCGCAGGAAGCCGATGCCAGGCTAGGTGACTCGCAGAAGCCAGAAGCGGATAATGGCGATGACGATGATGAAAAGAGCAAAACGTCGAAGGGCGATCGCTCTGAGAAAGACTCTGAAAAAGAGAAGGATGATGACGATTAAGAAGGTTGTAGGATGCAAGCAAGACGTTTGCTGAGATCTTGCAATGATTTTTTTGATTGTGGCGATCGCGCCCTGGTTGCTGTTGCTCTATGCCGTGCTGGTGATAGCAGGTGGCGTAATGGGTTACGTTAAAGCCCAAAGTCAGCCATCGCTAATTTCTGGAGTAACTAGTGGCATTGCTTTGTTGATTGCATGGCTCATTACTTTTTTTCAGAGTTACACCACTGGCATGGCGGTAGCAACATTGCTAGCGATCGCCCTCTTAATTGTTTTTGCCATCCGCTTCCGCAAAACTGGCAAGTTCATGCCTGCGGGGCTGATGGCAATTGTGAGTTTGATAGGTGCAATTGTGTTTGCGATCGGCTGGTTGAGTTAGCGCAGATAGCTCACGCCGCGATAGGTTAGTTGCACAGTGGAGATGGATGAAGGACGGGCGCTGGAGAACGTGGTGGGAATCCCGCGATATTTACCAGCGAATTCGCTTTGGCTAGGGGCGATCGCAGAAGCCGTTTCGTACTGATGTCCGCGGAATGTGAGTGTCGTAGTCATGGGGCTAATCCTTACAGGTCAAAGTGGGTGAATAAACTGCCAAAATCAAGCTGAAACCAATCAGAGGCATCAAGGGCAAGAGCCTACTGAGTGCACTGGTTTGATTGCGGTAGCCGCTCTGGTGGAACAGCCAGCGGTGCAATGGGTTGGGGCACAGACTCCAACTCAACCTCCTGATCAGGCAGCGGATCTAAAATTAGGGTTGGAGCTTCAGTGAACGAGATATCGAACGGGGGGCATTCAGAGACTCTCATGAGGTTCAATCCTTCAGAGCAGTTGCATTTCTTACACTTCAATCATCGTTGAATTATGTGCGGCGAGCGGTGACCTTATCCTCTGCTCAACGTGAATTTGGACACCTAAAAACCGTGCCGTGAGTCAAGATTTTTCTGCACCTGAATCATGAGACAGAGCGACCCAGATCACACGAAGGACAATGAATAATTCAAAATGAAAATCAAACGTGGCAAAGCCTTATTGAGAAACACTTTGAACTTTCAACTTTTCATTTTTAATTAATTCTCATTCCTAAGTACTTTGTTCTAAACCCCATTCCTCTATTACCGGGCAGGCACAAAACCAGCCCTTACGATGCCCCATTCCCAATCTCTACCCTTTGAAACATCGCTCCTCCGTCTGGAGTGAGTTTGGCAAAATGGCTGTCCTCGATAAGGTATTGGAAGTGAGATGGAGAGATTAATTATGACTTACACTCAATCCAATACTGCAAACGAGCTGTTGCAAGCGTTTCAAGGATTAGAAACTGATCAACAATTAGCCTTGTTTTGGTACATCTACAAAGAAATGGGAGACTCCATTACGCCTGCGGCTCCTGGTGCCAGCACCGTATCTCCCGATATTGCAGAAGGGTTGTTAAATCAGGTTCTAGAGATGTCTCATGAGGAGCAATTGCAACTTCAGCGGGATTTGATTGAGCGCAAAAACAGCCTGATTGCCCGCGAGTATGGCGCAATGAGTGATACCACCAAGCTTTTGTTCTGGTATCGGTTAGCACAAGAAATGGAAACCAACCGGGTTGTCCCCTTCCCAGCCAACTACGATTTGTCTGAGCAAGCGCAGCAAGTGTTTCAACAAATCAAGCAGTTGGACTTTGGCCAGCAAATTACCGTATTCCGGGATTACGTTGCGCCGATGGGCGTTGACCCCAGTACTGCTGAGCATGACAGCGAGACGGGGCTGTAGATAAAGGTCTGAGTTTGATGATTGCTGTGGTCAAACGGGCAGCTTCGCGATCGCGGGGCTGCTTTTTGCATGAGTCAGGTTAAAAAGTCAAAAGAAATATTTACACCTTGCTGAATTGGCGATCTGCATTGGACCGACACGAGCACGAGCTTTTGCCCAGATGTTTTACCCAAAACCCCATCGTAGACATGCCATAATAATCCGACTGTTTTTGATGCGTAGTCATGGTTCGTACCCTGCCAAATGGCTCCTCTGATCTGATTCCGGCGGTTTTAAATGGCAAAGCTCCTCTGGAGTTTCAGCTTCCCGATCCAGAAGACGATCGCATCCCCGATCACGAGTTTCAACAACAGATCGAGCAAGCATGGCAGGTGTGCGATCGCTTTGACTTGCAAACCGATATCTGGCGTGGGCGGATTTTGCGGACGGTGCGCGATCGCGAAAAACGCAACGGGGATGGGCGCGGCACCGGGTTTTTGAACTGGTTGAAGGATCGCGAAATTAGCAAGAGTCAGGCTTATGCGCTGATTGAAGTTGCGAACAGTGCCGATACGCTGATCGAGGGTGGCTTTCTAGAACCGGATGACGTGAACCAGTTCAGCAAGCGGGCATTTGTGGAAACGGCTCATTCTGCGCCAGAAGTGCAACAGTTAGTGAGCGATGCGGCCCGGCGAGGCGATCGCATCACGCGGCGAGAAGTACGGCAACTCTCAGATGAATGGACGGCAATGACTTCTGAATTATTACCAGAACCGATTCGTGAGAAAGCAGCAGATCACACCTTACCCACTCGTTACCTGGCTCCCTTAGTCAAGGAGATGCAAAAGCTGCCGGAAACCCATCAAATCACCTTGCGCGACACGATCGCCGAAACGCCCGACGTAGACACCGTAAAACAGGTCACCGCCGAAGCCCGCTATCTGGCAAAGTACCTGGAAGCCGCAGCTAGAGTTCAGGCACTTTCCACCGAATCCTTAAATCTGGAGTTAGCCCTGGAAGAGGCATTGCGAATTGGTTGCCTCAGCGCTACTGCCGACCTGGTAAACCAGGCAGCCCAACTAGAACAAACAGTCGTCAAGCTATTTCTCACCTGGAAGCGACTCAACAACCTATCCGAGCGGGTATATGTTGATAGTGGGGAAAGTACCCCCCACCTGAGAACTCTCCTGAGTTGCCTGGGCAACCTCGCCAACGAAATCATCGAAACTCCGCTGGATGACATGAGCGATCGCGTCGTCCGGCTTCAGGTCTTATCAGATTAACCTACACTCATTTTCCCAGGTTGCGCTTGAGTTCTTCCAGTTCTTCTTCTGCTTCCCACCGCTGAAACTGTTTTTCCAGTTGGGCAGGGTTGCCGCTGTTGGTGCTGCCAATGGGTGGGCTATTCCAACTCGTGCTACTGGTTTGAGTTGAGGTAGTGGTGCGGGTTGCCTGAGCCTGGGTCACTTCTACCTGCACTTCTTTACGGCGTTGCTGAATTTTTTGCTGAAGCTCGTGGGTTTGTTGAATGCGCTCCTTCAACATCTCCATTTGCCCCCATTTTTGGTTACCCTGACGCAGCAAATTGGCTTCGTGCGCTTTGGCGGGTTCTGCCAGATCTGATCTGCCTTTTGCCTCGGCTTTTTCAATGCGGGCGTGCCACACTTGAATATCTTGCGCGATCGCTAAAATCTCATCCTGCAACTGACGCTCCTTCATTTTCAGATCGGTCATCAGTTTCAGGGTTTCTTCTTCCTGTTCTCGCAGTTTTTCCTCCATCGCCATGAGTTCCAGATGCGGATTGGCAGCCAGGTATTCATCCAATCGCTCTTCTAGAAACTTACTGAAATCATCAAAAATCCCCATGACAAATGCTCCAGTGGCAGTAAACCGTGGATAGTGAATGGTGGAATGGCGTTGGCAGTTCACCCTCACTCTCCACTATCTAATATCCATCACTCACTGAAAACTATGCCCAACAAATAGCGATCGCACTTCTCCATTGCGACGGATAACTGCCTGATCTTTGGTGACTTCCACCAGTGTCCAGCCGGAGGAGCCAATACTTTCACCAATTTCATAGCGCTGCGTGATGCCGTTTGTCTCAAACAGGGCAACTGAGCGATCGCCTTGATCTAATACACCTACCAGCTTACGAGCAACAGTTGATGTTCGCGCGATCGCAGGTTTCGATTTGCCTTTAGCGGGTGTCTTTGGCAAACCTGCACTGGGCAATGGTGCAACAGCCGTTCCAGGTGGATAAAGATTGGAGGGAATTTGATAAACCGGAACGTAAATTCGCTCTAAGCCAGTGGCAGTGCGGTTTGGCAAGGGCGATGGTGCGTTGGTCTGGGGAATGGTAACGGTTGGGAGTGCTGATGTTCCAGTGGTTCCAGTCGGGGCGGGGATAGTTGTCGAAGATTGCTGAGTATGCTGATCAATCGCGCGAAGGGCTTTTTGAGCATAGGCGGCAAATGGGTTCAACGAATCAGCAGGTTGAGTTGCCGCTGTACTCACCGCACTGGGCGCAGTTGCCTGTTGGCGAGTTTTTCCGTCTTGATACAGCAGATACAGCGCCAGTGAGACGACGACTGAAATACACCCAACTGCCAACAACAGGCGCTCGTAGGTGCGCTTGGACGATCGCTCAGTTTCTTGTGTAGAAGCTGGATTAGTCAAAGTAGGAGATTCTTTCACCTCAGCCAGGGCGCGATCGCCCGGTGCTATTGGATCTGGAACTGATATGGCTTCATTCCGAGCTAACGGAAGCGCCAAACGAGATTCTTCCGCATCAACCTGTTGAGAAGGCGATGGGATCGGTGTTTCTGCGCTGAAGTCAGTGGTTGAGGCATCTGCCTCTGCTGGATCGGGCTTCATATCCAGGAGATGTTCAATGTCCTGGAATAAGTCATCCATCAGCCGCTCCGCATAGGTGTTGGCTGAAAATTGGCTAGGCTCTACTGATTTACTCACGATGTGGAACCTGGAGAGTTTTTCCTCGTGGGAGGAAGTCATTAAAACTGGATTGGTGCTGGCATCCTTCAACATAGGGCTGCTCGGTGACGAATTATCAGAATCACGACAGCAGTATAGAAGATGAAATTGATTTGGGAGCAGTTTCTTACAGATTCGAGAGAATCCTCGTTAAGTCATCCATTAAATCGATGAAGAAGCGGTAAAAAAAGGCTCAAACCTGCCTGCTTGTTAAAACTGACCCAATTTGGGGCACTCTAAGTTCCTAAAGAGACGCTTTATGGAAATGACGCATTCAATCATGCCCTCTACAGAAACCGCCATATCAGCCCAGCAGTCTCTTCAGCAGCAAGAGTTGCTACACCGAATTACTCTCAGGATTCGTCAATCGTTAGAGCTTCAAACAATCTTGGAGACGACAGTGGCGGAGATGCGATCGTTTTTGGGGACAGATCGCGTTAAGGTGTATCGTTTTCATGCTGATGGCAGTGGCGAAGTGATTGCTGAAGCGATTGATAAGGAACGATTACCCTCCTTGTTAAAGTTAAATTTCCCGGCGGATGATATTCCACCCTATGCGCGCGAGTTACTTCTCAAAGCTCGCCAGCGAGTGGTAGTAGATGTTGTTAACCAAACCACAACAGGGCACAGTTTAGAGGAGGATTGGGAAACGTTAGAGGCTGGATCGGATTTGCGTTATCGACCCGTTGACCCGTGTCATGTGGAATATTTGACAGCGATGGGCGTGAAGTCTTCCGTGGTGGTGCCAATTTTGCAGAACGATCGCCTCTGGGGACTGATGGTTTCTCACCACTCTGAACAGCGCACCGTTTCCGTTGAGGAACTGGAGTTTATTCAAGCGGTGGTAGATCAGGTGGAGGTGGCGATCGCTCAAGCAACCCTTCTGAGCCAACTGCGCGAACAAGCTGAGCGAGAAACCAAAATCAATCGCGTCTCCACACTGCTGCACCAGATCCCTACCGTTCGGTTTGAGGCAGCTCTCAAAATAGCAGTTGAAATCTTTGAGGCAGTGGGCGGCAGGCTATACCTGACAGCAACCCACCCTCAAGAGGCAGAAGAACTCTATACCTACGGTGAGCAGCCCAGCGAGTTGATCAATAGTCAGCAGCAGGTTGAGCATCATCTCATGTGGCAACGCTACCTGACACAGCCTAAAGCGGCCATTGGCAACGTTGAGGCGAATGAAGATTCTGGTACAGAACCATGGTCCCATCAAAGGCTGGCATCCGGCTATTCACCTACAGGGGAACGACCTGATCTAGCTTCTTGGGCAATCTGTGATATCTATCAAGAGCCACTGCTGCGAACGATCGCTCCCTCTTTTCAGGAAACATCGATTCGGGGGGTCTTGATTGTGCCGCTCCGTTACAGCGATCGCCTGTTGGGCTGCCTGACGTTGTTTCGTGCAGAAATCGAAACAGAACGCTTGTGGGCAGGGTATCGCGATCATGATAGTCGCCAGCAAATGCCCCAACCTTCATTTGCAGCTTGGCGAGAACTGAAGCGGGGAAGTTCTGCTCCCTGGACAGAGGGCGAGAAGCAGCTAGCACAGGAGATGGCAGACCATTTTGCGATGGCAGTGCAGCAATATCGCCTCTATTCTCAGGTGCGATCGCTCAACACCACCCTGGAACATCAAGTACAGGAACGAACCACAGAACTACATCAGCACATTGAACAACAGCAAACCCTTTCCAATGTCGTCGCTAAAGTTCGCAGTTCTCTTGAGATCGAAGAAATTTTTCGGTTTGTTACTCAAGAAGTCTGTCACTTTTTAAAAGCAGAGCGGGTAGCAGTCTACCAATTTGATGAGAACTGGGGCGGTAAATTTGTGGCCAATTTTGAATTTGCCGAAACCGAGTTGGTCGAGGTTGGTCAATTGGGAGTTAACATCGTCTGGAACGATACCTATCTACAAGAAACGCAGGGAGGGCGCTATCAGAATAACCAGATTTATGTTGTGAACGATGTTTATACCGCTGGTTTAACACCCTGTCATCTGGAGATTTTAGACCAATTCAAGATCAAAGCGTTTCTGACAGCACCTATTTTTGTAGGGCAAACGTTATGGGGTGTTCTGGCGGCTTACCAGCATTCTCAACCCCATTTCTGGAAGGAAAGAGATATTGAGCTAATGCGGCAGATTACGGATCAGTTGGGTGTTGCCCTACAACAGGCACATTTGTTGGCACAAACTAAGCAAAAAACCCAGCAACTAGCTGAAATGTTGGAGGATTTGCAGCAAACCCAAACGCAACTGATTCAGACGGAAAAAATGTCGAGTTTGGGGCAGTTAGTCACAGGGGTTGCCCACGAAATAAACAATCCAGTTAATTTCATCTATGGCAATTTAAAACACATCCAGGGTTACACCGAGGAATTATTGGGATTGCTCAAACTGTACCAAATCCACCATCCCCAGGTTCATGCCGACATTGCAGAGCGGATGGAAGAAATTGATTTGGCGTTTCTGGCGGAAGATTTGCCAAAAACACTATCGTCTCTGCAAATTGGGGCAGATCGAATTCGTCAAATTGTGTTGTCGCTTCGCAATTTCTCCCGAATTGATGAAGACGGGCTGAAACCTGCTAATTTGCACGACGGAATTGACAGTACCTTGATGATTTTGCACCACCGTTTGAAAGCAAATGGTAATTTTCTGGGAATTGAGGTGGTGAAGGAGTATGGAGATATTCCGCTGGTAGAGTGTTGCGCCGGACAACTCAACCAGGTGTTTATGAACATTTTGAGTAATGCGATCGATGCCCTGGAAGACCGCAACAAGGCGCGATCGCTTCAGGAGTTACGCGAGAACCCCAGCCGCATCAGCATTCGCACCGAGTTGAGCAAGCTGAACGGGAGTCCCTGTGTCCGAATTAGCATTCGGGACAACGGCAGCGGCATGACAGACAGCACGCTTAAACGAATCTTCGAGCCGTTTTTTACAACAAAACCGATTGGCAGAGGGACGGGCTTGGGCTTGTCGATTAGCCACCAAATTGTCACGGAAAAGCATCAAGGCACCCTCCACTGCGATTCAAGCCCTGAGGGCACAGAGTTTCAGATCAAATTGCCGCTTACGCAGTAAAGACAGGAGGAAGAAGAGAGGGGGTGAGCGAGGGGGTGAGGGGGTGAGCGAGTCAATGGGTGGGTGAGGGGGTGAGGGGATGAGTAAGTGAATTCTACCGACCCACCTCCACCGACTCTAGTTCAACCCATAATCCACCACGAGCGTCTTCACTCGATACAGGGTGACGAAGCGAGCAACGGTGTCTACGTCTTTTGCCCTCAGAATGCCTAAGCAGCCGATAGTGCCGGAACCTCCTTGAATGTGGCGATCGGCATCTCGGTGAATGCCAATGCCGCTGCGAGATGTGGCGAATAAAGGCGTGACTGGAATGAAGACATCGCCCATGGCGAAGGGCAATCCACCGTTGCGATCAACTGCTCCCACGCGATAAATTCCCTGGGGTAATGGTTCTCGTGAGCCTGAGCGGGAATTTTGCCCCAAGCGGAAGTTTTGCACGTCTGGCTTGCCGGAAACTGCCTGCACTCGCTCGATCACTTTGCCGTCGAGGCGCAGTTCTAGGTTAAGAATGCGTTCCCCTGTTGCGGTGAATTTGGGGGTGAGGGTGAGGCGCAGGCTGGCATCTTTGGGAGCGACCCAACTGAGTTTTGTGCTATTTGAGGTTTGGGCAACAGCAGAAGGGGCAATGGTTCCTATTGCAGTGATGATGGCAAAGGTGGACGCGATCGCGACGATTTTCCGGTTCATTCCTCAAAAAACTCCATGAAACGTCGAGCCTGCGGATTTGCAGGAAACTTAAGCAGCTAAAATTTGTACCTTCAACTCACACATGGGCGAGCAGGCTAGAAGCGCAACCCTGGATTGGTGAAAAGCTGTGATGCGGTGACTGAACGGTTCCCGACATCGGTAACGGTAGCTACAACACGGGTTTGCGCTTTTCCGTGAAACCTGGTTGATGCATTGCTCAAATGTGTGAACTCAGTTGACGATAGGGAGTTATCGGTTGATCTCCGCTCATTTATGCCAAGTTTTCACAACAAACTAGCCGAAAACACGCCGCCATCAAACAGGTTCGCTAGAATAAAAGACTGAACTTTTGCAGGATTTTTCCAGGACGTTGCCATGCCTCTGCCCGTCGTTGCTATTATCGGTCGTCCCAACGTGGGCAAATCAACTGTCGTCAATCGGTTGGCGGGAGTGCAAGAAGCGATCGTCTATGATGAGCCAGGCGTAACCCGCGATCGCACCTATAAGCGGGCATTCTGGAGTGATCGCGAATTTCTGGTGGTGGATACGGGCGGCTTAGTATTTGATGATGACACTGAGTTTTTGCCCCTGATTCGAGAGCAGGCAATGGCAGCCTTAGCCGAAGCCAGCGCTGCGATTTTTGTGGTAGATGGACAAACCGGACCTACAGGCGGCGATCATGAAATTGCCGAATGGTTACGTCAACAGCCGGTGCCTGTGCTTTTAGCAGTAAACAAGTGCGAATCAGTGGAACAGGGCGTGATTCAGGCGGCAGATTTTTGGGAGTTGGGCTTGGGCGAACCCCATCCTGTTTCTGGCATTCATGGCAACGGTACTGGGGATCTGTTAGATGAACTGATGGCTTACCTGCCGCCAACCGATCAATTAGATGAAACAGAAGAGATTAAAGTGGCGATCGCGGGTCGTCCTAACGTAGGTAAATCTAGCCTGCTGAATGCCTTTGTAGGAGAGAACCGAGCGATTGTCAGCCCGATTTCGGGCACCACCCGTGACGCGATCGATATGGTGGTGGAGCGGGATGGGCAAACTTACCGAATTATCGACACTGCCGGAATTCGTAAGAAAAAGAATGTGGAATACGGACCCGAATTTTTTGGCATCAACCGAGCCTTTAAGGCGATCGCGCGGGCGGACGTGGTGCTGTTTGTGATTGACGCGATCGATGGCGTGACTGAGCAGGATCAAAAACTGGCCGGGCGCATTGCCGATGAAGGGCGCGCCTGTGTGCTGGTGGTGAATAAATGGGATGCGATCGAAAAAGATTCTCAGACCATTTACGATTACGAACGAGACATTACCAATCGACTGCACTTTATTGAATGGGCAGAAATTATCTTTATCAGTGCTCAAACCGGGCAGCGGGTCGAAAAAATCCTTGATCTGGTGAATGTTGCAGCAGAACAACACCGTCGTCGCGTCACCACCTCCGTCATTAATGAGGTGCTAGAAGAAGCAGTGAGTTGGCATACTCCCCCCACAACCCGTGGCGGACGGCAGGGCAAAATCTACTACGGGACTCAGGTGAGCACGCAGCCTCCCAGCATCGCCCTCTTTGTTAATGATCCCACTTTGTTCAACGATGGCTACCGTCGTTATATCGAACGGCAGTTTCGGCAGGCATTGGGCTTTAAGGGCACCCCTGTGCGGCTGTTCTGGCGTGGCAAAAAAGTGCGGGATGCGGAACGCAGTGTCAACCGAGCCACAAAAGTATAACTCTGGCAGATTGGAGATTGAGGATTGCAGGTTTTAGATTGCGATCGCAGACTCCTCTCAATCTAAAATCGTCCATCTAAAATCTAAAATCGAGTCATGGATTTATTGCGATCGCTCCCGCTAGGGCTTTATCTGGAACAACCCGTCACTTGGATGCACAGGCTTGATCCACGAGTCAAATTAGGATGGCTGTTAACCTTTTTGGCAGCACCCCTGTTGGCAAATCCGCCCTGGCGCATCGCACTGGTTGTCTTATTAATTCTCCTCACCCTCAGTGCCAGAATTCCGCTGCGGGTGTGGCGACAGCAGATGGGGTGGCTGCTGTTTCTGTGTTTCCTGGTCTTTGCCCTAACCACGGTACTCCCGGATGGATTAAATGCATCCCACCAGCCACGCCTGCCCGCCAATGAACTGGCATTTGCGGAACAACCTAACCAACTGCCGCCACCGCCACCGGCAAAGAACCCGTGGAATCCATTTGAGTGGTTTCAGGAAAAGCCTGCAACTTCCCTGGATGCGGGAAAAACGCCAGAAGTATTCCCCCAACCCACGGACTATACTTACATTCTGGTACAGCAGGGACCCATTACCATTACTCGCCGATCGCTAGATTTGGGGATTCGTGTCAGTACGCTGCTATTTACCCTGATCTACAGCACCAACCTGTTTCTGTTAACCACCGCCCCTGAAGAAGTGACGGGGGCGATCGAAAATTGGTTGTCCCCGCTACGCCGCTTCAATGTTCCCGTAACTGAAATTGCCCTGACTTTAACGCTCTCGCTCCGATTCATTCCGCTAGTGCTGGAGGAAGTGCAAAATTTGGTGCGATCCGTTAGCACACGTGCGATTAACTGGAAAAAACTGGGAATGCGGCGTACCATTCAAGTCTGGTTGATGGTAGCAGAACGATTGCTGGAGAATTTATTGCTGCGGGCTGAGCAAATTGCCAGCGCTATGAAAGTGCGGGGATTTACCAGTCCTAATCAACACCAGGTTCAATGGCACCAATTTCGGTTTAGGATGAGGGATTGGCTGGCACTGGCAGGCATTATCCTACTGTGGGGAGCACGAATGGTATGGGGTGGAGAAGGATAAACAGCACACAAACGACTAAAAACCAGCTTTTTAGGCGGGGAAAGGCGCGATCGTCCATCCTGTTTGCAACAAAACTATGCAATGATTTAGTCGTCTATCTGTGCATCCCTGAATGAGCACCGAAAACTATCTAAATCATCCCAATTTTGGCTTGCTATTCAGAGTCTGCGTGGTTGATGCCAACCGCGAATTATTTACTACACTCTACGCTCAGCGACTGTTTTTTCTAGTGATTACCAGCAACGATGGCTTAGAGTTTGAGCCAATTACCCGTGCTGATGCTCGAATCATGGTAGAAAACCGCGTTCGGATGTTGCGTCGCCTGGGTCCGCAGTCAGAATACGATCAACTCCTTAAAGTTTATAAGCAAACGTTTCAATAATGAGTTTTTCAGTGGTGGGTAGCATTGCAGAGCGAATTGCTCAAATTCGTGAAACACTGCCAGATTCTGTTCGGTTAATTGCGGTGACGAAGCAAGTACCTGTAGAAGCGATGCGGGCAGCCTACGCCGCTGGAATCCGAGATTTTGGCGAGAGTCGCATTCAAGAAGCAGAAACTAAACAGGCGCAGTTGCAAGATCTTCCTGACGTTGTTTGGCATATGATTGGGCATTTACAGGCAAACAAAGCTCAAAAAGCGTTGCAACTGTTCCGATGGATTCATTCCGTGGATGATTTGAAATTGGCGCAACGGTTGGATCGCTTAGCGGCAACTTCTATACAAAAGCCTAATGTTTGTTTGCAGGTAAAAATTCTGCCTGACCCCAATAAACATGGTTGGACAGTATCAGAACTTTGGAAAGATTTGCCAGATTTAAACAACTGCAACCATCTTAATATCTGTGGTTTAATGACAATTCCACCCGTGGGACTTGAGCCAACAGAACTATTAAAGGTATTTCAGGAAACTCAAAACCTAGCAATTAAAGTTCAAACACATCCTGAACTAAAGCTACCCATTCAAGAACTCTCAATGGGAATGTCTAATGATTATTCAATCGCGATCGCAGCCGGATCTACGATGATCCGGTTAGGGAGAATTCTGTTTGGCGATCGCCCCACCTAAATCCCAAATTTTCAACGCCTTTAAGGATAGCCCATCCTCTTTGCGGCAAATCTGGAAAAAAAGTTAAATCACTTCCAAAATTCTGTGTTAGAGTTCTTTGGCTGATTTAGAGTGTCACCAAACTTATCCGATTTCAACGAGACAGCGGGGGTTTCAGCTATTACTTGTGGCGGTGGAAACTAAAAAAAGAAAAAACCTTAATAAAGGATCCACTCTTGGGAACTAGCTGTATACTAATGACTCAATTCAGCGAAAACAGGGTAGGGAATTAAATACATCGCCCTACCGGACGAAACAGCCAGTGATTTTTGTATAGAGGTTTTATCAAAGCTTAAGGCTGAGAAAGACAGTGATTGTTGACAGGTCAAAGCTGCCCTAATCAGCGTGCATTTCTTGTCACTGGCACCTGTAAAAAACTGATCGTGATGGAGCGTAAACAGTGAGTAATATCTTCAACAAACTACGGGACTTTGTTGGTTTTAATGAGCCAATGGATTATGAGTACGAGTACGACGAAATGGATGGAGAAGAGTATCAAACTCTGTACCAGCAAGAAAATCCTCAGCCGATGCCTTTAGACGAATCTCGTAGTCGTCGTAGTCGTTTACGCGATCGCCCACCCATTGCTTCTGAAACACCCATGGGAGTATCTACCATGAATACCACACCAATGAGTAACGTGATTGGAATGCCTGGTGCTGTCAACGGCATCTCTGAGGTTGTCGTAATGGAACCGCGTTCCTTTGAAGAAATGCCGCAAGTGATTCAAGCTTTGCGGGAGCGTAAATCTGTTGTTTTGAATTTGACCATTATGGATCCTGATCAAGCTCAGCGTGCAGTTGATTTTGTTGCAGGCGGCACCTATGCGATCGATGGTCATCAAGAGCGAATTGGTGAGAGTATCTTCCTGTTTACCCCAAGCTGTGTACAAGTCAGCAGCCAAAACAATGTGGTGCACGAAGTACCTCAACCTCAAGTGCGGATGCCTCGTTCCACGGCACAAACCTCTGCTTGGTCTACTGAACCAATGCGGATGGCCCAGTAGTTGAGTCAATCAGAATGACCGCTGTAAGCTGATGAGTGATAGCTCAGCGTTTATTGATATGGCTAAATTTGGCATGATTGGCGGCGGGATGATGGGAGAAGCTCTCATCTCCCGCCTTATTGCACAGAAAATCTTTGCAGCGGCAGATATGTTGGTGAGTGAACCACTTCTAGCCCGACGCGAGTTCTTGATGCAGCAGTATGGGGTGCAAGTAACTACCAACAATTCGGAAGTTGCGATCGCAGACATTCTCTTGCTTGCAATCAAACCTCAGGTATTTGATGCCGTGACTCAGGAGATTCAGCCACTGCTTGAGAAGACAGATGCACCTGGATTGGTGTTGTCTATCTTGGCAGGCACACCGCTTGCTAAGTTAGAAGCTGCATTTCCCAATCGGGCGATTGTGCGGGCAATGCCTAACACTCCAGCAACCGTAGGGGCGGGGATCACCGCGATCGCGCCTGGTGCCCATACCCACCCCCATCATCTAGAGCAAGCACAGCAAATTTTTGCCGCAGTGGGTGAGGTGGTACAGGTGCCGGAGTCGCTGATGGATGCAGTCACAGGCTTGTCAGGGTCGGGACCCGGATACATTGCGTTGGTTGTGGAAGCACTGACCGATGGCGGCGTGGCGGTTGGTTTACCGAGGGCGATCGCGGCAAAGTTGGCAGTGCAAACCGTGAAAGGGTCTGCTCAATTGCTGCAAGAAAAAAATTTACATCCTGCCGTCCTCAAAGATCAGGTGACGAGTCCCGGTGGCACAACTATCGCAGGGATTGCCCATTTGGAACAGGCAGGTTTACGTTCGGCGTTGATTGAAGCAGTACGGGTTGCCTGTGCGCGATCGCAGGAGTTGGGAAAGTAAAACTTGAGGAGAATGAGACAGGCGCGATTTGGAGCGGTGGTACGAGAGTTTTATTGAAGTGAGTAATTTGGACATTTCAAGACGGCGCGGCCGAAATACGGCCATTCATGGAAGGAATTGGTGTTGAGTTTAGGGTTATTTCTTACGGCTGATTAGAGCCGTGAATGGAGGGTGTCCGATGAATGAAGCTGCTCTCAAAGGCATTTACAACTTTTTGCCAATTTCAGAGGCGATCGCGACATCTGGGCAGCCGACTGAAATGCAGTTTGAGGCAATTCGAGACGCTGAATACGATGTGGTGATTAACCTGGCGTTGCCTACTTCCAGCAATGCTCTGCCCAACGAGCGCGAACTGGTTGAACAGTTGGGAATGAAATATGTTCATATTCCGGTGGAATGGGAACAGCCAACTCTGGAAGATGCAGAACAGTTTTTTGTGGCGATGCAAAACTATTCTGAACAAAAAGTGTTTGTGCATTGTGCTGCCAATATGCGGGTATCGGCGTTCATGTTTCTATACCGAACCCTGTATCAGAAAGTGGAGCTTACAGCAGCAGAGCAATCGCTTCATCAAATTTGGACACCTAATCCAACCTGGCAACAATTTATGAATGAAGTGGTTCAAAGCCACACCAAGTTGAAGTAAATATTTGTCTTTAAATAGGGAATTCACCTCAGAGAATCCGGATGTTTTGTGTGTCTGGCGTTAAATTGTAGATAAATCACTTTTCGCTACATTGGGTGCAGCCACGGTTAAACGCTTTTTCTACCGAGGTAGCTCATGGATATTGCTCATTTGGCTGTCCAGTTAATGATTGCGATCGCCTGCGGCATGATTGGAAATATGCTGATCCCGCGAGAAATTCCTGGTAAGTTTTTTGGACTGATTCTGGTTGGGTTTGTGGGTGTTTGGGTGGGTGAGTTGGGCTATAAATTGATCAAAACCCAGTATGGCTTGGATTCCTCTTTTCTCCACTGGCATATTGAGGATGTTCCGATTATTCCATCGATTATTGGGAGCGCGGTTGTGATTTATGTGGTCACAACGTTTTTGC
Source organism: Leptolyngbyaceae cyanobacterium C42_A2020_001 (assembly GCA_015272515.1). Lineage (GTDB taxonomy): Bacteria > Cyanobacteriota > Cyanobacteriia > Leptolyngbyales > Leptolyngbyaceae > JSC-12. Next base: position 39,546 of record JACYLN010000025.1, on the reverse strand, counting down.
GCTGGGGACGCTATAGCAAGTAAGGCTATTGGCATCTTTTGCGTTTGTGCCGCATGATCGAAACACGTTTTGGGTGACCTTTCTACATGGCGGCAACAAATTCTCTGGCGCGATCGCAGCCTCGTTCTTCCAGGCAATGGGTGAGCGATCGCTGGATCGTAAGCCAGCAGTATGACCTGTGGTTTTTCATTGGAAGCTGTGGTTTAACGCTCGTTTTTTTAGGAATTTATCGTCTGGCACAACACTTCAACTTTTTAGTGCAAGGTGATTCGATTCTGATTACGTATTTCATCTTTACGGCATTTTTTGATCAGCCTCACATTTTTCAAACCTTTTCGCGCACTCACTTTGATTCGATAGAGTTCAAAAAGCGCAAAAATCTTCATACCTGGGGCTTACTGAGTTTGATTACGATCGGCTTTTTAGTAACTGGATTGGGCAGAGAAGCCGACTTAATTGTGTTTGCTGCCATCTTCGGCAGTTATCACATTATTCGTCAGCATTATGGTTTTCTTAAAGCGTATAAAAATCTCAACCACGATCGCGATCGCCTTGATGATTGGCTCGATTTTGGCACCTTTAATACCGGAATGTTTGCCTGTTTCTTTAACGACTACACCGAGATTGGTAGCCCAGTTGTGATCTACAAAGATCTGCAAAGCTACTTTCCTGATTTGCCTCCAATCATTGTAGAAATTGCCTGGAGCCTTTTCCTGATCTTTCTGGTTCTGTTTGTTGCCCGGCAAATTCAGCGATTCATCAATGGACAGCCAATTAACTTACCGAAAATTCTGCTTTTAACGGCTGCCTTATCCACTCATTATCTGGTCTACTTTGCAACGACAACTCCATTTTTAGTCGCTGAAGCCTTAGAAACGGCGTATCACGATGTGCAATATCAGGGATGGATAATGCATTACCAAACTCAGCGATTTCCTAATATTAAAAATATTGCGTTGAAGTGGTTTGCCGTTGCGATGGCGTATGGCTTAATTGTTGGAATTATTGAGATTTTTGGCTTGAGCGATCGCACTTGGGGAATGTGGCTCTTCATCCCGTTTACGATGATTGTGCTCTATCACTATTTCGTAGACGGCATTATCTGGAAATTTGGTAAACAGCCAGAACTACGAGCCTTGTTGTTTAAAAAAGTAGGTCAGCCAACCAACGTTAAAGACGAAAACTCATAACGCCCCTTGCCCTGTTGCTTGGCGTGGTACATGGCATTATCAGCTTCTTTGATTAAGGTTTCCACATCCCCTGCATTTTGTGGATACAGGCTAATTCCAATACTACTCGTCACCAAAATTTCATGACCCTCAACTTTAAAGGGTTGCGCTAACGTACCCAGCACTTTTTCGGCAACTCTAGCAGCATCTTGAGCGCTGGGGATGCCAGGCAAAATTACTGTAAACTCATCTCCTCCTAACCGAGAGACGGTATCGCTTCCTCGCAGGCATCCACTCAAGCGTCGCGCTACAGCTTTCAGCAGCGCATCTCCCACATCATGCCCCATGGAGTCATTAATTTGCTTGAATCCGTCTAGATCTAGAAAAAGCAGCCCAACCAACTGTTGCTGGTCAACAGCCCATGCGATCGCCTGTTCCAATCGCTCATAAAAAAGCTTACGGTTGGGCAAACCAGTCAGAGAATCGTGATTTGCCAGATGATTCAATTGTGTCGCTGATTTTTGCAGTTCGGCATTGGAACGGATTAACTCAGTCGCAGTTCGTTTCAGGTCTTCCTCCATCCGCTTACGCTCGGTAATATCCCGCAAAATGCCCACCAGAAACAGGTTACCTGCGGCATCTTGATGTAAGGAGCGCTTGATTTCAATGTAGCGAGTGGTGCCGTTGGAATCGGTAAAAAATTCTTCATTCTGGTGCGTTTCACGGGTGCTGAAAACGAGTTCGTCGTAATAGTGAAAAACTTCTGCCTCCGCTTCTGGAAAAATATCGTAACCAGAGCGCTCCAACAAAGCCTCTAAAGGTTGCCCCAAAAATTTTGCAAACGCCCGATTTAGCACAATCCAGCAATGCTGCTGGTCTTTGACATAAATCGGGTCTGGAATGGTATTGATGATGGTGTTGAGAAATTCTTTGGAGCGGCGCAGTTCTTCTTGTTGGCGGGCGATGTGCACAGTGGTTACGATCGCGGAACCTGCAATCGCCAGCATGGGCGGTATTACCGGGATCCACCAGCCCAAAATCAACGCGCTTAAACTGACCACAATTAAAGATGCATTTGCAGCAACCAGGGAAGGAATGGCGGTTTTCAGCGATTGCAACCGCCAGCTAATAGCTGCACCAACCCATGCCCATCCTAAAATCCACAGCCACTCCAGCGGCTCCGCCCAACTGGCAATCAAGGGGCGTTCATCTTTGGCAGCACTGATGATTTGACTCACAATATTGGCGTGTAGTTCGACTCCAGGAATCGCTAAGGGCGCACCAATCAACCGACTGCTGTAAGACGTAAGGGCAAAATCGTTGAGGCTAACGGCGGTGTAGCCAATTAACACCACGCGATCGCGAAATGTTTCCGGCGGCACCTTTCCCTGCATCACATCAGTCATTGAAACATGATGAAACGAATTCGCTGGACCACGGGGGTTTAGCAGAATTTGATAACCGCCATCATCCGCGTGAACATAGGAGCCATCGTAGGCTGCGAAGCGCCGAAATACCGCATTACCCAATTGCAGGTAACCCGTTTTGTCGGTTGCGGTTTGCGGGGTAATGTTATCGGCTTGGAGATACATGAGGGCTAACGCCAGGGCAAAACTTTGGCGCGCTTTCTTACTATCTTCCTGTTTGGAATACAGAATGACCCGTCGAACTTTGTCATCGTGATCATGCACGATATTGTTAAACCCCACCTGCCTCCTTGCCAGATCGGGCGGCGGCGGTACGGCTGGACCATCCTCATCGCTCGTATGCTCAATGGCGACCAGATTGGGCACCGTTTTAAACACTTTCAGCAGTTGCTGATGCCCCGGTTCGACGGGTAAATCGCGGTAAATGTCTAAGCCGATCGCTCTGGGGCGAGCGGCAGCAAGCTGGCTCAGAAGTTGAGCCATCTGCCCATCGGGAATCGGAAACTGCCCAACCTGGCGTAAATCTGGCTCATCAATCCCTACAATCACAATCCGATGATCGGGTGGCTCCAGTGGACGCAAGCGAAAAAACTGATCCAGCGCAGCCAGTTCCCAACTTTGGAGCAACCCAGCCAACCGTACCGCAATCAAACAGGCAGTCACGCCAAGAGAGGTCAGGAGAGTGCGCCGTTCTCCCCGCATAGGATTGTTCAGAAGTTTCCAGATCAAATTTCGGCGATCGCCCAGTTGCATGATGGATTTTCAGGGAGGAAAGAGAATCAAATCGTGCTAACAGATTGGGTATGGGATCTAAATTTCCCCTGGCTATCCAAGAGCGTAACCTGCAACAGGGCAAGAACGAATGGATGGTTGGTGCCATAACCCAATCTTCATCGTCTCAAGTTTCTGCTGCTACAACTGATCGTTGAACATCTGGCATAACCCAGGCAGCAATTCTCTTAACGAAAGTTATTTACAATCTTTACCTAACGACCGCACCTTGATCAGTTTAGTTTCTCTAAAGAATTTTTAGCAGAGGGTTAGGCGATGCAGCGCTTCACACGGCTATTTCAGCAGGTGGATTCCACCACCTCCACCAACGAAAAAATTCGAGCGTTGCAGCAGTACTTTCAGGAAGAAACGCCTGCAAATGCCGTATGGGCACTTTATTTGTTGTTGGGAAAACCTCGTAAACGGTTGATTACATCTCGAATTTTGCGAGAAGTGTTTCTTCAAGTTTCTGATGTCCCAGAGTGGTTGTTTGCCGACTGTTATGCCCACGTTGGCGACTCTGCGGAGGTGATTGCACTGTTGTTAACGGATGTGTTGTCTGCCAATGAATCAAAATCTGAGATTCCGCTGCATCAATGGATGGAGGAAATCATTCCAAAGGTGAAGTTGGTCAAGTCGGAAGAAGAATTGAAGGAGCAGGTGGTTTCCTGGTGGTTTTCTCTGAATTCGGTGGAAGTGTTTGTTTTGAACAAGTTGCTGACAGGAGCATTTCGGGTGGGTGTGTCTACTAAACTTGTGATTAAAGGGCTTGCGGCGGCTTATGGCATTTCGGAGCCAGTCCTGACCCATCGCTTAATGGGAGATTTTGAGCCAACAGTGGAGTTCTACACGTCGCTGATTCGGCAAGAGGGTGACCCGGCAAGAGGCGCGATCGCCCCTGCTCCCAGCCAACCCTATCCCTTTTTTCTGGCATCCCCATTAGAGGAAGATCGGTTTGCCACAGAAGATTTTTCTCGCTGGTTGGCAGAGTGGAAATGGGATGGAATTCGGGCGCAGGTGATTCGGCGGGCGGGGCAACTTTTCATTTGGTCACGCGGCGAAGACTTGATTACAGCGCAGTTTCCAGAACTGGAGCCGTGTTTGATGGCATTGCCCGATGGCTTGGTGTTGGATGGTGAAATTTTGTGTTGGGCGGGCGATCGCCCAATGAATTTTAATGCTCTGCAAAAACGGCTTGGTCGCAAAAAACTCACAGCCAAAATTTTGCAAGAGAATCCGGCTCACTTGATTGCCTACGACTTGCTAGAGCACAACGGAGAGGATATTCGCGAGCATCCCCTAAGCGATCGCCGCCAACGGCTCACCCAACTCTTAAACACTGCCGACCCAGGCTACATCACCCTTTCCAAAACCGTGCGGTTCGACTCAATGGCAGAGTTGCGATCGCATCGCGAGCATTCGCGCGAGCTAGGAGCCGAAGGCTTGGTGATCAAAGCGATCGCCAGCCCCTATTTAGTAGGTCGAAAACGCGGCTACTGGTGGAAATACAAAGTCGATCCCATGTCGCTCGATGCCGTATTGATTTATGCCCAGGCAGGCAGCGGCAAACGGGCGAATTTGTTTACCGATTACACCTTTGCTTTGTGGCAGGGAGAAGACCTGGTTCCTTTTGCCAAAGCCTATTCCGGCTTGGATAACAAAGAAATTGATGAGCTGGATAAATGGATTCGCCGACACACCATTGAAAAGTTTGGACCTGTACGCTCAGTGGAGCCAGTACACGTTTTTGAAATAGGGTTTGAAGGAATTTCAAAATCGAATCGGCACAAATCTGGCATTTCCGTTCGATTTCCGCGAATCTTGCGTTGGCGCAAAGATAAACCCATCATCGAAGCCGATACCATCGACTCGGCATTAAAACTGCTGACAGTCTCCCCTTAATCCACATTGATTGTCTCCAAACCCTATTCCCTATCTTTCCCGTCAAGAATTGATACAAACTGTGCCAGTTTTGAGGATTGTGACGAGAATACAACCCAAAAACCTGTTGGAGCGTTAGTAGTTGAAACAATGAACAAGTTTGTTGCGGGTTTGTTGGGAAGTGCGGCTGTGGCGATCGGGCTGGCTGGAAATCTTGCGTTTATCTCGCCACCCAGTCCATCCGCTGCGCCAATTGGAGGAGGGTTAGGATTTTGCAACCGCACTAAGCAAGGGACACTTTACGTTGCGATCGCCTATCCCACTGAAGAAAATCGCTGGAAAACTCAAGGCTGGCTGCAATTAGGAGAAGGCGAGTGCAACACTATTATTCGAGGCACTCTCACCAATCGCTTCTACTACTACCTCGCCGAATCAGACAATGGGCCCTCCTGGAAAGGCGCGCACAAATTTTGTGTATCCGACACAAGCTTTGTCTTTGCTGAAGCCGACAAAGAATGTCAGGGGACAGCCGTGCGCTGGGCAGGGTTTCGCGAACTCGACACGGGTAAAAACGTCCCCAACTTTATGCTGAATCTGGAATAACTCAAATCCAATCCCAGAATTCCTACTCAAGCCAGACACTCAGCAAAGGCAAGGGGAGTTTTCAACCGCCTGCGGCAAAGGTTGCCATGATCACCACAGAAAGGAGGATGCCGGGCGAAAGCATTAGCACTAGCATGAGGAGATCGTGAGTATTCATTGTGGGCAATGGTTCCTGGAAAACTACTTTTCTTTCAATGCTAGTCAGATTTTGGGAAGTTCTCTCTGGGGTGGCATTGAGAAAAGTTAAAGATTTGGGAGGTCACAGGTGTGGAACTGGTTCATGGGTTGAAGGAATGGCAGGTTGCGGTGCAGGCGCTAGAACAGGGAGAAACGATTTTACTTTTGCGGAAAGGCGGCATCCGAGAAGACCGAGGTAAGTTTAGCGTTCGGCACGATCGCGTCTGGCTTTACCCCACCTTTGAGCATCAAAAGCCAGAACTACTCAAACCAAAGTATGCCTGCAAGGTGCAACCAGTGGAATCAGGGTGGCACCCAACTGAAGTCCGAATTGGCTCGTGGGCAGACATTACGGAAGTATTTCAGGTGCGAGATGAGACGACGGTGATGCAACTGTTACCGTTTCATGTATGGAATCAAGCATTTGTGAGAGAACGCTTGCAGTGGAAACCGAGCCAACCAATCTACGTGCTACTGTTGCGGGTTTACAGGCTGCACCAACCTTGCGCGATCGCCTACTCGTCAACCTATGGTGGCTGCACATCCTGGATTGACCTGGAAACCGCGATCGCCACCGAAGCCAGCGCTCCGGTTTTGGAGGAAGCCGAGTACCACGAGCAAGTTGCGGCAATGCGATCAATTCTCTGCGAGAAATAATTTATGGAGATGGCTAGATAACGGGTAGGAGAGGGGTTAAGTTAATTTTCCGGCTCTCAGGTGAATAGTCCATTCCACCGGAAGTACCGTTGCAGAGTCTTGCCAGGCGGCGATGAGGGGGTGTGCCAGGTCATTCAATTTTTCAGAACCGTGTTGTTCTCGGTAGCGTTGGGTGCCAGACAAACTCTGAAGGTAGCCGATGAAATGATCAATTGTCCAGTTGGCGGTCATCAAGAATTGCAGTGTTTCCAGTTCCACAAATGGAAAGGAAAGAGTTTCATATCGGTTCCAGATGTATTCAATCTCCGGCGCAAAGTAGGGATAGACCAGTTGCCGGAAGTCTGCCAGGCGATCGCGCAGAGTTGGCGAGGCAGTGGGCAATTCAACATCGGTATAACACCAGACCGCGATCGCACCGTGAGGTTGTAGCACGCGCCGAACTTCTTGATAAAACAGTTCCTGATTAAACCAGTGCAGTGCCAATCCTACCGTTACTAAATCAACCGATTGATCTGCCAAAAACGTTTGCTCAGCGGTTGCAACGGAGTACATCACCTGGGGATGGGCGATCGCGTGAGCGAGTTGCTGGGCGCTGGCATCGGTGGCATAAACCTGGTTGAAATAAGGAGCCAGTCCCACTGCCACCTGCCCGTTGCCCGTCGCACAATCCCACGCGACATGATGGCGATCCACCAAACAACTCAAATAATCAAACAGTTCGGATGGATAGGCGGGGCGATGCTGGGCGTAAATATCCGCATGGTTTGAAAAATAGTCTTTGAACGTCATAGGCTCAATTCCAGCCGTTTGCATTTCAAAAGTTGTGTAAATTTTCTTTAAACTCCCCCTAAACCTGGTGGAAATTCGAGTAAATAGAGTCATCTAAACGCTATATATAGCAATCTCACTTTTTCAGTGATTGCCGCCTTATCAGTCGCCTTTCAACACAAGTTCAACGCTGCGTTCAGCCCAAACCTATGCGTAATCCACACTCTATCTCAAATACGCCGTTTCGGATGAGTTCGTTTCCTCATCGTTATGAGCGGCGATCGCGAACGGGTTTGAGTTGGCTTGGAGTGGTGGTATTTAGCGCAATCACCCTTGCCGCCCAAGTTGCCTCAGCCGCATCTCTAACAAATTGGCGCTACGACGCGAAGGCGAATCAGCTAGAGGTAACGGTGAAGGCGGGAACCACCCCCAAATACTTTCTCATGGCCCAGCCTGCCCGCATTGTGTTGGACTTACCCAATACCGAGGTGGGTGATGTGAAGTTGAAGGAGTCTTATGCGGGAGCGATTCGCCAGGTGAGGGTATCTCAGTTTCAGCCAGGTTTAACCCGAATCGTGCTAGAGCTGTCGCCAGAGGTGGCACTCGCACCAGAGCAGGTGAAATTAGAGTCTGTTGCCAAAGGAGATAACGGCAGCGATCGCTGGATTTTGCGTCCAATTATTGCAGGGAGTAATACGCTTGCCGAGACGCGATCGTCCAAGCAAGCAACAACTAAGACTTCTGCTCATCCAAAATCTCCAGACAAGTCCACGCCTGCCAAATCCATCGCAGTCATTGCTGCCCCACCCGCAGATGCGATGCCAGAAAAACCTGCTAAAAAAAGCAGCCAGCCTGGATCTACTCCGGCAACAATGAAGCCCATTGAGCAACCTGCCCAGCCAGTCCCCCCCGCCCCACCAGAAAAACCACTTGAGACAAAGGCATCTGAACCCTCTAAAAAGCCGCCTTTGCCATCATCAGCCTTCGGTTCGGACGTTAGCCCAGTCACTTCAGAACCCACTCCCATTTCAGTTCCACCCCTCGCTCCACTGGCAACTCCCTTGCCCGCTGCGGCTCTCAAAGCTCCCGTTCAACCTTCACCCCAGGGGCTTGCTCAGTTACCAGCAGAAGCAACCACGCCGCTACCGCCAACAACTGAGCAAGCCCCTGCCGGTGTTGAGGTCACGCCAAACACTGGCATCCAAATTTCGGTACCACCCCCAGTTGCTATGCCTGGCTCAACACCAGAAATTCGGGTTGAGCCAGTTCCGGCTTCGCGGGCAGTGATCGCGCCAGTCAAATCAACTCACTCGTCCACGCTGGAAATTCCTTCAACCGTGAGAACTGTTCCCACCGTGCCTGCCCAAGTGACTGTTCCTGGCATCGGTTCTCCGGCTACATCAGCCCCCCCTTCCATCCAGATTCAGCCTGTTCAAACTCCCCCAGCCATTCAGGTGCCGCCGCTGAATTCGGTCAGCGCATCGCCTATTCCCCCGCCCAGCGTGATTCAACCAACTGCCCCAGTCCCTGCGATCGCCAAACCTCAACCGCCTGCGTCTTGGGTGATGCAAAATTCAAGTAACCCCTCCCCGGTTATGGCTTCACCGCAAACTTTTCCTTCCACCTCAACGGCTCCACGGAATGCGGCTCCTCCAACCTCATGGGTAATGCAATCTAGTCAGATTTCGCAGCCATCCCTGGGTAGGTTGGCTCAGCCGCCCATTTCGAGCGTGACTCAATCTCCTATTGCATTGCAAACTCCTGCGCCGAGCGCGGTTACCCCACCTATATCTAGTGTGATGCAGTCAGCGGCAATCCCTCCATCTCCACTGCCAACCGAGGTGACACCTCCAATGGTAACAGTGCCACCTCTATCGACTGCATTGCCTTCAAGTGCTCCTGCTGTAGCGGTGCCGCCGTTACAGCCTTCCCCTTCTGCGGTAGGCATACCGTCTTCCCTACCAGCAATCACGCCTGCCGTTCCTTCAGAAAACTCCACAGTGGTTGAATTTGGTAAACCGCTACCCACTCAAGGAGCAACCTCCCTCAACACGGTGCCCAGGGGGATTCCACAAACACTTCCAGCTTCGCCCTGGCAACAGCAAACCTATTTCCAATCTACAAACGCAGGTATGACGGTGCCTGCTGGAACGATTTTGAACGTCAGCTACCCAGGGCAAATGGAGCTAAAGCTGGAAGCAGGCGATCGCCAGGAAGTGTTAGTGCTACAAACAGAAGTGCGAAATGCAGCGGGAGCTATCGTAATTCCGCGAGGAAGTTATGTGGTTGGGCAGTTCAACAGTGAGCGGGAGGGCAGTCGGTTTATTGCCAGTGCCATTAGAACCAGCGATCGCGTCATTCCCTTCTCCGCAGACTCCGAGTTAATTACAGGTAACCGAGATCTTTCAGCATCTTCATTAGCTCTGTATTCTGGTGCCGGAGCCTTAGCCGGGGGAGCCATTAGCCGATTTTCAGGTTGGGGATTGTTGTTGGGAGGTGCCGCTGGCGCTGCAACCAACTTCTTCACCGCTCCCAAAGCTGCCATCATTCAACCGGGGCAACTGATTCAACTTCGCGTCTTACGGGATGTTCCATAACCCCTGTTCCTCAAATTTGCTTGAACTGCTACAGGTTCGCCATAATACCTTGTCATCTTTGATCAGGAAAGCGGCTGTCAGTCCACCTCCCCAACGCAATGGTTGAAATAGCCATTGCTCGTCTAGTGTGATTTGTATCGCGTCTCTTGTGTGAAATCACTTGGGAAAAAGCAAAAACTGTGATTCGTAATACAATTTGCCGCTGTAGAAGCTTTTTAATGACCCTTAGTGCTGTAATCACAAACCTGTTTGAGAACAGCTCCGTGACTACCTGACTGATGCGACAGTCGATAGTTATCAGCGCTTTGTAGATACAATAGCTTTGCCTGCTAAACTATCGCCTTTTTCCTGAGTTTGGTCAGGTAACCCCACCAGCATTGGATTACGTAAGGAAGGAGTGTGTTCGCCATGACGGCTCAGTTTAATCGCCGCAAGTTCTTAATTACGGGGTCCGCCGCCCTCTCAGGCAGCCTCCTGCTAAAAGCCTGTGCCACTACTCCTAGCAATACCGAAACAGCCGCATCCCCTGGCGCATCTCCTGCCAGCCCCGCTGGAGATTTCAAAGTTGCCATCATTCTGCCGGGCGTGATTACCGACAAAGCCTGGAACCAGGCTGGCTATGAAGGCTTGAGCGAAATTAAAAAGCAGTTGGGGTCTGAAACCGCTTACGTTGAGAAAATTGGGCAAGCGGAACAAGCGGAAGCATTGTCTGACTTTGCCCGTCGTGGTTTTAGCCTGGTCTATGCTCACGGTGGCCAGTTTGATGCAGCCGTGCAACAGGTCGCAGCCCAGTTTCCCAAAACCTTTTTTGTTGGCGTGAATGGAGCTGCTTCTGGAGCCAATATCGCCTCTTTGAGGATTGATCACCTCCAGGCAAGCTATTTATGCGGCATTATTGCAGCCACTATGTCGAAGGCGAAAAAGATTGCCTATTTAGCTGGGCAAGAGTTTCAGGCAACGCAGGAGGAACTACGCGGGTTGCAACTGGGGGCAAAATCTGTCGATCCTTCTATTCAGGTAAGTTCTAGCTTCACGGGCGATTGGAATGATGCGGCAAAAGCTAAAGAAGCCGCAGAAGCGTTGATTTCTTCTGGGGCAGATGTGATTTATCAATGGCTGGATAATGCGGCTCCTACGGTGCTGCAAACTGCCAGCGACAAGGGCATTTATGCGTTTGGTAACACAGCAGATCAATTGGATGTGGCACCCAAAGCAGTTTTAACCAGTGCGGTGAAGCGCATTGATTTGGCGATCGCAAAGCTGGCAGAACTTGCTTCCAAAAATGAACTCAAAGGTCAGGTCTACACCCTGGGTTTGGAAGAACCAGAAATTTTGTACCTGGGCAAGTACAATGCTGCCGTTTCAACTGACTTGCAAGACAAGGTGAAAAAGACCCAATCTGCCATTTTGGAAAAGAAACTCACCTTTGAAACCTGCCAGGAAGGCGGCAAAGAAACCCGTTGCGTCAAGGGGGCTGCTTAGGATTGAGGATATGACTTACCTGCATCTGGATCGCATTACCAAACGGTTTGGTACCTTCGTTGCCAATGATGAGATTTCAATGGAGGTGCAAGCGGGATCGATCCATGCGCTGTTGGGGGAGAATGGCGCGGGAAAATCCACGTTGATGAATATCCTGTGCGGATTGTATCAACCAACATCTGGGCAGATTTATTTGAATAATCAGCCTGTACAAATCTCGTCGCCAACCGTCGCGATCGCTCACGGCATCGGTATGATCCACCAACACTTTATGCTGGTGCCGCAGTTGACGGTGGCGGAAAATATCATTTTGGGAACGAACTTATCCTTGCGCCTCAACCTGAAGCAAAAAGCTGATGAAATCGCCCAAATGTCTGAGGAGTACGGCTTACCCATTGATCCATTGGCGATCGTGGGCGACTTACCAGTAGGCGCACAGCAGCGAGTTGAAATCCTCAAAGCCCTGTATCGCAACGCCAAGTTATTGATTTTGGATGAACCCACTGCCGTCTTAACTCCACCAGAAATTGAGCGATTTTTTGGAGTGTTGCGACAACTGGCGGCTAAAAATCACACGATTATTTTCATTAGTCACAAGCTGGATGAGGTGATCAACCTCTGCGATCGCGTTACGGTGTTGCGTCGCGGCAAAGTTGTAGCAACGACTTCTACCCATGCCAGTAGCCCCTGCGAGTTGGCAGAGCTGATGGTGGGGCGTGAGGTGATTTTGCATCGCGAGAAGCCGATTCGCCAGACTGAATCCATCGTGTTAGAAATTAATCATCTGCATGTCAACGACGATCGCAACTTGCCTGCGGTTCAGGATGTGTCGTTTCAACTCCGTGCAGGGGAAATTTTGGGGATTGCCGGAGTGGATGGCAACGGGCAGCGAGAACTAGCAGACGCGATCGCCGGGTTGCGCCTACCCACGCAAGGCATCATCACGCTCAAGGGTCAATCTATTACCCACTGGACACCCCAGCAGCGGGTGAAACAACTCAAGATTGGCTACATTCCCGAAGATCGGCAAAAAATGGGCTTAATTCTGCCCTTCAGCATTGCCCGCAATCTGATTCTCAAAACGTTCAAACTTCTGCCCTTCTGTCGCCGTTGGGTGTTGCAATCCCCCGCGATCGCCAGCAATGCCAACGCTGCCATTCAAGGGTTTGATATCAGGGCAACCAGCGGCAGTTTGAAGGTGAGTCACCTTTCTGGTGGGAATCAACAAAAAGTGGTATTGGCACGGGAATTGGCTGGGCAACCGGATGTGATCATTGCCATGCAACCGACTCGCGGCTTGGATGTAGGCGCGACTGAATACGTACAGACTGCGCTGCTGGCAGAACGCGAACGGGGAGCAGCTATCCTCTACATTTCCACAGAACTGGAAGAAGTAATGACCATGAGCGATCGCATCGCCGTTATGTTTGCCGGACGCATTGTAGAAATGCTCGATGCCAAAACTGCCACCGTGGAACACATTGGCTACCTGATGGCAGGTGGTAATCCCGCGAATCTAAGCTAACGTGATGGCATGAATCAAAAATTGCCATCCCCCCAAATTCAACAATCGGTCTTCGCGTTTTGCGATGGATTGCTGACCGCCGTTGGGTTCAATCCTCCGCCACAATCACCAATCGCCAGGCAACAGCGGATTGAAGAGATGTACGAGCACTACGCCCGGCAATTTCCCACAGTAGAAGCCATTTCGGTTGAACAATTGCAGCAATTGCAACAAGCACAACCTGTGGCGCTGATTGATGTGCGATCGCCCCAGGAACAGGCAGTTTCCATCATGCCTGGTGCCATCACAACAGCAGCCTTTGAACGTGATCGCGATCGTTACGCCAATCATATCCCCGTTGCCTACTGCACCATTGGACATCGCAGCGGCTTATACGCCCAAAAGCACCAGCAGCAAGGAGTCAAAATTCTCAACTTGCGTGGCAGTGTCCTTGCCTGGACTCATGCTGGCGGTAATTTCATCACCTCAGACGGTAAACCAACGCATAGAGTTCACGTTTACAGCCCTCGCTGGAATCTAGTTGCCCCAGGCTATGAATCTGTGTGGTAACGCTTTGAAACACCGGCCGTAATTGGCAAAGCTGACAAACAGTTGCCAGATGGGTTGCGTCAAAAATATAGCGATGGTCAGTCAGCTTAGGACAATAACTGCCGTCTCAACCGTTGATTTGGGGAGTCTGACTGACGGCCGTTGTCCTACCAAAGATGCAACGCCTATCCAATGCCATTGAATGACGGGCTATGGCTAGGATGGGCGATCGATTAATTCATAACTACTTCGGTGTAGACTATGACATTGTTTGGGATGTTGTAGTCAATAAAATTCCTACCCTAGATGCCGAAATCAGGCGAATGCTTAAACAAGAATAACCGTAGTAGCGTATCCAGTCCAATTTGCTGGCTTCACTGTGGAAGCAAAAATTCCCTGGCGGCATGGGTTACGCTGTCGCTAATCCATCCCACCAACACCCAACAATTTCACCCAACCATTTAAGGTAGCCGCGCTACTAGCAGTGAGAACCCAACAGGTATTGCTATGACATCCGTAATAGGACGGCAGCTTTTCACCCAGGAAATTCAACAACCAGATGAGGATATTAACCTGGAACGGGCAGCACTCTATATCGCCCTGGAGGAATACCCTGAGCTGGATGTGGATGAATACTTAAATGCATTAGATAGCATGGCGGCTGAGGTGCAAGAGCGTTTGCCTGGTGAACTGTATCCCATGAAAGTGTTACAAACAATCAATCACTATTTGTTTGCAGACTTGGGCTATACCGGCAACCGGACAGAGTATTACGACCCACGCAACAGCTTTTTGAATGAGGTGATTGATCGCCGCACCGGAATTCCCATCACCCTATCATTGCTGTATCTGGCGATCGCTGAACGGGTAGAGTTCCCCATGATTGGCATCAATATGCCAGGACGCTTCCTGATTCGCCCGGCAGTGGATGAAATGGAAGTGTTTGTCGATCCGTTTCATCAGGGCGAGATTTTATTCACCCAGGACTGTGAAGAACTGCTAGTGAAAGTCTTCGATCGCCGGGTGGAACTGCGCCCAGAATACGTTGAACCTGTGGGTAAGCGTCAGTTTTTAGGACGCTTACTCACCAACCTCAAAGTCATTTATGTCAACCAAAAAGACTTTCAAAAAGCACTGGATGCGCTGGATCGGATTCTCTTGCTATTTCCTACCGTTGCTCTAGAAGTCCGAGATCGCGGCGTGATCAACTATCGTCTCAACCGCTACACCGCTGCTCGGGAAGACTTTGAACACTACCTCAAGATCGCGCCAATGGCAGAAGACGCACAACTGATTCGGGAGATTTTAGAAGATTTGCCAGAGGAATAGCAAAAAGAAGGAGTAGAAGTTAAGAGGATTTGAGATTACATATTGCAGATCGCAGATTTCCTACTTCCCCATTTGATACACCTCTTCTGCCACATGCTTGAGGCGGCGAAGTTGGGCTTTCATGTCTTCTTGAGTCCATTTGGCGGCGAAGCGATCAAAGCCGAAGCGCACAATCGGGTTGGGGATAGTAAATTCAAACCGATTGACAAGGCGGGTGCCATCAAGTTCAGGATTGCATTCCCAGCGATCGCGCCCTTCAAAAAAGCCCTTAAATTGCCATACGACTAAGCCTGGTTCTCGCTCGACTACCACACTGGTGAGCGAAGGTTGCAGCAACGGCACCTGAATCACAAAGCGACTTTGCCGCCCGATGTCGGTAGACCATTCACCAACAGGTTCGCAACGCAGAGCCGGGTTGAGCCAACGGTGCATCAGGGTTAAGTCGGTAATGCAGTGTTCAACAGCCGTAGCGCTGGCACGAATTTGAATGGATTGTTCAAAAACTTGAGGCGATCGCATGGAAGGTTGTGAGCGGATTGGTTCTTTTCACAGCTTACTCAAAACTTTGCCCTCTCCCCCATCACCTTTTCGATCGGGTGCAAGCCTCATTGCAACAGTTCGCTTGGCAATAATGGTGCCCGTGGGATTGTCAGTTCAACGGTCGTTGTTTCGTAGGGAATGCTTTGAATTTTAAGATAACCGTTTCTCAATTCAACCAGGCGTTTTGCGATCGCCAGTCCCAGTCCCACGCCCTGTTGCTCATAAAATTTGCGATTAAATTGCATATAGCCGCCCAAATCGGCAATTTGCTGGGCAGTCATGCCGTACCCATAGTTCTTGACCTTGATTTGGTAAAAATCTGCCTCAATGGAACTGGTGACGATGACAGGGGTACGCGGAGGCGAAAATTTGAAGGCATTGTCGAGCACTTCTGCGATGGCTTTTTCCAGATCAAAAGTGGAGATTGCGATCGTGGTACCTTGCACCTCAAGGCAAAGATCAGCGGAGCGCTCAGTCCGTTTGGCAATCTCAAGCGCAGTGTTGGAGATCACTAGCTCCGGCTGCATGGTTAAATCATCCTGGAGAGACTCCAAATACTCTGGATCATGCACTGCCACCTCTAACCGGGCATACAGCAAAAAGTTTTGAGTCAGTCGATATAGTTTTTGAGCAGACGTTTCAATCGTGTCGGCAATGTCTAGAATTTCTGCTGGGTCAGACTCATTGGCAATTACTCGCAGTAGCTCAACAGAAGTGAAGATTCCGGTCAGCGGTGTTTTTAATTCATGGGGCAAAGATAGGGCAATGTTCTGGCGCAAGTCGGTTAACTGTTGTTGCGACTGCGATCGCACCTTCTCCTGTCTTGCTAAACGGCTATCAACCGCTGCCAGCAATTCCTTAGCACTAAAGGGTTTTGTTAAATAGTCATCCGCACCCAAGTTCATCCCCTGGCGCAAATCAGATTTGTCACTCCGACCAGTCAGAAAAATGAAAGGAGTAACAGCGGTTACAGGACTATCTCGAAGGGCTGCCAGTACTTCATATCCATCAATACCAGGCATCTGCACATCGCACAAAACAAGATCTGGCTGTGTTTCGACTGCCAACTTTATTCCGGTTTCTCCACAGTCTGCGGCAATAACTCGAAAGCCTTCAGATTCCAAAAGGTACTGAATGGATTCTCGGACCAGGTGATCATCATCAATAATGAAAACGGTTTTCATTCACAATATATGCTCAAACCATTAGTTGCAGCTTACTCAGATAAAAATATCGCAGCCTCAGTAAAAAGACGGCTTTCTATTAAAAGTAAGGATGCTATAAGACTTATGCAGTTTGCAGTATCACACTCATCCTTTCTTAGGTGTAGATTCTCCTCCGGAGCAACCGCTTAGCAGTTTAAGCAAAGTTAATTTTGATAATGCTTTGAACTGGCACTGCTGAATGAAAGCATGAATTGCTCAGTGGCGTAATCTTACCAACCCCCTAAATTCCCCATTCTGAGGGACTTTGAACGGTTTGATTTCCCCAAAGTTGGGGCTAGGGGGCGAAATTCATGTCGAGGTTAAGCAATGCCTTTGAACTTTTCTTCAAGTCGGGTTACAACGGAATGCCAAACTTGAATGATTCTTCCCTTACCCTGCAAGAGGTATTGGATGGGGCTGGCGCTGCCATTACCAGTTTTTGGCTACATCCCAACCAGCACATTGAATATCTATTTTATTCGGCTGGTTGTGCATCCTTGTATGGGTATTCTTCAACCGAACTGAAAACAGATTCAACGCTGTGGCGATCGCGTGTTCATCTGGATGATTGGAACCAGGTGCTTGTGCCTGCCTTTGCCGAACTAATAGAACAGTCTACTGCCAAAGTAGAATATCGGTTTCAACGGCAGGATGGCTCTTGGATATGGGTAGCTGAAACGGCGACGGCGCGTTGGGATGATGATAAAAAATGCTGGATTGTGATCACGGTCGCAACGGAGATTAGTGATCGCAAGCAAGTGGAGGTTGAACGTGGACAAGCGATCGCCCTACTACAGGAACAAGCGCAACGGCTTCAGCTTTGCTTAGAACTCAATCGAATTGGCTGATGGGATTGGTATATCGATGCAGACGAACTCATTTGGGATGAAACCTGCTTCCACGTATTAGGTGTACCCCTTGGTACACCAGCCTCATTTCAGCTATGGCAAAGCTTGATTTATCCAGACGACTTTCCAACCGTCAAGCAACACTTAGCAGATGCATTATTACACCGCACCGATTACTGCACAGAGTATCGCGTTATTCATCCCGATGGCACTATGCGTTGGGTGACATCGATTGGGCGTACCGTGAACAACGAGATGGGCACAACCACTCGCATGATTGGCTTGGTGATGGACAGTCATGATCGCAAACTTGCCGAAGCCGAACGTCAACAGTTAAATCAGGAGCGCGAACAAACGCTTGCCATGTTGCGAGATCGAGAGGAGCACCTCCGTCTCACTCTTCAACTCAGCAAAATCGGTAGTTGGGATTGGGACATCACAACCAATACAGTGCAATGGAGCGATCAGCACTTTTGTTTGTTGGGGTTGATTCCGGGTGAGGCAGAAGCATCTTACCACCGATGGCGCGATCACGTTCACCCAGATGACATTGGGCAAGTTGAGCAAGCATTAGCAACTGCGCTAGCCGACCAAACCGATTTTCGGGCTGAATATCGTGTAATTGGACCGGATGGCAGTCTGCACTGGATGGCTGGTATGGGTTCAGGCATTTTTGATGCAGATGGCAATGCTACCCGCATGATTGGGGTCATTATCGATGTTAGCGATCGCAAACGAACTGAACTAACCCTGCAACAGATGAATGCGGATCTCAACCAGCGAGTTCAAGAACGCACCCAAGCACTCCTGGCTTCCCAGGCTGTTTTGCAAGAGCGAGAGCAAGAAATTAGAACCCTGCTAGACAATAGCCCAGATGTGATCAGCCGGATTGATCAAAACTTGCGCTTCATCTTCATTAACCAGGCAATTAGAGGGATCACAGGGTTACACCCCAGCACCTTCCTTCACAAAAGCTGCTTGGAACTCAACTTTCCGGCTGAAATTGTGCGTGAGTGGAATTGCGCTGCACGCTAGGTGTTTGCGATCGCAAAACCCACCCTGATCGAAGTTGAATACCCAACTCCCTACGGCACCCGGCAATACCAGATTAAGATGGTGCCAGAATTTGACTTGCAGGGTCAGGTGAAAACAGTCCTAACGATCGCTCGCGACATTACCGAACTGAAAGCTGTCGAACTGGCACTGCGCCGGAGTGAAGAAAAATTTCGCAAGGTGTTTGAAACCTCCCCAATTGCTATTGGCTTAACCAACCTGGATACCCTCAAATTCACTCAAGTCAACCCTGCTTACTGTCAGTTGTTGGGATACACCGAAGCAGAGATGCTCTCCCTCAGCTTTACTGATTTCAGTGAAGTCAACACCTTACAGATAAATTTTGACTATCTTAAGCAACTTGTTGCAGGAGAAATCTCTAGTTTTCAACTTGATAAACGCTATATCCGGAAAGATGGCAACCCAATTTGGGTTTCTTTCACAGTGGCACTCCTGGCAGATCCAACAGAGGGAGTCAATTACGGTGTAGCAATGGTTGAAAACATCACGAAACGAAAGCAGGCAGAAGCCAGTTTGCGAGCCTCGTTACAGGAAAAAGAGGTATTACTGAAAGAAGTGCACCATCGGGTTAAGAACAATCTACAAATTGTTTCTAGCTTGTTGCGAATGCAGAGCCGCGCTGTCAGCGATGCCACTACAGCAATGTTGTTTCAAGACGCGCAAGACCGGGTGCAGTCAATGGCGTTGATGCATGAGCATCTTTATCAGTCTTCCAACTTGTCTCAAGTTAATTTTGAAGAATATATTCGTGTGCTGCTCAATCACTTGTTTCGTTCCTACGGTGTGAATTCCCAGCAGATTACCAATGATATTTACGTTCAAGCGACGAACCTCACGTTAGATTTAGCAATTCCCTGCGGTCTCATCATTAATGAACTGGTTTCAAACTCGCTAAAACACGCCTTCCCCGGAGATCGAGCGGGCAGCATCACCATTCGTCTTCTTTCTCCTGAACAGACAAATGTCTCTACGACAAGTTTGGGCACGCTAATAGTACAAGATAATGGAATTGGCATTCCTCTTGAGGTTGATTGGCAGACAACGTCCTCGCTAGGACTAAGGATTGTCCGAAATCTAGTGGAACAAATGAGAGGAGTGCTAACGGTTGGCTGCGATCGCGGAACGGTTTTTCAGATAGCTTTTCCCCGACCCCATGATTCGGCACCCTCTCAAATTGGATAGACAAAAGGTAACGTTTGTGAAAATTTTGGTTGTTGAAGATGAAAAGTTGGTAGCTGATGACTTACAAGAAACGTTGACCCTGCTGGGCTATGAGGTGCCAGTGCTCCTCACTTCGGGAGAGGAGGCGATCGCTCAAGTGCACGCTATCCAGCCCGATCTGGTATTGATGGACATTTGTTTGGCGGGGGCGATCGATGGCATTGAAGCCTCCAAAATTATTCAGGCTCAACATCACATTCCCATCGTGTATCTGACTGCCAACGCTGACAGTTCAACCCTCGATCGCGCCAAAGTTAGCCAACCGTTTGGCTTCATCGTGAAACCATTTAGCGAAAAAGTGCTTTCCACCACGATTGAAATTGCCCTATCCCGTCATCAGGCAGAATTGGCTGTTTACACCGCATTGGCAAATGCCCGGTTCAATCAACAATGCGCCGAAGACCGATTTCAGCAGAAAACCGAATATCTTGGCTTGGTTGCCCATGAGTTACGCAATCCGCTAACGGTGATTAAGTTTGCAGTGGAGCTTCTACACAGCCAGGAACAGGAACTCTCTAAGGAAAAACGCCAGCAATACCTGCAGCGAATTTACGCTGCAACTAAAAACTTGGATGATTTGTTGAAAGATGTGCTGGTGCTAGAAAAAACTACTGCGGAGGATTTGTCCCTAACTCCCGAAGCTGTTGAACTGGTGAGTTTTTGTCATGAAATGGTGGAAACGTTTCAGGTGACCTCTGGCGAGCAGCATCACTTTGTTTTTGCATCTGAAAGGGAACGTCAGGTTTTGCAACTAGATACAAAATTGCTGTGGCACCTGCTAAACAATTTGCTGTCAAACGCGATTAAGTATTCACCGGAACAAAGCACGATTTCTCTCATGCTCTCCTGGAAGGCTGGAGCGGTTATCATTCAAATCAGTGACGAAGGTGTTGGCATTCCGTCAGAGTCGCTGCCACGTTTGTTTACACCATTTCATCGGGCTAGAAATGTGACTCACCTGCCTGGAACGGGGTTGGGGCTGGCGATCGCGAAAAAATGTGTTGAACTTCAAGGCGGGCAGATCGTAGTTCAGAGCGAAGTGGAAAAAGGCACCCAGTTCACCATCACGTTTCCTTGTCTTTGACGGTTCCAGTTAAGCACGCCCCTATCCAATTAGCTCCTTCCAAAGGGGTATTTTCCAAATCGGCACAGAGCAAATTTGCTCCAGCAAAATTGGCACCAGCCAGACTCGCACCCTGGAGATTTGCTTCTTCCAAGTTCGCTTCCGTAAACTGTGCACCTTGTAGGTCTGCCTGCATTAAGTTGGCTCCGTGCAGATTAGCTCCACTCAGGTTAGCTCCTCGCAGATCGGCACTCCGCAAATCGGCTCCTTGCAAGTTTGCACCTATCAAGTTAGCACCGCTGAGAAAGGAACCCGCCAACGTCGCCTGATTTAAGCGCGATCGCATTAAGTTTGCCCCCCGCAGATTTGCGCCGCGCAGATCCGCCTCCGTTAGATCCGCCTGCATCAAGTTTGCCCCCATCAGCGTGGCTCTTAAGTTTGCTCCAACCAAAAGACACCCCAGCAAATTCGCTCCTTCCAGGCTGGCTCCCGTCAACACTGCTCGACTCAAATCTGCTCCAGTTAACCGGGCACCTGCTAAATTCACGCCGCGCAGATCTCGCTCTGCTAGACTCGCCTCTTCCAAATCGGCACCAGGGAGTTGCTTGGTGTCAGGCAGCGACAAAACATCAGTCATTGGTAGCAATCCTTACGACTCTAACGGCTGGCTAAACAAATTATCGGCACAGTGAGAATCAACCATCCAAAGTCCAGCGGAGATTTTAGGCAGACTCACTGGTAGGCTCAATCCTTGTTGAAACCCACTCACCAAAAGCGCCAACGTATCCACTAGTTTAGGATCCCAGCGACTACTTTGCTGCTGCTGACAAACAGCTAATGCTTTGCTAGCAGCCACTTCAGTGCTGGAAGTGCGATCTTGACGAAACTGAGCAAAGCACTGTTGAAACTCCACCACGAGTCCTAAAATCCGCGACTCTAAGGGAATTTCATCTCCAGCTAAACCGCCGGGTTGCCCAGAGCCATCCCAATGTTCCGTTTGGTGGGTAATGATAGTGGCGATCGCCCGCAGTTGGGGCATTGTTCGGACAACCTGCGCTCCTGGCACCAGTGGGCAACTGGGAGCCACTGCCGCACCCTCTTCAAAATAGCGCCCAAAGGTACTTGATTCCAAAACAGACTGAGACTGCTGTAACGGTGCCAGGCGATGTAACAGTCCGGCTAATCGCAGACGGTTGATTTGCCACACGGGAAGATCGAGAAATTGCCCCATCACTTCTGCTAGAGTCGCCACTTCTGCGGCAGCGTTGGGATTCGTCTGATCTGCTTGATCAGTAAGCTGTGCCATTCGTAGAAAGGCTTGCACTTCGTTAGAAACCAGATTGATATTTAAGTGCTGCTGTGGTTGAACAGTGTGACGAAATGTAGAGGCGCGATCGCCCAAACCTGACTGACTGGTTTGCAAATAATCCACAACCTGAGCAACGACCATACTCAAATCATCTCGTTCTGTTACCTGGGTTTGACGAATTGCTTGCAGTTGGCTTGTTAGTTGATCTGCCAGCGCGGGATTGTAGGAGTGAACGTGGGCGATCGCCAGTTCTATCGTCTCCTGCACCAGATTCGATTCAAACGTCCAGAATCCATAAAACTTCCGTTCCAAATCGTGAGATGGTTGCCCTTGTTTACCGTAATCTTCGGACAACAACTCCTGACACAACACCATTGCCGAATAGGTTGGAGCCAGAATCATTAAGTGCCATTCCTGTGCCACTGGATCGTCTGGATTGAGGTTAACTAAATCCACATTTGAGCGCTGGCTTGTGGGATGTTCCGCGAAGCCCGCATCCGATGCTGCCATGATTATGACCTGGCGCGACTTTTCTGCTAGCTCTGCATAGCGATCAGCTTCTTGCAAATACCATTTACCCCGCTGAAAGGCTGTGATCACTAACGGTGGGGTACTGCACTGAAGAATACAATCTTCTAGAGCATGACAAAGAGCGACCAGCGTGTTTTTGTAATACACACCAAAGTTGAGCGGACGCTTACCAACTTGTCCGGGCTGATGGGCTGTTTGCAACTGATACAGTATCGAACCTTCAAGCATGATGACCTACTGGCAGATCTAAGGCGAACCTCTAGAGAATTAAATCTGTCCACGTCTAAATCCGTAGCTTTTTCCTCAGAAATGAGAAATCATTGAAAATGAAAGCTAAAAGTTCAAAATGCTTTCCAGTAAGGTTTTGCCACTTTTAATCTTACATTTTGAATGATTCATTGTCCTTAGGAAATCTCTAAGTTTCGAGTTGGACGTAGCTTAACAAGTATGAGAAATCCCCATGACTTCTTAACAGAAGTTTACCAGATTAACTCGTGGTTGTGGTGAATGGATTGCCAGGTTCTATAAACTGATCCGGAATAATTAGCGAACCTGTCTTGTTCATAAAGCGCGATCGCCGCGCTCTGACGAATTGTTCGTTCAAGCAACGGCGATCGTGAGTTCAAGAGTTTGACTTAATCTACCCGAATCTAAAAACACCCAAAGTTAAACTCTAAGCTTTAGCTGCGTTACGGCGACGACGGTAAGCTGCCAAACCTGCTCCTGCTAGAGCCACACCAGCCATCGTGGCGGGTTCGGGAACGGCTGCTGAGTTACCAGGGGTGCCTTCGCGGAAGTAAACGCTGATGTGAGAAACATCGCGGGTGTTGGGAACGTTGAACACGCCACGTTCAAACGGGGAGGACCACTGACCAGAGGTCACACCATCCGCTAACAGGTAGCCAACTAGAGTGGTGTTGTTACCGCTCTTAAACACCAGCATCACATCTTGCCAGGACGACTGGAGGATGGAAGACAAGTTCCAGGTGCCGCCTTGTCCTGATTTTGTGCCGTTGTAACCTGCGGTCTCACCAATCTTGCCGCCGAATGTCCAATCGCTGAAGCCAAAGAAGCTTTCTTGATTGACAGTCAGGGGGCGGTTAGACGCAACGGAATCTTGGTTGGCGCTACCGATGCCACAGCTCACGGCTCCAGATACATCATTGGCAATGGATGCGGCACAACCGAGCGAAAATGCTTGTGCCGGATTGCTAACAGCAACTGATGAAGCGACTGCAAACCCGACAGCAGCTACGGTGGAAAGTGAGAGAGGAGAGGTGAAGGAAAGTTTCATTTCAAGTGACCTATTGTTGTAACGATGTGTCGTGTTGTTTGACGCACCAAACCTTATGTAATCCAAGTTACAGAAGTGAAATAGGGTTTGCCGTGCGCGAAACTGCTGAACCGGAAGACACTTCAGCTAAAGTTTTTGATTGAATAAAAACCTGGAAAATTACGCAGAAAAGAAAAGTAACTGTTAAAAAATTTCTACGTAAGAACACGCATCAATGGGCGGGGCGATCGCATTTTTGCAATCAAACAAATTAGAAAACTCTGAATTGTTACGAGGTGATTTTTAATCTGCTCAGTGATGACACAGAATTGTCATACTCCAGTCATCTTGACGGTCTATAACGTGATCATCAGGAGTATTACGAACAAATGGCTCCATACACACCCTTTCAAGCCCTCAGCCAAGTTGCCGAGGGTTTTTTGTGCAAGTCATTGTGTGTGGTGTAGGAAACTCATTCCCAAGCTGAAGCGCAGTACACTAGAGGCAAATTGAGCCATATTCAAGCTGTTTGCGGAGGGCAGTTTCGCTATGTCCACTCGTTCTGATACCCTCTTTGAACGCTTTTTAGCCCCAGTGTTTCGTACCTTTCTCATCAATCAAGATGAGATGCAGCAATTGTATAAGAGCATCGATTGGGAAGCCGCTAGCCATCGCCTCAGCAATCCAGCGTTGACCTATCCTGCTTATTACAAAGAGCAGAATTTTCATGGCATTCAAGGCGGTTATCTAACAATTGGTGCTGCCGTCTCCTATGACCCGATTACACGGTATGCCCTGCCTCCAGGGGAAAATTTGGTACGGCAGTCGCTGATGGATGGGATTCAAACGCAGCCCCGGCGCATTTTAGACTTGGGTTGTGGCACGGGTTCCAGTACGCTGCTGCTAAAACAAAAATTCCCTAAGGCGGAAGTGATTGGGCTGGATTTATCGCCTTATATGCTGGTTGCGGCTGAACAAAAAGCGCAAAAAGCGGGAATAGAGATCCAGTGGCGACACAATCAAGCTGAACGAACTGGATTTCCAGACGCTTCGTTTGATCTGGTGACGGCTTCACTGCTGTTTCACGAAACGCCAGTGGCGATCGCCAAAGCGATTTTGCGGGAAAGTTATCGCCTCCTCACCGTTGGTGGTGAAGTGCTGATTTTGGATGGTAGCCAGCGATCGCTGCGACAGGCAGAGTGGCTGACCAACATTTTTGAAGAACCGTACATTCAGGACTATGCAGCAGGCAGTGTGGATGCCTGGATGGGGGCGGCTGGATTTGGCGACGTTCGCACCCAGGACGTGTGGCTGTTACATCAGTTAACGCGAGGTGTGAAACCGTTAAGTCAATCGGTGAAATTTTCCACTGTTGAGCAACCTGAGATCAGGGATGCGGCATGGGCAGCGGGGTAGGAATCAGCCTGTTGGGGCAGATAAACCACTCAAACGAGAGACTTAAGAACGAGAATTCAATAAAATCGAATTTTGTAGGATGGGGTTAGGCGATCGCCGTCATCCATCAATCTTTGAACCGCATGGGTTAGGCTGCGCTAATCCATCCTACACAAGAGTTCGGAGTTATTTATAGCCGTAGCCATCTGTAACGTGGCTATGGCGAGTCAGAACGCCTACCCAGCATTGGCTTTGCCACTTTTTCCTGTCCTAAGCGTTCCGACCAAAGCTATAAATCCATGATCCTTAGAACTGGACTGACACACCACCCTTAACAAAGAAACCTCTCATGCTGAGATCTCCCTTGTTTTGAGCAAAGACTCCAGGGCTAGCAGCATCCACAAACCGCACGTTGTCATTGACATTGAACAGATGCTGAAGCTCGTAGCCACCGCCGACTTCAATCTTGGCGCGTTTGCTCAATTGCTTCTCCCAGGATAATCCCGCTGCCAGTTCCAGCCCCGGCACCACCTGTCCCTTTTGTTGCCGTCGTAACTCGGCGATGACATCAGCTCCGTTGCGATCGGTTTCGCGGAAGGTAGAGGTTTGCGTCCCAACTTGCATGGATGCGGCTCCCCGACCAAATACGCTAAAGCCTGCGCCGAGGGGAACTTTTGCCTCTAACCCAACCCGTGGACCGACTCCCGTGAAGTTGTTTTCCGTGTTAATTTTTCCGTTGGTATAGTCACGCCCATCGTAGTTGATATTCATTTTTTGGTTCAGGTTGGACGCTTTCAAGCCACCAAACAACCGTAGGTCAACGCTTTTGCCTGCGCGAATGTTGTATCCGGCTTCAAAATCTCCGGCTTTGTAATTCAGCTTGGAGTTGGCGCTTGCCGTGTCAGCCGTCTCGTTTTGGAAGGGGTGCGATCGCGTGGAGAACAGGAAGCCATTCGCGGGAGCAGTCGCATTACTTGACCCTTGCGTATTGAAGTTAGTATAGTTGCCGCCCAGATCCCAGCCACTATTGGGCAGGCGATAGTTTGCTCCAAACCGGAACCCGGTACCGTTGTTATAATCCACGGTTTTCAAATCGCCGCTGGTTGCCAGAGCCGTACCTGGATCGGCGATCGCGTAGTCCATCGTGTCGGAGGGTCTGGCATTCCAGAACAACGCTTCTCCGGTAACACGCAAGTTGGAAGGGTTATTATCTTTCACTACAACCGCCGAGCCGTTTGGTTGGGGCTGCACCTGTACCTGCCGCTGCAAGTTATTAATCTGTTGTTGCAGTTGGCGCTGTTGTTCCTGGAGTTGTTGGAGTTGAGTCTGAACAGGGTTGACTGAATCTCGGTTGCCTCCGGGCAAAAACGGTGGCGGATTGGGCGTTTGAGTTTGCACAGCATCCACATCCACAACCACTGCGCTGACTGGAACGGCTTGAGACGCTTGAGAAAATTCCACTGCTGGGCGCGTTTCCACCGCTGCCACGGGCGATCTCGCGGATGCAGACGGTTGCACCGCTGACGGTCGAGGAGCCGGGAAAGCGACGCGATCAACCGAAGACACCGTAGGCACAACCACCTGCGCCACCTGAACGGGCTTGGCAACCTTAGCAGTAGCACCTTCAGCAAGTTTCACTGCTGCAACGGGCTGTGTCACATCAACGGGTTGTGCCGCCTCCTGGTAAGAAACTGGAACAGACGGTTCTGAATCTGCGTCGGAGGGGGCATCTGCGATGGGTTCTGCCTGCACTATCACGGAACTTTGCTCAAACTCGCGATCGCTGGATGACTGAGAAAACTCCACATCTGGGCTGGATTCTATTGCCGCTTGATATTGCGGGGTCGGTGTTTCAGAAAAACTGGCATCAGGGTCGGGAGATGCCTGGTCGGGCGGTTGAGGCTCTTCTAGCTCGGTTGACTCCTGGGCGATCGCCGTCATCGAGCTACTCAAGACCGTCGCGATCGCGATCGCTAAACTCACTCGGTTATGCTTTAACATTCATTCCTCTTTAATTCTTTCGCATCAATCACTGTTGGTAGCCTGCAACCCTGCATCAGACTGCCCGTGTCTGCGCCCTGCGAATGGAATTGGAAAAATCCGTTGACAAGTAATGCTGGCAATTCATCCAGCATCGATCCGGTTTGCCAGCCCTCCAACGGTTGGCTGATACCTGAGTTGAGTACCGATCACACGGACGTTTGACGAATTCAATTCACCCGGTGCTAAACCGGATCAGGAAAGTTTTGAAAAATGTTGGTCGAAGTCGAAAAATTAGTGCGGTGGGGAATTGGTAATGGGAAACCGTAGGGGTAGTGCCTTGTGCCTGCCCAATGCAATCAGTAACGGGGAATCGGAGATAAGGAATGGGGTGTCGGGAAGGGGGATTGATGGCAATAAAATTGATGCTTCATATAGCTATATGGGAGCTTCATAAATTCTGTCCGGATCGAAAAGTCCAGAAGGTGTAACAGTTGGTGCGTCGAGTAATCAGCAATTTTACTGAGATTTGTAAAGCACCGAAGGGAAGATATCACGTGAGTTAAGGGAAAGCACTGACCCTCATTCACTCTTTCTAACGGGGACAGTCTCTAAACCAACGGCTGACCAAATCAATCGGGTGTTGCTGTTGTTCGGCGTATTGCACCGGGGAGCATCACAACCGTAGACCCCGCATTGGCGTGTGGGGCAAATCGGCGATCGCAAGTTGATGTGTGCCACCTAAGGAGTTTCGAGTTCATGAATCCGCTGCCTTCTGCTCAACTGTTCCCCCAAGATCCATCCCTCAATCCCCTCAACTCCACCCCACCATTCCAGACTCCCATCGACGAACTGAACACGCCTGTGTTCCGCTCTGCCTCTAGCAGCTATGAAGTGGTGTTTATCGACAGTGCGATCGCTGATACACAGGCGCTTTTAGCAGGGATGAGTGCCAATGCTGAAGTGGTGCTGCTGGATGCTTCCCGCGATGGCATTGCCCAAATTAGCGACTTTTTAGCGCAACGCAGTAACATTTCTGCCCTGCATATTGTGTCTCACGGCAGTGCGGGCAATCTCTTGCTGGGAAACGCTTCCCTCAACGTCAATACACTCCACTCCTACGCCACATCCCTACAAGGCTGGACCAAATCTTTTACCACAGGCGCAGATATCTTGCTCTATGGTTGCGACGTGGCAGCGGGTGACCTGGGCACCGGATTTGTGCAGTCTCTCGGTTTTCTCACCGGAGCCGACATCGCCGCTTCCAATGATTTGACGGGTAGTTCTGCCCTCGGTGGCGACTGGGAATTGGAGGTGAATACTGGCGCGATCGCGGCAAATTTGGCATTTCGAGCAGAGGCGATCGCCACCTATCAAGGCACCTTTGCAATTATCGACGCGGCTGATTACAACGCCCTGCGGAATGGTGTGAATCAGTTTCTGAATTCAGCACAAACGGCAGTAAATGCGCTGGTGTGGGCCAATGATTTGCCATTGGTAGGCAGTCAACTCGCCAGTACCACCCAACTTTTCCAGGACGTGTTGACGAATGTGCAAACGGTATGGACAAACCTGGATGCGATCGCCAATGCAGATAGTGACAGTGACGGCATCCCCGATGGCGTTGATAGCAGCGTGATTCAAACCCAGTTGGCAACTCAACTCGCCCCGTGGTTAGCGCCTGCGGGCATCACGATTGATGAAACAGCAACGAATTTGCAATTCACACTGAATCTGAGTCGGTTGATTAGTTCCACGCTGGGGTTTGATCTGGGACTGGACGCGATCGGGCTATCAATCAATGGCAATGTCAATGCAGGTTTAGATTATCAACTGCCCCTCACCTTTGGCGTAGATCTCACCAGTAGTGAGTTTTACGTCGATACCAGCGCCACTAATGAACTAAACATCGGCGTATCCATCACCACCCCTGGGTTGAACGCTACCGGACAGCTTGGCTTTTTGCAGGTGCAAGCGCAGGATAGCGCAACTGATGCCACTGATTTCACGGGCAATTTCCGCATCGACTTGCGCGACCCCAACAGCGACGGGCGACTGACCGCGGCAGAACTCGCCAGCATTACATCGGCACAATTGCTAACTCCCCGGTTAGAAGCGGCGGCAGATATCAATTTGGTGTTAACCACCAGCTTCGGCGGCTCGGCAGTTTTCCCTTCCCTCCAAACCGACTTCAACCTGGATTGGGCATTCAGCTTGTCTGACCCAAATCTTACTGGCGGGCTGCCAACGGTAGCGTTTAACAACGTCCGCATGAATCTTGGCAGCTTTTTCAGTGAGTTTGTCTCGCCGATCGCGGCTGAAGTTAAGAAAGTACTCGATCCAATTCAGCCGATTCTGGATGTGCTGAACACGCGAATGCCTGTGTTGTCCGACATTGAATTCTTGCGTGGCGAGTTCGATGCCAATGGCGATGGCAAAGTTTCGTTGGTAGAATTCATTGGCATTTCCAGCGGTAATTCGGCAGCCGTTAACTTCATTAATGCAGTTTCCCAGTTCAAGCAGTTTATTGACGTAATTCCAACGGGCGTTGGAGACATCTTCATTCCGCTGGGTAGCTTGCGACTTAATGAAACACCGGGAACGGATCTGCGCGGCTTGCCAAACCTGGATGGTTTGGGTATTACGAATTTTGACGACCTCAGCACAGGACTACCGGGTGTAGATGAGGCAACGCGCACCATTGTCCAAAATTTTCGCAATCAAACCAATAATCCTCAACTCAGCGGCGGGTTAGCTTTCCCCATTTTGCAAAACCCCACAACAGCGTTTGGGCTACTGCTAGGACGAGATGTATCGCTGTTCACCTTTGATCTACCCACGCTAGAAGTTGATTTTCCCGTTGATGAGTTCTTTCCCATTCTGGGACCGTTGGGAGTGCGATTAGCCGGAGGGTTCAATGCCCGTGCCGATTTTGCCTTTGGCTACGACACCTTTGGGATTCGACAATTCACCAACGCCCTGACCGATGGCAACCCTGCCACAACGCCCGATCCAGGTCAACTGTTTAATGGGCTGTTCGTCAGCGATACCGATCGCCCCGATGGTACGTTTGGCACTGATGTTCCCGAAATTCGACTGACTGCCACGATTAATGCCTTTGGCGCAATTAACATCATCGTTGCTGGAGCCGGAGTGGGCGGTGGCATCACGGCGAATGTCAACCTGGATTTGCGTGACCCCAACAACGATGGCAAAGTGCGAATTAACGAACTGGCAAGCGAGTTCAGTGCGCGAGGTCCACTCGGTATTTTCAATCCCTCTGGCAAGCTAGAAGCCGGTTTGAGTGCCTATGTTCGGGTGGGTCTAGATTTGCCGTTTGTGGGCTTTGTTGGCTGGGAAGAATCGTTTGATATTGCCCGCGTTACCCTACTGGACTTCGACCTGGATGCGTCGGACTTGTCTCCCAGTCCGGTATTGGCGCAGTTTGATGCCAGTCTGGGTGGTAGCGGCACCCTGCGGCTGAATATTGGACGGTTTGCGGGCGATCGCCTCACCGGAGATACCACCGATGGCAATGAAACCTTCAAAGTTACACGCTCAGACGACGGCACTAAAATTTTCGTTATGGCGTTTGGACACACGCAAGAATTCAATGCCAGCGATGTGCAACGGATCTATGCTGAAGGCGGCATTGGCGACGATGTGATCGAGATTGCCGAAAATGTGATCGTTCCGGCTGAGTTATGGGGCGATTTTCAAGATCCGGCAAGAACAGAATTTGGTAACGACAAGTTGTTTGCTGGAGGGGCAGCAGCAAGACTCTTTGGTGGCGGTGGCAATGACCAACTCACAGCTCGTGCTGGCGATTCCCTGTTGGTGGGCGGTGATGGCACTGATACGCTGTTTGGTGGTACGGGTAACGACACGATGAACGGCGGAGCAGGCAGAGATCGCCTCTATGGTAACGGCGGCAACGATTCACTCGACGGTGCTAGTGAAAGTGATTTTCTGGATGCCGGGGAAGGCGATGACACGGTAAACGGCGGCACAGGCGACGATCGCATCAAGGGCGGAGCCGGAAACGATTCGCTCAACGGCAACGACGGCAATGACATCATCGAAGCAGGAGCCGGAAACGATGTGGCGGATGGTGGAGCCGGAAACGATTACCTCCTGGATGAAGGCACAATTGTAGTGGGCACCACAGGTGGTCCCTCTGCTCCCGTTCCTCCCAGCGGTCCAGTGGTGGAAAACGTCACCATTACTCCGGTGGCAGGGGTCACCGTACAGGTGCAATTGGGGGCAGGCGGAGGCAACGATCGCTTCTTTGGCGGCACAGGCACCGATGTTCTCTTTGGGCAGGCAGGTAGCGACACGCTGATTGGGCAGGAGGGCAGCGATTACATCGATGGCGGCAGCGATCGTGACATCATTACAGGCGACGTTGCCACAATTGATGGCTCTGGAAACATCGCTTTAGTCACCGGGGTCGGTGGCAATGATCTGCTGTTTGGCGGGGCAGGCAACGATGACCTATACGGGCAGGGTGGCAACGACACGGTATCCGGGCAGGCGGGAGATGACGCGCTGTTTGGTAACGAAGGCGATGATCTGCTGTTGGGTGGAGCCGGAAACGACACGCTTTCTGCTGCGCTGGGCAATGATGTGCTGTTTGGCGAAGAAGGGCAACGAGTCGATTTAGGCGGTGGGGCAGTGCGGTATGAATCGATCAACCCTTCCCTCACAGGCAACGATATTCTCTCTGGAGAAGCAGGCATTGACATTCAAATCGGTGGCGCGGGTAATGATCAGTTCCTCGGCAACGTAGACGATGATATTGCCCTGATTGGCGACAACGGCAGAGTTACCCTCAACAGCAGCGGCGCTTACCTGCGGATTGAAACCACCGATGCTCAATTTGGCGGCAATGACACGATCGCCGGAGGCACAACTGCCAACATCATCCTGGGAGGTAGCGGGCGCGATCTCATCACAGGTGGCAACCAGAATGACATTTTAATTGGCGATAACGGGGTAGTCGTGGGGGCAGATGGTAGCCCCGATGCCAATGATGTGCTCTCGATTGATACGGCCTTTGGCGATCGCGACGAGATTCGAGGCAATGGCGGCGACGACATTATCATCGGCGGTGCAGGCAATGATGATCGGGTAGCAGATGTTGGTGGTTTGTTTGGCGGCGCAGGCAACGACACGATTCTGGGCGACAGCGGACGAATTACTCGCAACAGCACCAACCAGATTGAGCGAGTCGAATCTGCGTCTACCAATGGCGGCAATGACACAATTGAAGACACCGAGGGCAATAGCCTGATCATCGCGGGCACGGGCAACGACACGGTTACCGCTGGAACTGGGTTCGACATCATCATCGGTGACAACGGACTGGCAACCTTCAATGGCAGTGGCTTGCAGCAAGCCCGCACCACAGATGCAGCCACAGGCGGCAACGATGTGATTGATGCAGGTGGCAGTGCCGATACAGTTTTTGGTGGCACAGGTAACGACAACATCTCCGGTGGCAGCGACAACGCAACAGACATTTTGTTTGGCGATAATGGCATTCTCTATGGCGCAGATAGTTCAGCCAACGCCAACGATTTAGAATCCACCGATTTCAATTTTGGCGGCAGCGATACGATTACGGGCGGCGGCGGCAACGACACGATCATCGGAGGTTCCGGCGGCAACGATACGACAGGCATTGGCGGGGATGACTTGCGCGGCGGCACCGGAGACGACTTGATCTTGGGCGACAACGGCTACATTACCCGCAACATTGATAATCAAGTTACTGATGTTGCGATGCTGGCTCCCACTATCGGCGGCGATGATTTCATTCAGGGTAACGAAGGCGACGACACGATTTATGGCGGGGCTGGCGACGACACGATTGAGGGCAACGAAGACCCCGATCTAATTTTTGGTGGATTTGATCGCGATCGCGTCCAGGGTAATGCAGGCAGCGACACAATCTACGGCGAAGCAGGAAATGACGACATTGTGGGTGGTAGCTTCATTGCTGGCATTGCCGATACTACAGATTTCATCTATGGCGGCGCAGGCGATGACGCGATCGCGGGCGATAACGCTACCATCAATCCTGCCACTCGCATCATCACGCCCCTCGACTCCAACGGCGCACGGGACTTCCTCTTTGGTGATACCGGCACGGTGGTTGTCAGCAGTGGACGGGTAACGGAAGCCTTCAATACGCCCCAACCCGGCGATGGTAATGACACGGTATACGGTCAAACCGGGGATGATATTGTCTTCGGCGGCAACCTGAGCGATTCGCTAGTGGGTGGAATTGGTAACGATCAACTTATTGGTGATCACGGCAGAATTCTGTTCAATGCAGCAGAAGCAGTGATTCGGGCTGAAACCACCAATCCGGCGATCGGCGGCAACGACACGATTCAGGGCAACGACGACAACGACACGGTGTTAGGCGGCTTTGGTAACGACGCGATCGACGGCGGCGCAGACTTCGATATTTTGCTGGGCGATAACGGTGTGGTGGTCGGTTCCGATGGATCAGCCCAGGCAAACGATGTTTTCTCCACCGATCCAGACTTTGGCGGTAGCGACACGATCGCAGGCGGCAGCGGCAACGACACGATTTTGGGCGGTTCTGGCGGTAGTGATACCACAGGCATCGGTGGTGACAACCTGGCAGGCGACACGGGCGATGACGTGGTGCTGGGCGACAATGGCTACATCACCCGTAACAGCAACAATGTCGTCGAAAAAATCGAAACTACCTTCCCGAATCGGGGTGGGGACGACGCGATCGCAGGCAACGAGGGCAATGATATTTTGCTGGGCGGTTTCGGCAATGACGCGATCACCGGAAGCCAGGGTAATGACACCATCCTGGGCGACAACGGCGTGTTGGATTACACCCTCGACGGTAACCTTGCCACTCTGGACTTAATCACGACGACAAATCCCACTCTGGGCGGCAACGATGCGATCGCAGGCGGCGATGGGCGAGACGTAGCATTGGGCGGCACCGCCAACGACAGCATCTCTGGTAACCGTGGTCAGGATACTTTACTTGGGGACAATGGGCGCATTTGGCTCACAAACGGGCAAAATCACTTGATAGAAACCATTGACCCAGACATCGGCGGCAGCGACACGATTCAGGGTAATGAAGACGACGATATTATGGCGGGGGGTTTTGCAGGTGATTTCCTCTACGGCAACAACGGCGAAGACCGCATCCTGGGCGACAATGCCCGCTTCGACTATGGCTACGCCGGAGACAGTTTAGTCGGAGCAGACAATAATCTTTCCACGCTCGACTTTTTCGCCACCACCGCTCCCACTCTGGGCGGCAACGATCAAATCTGGGGTGGCTTGGGCGAAGATACAGTGCTGGGCGGTACCGGTAGCGACACCATCTACGGTGATCAGGGTCCAGATGCGTTAGATGAACTCTGGAAACTCGTTGCCACAGCCGACTTCAACGGTGATGGGCAGGTGGATCTGCTCTGGCGCAATGCCGAAACTGGACAAACGCTTGTCTGGCTGATGCAGAATGGGCAGGCGATCGCGGCTCAACCACTTCCAGAGTTCCGCGATCTCTCCTGGACGATCGCCGCCACAGGCGACTTCAACACCGATGGCAAAGCCGATATCCTTTGGCACAACGCGATTACCGGAGTGGTTGCCGTCTGGTTGATGGATGGCACCCAACTGCTTGGCTCGGTTACGCTCGCCCCTGCTGCTGGCAGCGGTTGGGCGATCGGTGGTACGGGCGACTTCAACCACGACGGCGAAACCGATATTCTCTGGGAAAACCAGAGTACGGCGCAGGCGGCAGTCTGGTTCATGAATGATACCAACGTCACCGGCGGTCACATCTTTGCTCCCTCCATCGCTGGCTGGAGCATGGGCGGCACGGGCGATTTCAATAGTGATACCAGAACCGATATCCTCTGGTACAACGACAGCCTCGGCACGGCAGGCATCTGGTTCATGCATGGCACCAATATTCTTGATGCCACCACCTTTGGTCCGTCTAGCTTTGGCTGGAGCATCGCTGGCACGGGTGACTTCAACGGCGATACCAAAACCGACATCGTCTGGCAACACCAGACCACGGGCGCAGTTGGCGTTTGGACGATGAATGGCATCAATTTCCTGTCCGCCTTTGGCATCAACCCCAATCCCACAGTTGCCTTGATCGATGCTCTATCCACCAACTCCAGCGTTGTGGCAACGGGCGACTTCAACGGTGATGGGCAACTCGACTCGATCTGGCGTAACCACCTCACCGGAGCGACGGCAATCTGGTTGATGGATGGCGATCGCTTGCTCAACCCCATTTCTCTCGCACCCTATGTTGCTCCCAGTTGGAACATCGCAGGCACAGGCGACTTCAACGGCGATAACAACACCGATATCCTTTGGCGCAACGACAGTTTAGCCCTAACCTACATCTGGTTTATGAACGGCACTCAACCCATCGGCGCAGCGGCTGTTGAGCCAACCGTTCTACCGGGTTGGGCGATCGGCGGCACGGGTGATTTTGATGGCGACAACAAAACCGATATTGTCTGGCGCAACGAGAACTTAGGACTGAGCTACATCTGGTTCATGAACGGTGCTCAGCCCGTTAGCGCAGTTGCCATCACCCCTGCCATGCCTACTGGTTTAACCATTGGCGGCACGGGCGACTTTAACGGCGACGGCAAGCCCGACCTGATCTGGCACAATGCCAGCACTGGCAGAACCGATATCTGGCTGATGAACGGCTCCAATGTGATTGGCTCAACTATGCTAAGTGCCACGGCAGGCAGCGGCTGGAACATTGGCGGCACAGGCGATTTTGATAGCGATGGCAAAACCGATATTGTCTGGAGCAATCCATCCCTCAATATCACTGGCATCTGGTTGATGGATGGCACTCAGTTCCGCACCAGTGCATTACTGCAAAACCAGTTGTTAGCGGGTGACATCCTGCTGGGTGACCACGGTAAGGTGTACGAAGCTCTGCCACGCCGCGAAAACTTCTTTTCAACCGACACCGGAGCAACCGATGGCAGCGGCAATGACCTGATCTTTGGTAATCAGGGTGACGACTTCATCATGGGGCAACAGGGCAACGATACCCTGTTTGGTGACACCGGCGAGGATGATATGCTCGGCGGTCACAATGTCGTCGGTGGTGCTGATGGGGATGATGCCATGGATGGCGGCGCTGACCCAGATGTGATGCTGGGCGATAACGGCATGATTACTCGCCGCCCCACAGGTTACAACCAGTGGCAACGCTATCCGGCTCCGTTTAATGCAGTAATTCGCGATGTGGTGCGGTTTGACGATCGCGATCGCATTGGTGGCAGCGACTTCATCGCCGGTGGCAGTGACGACGATGTTCTCCACGGGCAGCGCGGCGATGATGCCATCTGGGGCAATGCAGGTGATGACGAGATGTACGGCGAACTTGGCAACGACTATATGCTGGGTGGGCGCGACCAGGACACGATGCTGGGCGATGTTGGTATCATCACCCGTGCTTACAACCCCGATGGTACGCCACGCTTAAATCAAAATGGCTCCTGGCATCGAGATGTGCTGCTGACTGATGTGGGGAGTGTGTTGGGTAGTCAGGCAGGCAACGCTGCGATCGCGCCGGGCTGGTTTAGCTTTGCCGACTTGATGCTGCTCTCCGGTGCTTACGACGCAAGCGGTAACAAAGTGCTCAACCCAGACCTCACCTGGAAGACCGAAGTTCAATTCATTTCCCTGTTTGCTGATGGCAACGATGTGATGTTGGGCGACGAGGGCGACGATGCCATGTTTGGTCAGCGTGGCAACGACATCATGAGTGGAGGCAACGGCGCAGATTACATGGAAGGTAACGCCGGAAACGACTCGGTAGCAGGCGATGCAGGTGATGACTTTGCCCTGGGTGACAACAGCAATAACTTGTCTCCCTTCAACACGGATGTACCACGAGTTATTCGAGGCTTGCACCTGATTGAGCAAGCAGGCACCAACCTGAATTTGGGCGCGTATGGCACAGTCGTTACGCCCAATGTCAGCCTGGTTCCCACCATGACTTCTGGCTTACTACCGACGTTGTCGTTTGCGCCCTCTCTTCAGCGAGACAACTCTCCCATCCCGCCCATCGCCCCCCTAGCGGCGACAGATGGCACCTTCCGGCTCCCATGGGTCTCAGTTATTCCCGATTTACTCAACCATTTAGATCTGGTTGCAGGCAACGACACAGTGAACGGCGGCGCAGGTCGCGATTTGACAGTTGGAGACGACTATGCCAACTTCATGCCACTGTGGACGGGTAATCCAGATGTAGATGGGCCACTCACCCAGGCAACGCGATCGCTGCATCAGTTAGTCTACGATCTGCACGATCTGGAACTGGCATTCAGCGTCAACACATCTGGTTATGCAGTTGGAATTGGCAACGATGTAGTATCCGGTGGCAGTGATGACGACACAGTTCTGGGCGATGACGGTATCTTCTTTGGGCCCACGGCTGTTCCCAATGTGGGCAATCTGTTTAGCTGGTTAAGTGATCTGGGTGTGGTCGTCAGTCACTTTAGCAATGGAGTCAACGCACTGTTAGCTCCCTACGCGGGTGGGGTGAGTAGTAGTCAGCCCTTTACTCTGGTGATGAACAATGATGCCTTGAGCGGGGATGATGGCAATGACCATCTCTTTGCCGATGACAGCATTACCATTGCCCCTGCCCTCTCCAGTCTGCCCTACCAGCGGGGTTCTTTCATCAACTACAGCAACGCTGGACTAAATCATCCCGGTCGGGGGAACTTCCGCGATTTCAACCTCAACCTGGGTAATGATCAGATGAGCGGCGGCAATGGCAATGATGTGATGGTGGGTGGTTACAGTACGCAAATTATGCCGCTGGTGACGGCACCCACGGGCGATCGCGTAGCACTACAACAAAGCCTGGATCTGCTGGCAGCCGATGTGAATGTGTTTGTCCGCAACTTGTTTGAAGATCGACGGGGCATCAACTACAACAACCGCGATCGCTCCTACAGTCTGGTTGCTGCCAACGACTCGCTGAACGGCGATGCCGGAAGTGATTTGATGGTAGGCGATAATGTCACCCTGACACTACCCATTCTCAACGGACAGCTAGACCTCACCCTGTCGCTGAATCGAGGCAACTTCGACCCAGGCGACCAATCGCACAACTTCTTCCACGGCCTACCCCACCAATACGACACCCTCGGTCGCAACCTGAACAACATCCTGTTTGCCCGCGACTTGATGAGTGGTGGCGATGGCGACGACATTCTGTATGGACTCCGCGCCGTTGATCAACTCTTTGGCGAAAACGGCAACGACTTCCTGTTTGGCGGCGAGGAAAGCGATAACCCACCCGCAGGCATGAACGATGGCGTGGATGGAGGTTCCGGTATCAACGTCACGCGCAACACCAACCCCAGTCCCAAAGATCTGGAAATCATTGCTCCCTTGATTCAGGCACAGTTGGCAAATTCGCTTAGCCCCGCTATGCAGCGGTACATTTTGGAGATTTTTGCCTTCAAGCATCCAACAACAAGTAATCAGTTCTATGCCAATATTTCGTGATTGAGAGAAGTCAGAAGTCAGAAGCTGGATATATGACTCAAAATATTGACCGCGTAGGGTGCTGTTAGCGACAGCGTAACGCACCGCACAGTCACGCCTGAGGTAATGAGTCAATACAGTCAGAAGCTAGCAGCCAGAAAAATGATAGGCTCCGTAAAAGACGGTATTTTCAGTGAGTTCCATGCTGAAAGCAGTGTTATTTGATTTCAACGGAGTCATCATTAACGATGAGGCAATTCATGAAAAGCTGCTTGCCCAACTGCTAATTGAGGAGAACCTGCGCCCCAAGCCAGGAGAGTTTCGTCAAGTTTGCTTAGGGCGGAGCGATCGCGCTTGCCTCAAAGACCTCTTTTCTAGTCGGGGGCGTGTCCTGACAGAGCCGATCTTAGATGGGTTGATTGCCCGTAAAGCCAAAGCCTACTGCCAGGAACTGGAATCTTTAGAGCAAATTCCCACCTATCCTGGGCTGCAAGATTTAATTTTTACGGTTCGGGCAGCACAGTTGAAACTAGCAGTCGTCAGTGGGGCACTGCGATCGGAAATTGAACTGGTTCTCACCCGGTTGCAATTGCAGGAAAGCTTTTCTGCGATCGTGTCCAGTGATGACACTGCCACT
>JACYLN010000009.1 GCA_015272515.1 Leptolyngbyaceae cyanobacterium C42_A2020_001 | reverse complement strand
CCCCACCTTCGCCAAACCCTCCTCCCCCTCGCGGAACCCCTGAAACAGCGCCAGATCACACTCCTGGGACACGCCCATCTGGACATGGCATGGCTCTGGACAGTAGCAGAAACCTGGAAAGCGGCAGAACGCACCTTTCAATCCGTACTCAACCTGCAAAAAGACTTTCCCGAACTCACCTTTGCCCATACCACACCCGCTCTTTACGAATGGATGGAGCAGAATCGCCCCGATTTGTTTGCTCAAATTCAGGAGCAGGTGAAAGCCGGGAAATGGGAAGTTGTTGCCGGATTTTGGATTGAGCCAGAGTTGAATCTGATCAGTGGTGAATCGATCGCGCGCCAGGTGCTTTATGGGCAGCGATACATTCAAGAGAAGTTTGGCAAAATTTGCCCGATCGCCTGGGTGCCCGACACCTTTGGCTTTACCTGGCAGTTACCCCAAATTCTCAAGCAGGGCGGCGTAGACTATTTTGTTACCCAAAAACTGCGCTGGAACGACACCACCAAATTTCCCTACGAAGTCTTCCAGTGGCGAGCTCCCGATGGCACCCAGATTTTGAGCTTAATGTCGGCTCCCATTGGGGAATTTATCGATCCCGTGAAAATGGCAAACTTTGCCTGGGAATTGGAACAAAAAACCGGATTGCAAACGTCCCTCTGGCTTCCTGGTGTGGGCGATCACGGCGGCGGACCGACTCGCGATATGTTGGAAGTTGCTCGGCGCTGGCAAGAATCTCCATTTTTCCCGCAAATGGAATTTGGCACAGCTTTGGAGTATTTAGAAGAAATCAGAAGTCAGAAGTCAGAAGTCAGAAATCAGAAAATCACAACGCACTCACCCACTCTCCCACTCTCCCACTCTCCCACTCTCCCACTCTCCCACTCTCCCTTGCCCATCTGGAATTCCGAACTTTACCTGGAATACCATCGCGGTTGTTACACCACTCATGCGGATCAGAAGCAAAATAATCGACAGGCTGAAAATTTGTTATATGAAGCAGAACTGGGGGCAGCTTTAGCAAGCATTACGGCAGGTGCAACATACCCTAAAGCAGAGTTAGAGAATTTGTGGAAGAAAGTTTTATTTAATCAATTTCATGACATTTTACCAGGTTCATCTATTACGCCCGTTTTTGAAGAGGCGAATGAGGTTTGGGAGAGCGTTAAGTATGATATCAGAGAAATTTTATTTGATGCTCAAAGAACGATCACTCAACAAATTGCCTTGCCAACTCCGCCACAACCAGATGCTAAGGCTTTTGTAGTGTTTAACCTATCCAATTGGGAGCGATCGCAGATTGTTAGTAGAAGCTTTCGGGTGTTCGCTGATGACATGCGAGACTGGCAAGTTTGGGATTTAGCTGGAACCTTGCTCACTCACCAGAACCGTCATCGAACTCATAAAAATGGTTTGTATTCTATTTCCTTTTGGGCGGAAAAAATTCCCGCGATTGGCTACCGAGTTTACTGGTTATGTCCTTGTGACCTTGCCTCACCAACTTATGAATTAGCAACTGATGGGCTTACTCTAGAAAATGAATTCTTACGTGTCACTGTTGATCCAACTACAGGAGACTTAGCCAGTATTTTCGATAAAACTCATGACCGTGAAGTCCTCGCTGCACCTGGTAACCAACTGCAAGCGTTTGAGGATAAAGAACAATATTGGGATGCCTGGAATATTGACCCAAACTATGCAATTCATCCCTTACCACCAACCAAATTGTTACAAATCAAAACTGGAGAGGCTGCGTTTAAGGGCGGTGTTGATCAACTATTAAGTGCATTTGAAAGTCGTGTGCGTGTTGAGCGAGAAATTGGAAAGTCTATTTTTCATCAGACCTACATTTTGGAACAAGGCTCGGCTTTACTCAAGATTGAAACCCATGTTGATTGGCAGGAACGGCATACGCTTGTCAAAGCAGCATTTCCTCTTAATTTAGAAGCGGATTTTGCAATTTATGAAATTCCGTGTGGAGCCATCCAGCGCACAACCAAACCTCAAACCGATGCCGAAAAAGCCCAATGGGAAGTTCCCGCCATGCGATGGGCAGATTTGAGCGACGGGAATTACGGCGTAAGTCTACTGAACGATTGCAAGTATGGCTACGATGCCACACCCAATCAACTGCGCCTGACTTTACTCCGAGGTTCGGAGTGGCCCGACCCGGAAGCGGATAAAGGACAGCACACGTTTACCTATGCCATTTATCCCCATGCGGGAGACTGGAAGCAGGCGCAAACCGTGCGAAAAGGCTACGAGTTGAATATGCCGCTGCATGTCGTGCAACTGGATACGGACAAAATCGCTCAAGCAGGAACGTTGCCTCCCGTTGGCTCGTTGCTGGATTTGGGTGATGAGAATTTGGTGCTGATGGCGTTGAAGCAGGCGGAGGATTCAGACAGTGAGTGGATTTTGCGCTGCTATGAATGTCATGGTGAGGAAGCCCAGCTCAATTTTCAGAGTGACCTGAACCTGAAGCTAGAACATTCAGTGGATTTATTAGAGCGTCCTTTAAGTGACATGGCAAACCAGGGACAAACTGTAACAATCCGTCCCTGGCAAATAGCAAGCTTTAAAATTTCAACCAGTTAAAAATTAATCTTCGTGATCTTCAAAGGGGTCATCTAATTGCTTGGCTGGAGGACCAAAAGCAGTGTAGACAGCGTATCCGGTTAAGCCAACCAGGACAGCCGCGATCGAAATGTTAAGAGCTATTGCAGGTTCCATAGGTGTAATAAATAGGTGTCCGTTCACGCTTATAATACTTCACAAAGCATAACAATGTCTGTCGAGATTCTCATTAAGGAGACCCATGGCACAGCGGACTCGGTTGGGTGATGTATTAAAACCCCTCAATTCTGAATACGGTAAAGTTGTTCCCGGTTGGGGAACTACGCCCTTGATGGCGGTTTTCATGGGATTGTTTTTTGTGTTTTTGCTGATTATTCTGCAAATTTACAACTCTTCGCTGATTCTGAATGACTTCACTGTTGACCCAAGAAGTGTTGGTCTGTAGTCTGAATATTTGCGAACAAATCTTTGCAAGACCCCGAAGTTTCGGGGTTTTTGTTTTAAGATGCGATCGCAATCTATTTCACCTCCACTGTTAAATCGGCTGGCTCGATCAACAATATTGGTCTGAATCCTCAAAGTTCTGCCAGGCTTGCCCTTCCTGTGCTACCATCTGGGGAAATATTGTTTCAACTAAATCCGAATGAGCAAGGTTCTGGTGCTCAATGCCTCCTACGAACCGCTCAACATTACGAGCTGGCGTAGGGCGGTTGTGTTATTGCTCAAAGGCAAAGCAGAGCAGGTTGAACACAACGGTAAGTATGTGTATTCCGGTTTCCCGTTACCTACGGTAATTCGGTTGCGTCACTATGTTCGCGTTCCCTACAAAGAAATTCCTCTAACACGGAAAAACCTCTTGCACCGAGATGGGC
Source organism: Leptolyngbyaceae cyanobacterium C42_A2020_001 (assembly GCA_015272515.1). GTDB lineage: Bacteria > Cyanobacteriota > Cyanobacteriia > Leptolyngbyales > Leptolyngbyaceae > JSC-12. The sequence goes on along the minus strand of JACYLN010000009.1, from coordinate 108,922 downwards.
ATGCTTGCCAATACTGCGGCTATACCGGAGATGACCTGACGCTGGATCATGTGGTGCCGCGATCACGGGGTGGTGGCGATAGTTGGGAAAATATTGTAACGGCTTGTGTACGCTGCAACGTTAAAAAAGGTAACCGCACACCTAAAGAAGCCAATATGTTGCTTCTAAATCCACCTCGCAAACCCTATAGTGGTCTTTACTTTGAGGTAACAAAACACGTCAAGAACGGGTTGAACCAGGAATGGCGGAAGTATGTCATCGGCATGTGACAAAACTGCTCTAGCTCTATCTTCAGAAGGATAAGCTCTTTGGGGTATATCGTTTCCTAGTTTTTTTGCGAAGATCTATGATTAGGAAGTCTGCACCAATGAACCAGGATTTATGTTTTCCCTTAACAACCGCTCGGTGTTTGGCTAATGGGTTCAGCGTCATTCACCTAACTTTCAAATCTCTTACTCTATGCAATCTGACTCATCAAGTACGCGCAACGTTGCAACCAAAAACTTAATCGCTGTTGTGGATGAAGCTCCGGCAGATATGCGACCAGTGTCGGTTGCGGATGCCGAAATTATTGACCCGTTTGTTAAGTCTACGCAAGACTCTCAAAACTACTCGGCTCAACCCTTTGCCTTTGATACGTCGCGATCGCGGGAGCAAAATCAAAAAGTTGAAATGCTCAGACAATTGCTAGAACGCCATCGCGGAGAACGGCAGCTTATTGTTCTGCAAGATTTTCCCGATCCCGATGCCCTGTCTTCTGCGTGGACATATAAGTTGATCGCTCAAAAGTTTGAAATTCAGTGTGACATGGTATATGCCGGAACGCTGAGTCATCAGGAGAACGTCGCACTCGTTAAACTCACAAGCCTACCAGTCCAGCGTTGGGCATTACCCACCTTAAAGAATCGTGATTTGTCGCTGTATCAAGGATGTGTGTTGATTGATAACCAGGGCACAACCAGCCAACTCATGCCACCGCTTCAAGAAGCTGGGATTCCGACGGCTATCGTGATTGACCATCACAGTTCTCAGGGCGAGATCAAAGCGGAGTTTATCGATATTCGCCCCTATACACGAGCAACTGCAACCATTTTGACGCAGTACTTGCAAGCAGGACTGTTGAAACTGGACATTAACTCCAGCGAACACGTTAAGTGTGCAACTGCCCTAATGCACGGGTTGCGTTCTGATACAAACGCTTTGCGACAAGCCCAAGAAGAAGACTTTTTAGCAGCGGCTTACCTCAGCCGTTTTTATGATGGGCAACTCCTGAATGCGGTGTTGCAATCTTCTCGCTCAAAGCAGGTAATGGATGTGATTGAGCGATCGCTAAAAAATCGCATCGTGCAAAACAACTTTTCCATTGCAGGGGTGGGCTTTCTCCGCTACGACGATCGCGATGCTATTCCTCAAGCAGCAGATTTCCTGGTTACCGAAGAGAACGTTCACACGGCTGTGGTTTACGGCATCGTACATGATGAGGATGAGGACATCGAGTTAGTCATCGGTTCCTTACGCACCAACAAAATTACCCTTGATCCCGATGAATTTCTCAAAGAAGCCTTTGGGCAAGATCCGCATGGACGCTTCTTTGGTGGTGGGCGATCGCAGGCAGGCGGCTTTGAGATTCCTCTAGGCTTTTTATCTGGATTCACCGAAAGCGCTGAGTACGCCAAGATGAAATGGAGCGTATTTGATGCTCAAGTCAAGCAAAAACTTCTGCGTCTGATCAACCCCGACCAACACTATCACAATGGCATGAGTTGATCAGGAACGAAACCAGTAAGGTAAGCAAGCGGGGTGGCGATGGCAAGCGAAATTGAACTATACCTGATCCGGCATGGGCTGGCGGGCGAGTCTGGTAGCTACCCCGACGATGATCAACGCCCTTTGACTGAAGAAGGTAAGAAGAAAACTCGGCAAGTTGCCAAACGCCTATCCAACTTAGGATTGCAATTTGATCTGATTTTGACCAGTCCTCTGGTGCGCGCCAGGCAAACCGCTGAAATTTTGATGGATTTAGAACTCAGCAAACAACTTGAGAGCGAGGACTCTCTAGCGGATGGAAATATCAACCGCTGGCTGGAATGGTTCCAGTCTTGGGAACCCGGCAAACACCAGCAACTTGCGCTAGTGGGGCATGAGCCAAGCTTGAGCCAATGGGCAGAGCAACTGATTTGGGGTAAGCCTAAAGGGGCAATAGAGTTCAAAAAAGCTGGAGTGCTTGGCTTAAAAGTACCTGTTGCAGGTTCCCCAATTGGACACAGCACCCTGTTCTGGCTGACTCCACCCAGATTTTTGATTGACGACTAAAGCACAGAAAAGGCAAAGATAAGGGGCGAAAGGGATTAGAACAAACTGGTTACTTGGGGTTTGCCCTTGACTGCGATCGCGCTTCATTGCATTTTTACAATTCAAACCGTTGCTTACTCCCAAACCTCAGAATAGAAGAGCAACTAGCAGAATCCGCATCTATCAGTCTATCAGAATGAGCTAGCTTCAGGCTGATTTTCTTCAGCAGAGGAGGGCAAACGGATCTGTGAAAGTTCTAGGAAAATGGGCAAACTAAGTGGAGATTGACCAGGAGTTGCATGATACTAAATGGCGGAGTGGTGGTAGCTGACGCAACCTCTGATTCAACCCAGGCTATCTCCAGCTATCTTCAACTGTCGCTTACGTTTACGCAATGCTTAGTACCCCCACTGGGAGTAATTGATGACAGAGAGTTCGATGAATAAACCAACGGATGAACCAGGCGATCCTCAACCCCTCTCCTTAAAAAAACGGGTTATCCGTGGCTCAGTTTGGACCTTAGGAGGACATGTTCTAAGTCAGGTCATCCGCCTCGGCAGTAACTTAATTGTGAGTCGGTTGTTGTTTCCAGAAGCCTTTGGACTGATGGCACTGGTCTACACATTTTTATCCTGTCTGGAGATGTTGTCAGATATCGGCATCGGTCCCAGCGTGATTCAAAGCAAACGAGGTGACGATCCCAAATTCTTGAATACTGCCTGGGTGCTTTCAATTGGACGAGGTTTCGTCCTGTGGATTGTCTCGTGCATAATTGCCTTACCTGTCTCCAGATTTTATAACGAACCAATCCTTCTATACATGCTGCCTGTGGCAGGTCTTGGCACTTTGATGCTGAGTTTTCAGTCCACTAAATTAATGACAACGAATCGCGCCTTAGAACTCAGCCGCATGACCATTATGGATTTGGTGGGGCAGGTAGCAGGCGTAAGTGCGATGGTAGTTGCTGCCTGGTTTGCCCACGTGACTAAAGCCCCCCAAGATCTTGCCGTTTGGGCATTGCTTGTAGGAACGCTAATTGGAGCGGCTGTGCGCGTGTTTATGAGTCACTATTTTCTTAAAGGAGTAAACAATCGCTTTGAGTGGGACCCGTCAGCATTTCAGGAAGTACAGCGATTTGGGCGTTGGATCTTTGTTAGCACTCTGTTAACCTTTTTTGCTCTTCAAGGAAATAATTTGATTATTCCTCGCTTGTTGGGGGTTGGGTTTCTTGGGGTCTTTTCGTCCGCCAGTAATCTGGCAAATACCGCAAGTGGGGTCTTAGGGATGGTAGGTACACGAGTGCTGTACCCGTCCTATGCGGAGTTAGCACGCGATCGCCCAGAACGTCTGTATCCAGTTCTCAAGCGCACCCGTCTTGTGCTCAACGGCATGAACTGGGGAATTTGCCTGCTGTTTATTGTTTTTGGCAAAGCCCTGATTCGATTCATGTATGATGCTCGCTACGCCGATGCGGGCTGGATGTTGCAAATCTTGGCACTTGGTTCGCTGGTTACGATGATTGGCTCCACCTACACAAACGTACTTCTGGCACAAGGGCAAACGTTCATGATGAGTGCCCTGATGGCGGTGCAGGTGTTTGTGCAATTTTCGTGTATGTTTGTTGGTTATTATCTGGGCGGGGAACAAGGGGTTTTGATTGGGATTGCGGCAACAGGTTGGGCACTTTATCCATTTCAAGCGATTTGTTTTGCCAAGCTCAAGATTTGGCAACCCGAAGTTGATCTTCCTGCGATCGCTCTTGCCTCTGGCATTGCCATGCTAGTGGTTTTCCGTCTTGTTTAACGCCAGTTCGAGGATAGGGCAACCAAAGGGATTGCCCTACTGGAGTTACTACGATATTTTGTTTGCCCAGTCTTTTGCCCAGTCTAGAGTTTCGTGAACCTGTTCTAAGGTTTTGGCTTCGCAGTAGAGTCGCAAAACGGGTTCGGTGCCACTGAAGCGGATGAGTAGCCAACGCCCATCGGCAAGGCGAAATTTGTAGCCATCAATCGACAGGCAATCCACCACGGGTTGACCTGCAATGTCGGTAGGAGGCTGAGTTTGTAAGCGTTCAACCAGCTTGGCGCGGGCATCCATACTGGCGAGGTGTAGATCGATGCGATCGTAGCTGGAGCTGAAATTGGCTCGTTTTTGCAAGTCTCGATAGATCTCGCTTAGATCGGTGTTGAACTTGACGATCGCTTCCAGCACATACAATGCCGACAGGAGGGCATCGCGTTCTGGAATATGGTTACCGTAGCCAATGCCACCCGATTCTTCACCACCTAACAGCACCTTCGTTTCCAGCATTCGGTCAGCAATGTACTTGTAGCCAATCGGTGTTTCATAGACAGGTAAGCCATGTAGTGCGGCAATTTTGGGCATCAGGTCAGAACCGCTAATGGTTTTGATGAATTCACCACTAAAGCCCCGATGAACGACAAGGTGTTCTGTCAGGATGGGAATCAAAATTTGAGAACTCAGGAAGTTGCCCTGCCCATCGATCGCGGCGATGCGATCGCTGTCTCCATCAAATACCAACCCCACTGCCAAGTCATCAGGATGGGTTTGACGAAAACTATGAATCTGGTGAAACACCTCAGACAGATACTTGGGTAATGGTTCAGGAGCGCCGCCGCCAAATAGCGGATCGCGATCGCTGTTGATCTCGCGGATAGAAATTCCCAATAATTTTTCTAATCCACCCGCCGCCGCCCCATGCATTACATCGGCAAATACGGTGAGTTTTCCCTGCTGGATGGCATCCCGAATGATGGAAGTGTCCACCATTTTTCGTAGTCCATCACAGTAGCTTTGCCAGGGATTGAAGGTTTGAATTGTTCCTAGTGTTGCAGAGGGTTGCAATCCTGCGGGTAAGCGTGCTTCGATTTGTTGAGTCACGGCGGGAGCCACTGAACCCCCAAACGCTCCTTTCACTTTTAAGCCAGAGTACTTACCGGGATTGTGGCTGGCAGTGATCACCAATGCGCCCAACGCATTCTGCTGCTTGGCTGCCCAGCTAAAGGCAGGAGTGGGAGCATATCCTTCGGACAGCAACACATCAAATCCAGCCTGTTGCACAGATTCGGCAACGGTTTGGGCAAATTCTTCTGACAAAAAGCGGCGATCGCAGCCAACGATAATTAAGCGACTGTTGTTTGTGATGCTACCGTAGACATCAGCTAATACCTGTGCAGAGATTGCCGCCACATACTGAACCCGCTCAAACGTAAATTCTGCCGCAATCACACCCCGCCAACCATCTGTACCAAATTTAATGCCATCAATCAGAGCCGAAGTAGGAGTGGTTTGGGTCATGTGCAGGCTGCCTCTAGCAAAATACATAGGTTTCCCCTAACGAGTGTATTCCCATTCAGGGAGCATCATCCAGTCCAAATGAGCAACCATCTAGCGATCGCGGTTTTTTGGCAGATTTGCTGACTGACGACACCACCGGGGAAACTGTGATTGCAAAGGTGGCACAGGCGGCAGGGGATGCATGGAGCAGTCGGCGTTGTGATTTTTTCCATAATCGCGATCGCCGTTCAAATTAGGCTATCGCAGTACTGCTATAGGTTAGGACTATAGAACTGCTGAAAGTACTGAAGTAACTGGATTGCGCTCAGCACTCAGTCCTCAGCACTCAGCACTTTGCCATACCGTCTGTAATTTTCAACTGATTGTGCTGGTTTTAATTTATTTCTGTTGGCAGAGCCTGGCATTACTCAAACTTGTTCTGTCGATAGATTCTCGTTTTCTGTTGCTGCATGAAGCTAATGAGAAAAGCACTTTAACTAGCAACCCTACTGAGCATCATTACAGATGAGCTTTTTCAACGCTGAAGTCTCCTTGATTGTTCGTAAACGATCTGCTCTTGAAATTTCACAAATGCCGGGCTTATGGCGAGTTCATTGGCAGTTGAATAATATTGTTCTTTTCTCTAGTTTTTATACACGCCACGATCAAGCATGTCTGCTATGGAGCGGAATCGTAGCGGTTATTTTTCTGACAGCTCAGTTTCTGCCACTTAGTTGGGCAACCCAAACCCTCGTGGCGACAACTCTTTCTTTACTGGGAGTAATGGGGATGGTGGGGTTAACATGGCGGTTTGTGCGAATAGAGCGGCTGAGTTGGGTGTTGGGATGTTGGGCGGGGCTAATGCTAGCAGGCGCGCTCTCCACTTATCTAGGCACCTTTGCTGGCTGGACTTGGGCACTGGTGAACATGTGCCCACTTTGGTTGGGACTGAGCGCTACAGGCTACTGTGTAACCAGCATAGGAATGCGATCGCGGCTGTTCTTGCTACTCGGCGTGCTGCATTGGTTGACGATCGGCATCCTGCCCTATTTCCCGCTATGGAAACCGCTCATCACCGGACTAGTCATCAGTGGTAGCGCATTTTTGATTGCTGAGTTTCAGTGGGATGCAAACGGAGTTTGCGGCTATCAGATGGCAGCCCTGGATAGGTTAGAGCAAGAACCCGCTAACGCCTAACTTCCTGGCAGCGCTTACCCAAATACCCAATCTCCTATCCCCTAAATCCGATACCCTGTTGCATTAAACGTGGGGCGATCGCGTGTGCCAGTCGGTTGCTTGCTCATAGGCATACGCTGCCTGAAACACCTGATCTTCTCGCAACACATTGCCAATGATTTGCAGACCGATGGGCAAACCCTCGCTGCTGAACCCACAGGGCACACTCATACCGGGAAGCCCCGCCAGGTTAACGGGAATCGTCATCAGATCAATCAGATACATACTTAGCGGATCGGCGCTTTTGTCACCTGCTTTAAAGGCAGGGGTAGGCGCAGTTGGGCATACGAGTACATCCACCTTGCCAAATGCCGCTTCAAAGTCTTGCTTAATCAGGGTACGGACTTTTTGCGCCTTCAGGTAATAGGCATCGTAGTAGCCCGCAGATAGGGCATACGTACCAATCATAATCCGCCGTTTGACTTCCGCTCCAAATCCTTCGGCACGAGTGCGGGTATACATTTCCATCAAGTTTTCGGCATCTTCAATCCGTTTGCCATACTTCACGCCATCGTAGCGAGCCAGGTTAGCGGAGGCTTCGGAAGGGGCAATGATGTAGTAGGCAGCGATGCCATAACGAAAGCGGGGACAGGAAATTTCTTGAATTTCAGCGCCTAAGTCTTTAAGTTGCTGGATTGCCTGACGAACGGCTTTTTCAACCTCTGAGTCGAGACCTTCACCAAAGGTTTCGGTGATGACTCCGACTTTTTTGCCGTTCAGGTCAGGCACTAAAAACTGAGTGTAGTCAGGAATTTCGACTTTGAGGCTGGTGGAATCCATGGGATCATATCCGGCGATCGCGTTCAGCAAAACCGCCGCATCTTCCACCGACCGCGCAAACGGACCAATTTGATCCAGTGAGGAGGCAAATGCCACCAGCCCATAGCGGGACACCAAGCCATAGGTTGGCTTCATGCCCACAATGCCGCAAAAAGACGCAGGCTGACGAATTGACCCGCCCGTATCTGACCCTAACGAAACTACACACTCTTCTGCCGCCACAGCCGCTGCCGAACCACCAGACGAGCCACCCGGTACCCGCTCCAGATCCCACGGATTTGCTGTGAGCTGGAACGCAGAGGTTTCCGTAGAACCGCCCATCGCGAACTCATCCAGATTAGTTTTACCCACCATCACGGCTCCCGCATCGATTAACTTTTGGGAAACAGTCGCGTCGTAGGGCGGCACAAAATTTTCCAGAATGCGAGAGGCGCAGGTGGTTAGCACACCTTTGGTACAGATATTGTCTTTAATGCCAACAGGAATCCCGGCTAGCAATCCCAGTTCTTCTCCAGCAGCAATCCTGGCATCCACCTGCTGCGCCTGCTGCAAAGCGACTTCGGCTGTAACTTGTAAAAAGCTGTGCAACTTGGGTTCTAAAGTCTGAATGCGAGCGATCGCCTCCTGGGCAACTTCAACCGCTGATCGCTCTTTATTGATGAGTTGGTGGTGCAACTCCCGGATGGATGCCATGCAATACCTCAAACGCTAACGCTTCATTAGTGTAGCGTCATTCGACTGGGCAATCTGACTGTAAAAGTGGTTTGGTTCTCCTGACTTTCAACCTGAATAGAGCCACCCAGATGCTCGGTGAGTTTTTTCACCAGTGCCAGTCCCAGTCCTGTGCCGCCGTGTTTCCAGGGGTCGTTGTTGGGAATGCGGTAAAACTTGTCAAAAATGCGATCGCGCTCCTGGGCAGGAATTTCGATTCCAGTATTGCTAACACGCAGTAAGAAGACATCTTCCTCCTCCGCTAAATCAGCCGTAACAGAGATCAACCCTGCGGCAGGAGTATATTTGCAGGCATTGGTCAGCAGTTCAGTCAGAATGCGCTCCAAATAGGAGAGATCAGTTGTGATAGGCGGCAGTTCAGCCGCAACCTGGATTAGGAGATGTTGCTGCTGATTGGTGGTGATCTCAGTAAACGACTCTGCCAGGTGGGGTATCCAGGCTGCCAGGTCGATAGTGATCAGCGAAAATGGCTCTGAGCCAGCATCCAGGCGTGTCAGGTCTAATAAGTCGTTGATTAACCCAATCTCGCGCTTGCATTCATAATTCAAGATTTGAAAATACTGGGCAATGCCATTGTCTTCTGCATCCAAAATGCCGCTTTCTCGTAGGATAACCTCTAACATCTGGGTTGCCAGCTTAATGCTAGACATGGGAGTGCGTAACTCATGGGAAACGGTACTGAGAAAGTCGTCTTTGAGTTGGTTGAGACGTGCCAGTTCTTCGACTTGGGCAAGAGATGCTTGGTAGAGGCGAGCTTGACGCAGGGCGATCGCGCACTGGTTAGAAACCTGCTGCACCAACCGAACCTCTAAGTCATCAAAACATTGAGCGTGAGGTTTTAGCAGCCAGATGTCACCCAAAACATCCTGATCATCCAAAATTGGGCAGGAGAAAATAGCAAATCGTTGCTCAACTCGGCGTACTGATTGGGAGCCTTCTTGTAAACAGAATTGGAAACATTGCCCTGCCAGTAATTGTTGGTAAATGTCGAGCTTGTCATCAATCCTGGAAACTTTTCCAATGGCGGGTGGCATATCCGCCTGCAAGTATTCGTAACAAATGGTGGATGTGCGCGCTTCCAAATCGTATCGGGCTGCGTCGCAACAAGCGATTTCCAACCCTTGAGCCAATTCTTCAACCGCCGTTTGCAAAATCTGGGCTTCATCCAAACTATCCCGAACTTTATCCGTAATCCGCTTCAATAACGATTCGTATTCCAGTGACTGCTGCAATTCGCTCGTGCGTGCTTGCACTTGCTTTTCCAGGTCTACGTTGAGCAGGCGCACTTGTTGATACAGTTCTGCCTGTTTTAGGGCGATCGCCATCTGCACCCCTAACTGTTGCAAAAATCCGATTTCCCATTCCTGCCACTGCCGTGGAGCCGTGCAATTGTGAGCAATCAACAATCCCCATAGGGTGGGAGCCGCTTGAGTTGGCACGGTGCGATCGCTGGGCCGTCCCTGAAGTTCCTCTTCCTCCCAATCGCTCACAAGAATTGGCACCACCAGATTTGCTTGAACGTGCAAGTTCTTGAGTAAGTCGATATAGCACGTGGGCATCTGAGTAGATTGCAGATCATTGAGGTAGGTAACATGCTCATGTTGATAGGGAAGGTATAGCTGTTTCTCAGCGAAACACGGGTCATAAATTATCTGTCCCAAAAGCGACAAGCGGCTGGAACTGACTGATTCTGCAACAACCGTACCGCTCCAATGGGGTTCAAATCGATAGATAAGGACGCGATCGGTTTGCAGAAATTGCCGCACTTCAGCTACGGTGGTGTCTAGAATTGTTTCCAGGTTGAGGGATTGCCGAATTCGCTGCAAAATTGCGACCCGTAATCGATCTTCTTCGGCTTGTCGTCTCAGCGTGGTTTCTATCTGTCTGCGTTGCTGATTCTCAAGCTGAGCTTGCTGATACAAATCAGATTCGTAAATCGCGATTGCAAACTGGTTTGCCAACGCCTGAGCTAATTGCACATCATCAGTGCTCCACTCAACCGCTTGCCCCCGGCGTTGCTCTTTCCAGGCGGCAAACGAATTGCGGGGTTGCTCCTGGCGGCGATCAGAATAGTGTTGCCCTGCCCATACAATTTCAGTATTAATTTCATCTCGAAAGATGCTGAGATAGCCTAAAAAGTGCTGGCGATACTCCAACGGGATTACCAGCAAGCCACGAATTGGCGTTGCCCGAAATGCGGGCGCAAGTACCCGTAATCTTGGCTCTGCATACAGATCCTTAAGGTTGTAAGCGATGGGATTGGTGTAGTCTCCCCAACAGGGACGAAAATATTCCTTCCAGAGAATATGCTGCTCCATCACGGTTTCTTGAAACGTTGCGGGCAGCAGAGGTTGTAAGCCGCACGTGTGTAAGATTGTTGCTTTGTCAGCGCTGTCTGCCACTCGATATAGGCGACCTCCAGATCCGTTTAAGACACCAACCGTATCTTCTAAGGCCGTTTGCAGATCGATAGTGGTCAGACGATGGAGCGAAACGGCAACTTTGTTGATTGCTGCCTCCCGCTGGGCCTTGCTGCGGGCTTGAGCCAATAACATGGCTTGGGCGATGGCGATCGATATCTGATCAGCCACCAACTGGGTAACCTGTAATGCTTCTTCGCTGAACTGATGGGGTTGGCTGTGATGCGAAGCCAGTAATCCCCACAATGCTTCATTGTGCAAAATTGGAATAACTAGAGAAGACCGCACCCCCATGGCTTTAAGGTACTCTGTGTGGCATGGGTCTACTGCACGATAGCGCACGTCTTCCTGCTCCAACAATTCACCTGTCTGGCGATCGTTTAAGGCAATCAGGCAAGTCTGCTGCTTATCAACATCCACAATCACTCGCTGGCGAACGTTGATAAAGCCTTCTCGTGCCTCCGGGGGAATATCATCGGCGGGAAAGTGTAAGCCCAACAAGGAGGGTAATTGTTCATTCCAGATGGACTCTGCAATCACTTCTCCATGACCGTCTGGGTAGAAACGGTAAATCTTGACTCGATCCGTTCCTAAAAACGAGCGAATTTCGACAACGGCTGTATCTAGAATCTCCTGTAACTCCAGCGATTGCCGAATGCGGTTTGTGATGCGATGCAGCAAACCTTCCTGGTTCAATGGGTAGGGGAATTGAGTATCAACAGGTGTCATCTAGAGTCTCGATTCGCTAAGATTAAGCCTTTCGCAAACGAAAGAAAACGTTGGGAGAGTGAGGAACGGAGGAGTGGAGCAGTACACTCTGAAATGATGGTAAACACAAGTTTGTTAGATCTTTGGAATTGCAACAATAGCGTATTAATTTGCCGTTGCTAACCGCAAGAATTATGAAGTCACCCCGATCGCCCAATTCCCTTCCTTCTGAAAGAATACCGATGCAGTGGGTGCTGCTGGTTGCCTTTGTGTTGCCAATTGTAGGAGCAGTGGGCGCGGTGGGCTTTTTCTCATTCAAAAATGGGCAAAAGGCAGTTGAGGAGTTAACCAGCCAACTGGTCGCTCGTACCAGCGATCGCATCGAGCACCAATTGCAGCACTACCTTGATAATGCCCGCGTCATTAACCAAATCAACGTTGACACAATTCAAATGGGGCAGTTGGACTTGCGATCGCAAGAGCAGTTGGTATCGCGGTTTTGGCAGCAGCGATCGCTGTTTGATCGAGTGTGTGGAGCCGCGATTTACTCTGGCACACCCGATGGTGAATTTGTGGGGTTAGGGTTACAGCAAGGGCGCGAGTGGCGTATTGGCAGAGCCGGTAAAACCACTGGTAGACACTATTTTAGCTACGAAATTACCAATGGCAGGCTGGGGCGTTTGCGCGATCGGGCTGAAGTTTTTGACCCTCGCCGTCGTCCCTGGTACTTAGCAGCTCAGGCAGCAGAGAAACCAGTTTGGAGTCCCGTTTATCCAGACTTTCGGCAACAATCAGCCAAAATTGCGCTGACCCAACCCATATACGACAAAACTGGCAAGTTGCAGGGAGTGTTAGGCGTGGATTGCTTGCTCTCCTCCATCGGCAAATTTTTGGGAACGTTGCGCGTGGGGTCAGGAGAGACATTCATCATCGAGCGCTCTGGTGCGTTGATTGCCACCTCTTCTGGCAAACTGCCATTTAACCCTCAAAAAACTCGCATCTCGGCGTTTGAAAGTGAAGAACCGCTGATTCAATCTACGGCAAAAGATTTGCAAGGACGATTTAGCAGTCTTACATCCCTCGATCGCGCCCAACAGTTTAGCTTTCAACAAAATGGACAGCAGTACTGGGTACAAGTTACGCCATTTAGTGGGCAGTTTGGGCTGGATTGGCTGATTGTCGTAGTTACGCCTGTTTCTGATTTTATGGGACAGGTTAACGCCAATACGCGAACCAGTTTGTGGTTGAGCCTGAGTGCGCTGGCAGGTGCGATCGCCCTTAGCATCTGGCTTACACGCCACATTACCAACCCGTTGCGCCGCCTCAGTTTGGCCAGTCAGGGCATTGCCAGCGGCAGACTGGATCAGCAAGTGCCCCCTTCCCGTTTGACTGAACTCAGCGTGCTGTCCGATGCCTTCAACCGCATGGTGTTTCAGTTACGAGAGTCTTTTACCACCCTGGAGCGCAACAAAGCAGAGCTAGAACAACGAGTCGAAGCGCGAACAGCGGCATTGCGCCAGTCTCAAGAACAGTTCTCCAAAGCATTTCAACTGTCGCCCAACCCGTTGGCGATCATTAACCTGGCAACTCAACGTTTTCTTGCCGTGAACGACAGTTTTTTAGAGTTAACAGGTTACACACTAGATGAGGTGATTGGGCACAGCACGCTGGAAATGGATCTGTGGATGAATGCAGAAGATTCCGTTAACCTGGCGCTATTACTGCAAGAGCAAGGCAAAATTCGCAATCTGGAACTGAACCACCGCAACAAAGCGGGCGAAATCGGCACGGTACTCGTTTCTGCGGAAACGATTGAATTAGATGGGCAGCCCTGCGCCATTTACGTCAATACCAATATCACCGATCGCAAACGCATTGAAACTGCCCTGCAAGACAGCAAACGGCAACTCAATCGCCAAAATGCTGCCCTGATTGACCTCACCCATAATAAAACCCTGACTCAAGGCAACTGGCAACTGGCAGTCGAAGAAATCACCCGCGTTGCAGCGCAAACCCTAGAAGTGGAACGGGCGAGTGTCTGGCTTTATAAACAGGCAAAAACCAAAATTGTCTGTGCAGATTTATTTGATCTAGTGGCTCACCAACACGCTAGCGGCATGGAGTTGTTGGCGGCAGACTACCCTGCTTATTTTGAAGCGCTGGAAACCGATCAAATTGTTGCCGCTCAGAGCGCTCAAACTGATCCCAGAACGCTAGAATTCGCTGAGTCTTACCTGCGTCCGTTGGGTATTACTGCAATGCTAGATGCGCCGATTCGGTTGGGGGGAGACACGATTGGCGTGCTTTGTATGGAGCGAATTGGCGCAGATCATCGGTGGACATTAGAAGAACAGGGATTTGTGCGATCGCTGGCAGATTTAGTAGCACTGGCGTTTGAAGTGCATCAGCGGCACCAGGCTGAAAATGCATTGCGGCGCAGTCAGGAATCGTTGCGCCTCATTGTGGAAGGAACCGCCTCGGAAACCGGAAGTAAATTCTTTCGCGCTTGTGTGCGGTATTTGGCTCAGGTGTTGCAGGTGAAATACGCGATCGTTAGTGAGTTGGTGAGCGATTCTTCCCCATTCCGGGTGCGCGCGCTTGCTCTATGGACAGGCGACGACTGGAGCGAACCGCTGGAATACGAGGTGACTGACACTCCCTGTGAGCAAGTCTTAGAAGGAGTAATTTGCCATTATGCCCAATCGGTACAAACGGCGTTTCCCAACGATGCATGGCTGGTGGAACTGGGGATTGTGAGTTACTTAGGCATCCCTTTAGTTAGCAAAACTGGCGAGGTTTTGGGGCATCTGGCAGTTCTGGATGTGAAACCGATGGAGACCGATCGCGATCGCGAACTAATCCTGAAAATTTTTGCAGCTCGTGCCGGAGCTGAACTGGAACGCCAACAAGCCGAAGCCACCCTAATGACGCGCGAAGCCCAGTATCGAGACCTGGTGCAAACTGCAAACAGCATCATTGTGCGCTGGGATGCTGCTGGCTCCATTCGTTTCTTAAACGACTACGGTAAGCGCTTCTTTGGCTATCAGGATGAGGAAATTTTAGGGCATCACGTCGTTGGCACCATTGTTCCTAAAACTGAAAGTTCTGGACGAGATCTACAACAACTAATTCAAGATATTTGCCAGCATCCAGAGCAGTATCTGATTAATGAGAACGAAAATATTCGTAGCAACGGCGAACGAGTTTGGTTGTCGTGGGCAAATAAACCCATTCTGGATGACACCGGGCACTTGTTAGAGATTCTATCGGTTGCAACGGATATTACAAAGCGAAAACAAGCAGAAGAAGCTTTAAAGGTCAGTGAACTAAAGTTCCGTAGCATTGTTGAAAATGCCAACGACATCATCTATATGCTGACACCAGAAGGTTTCTTTTCTTATGTGTCACCCAACTGGACGGTGATGCTAGGACATACCCCAGAAGAGATTGTAGGAACCCATTTTTCACCGTTAATTCATTTGGATGATTTGCCCCGCTGTCTGAAAGCATTTCGACAATTAGTTGAGCAAAATCAGACTGTCTCCGGGCTGGAATATCGGGTGCAACATCAGAATGGAAACTGGCTTTGGTACGTTTCTAATGCTGCCACTGTCCGCGATGAGTATGGCACAGTGCTTTATTGTGTGGGGATTGGACGCGATATTAGCGATCGCAAAGCCGCAGAAGTAGAACTTAAAGCTGCCAAAGAAGCCGCAGAAGTTGCGAACCGCGCCAAGAGCGAATTTTTGGCAAATATGAGTCATGAGCTACGCACTCCACTCAATGGCATTTTGGGGTATGCCCAAATCCTCAGACGCAACCCGGCATTATCTGATGATATGGTGCAAGAATTGGACACTATCTATCAGTGTGGTGAGCACTTGTTGATGTTAATCAACGATGTCCTTAATCTGTCCAAAATTGAAGCTCGCCGTTTAGAACTACTGCTCACAGATTTCCATTTGCCCAGTTTTCTTCGCGCGATCGCCGATTTGTTCCGGCTGCGTGCCCAGCAAAAAGGTATTTCATTCCTCTACGAACCTCTCACCGATCTGCCAGTTGCCGTCCATGCCGACGAACAACGCCTGCGCCAGGTGCTCATCAATCTTTTGAGTAATGCCATCAAATTTACCGATCAAGGTGGCGTGGCATTTAAGGTAGGAGTGATTGAGAGGGAAAAAGACGGGAATCAGGAGTCAGGAGGTGAGAGAGATAAGGAAGAAATTCAAAATTCTTCAACTCCCCCGTCTCCAGCCGCCACTCCACTCGCCTACCCACCTACCCACCTACCCACCTACCCATCCTCTATCCCCTACTCTTCTGTCATCATTCGCTTCCAAATTGAAGACACTGGCATCGGCATTGCCCCCGAACACCTGGAAGAAATCTTCTTGCCGTTTCAGCAGGTGGGCGATCGCCAGCGGATGACGGAGGGCACAGGTTTGGGCTTGGCAATTAGCCGCAAACTGGTAGAGCTAATGGGCAGCGAGTTAAAGGTACAGAGCACCTCTGGGCAGGGTAGTACCTTCTGGTTTGAATTAAAACTGCAAGAAGTGAACGTCTGGCAGCAGCCAACGCCCGCCAAAGCATCTGAAGTGACAGGGTACAAAGGTTCACGCTGGAAGATTCTGGTGGTGGATGAACGACAGGAGAACCGTGCCGTGTTAGTTCGGTTGTTGAGTCCTTTAGGGTTTGAGATGGCAGAAGCCCGAAACGGACAAGAAGCACTGGAAAAAGCGGTTGATTTTCAGCCGGATGTGATCTTTATGGATTTGGTGATGCCTGTGATGGATGGGTTTGAGGCAACTCGACGGTTGCGGCGATCGCCCGACTTCCAAAACACGATTATCATCGCAGCGTCTGCCAGCGCCTTTGAACACGATCAGCAAACGAGTTTCAATGTCGGCTGCAATGCTTTCCTCTCTAAACCAATTCAATACAATCAGCTCCTTACCACCCTGAAACATCACCTACAACTGGAATGGCAATATGCAATCACTCCAACCTCAGTTTCAGAACCAGTCTCGGAACCGGGCGCAGTTAACCCAAACCCATTGCAACAACCTTCGGCGATCGTTCCACCTGACGTGCTAGATGAATTACTGCATCTGGCAAAAATGGGAGCCATTCTTGAGATTCAACAGCGCATTGCCCAATTAGAGCAATCCAATTCCCAACTAGCTCCCTTTACTGCTCAAGTGCGTCAACTGGTTGGTACGTTTCAGGTACGTCAACTTCAGGACTATCTGACTCAACTCACGTCCAATTAGCTCGATCGCTTTTGGCGTTTGCGGGAACGAGAAGCGCCCAAGCCGCCCAATGCCAGCAGGGTTCCAGCGATCGCTGTTGGTTCTGGCACTGCCGCCGCCGGCACTGCCGCAATTCCAATCGGGCGCACCAACCGAGTATCTGTAAACAGAGAACCACTAAACGCAACATCACTCCCCTCTGCACCTGGAAACGTCAGCACAGAGCCGAGATTATTGTTAGTGAAGTCAAACCCAACGGCAAACAGGTTGTCGGTATCTGCGCCGAAAGCCAGACCACCGATGAAATTATTACTGGGAATGGTGCCTGTATAGTTTGTAGACAGCACTTCCAGCAATTGCCCAGCCAGATCATACTGGCGGATGCCGTTGGCAAAATCGCTGACATAGAGACTTTGTAAGTCTGGCGCGAAGGCAAGTCCCAGCAAGCTAATAAAGCCGCTTTCTGGCAACAATGCAGGCTGATCGATAAATACAGTGGATGTTGTGGTCGGTGCTTTGCCTAATATCTGTTCTGGCGTATAGCGCAACACCTGGCTCGCAAACGGAAAAATTAGCCCACCGCTGGCATCGTTGGCGCTGCCTTGAGTCGTAACATATAAACTGCCATCGGGACCAAACAGCAGCCCGTTAGGTCCATTCAGTCCGTTGGGGCTGCCAAAGCCGCCGTTATTGTCGGAAGCAAAAATGTCGATGAATGCACCAGTTTTGCCATCAAAGCGAAGGATTTGGTTGGTGCGAAAACTGCTGACATAGAGGTTGCCATCGGGACCAAAGGCGTTACCGTAGGGACGCGTTAACCCGTTGCCTGAAGCAGCAACTCCCAAAAATTCTCCTTTCAAATTAAACCGCAACACGGCAGATTCTTGGGAACTGGCACCAACGCTGACATAAACATTACCATCCGGTCCAATGGTAATAGCATCGGGGTCTCGTAGCCCGTTTTGCCCCGGAGCGGTGAAATCTCCCAGGATAGTGCCGCTGATCTCATCAAAGATTACGATACTGTCACTTCGAGTATTTCCAATTAGCAAAGCGGCTTCTGCTTCTGCTGTCATGCTTCCAAGCGACGTGAAAACACTGAGGGCAAGCGACACTTTTAACTGAAGTTTCATAGGAGCACGTAAATATGCGTAAACATAACCATTGTTGAAAAAATAACCGGATTAACAGTGTATTTCGCAATACAAAAGTCATGTTTTATCCGTGAAGATACTGTGAATCCAGTATTCTAAAGAATGGTTAAGCACACTCTCAAGAAAACCTTACAGCTTTGTGGGTAGGTTTCATTGAAGCTTTACCCAATTGCCGGAAGCAAAAGTTACGGTTGAATGGACTAGGTTGTGTGATGCTCAACCGATGTGAGGAACAGATTGAGACAGTGGTGAGGGGGCTTACTGCTGTCTCTTTTGCTATTTAGTAGTGTTGCAATTTTTACGTGGTAGAGATCGCGCCCACTTTTGCCGTTCTTGTTTGTTCGATCCAATGAATTACTTGTTGTCCCAGGCGCGTGTTGTTTAAGCGATCAATTTCTCGCACTCCAGTTGGGCTAGTAACGTTGATCTCTGTTAAGTAACCACCGATTACGTCAATGCCCACAAAAATCAGCCCGTCTCGTTGCAGAACGGGGGCAAGCTGAGCGCAGATTTCTTGCTCACGCTCCGTAATTTCAGCTTGGGCAACTCTGCCGCCCACTGCCATATTGCCGCGAAATTCTTTGCCTGTTGGAATGCGATTGACGGCACCGATCGCTTCCCCGTTCAAAAGAACGATGCGCTTATCGCCGAGTTTTGCTTCAGGCAGATAGGTTTGCACCATCACAGGCACCTGCCCCTGAAGGGTGCTGATTTCGACGAGAGAGTTGAAGTTGCGATCGCTCGGATCAAGAAACAGAATCCCTTCCCCTGCCTTACCACCTAACGGTTTTAATACCGCGGACCCTTTCCGCTCCAAGAACTCACGGATCACGTTTTTGTTTTGGCTGACGATCGTTTCGGGAATGGCTCCTGTGAATTGAAGCGCATACATTTTTTCATTCGCAGCCCGGATGCCCTGCGGCGAGTTCACTACCAGGGTTTTGGCTGGGTCAACATAATCCAGAATGTAGGTGGCATAGAGGTAGGGAACGGTAACAGGCGGGTCAGTTCGCATGAACACCGCATCCATCTCCTCCAGGAAACGGAGAGAGGGTTCATCCACCTCAAACCAGGGATTGGCTGCCAGCCAGCGCCCCTCCACTAATTGCACCGGAGTCAGCCGGACAGGTTGCAACAGTGCGGTAGCTTTGCCATCTGTGACTCCCAATTGGTGTGCCTGAGTGATCCAAACTTCGTGCCCCAATTCCTGCGCTGCTTCCATAATTGCCACGCTGGTGTCGTGTCCGGGATCAAGCCGCGCGATCGAATCAATGATGAATGCAAGTTTCACGGTAGAAGCCTTGAGAGGGAATAGGGGATAGGGAAGATGAGGAGGGTAAGGAGGAATTGAAGATTGGAGACGTTCGTGAGCCTCAGTCGAACGATTGAAGATTGGGAAGTTGGAGAATTTTGTTCTCCCCGTCGGCCGTTCGGCGAAGCCTCAGTCGAGCCGCTGACACTCTGGGAAGCCTGAGTCGAACCGAAGGGAATTTCTTCTCTATCTTCCCCACCTCCCTTACCTCTCTCACCTCCTGACTTCTGTCACTCAAACTAGCAGGGGATCGAGTTTACCTTGAGCGTTGAGGGCGTAGAGGTCGTCGCAGCCGCCGATGTGTTGGTTGTTGATGAAAATTTGGGGCAGCGATCGCCGTCCGTTTGCCCGCTGTGCCATTTTTGCCCGCGCTGCTTCATCGCCATCAATGCAGTACTCTGTGAACTCAACGCCTTTTTTATTCAGCAGCGATTTTGCCCGAATGCAAAAGGGGCACATACTCCAGGTGTAAATTTCGACGGTGGCAGACATAGTTCTTTACATTTCAGCGACACGCCTATTCTAAACTCTTTGCATCCAATCTCTACACGGTGATAATCTTGTTTCCATCGAGCGGGCTAACGCTGCCAACTTCTAGCGGTAGGTAAACTGTCATCACTTCGCCTTGTTGGGGGCGTTGTTTCACAATGAGTTTGCCGCCGATCGCTTGAAACAAGTTTTTGGTAACAGCCAGGTTGAGGCTAAGGCTACCCGTTTCTGGCTGGAACATCAACATCTGCCCGATGGATTTGGCAGAGTTTTTCCAGGAACTGAAGGGATGCTCTTTGCTCAGCCCACTGTCAGCTTCATCTGGTTGGGATTGCAACTGCACTTTAAGTTGGCTACCTGCCAGGGTTACCTCAAGTTGAATGTGGCTGCCGGCGGGCAGGTTGCGGGTGAAGCGTTCAATCAGGCTGGTGAGGGCCTGATCCAGCACGGTAGGATCGCTCACAACCGTGGGCATTTCTTGCGGTACGTCAACCTTAAGCGTCATTTGGCGTTGGGTTGCCTGCTGTTGCCAGCGGGGAATGCTTTGCTGGAAGACATCGGTGAGCGAGGTGCGGATCAATGCCATGTGAGATTGAGTAGCTGACTCGATCTCCACTGCCTTGAAAATCAGTCCAAAGCGATCGATCTGCTCACTGCACTCGCGATCAATGATGCTGAGGCGACGCAACACATCGGCAGGCAGGTCGCTACGTTTGAGCAGGGATCGCGTTAGGGTACGAATTGTGGTTAGAGGCGTGCGAACTTCATGGGCGATCGCTTTCACCAGTTCCACATCAAAACTGCTGGGATCTGGCAATGCGGTGTAAGCGTCGGTTTCTGTATCCTCGACGGGGTACCCAATCTTTGCAGAACGAGCTTTACCAGCCTGTAGCATTTTTGCTTTCATGCCGTTTTCAGATGGCTCAAATAGTTCTCCATAAGAAACGTGATCACCACCAACGGTTGAGGCTTTTGAGTTGGTTTCGGTTTCGGCGATCGCGCGATTATCTTCTAACGGCTCTGGCAAATGCTCCAACATCAAACGGCTGAATTGCATCACCGTTTTGAAGTCAGGAATGACAGGTGGGAACTGCATCACCAATTCATCTAAAAAATCGACCTGATGGGAACTCATCAGCAAAATTCGGGGACGCAACGCTTCCCAAGCCCGTTGCACCACATCCGGCGCAAAGGAAAACATGAACGCGGGTTCCCCAGTCAACGATTCACCCAGCACCAGCACCAGGCTGAACCAGGGTGTTAACAGTAAACAAAACTGTTCATCCGCAACTGGATCGCCTGGTAAAAGCGGCAGTATGGGGTTTGTGAGGTCACTCGCTGTCATGCCTTTGTCGGCTGGTAAAAGCTGGAACCCTAACCAATGGGGCGCATGGGCTGACGTTGTTGCTACTGTCCAGGTTGAGAGACTCTTGACCACTTCTGTGTGGCTTAGAACAGGCGACGGTCCCGATAGGATAAAGCCCGCCTGAGTTGGTGTGTTGTTAAGGTCAATTGTTGGTGCTAAGGAATTAGAGTGGGTGAGGAATTGGTGCAGTAATTCATCCAGAGCAGCGATCGCCCCTGTCCACTCACGGTCTGCCCGAAGCTGAGACGGGGCTAATCGAGTGGATGTACGGCGATGGTGCCCATTTTCACGGGGGGTAGAGTCATTCAGTGCACTGGGAGCAGCACAATCTTGACGAAAACCTGTTTGGACAGGTTCGCCAACCATGCGAGTTGGGTCGCTTAACGTCACGACTTCGCTTAATGTGGGCAACAGCCACCTGGGCACAATCTCACCCCCTTGAATAGCCAAAATCTCTTGCTATTACGAGGTTATCTGGAATAGCAGTCAAATGGTAGTCGCGGAACCGAACCCCGGAGGTCGCAATTCCCGCTAGCGATAGTTGGTAAACTGCAAGGGCATTGGATAATCCTCCTGCTTCAAGCGCTGAATTACCACTTGCAGTTCATCTTTAGATTTTGCACTAATCCGTACTGCATCTCCTTGAATAGATGCCTGCACTTTTTTGAACTCATCTCGAATGAGTTTGGAAATTTGTTTGCCAACTTCCTGACTAATTCCCTTTTTCAACGTCACAACCTGGCGAATGCGATTACCACCCGCTGCTTCTGGCTTGCCATAGTCAAAGATCTTGAGCGACAAACTTCGCTTGATCGCTTTAGTTTGAATCAAGCTATTCACGGCATCCAGGGTGAATTCGCTGTCGGTGTGGATGGTAATCGTATCGTCTCCCAGTTCCACTGTGGTTTTGGTGTCTTTCAAGTCATATCGACTTTGAATTTCTCGCGTTGCCTGATCGAGAGCATTGACTAGCTCTTGTCGATCAAATTCGCTCACAACATCAAAGGAGAACGTAGAAGCCATAGGTGAATATCAACTGCTAAATGGTCGATCGCTTTACTAGTGTAGGACAGTTACAGGGCGCGATCGCCGTCTCCTCAGGCAGAAGGTGGGGTGAGGGGTTGAGGAAGAAATTTAGAATTCAAAAGTCTCCAATCTTCAATTCCCTTCCTCCCCACCTCCCCCCTTCACGCCACTGAGCGGAAGGCTTGAGGGCTTAACCCGGTGACATCTTGCACGACTGCAATTAGCTCATTAGCACCGTTGGCTGTGAAGTAAATGGCTGTATCCAGACTGGAAGAACCCGCATGGGCTTCAGAACGGAGGGTGTAGTTACCGAGGTTACCTTTGATTTGAATCAGATCGCCGCTGCTGAAGTCGGTAATCAGGGCAAAGTCGTTTACGCCAGCAGTGCTGTAGAACACACGGCTGTTGTTTTGTACACCCAAAACAAATACATCATTGCCTATACCTCCGGTTAGCGTATCTCTCTCGGTTGCACCCGGATTTGCGGCGATCGCATCAACTCCAATCAACGTATCGTTGCCAGCCAACCCTTGCAGCAGGTTGTTGCTGTTGTTGCCTGTGATCTGATTATCTTTGCTGTTGCCTGTGCCGTTGGCTGCGGTTCCCGTCAGTGCCAGGTTTTCAAAGGCGTTGCCCAGAGTGAAATTGCTATCCGAGAGCACGGTATCGATGCCGCCATTGTCGAGAATGATGTTGTCTCCAAGACCGATGATGAATGTGTCGTTGCCAGTGCCGCCAATTACCACGTCATCGCCTGCGCCGTCTTCCAAAATGTCACCGTTGTTGCTGCCAATGATTACATCATCGCCATCACCGCCGGATAGGTGAAGTTTCAGTGCGCCTGTTGCAATTCCACTGGCATCAATCACGTCGTCTCCAGCCAGGAGTTCAAGTTTCAGGATGTCCTGAGTTTCTGCACCTGCGATCGCAACCCTTGCGGCTAATCCATTGACCGTCACACCGCTGGCTGATCCTTGCAGCACAGCTACGTCGTCGCCATTGGTGCCTTTGGTAGTTGTCGTATCAATCTGACCATCCCCGGCAGGAGAACCGCTGCCACCCAGGTTGAGGTTCACCTCCGTTACGTCGGTGCCAGAAAGATCGTTGATCGTAATGGTGTCCGCTCCACCCAGCGCGTTGAAATCAATCCGTTCCACATCGTTGTTATCCATTGTGATGTTGGCAATGTTGCGGAAAAAGATGACTCGGTTACCGTTGGCAGAGATGTCAACCTGCTCGCTGACATTGGCACCATTGAACAGCATCGTATCCGTTCCAGCTTGACCTTCCACCACGTCACTGCCCTCGCCCGGATTCCAGACAAAAACATCATCGCCTGCACCCAGGAAGGCAATATCATCGCCCTGTCCACCGTTGATAAGATCGTTGCCCTCACCACCGAGAACGGTATCAACGCCTGCGCCACTATTGATGATGAGTTGCATTTTGCCAGCCGCTAAACCTCTGGCATCCACCAGATCATTGCCTGCACCGCTGTTGATTATCAGTTGGTCGATACTGTCGGCATTGGTGATGGTGGTGACGGCAGCCAATCCTGAAACGGTAATGCCTTGAGCGGGATCATCGATCGCGATCGTGTCATCTCCTGCGGTGCCTCCCACAATCACCTGGTCTAGCTGACCATCGCTCGTTTGAGAACCAAAAAATCCTGCCAGATTCAGGTTAACGGTCTTCACATCGGTTCCAGACAGATCATTAACCGTGATCGTGTCGGCTCCACCCAGCGCGTTAACATCCACCCGTTCCACGTCATCCGTATCCATCGTGATGTTGGCAACGTCGCGGAAGAAGCGTAACCGCCCACCATTGGCAGACAAATCCATGCGCTCACTGACATTTGCGCCGTTGAACAGCATCGTGTCGGTGCCGTCCTGACCTTCTACAACATCACTGCCGTCGCCTGGATCCCAGATGAACAGGTCATCACCTGCGCCCAGGAAGGCAACGTCGTCGCCCTGGTTGCCGTCAATTGTGTCGTTGCCATCGCCCCCCAGCATGACATCCGCCCCTCGACTACCGAAGATCTGGTCATCTCCGGCACCAGCATCAATGGTGAGTTTGATAATGCCAGCGTTGAGATTTGCGGCATTCATGCGATCGCTGCCTCCTAATCCGTTAATCACCAGTTGATCGTTGGCAACTTCGGCATTTTTGATTGTGACGAGGGCAGGCAGACCAACAACAGCGACTGAGGTTCCAGCACCCAAAATGTCAATGATATTCGCTCCATTCGTGCCGTTGACAATCACGGTATCCGCTTGCCCATCGCCGGTGCCAGACAACAATGCGCCTTCCAGATTGATATTGAATTCAGTTACATCCGTGCCAGAGAGGTCATTCACCGTAATGGTGTCAGTTCCGCCCAGCGCGTTCAAATCAACCCGTTCCAGATCGTTCATATCCATCACAATATTGCCGAGGTTGCGGAAGAAGCGCGCCCGCGACCCGTTAGCAGACAAGTCAAACTGCTCGTTACCGGCAGAGCCGTTAAACAGCATGGTATCGGTGCCTGCCTGTCCTTCCACCACGTCACTACCGTCGCCTGGGTCCCAGATGAAAACATCGTCCCCCGCGCCCATGAAGGCTACGTCATCACCCTGGTTGCCATCAATCGTGTCGTTGCCGTCGCCCCCCAGCAGCAGATCGTTGCCGTTGCCACTCAGAATCGTGTCGTTGCCAGCCCCACCGTCCACGGTGATTTTAATTAGGGGAGATAGGTTGCCAGAAGCACTAATCCTGTCATCGCCGCCGTTAGCATTGAGGACGAGATTTTCAGTGCTGCCAATATCCAGACTAAAGGGAGCGGGATCGACGCGATCGAATCTGACTCGCGAGCCATTTGCAGTAATGGTAAAAACTTCCGCGCCACCGCCGCCGTTCACTTCTGCGGTGTCATTGCCAGCGCCGCCTTCAAACAGGTCGGTATCGTCGCCGGGATGCCAGATCAGGCGATCGTCGCCACCTTCGCCAAACACTTGATCGTCACCATCGCCCGCCGTGAGAACGTCATTGCCATCGCCACCAAAGATGAAGTCAGTGCCGCCTTTGCCCAGTATGGTGTCGTTGCCTGCCTGACCAAACAATTGATCAGCACCGGAACCGCCTGTTGCCGTGTCATTACCTGTGCCACCGAACAGAAAAGCCCTAGGCAATGCACCGTTGCTTTCATTCAGGGTTAAGGTGTCGTTTTCACCCAGCCCAAACGCTTGAATGGAACTAACATTGGCAACAGTGGCAGTGCCGCCGCTAATGACAACCGCCCCCCCGTTGATCAAGATATTGCCTGCTGCGTTGCGACTTACCTCTACTGTGTTTGCTAGATTGTCCGCAAAAATGGACAGGATGCCTGCCGAGAAGAATGCTGTAACAGCCATTGGTACTCCTTTAAGTCATATCTGTAGCGTTGGCACTACTTGCAATGACTTACACGATCGCTTTGCTAGCGTTATGCAACCGTCGAAGCACCGAAATGGGTGAACTGATCGGGTGAAAGTTTGATGAAATTCGGTTACTGCCAATCACTTAAATAGCTACAAACGCCTGAGGCAAGGCCGGTTGCAGGATCGTCTACGGCAAAGTCCACCGTTTTTTGGAAGGCTTTAACGATGATCGTTTGACCATTTTGCATAGTGCCCTTGCCAAGGATGCCCTGTGAATCATTGCTTGATACCTGGATTGAGATGACTTCAATCAGGTGTTGGGGACTGAGTTGAGGGCTATTGTAGATGGCGAGTTGAAACTGCTTGTGGTGGCGATCTAGTTGCTCAACGGCGTAAGAACGATGGGCCGAACCTGCAATGCAACGCCACACTCCGGGAGCTTCTGATACATCTTCCATCCGGGCACCTGTCTTGCTGATTTCATTGCTCGAACTATAATTCACCGCTCCTTTGTGTAACCAGAACCCATAAGAAGATTTCATGAAGATAGGGAGAACCCCTATAAACCCTTCACAAATCGTAGCTACCACCACTGTTTGCTCTCCGTGAAATTGCCTAAGTTAAGGTTTGCCAAATCAGGTTGTTTTATGAAAGGAGAGTTTTTGTGTTGCGTTCGATTCTTCGTTCAACTGCTTTTTTCATCGCTCCAGTGGCTTCTGCTGCCTCGTTGGCGTTTGTGCCTGCGATCGCCGAAGCCGCTTCATTAACCACGTTTCGGTTGCAAGATGCCACGATCGCGGATATTAACCTGGCGATTGATTCCGGTGCTTTGACCTCGCAACAACTGGTGCAACTTTATTTGAATCGGATTGCTGCCTACGACAAACAAGGCCCTAGCATTAACTCTCTGATTACGATTAACCCAAACGCTTTGCAAGAAGCGGCTTTATTTGACCAGCAGCGGAATTTGGTCAGCGATCGCGGTCCGCTCTATGGGATTCCCGTGATCGTGAAAGATAATTTCAATACCTTCGACCTGCCCACCACCGCTGGCGTTCTGGCGTTTGATGGGTTTGTGCCCGCCGCGGATGCTTTTCAGGTACAGAAATTGCGGGAAGCCGGAGCAATCATTCTCGGCAAAGCCAACCTGTCTGAATTTGCCTTCAGCGGCTCAACCTCCATTAGCTCATTAGGTGGCACCACGCTCAACCCTTACGATCCCTTACGCAGCCCCGCAGGTTCCAGTGGCGGCACAGGGGCTTCGATCGCGGCAAGTTTCGCCACCGTTGGTTTAGGTACTGATACAGGCGGCTCCATTCGTAATCCGTCCGCTTTCAACAGTCTGGTAGGGGTGCGTCCAACCATTGGTTTATCCAGTCGCAGCGGCATCGTGCCATTGGCGTTGTCGCAGGATACGGGCGGTCCATTGGCTCGCAGTGTGCTGGATGCGGCATTGACGCTGGATGCTACCGTCGGTTTTGACCCGAACGATCCGATCACTGCTACGGGCATTGGCAACATTCCCGACAGCTATACTGACTTTCTTCAAGTAAATGGCTTACAGGGCAAACGGATTGGAATCGTGCGCGATTTGTTTGGTTCCGATGCTGACCCTGAGTATGCTCAGGTGAATGCGGTGATTAATCAGGCGATCGCAACATTGGAATCCCTGGGTGCGACGATTGTGGAATCAGTCACTATCCCCGGACTCAGCGAAATTCTGGCATCGCCATCCTTAAGCGCCTTTGAATTTCGGTATGACCTGGAAGACTACCTGGCAGCAGAACCGAATGCACCCTACAACACGTTGCAGCAAATTATTGATTCAGGCTTGTTCCTGCCCAGCAACCTCTCAACCTTGATCGCCCGCAACAATGTGCCCCCATTGGAAACCAACCAGGCGTATCAAGACATCATCCAGAATCGTCCAGGAGTGACTCAAGGGAACTTGTTAACCGCTCTCACAGGGTTGGATGCCTTACTCTACCCCACCTCTCAGGCTCCCCCACGGTTGAACAGTCAAGCTCAGCGCATTGGTTCTAATAACCGTCTGAGTGCCTTTTCCGGCTTCCCCGCTATTACCCTCCCTGCCGGATATACCGCAGATGGCTTGCCCGTTGGCATGGAGTTTTTAGGGCGGGCATTTGATGAACCAACCCTATTGCAGCTTGCCTATGCCTTTGAGCAAGGCACCAAGCTTCGCCAAACCCCTGGTTTCACCCCAGACTTGCCGGGTGAAGTGTTTCAATACGAGGCCGTTCCCGAACCCACCACACTGGCAGGTTTGGCACTGGCAGGCTTAGGTATGACGGTGTTGCGCCGCCGCAAAGTTGACCAAAACTAAATCCCCTTGTGAGCGATCGCTTCTTATACATAGCAAAGCGACGTATCAGTGCAGTTGTGGAGCGGCAGACAGACTCAAACATCTATCAATGGACTCTAGTCTGTCCGCTCCAACGATTGGCTAACTTTATTGAGCAAGGGTGCAGAAAACCACGGGTTAAGCCGTACCCCAGTCCTCGTAAAAAATCTGCATACTCCCTTCGTTGTATAGGATCGCGAGTCTAATAAATTCGTAAGAGGTGGGCTTTGTGCCTGTCTCAGCGTTAGAAAGAGTCAAGGCTGATGGGCACGTTTACCAAAGAGCAAGATGCAGAAAATTACGCTGGATACAAGGAGTTCCACAAAAGTTAGTTTGGGATCGGTTGGGATCGACTGCAAAATCATTGCAGGAGTTTGCAAAACAGAGTCCCGCGTGTTGACCAACAGCACGATGAAAAGATTATTCGCAGCATGAACTCCTAGCGCTAATTCTAGGCGATTGTCTTGCAGCGTAATCGTGGTCAAAAAGATTGCCAGAACGAGGTAGGTGAGTGCAATCCATGCCGCTCCCCGTTCCATTTCAGGGTTGCCAAAATGGACGATCGCAAACGGCAAACTAATAAGCATAATCAGCCCGATCGGTTGTCGCACAATCAACCCCAAACCCTGCAATAGATAGCCACGAAACAGTAATTCTTCCCCTGATGTTTGGATGGGGGTAAGTAGTAAGGCTAGAGGCAGAAACTTTAACCAGACTAACGGCTGAAAATTCCACACAAATGCCCTTGGCTGAAGCAGAAATTCAATCAGCGTTTGCAAACTTGCCAGAGCGAGCCAGAGACCAAACCCCAGCCAAAATCGCTTCGCCTGAAATGAAGCATCTGGACTAATCAAAGTCAGCATTTTCCGGTGATGAATTAGCTTTACGGCACTCAAAATTCCAATGCAAAGAAATGCAAACGCAATGTGGCTGGAAATATAAGAAAATGCTGAAGAATTAACCGCAACAGACTCAGTTTCAACTTTAATTTCATCGCTATAAACTACACCTCTATCAAAGGAAAGGTATGGCGCGATCGCCTGCGCTATCGGTATTCCAACATAAAAATAGCCACCCAGCCAAAGCAGGATTGCCAACCCAATCCCTAACAGATACCGCCATCCCGCATTTCGACCTTGTAACGCGGCATTTAAGAAAGTTCGACTCGTTGTTGCAAAAGGATGTATACGCATCAAGATAGAGGATCTATTACGAAATTTTTCGGTATTTCTGAAGGACGTAAACTTTGATGTCTTCAATGGCTTAGACAAAAAAGACTCTGATAGCCTCAATAAATAAGTTGAATGGGCTGGTGTCTGTCCAGAAAACCATTGATTACCACAAGGTGATTGCTTCCAGGTTCAATACTACTGCCACAAAGCTTTTGCAGTTTTAGTTTAATCCTGCTTGCAAAGTTCCCGGTTTGTTTATACACACAGTTCTTCATTCCTTTTGCCGAGAATCATGAATCATTACGCAGCCCAATGGATTGATAATTGGTGCCATGACAATGGATGGACGGATTGGTTCGTTGAACGCTCCAGATATTGGGGCTTCCCTCCTAATGCTGTTATGCCAGTGCCAATTCCCCAGCAAGCGCTGAGAATGATTAAAGCCCAGCAAGGACTGTGCTTTGAGGAACGGATTTGGAGTATCTCAGCCGTTATCAGCGCTGGCATGGGCGGGCTGTTGAGTTATCTTCTAGCCTCCCCAATGCCGTTAGTTGCATCATTTGCATTCTGCGCGATCGTGGTAGCACGGATGGACGACGACGAAGTTTAGTGCTCTACCTTAACTGTTTTCAAGTGCTTGATGTAACTTAGCCCCTCACAACTTTTTCATTAAAGTTGGAGGGGTGTTTTGTAGCCACACTCACCACTCAACACCTTTCTGTCCTGTCGTTTATACTGACAAGTATCTTTTCTAGAAAGACGGTCAGCCATTCTCAACGATTGCCACTGTGGAGGCTCAGCGTGCTACCGGATGACATGACGAAAAATTCAAGTCCGGCTGGCTGCCCGGTTCCTTCTGAGCAACTGCCGCTCAACCAGTATGAGGAATTGCGAGAATCCTGGTTTTTTCGATGGGCGTTGCTTGATACAAACACCTACATTCGCAAAATGGTTTGGATCTGGGTGGGAAGTTGGGCGATCGCAGGTCCTGTTGCGGCTGCCAGTTTTTCCCCTACCAAGTTTCCAGTGCAGTTCCTGCTAGCTGCTTCGGCAGGCGCAATTTTGTTTTTATTTCTGGCGTTGACGCGGCTGTATCTGGGGTGGGCGTATGTCTCCTCGCGCTTGGTCGATACGATTGTGGTGTACGAAGAATCGGGCTGGTACGATGGACAAACCTGGGAAAAACCTGCTGAAGTGCTGACCCGCGATCGCTTGGTAGTGTCTTACCAAATTCAGCCGCTCCTGAAGCGGATGCAGCAAACGTTTGCAGTGCTGACGGGTCTTTTGTTGCTGGGTGCCATTAGTTGGAGGCTGGTATGATTTGCGCCAACCCAACTTCTTACCCAAAGAAAGTGTGCTGTCGTGCCCGTCTGGTGTTAAATTGACCTCATGACACCATCACGGGGAAGACGAACTCAAACTGCAGAGCTGGAAGTCCGGCTTTTGCGAGAAGGGATTATTGAATCAACGCACCGCGTTCAGGCAACCGTCTGCGATGATCGCGGGCGAACAATGTTGGTTGCTGGTAGTGCGGAAACGGCATCCTTTGTCCGTTCAGCGCTCAAACCATTTCAAGCATTGGCGGTCGCCAGTACTGGAACGCTGGATCGGTATGGATTGAGCGATCGCGACCTGGCAATCATGTGCAGTTCCCATCGCGGCAAAATCGAGCAAGTCCGCCAGGTTTTCAATATCCTTTGGCGGGCAGATATAGATCCCTCCGCCTTGCAGTGCCCCATCCCACCAGGCGGCAAAAGCCCGCTGGAATACAACTGCTCCGGTAAACACGCCGGAATGCTAGCCGTGTGTCAGCAGCGCAATTGGGCACTTAACAGTTACCTGCAACGCAGCCATCCAGTACAGCAGCTCATCCTACAAAAATTTTCCGAGCTTTTAGGAATGCCCGGTGAGGAATTCATCAGCGCTCGCGATGATTGCGGTGCTCCAACCTACTTCATGCAGTTGGGGCAGATGGCAGCCCTTTATGCTCGCCTCGCCTCTGGCAACAACCTGGATCTGGAGCGGGTAATTCGCGCGATGGTCTATCACCCTTCTTTGATTGCAGGGGATGGCGAGTTTGATACGGAACTGATGCGCCTCACCGAGGGAGAACTTGTAAGCAAAGCTGGTGCCGAAGGAATTCAATGCATTGCCCGCGTGGGCGAAGGGATGGGGTTAGCTATTAAGGTAATGGACGGAGCCAAACGAGCCAAACACGCAGTGGCGGTTCATCTGCTGAAGCAAATGGGCTGGATTACGCCGTCTGCTGCTGAAAAACTCTCTGAAACCTTCATGACCCTCGGCAATGTTACTCGGTTGGAGGTTTCTGGGGATTTGTCGATGGTTTAGTACGCAGCAGTTGAGTGTTGAGAAAAGTGGCACGACGCTCAAACCGTAATGGTAGCGCGATCGCCGTCACGGTTAACCCGATCGCCAATCCCCACCACAACCCCACTCCATCTAGCTGAAACTGCCGACTAAGTAAAATTCCGCTGGGTAAGCCAACCCCCCAGTAAGCTGTCATTGCCAACAGTAGTGGCACTTGCGTATCTTTCAGCCCCCGCAGTGCGCCTGCCGCGTTGGACTGAATGCCATCCACAATTTGAAACACCGCTGCCACACCCAACAATGTCTTCGCCATCGCCACAACCCCTGCATTGGCTGGATTTTTGACATCTAAATACCAGGCAACCACTTGCTCAGGAGCCACCCAAAACAGCAGTGCCGTCAATCCCATTGTTAAGCCACCCAAGCTAATGCCAATAAACCCCGCCAGCCGCGACCCTGCAAAATCCTGCTTACCCGCTAACTGCCCCACCCTAACCGTGGTTGCCAGTGAGATACCCAAGGGAATGTTAAAGGAAATAGCAGCAGACTGTAACGCGATTTGGTGAGCCGCGAGAGTCGTAGTGCCAAACTGCCCCATTAAAAATGTTGTGACTGTAAATAAACCTGCTTCCACCGTAATCATGCCGCTGATAGGCAAACCAACAATTAGCAAGTCCCTCAGCGTTTTCCGCTCGAATCGTTGTAGATGACGGAACACATGGTATTGGTTCAGCGATGGTTGATACCCGATATAAGCGATGAGTGCGAGAAACATACTCCACAGTGAGAAGGTACTTGCCCAACCGATCCCTGCCAACCCCATCGCTGGAAAACCAAGTTTGCCAAACATCAGGACATAGTTGCCCGCAATATTCAGCAGCGTTCCCAAAATAACGATCGCCATTACCGATCGCGGCTGAGACAACGCCGAGACAAAACTTCTTAATGCGACAAATCCTAATGCTGGGAAATACCCCCACGCGATCGCGCCGAGGTATTGCTGAGTGAGGGCGATCGTCTCTGGTTTTTGCCCAATTACTGTTAAGAGAGGATTTGCATTCCAAACCAACACTGTTAACGGAATTGCCAGTACAATTGCCAACCAAAGTCCCTGCCGTACTACCTTCGCCACCCGTTCAGGGTTTTCAGCGCCAAAAGCTTCTGCTGCCAACGGGCTGACAGCAGAAATCACCCCCGTCGCAATCAGTAACAAAAACGTGAATGCCGTCGTACCCAATCCGCCTGCCGCCAGAGATTGGCTCCCCAGCAACCCCATCATCACCGTATCAACAAAACCCGTAGCAGACTGAGCTAATTGAGCCGCGGCCAGCGGAATTGCGAGATAGAGACATTCCCTGATTTCGGCAGTCACCCTGGATCGAATCAACATCGTTCTGGTTAAACCTCGTAATATGCACCGAGTCATTGGTCGGTATAGCGTTAGTCAAAAAGGTGAAGATCGAGCGAACTGCAAAGATACTCAATCTGAATGAACTTTCTGACTGGCTTTTGCCATGCTTCGCATGACGACCGATATATCATGGGGTAAATCGGTGCGGAAAACGTCCCCTGAAACGGTCATTTTACTTGTAGTGTCATACTACAGCCGCTTCCTGAGCCATTCCAAATAAAATGCTGAGAGATGGGCTAAGTAGAAGACAGAAGTTTGCTCAGGCACTCCCCACTTGGAGACTGACTCGACGATGAGTGAGTTGATGATTGTCTCGAATGCGAATTCGCAGGGGTGTCTGCGGCTCGTTTAAAGCTTGTCGCCAACTTCGCGAAGTTGACGGGGTTGACGCGCAGAAGGGCAATCAGGAACGCGCGACAAAGCGTTATCTTGCTCTATGCCAAGCTAGATGGCGACGCAAAGCATCTCGAAGTAGAGTAACCTGATTCATGAGAGTTTTATGGATGAATGTGGTAATTCTCATGCAACTCTCTCTTATTCATGCTTTGCAAGTTTTTGTCCTGTACTTAGAGTTAAACCAAAGGCGCGTTTAAGTCTAAGCCAATTTTTTCGCAGCTTCCAGAACTTACTACTTTCCATTGCTGCAATTCTAAGCTGTGCTTGCTGTAATTCAGCTTGAGTTTGCTGCAATTGAGTTTGTAAGGATTGAAGTTTGAAGGGTGATCGCATAACAGGAAAGTCGCGATCGCCCATCATCAACCGAATCCGGTTCATTGCCAAATCTCGCATCCGACTATTCGCTTTGCTCAAACCATTTGAATCTAGATTTCTAGAGTCGATTTCGCAGGTTACTTCATAGCTAAACATTGCCCTACCTCGAACACTAAGATTCAGTAGTAAGAACACATCTTCTAAACAGTTTAATTGTGGATCTCTAATTAACATTTCATCAATTAAAGCTGATCGTGCAAGCAAGCTATTCAGGTTAATAAATCGCTCAAAAGTAAATAGCTCAAATAATTCCAACGGTTGAATAATTGCCAGCCTGGCAACATCATCAACTTCATAAGAAGTTGCGAAAGGTCCAGCATCGCTATTTGGTTCTGAAAGTTCAACGACTTCAGAGTAAGCCATTCCCAAATATTGAAAGCGATCGAGCAGTGAAACAAGAGTGTGCACATGATTGGGATAAATGATAGAACCTTCATCTAATACCCCAAAATAGTCTGATGAAACTGATTGAATCGCAGCCCATAGTTCACTGCTTTTGGAAGACACGTTTTGAGAAGATGCAACATTTAGTTGAATAATTTGAATCGGAAAGTTGGTTTGATGGGTTGCCAAAATTGAAGAACATCCATCCATCAACTGATGCTGGACTATCAAAACTGACAAATTTTGATGAGTTTGCTGTTTGATACTATTTAGCGTTTTCTCTAACTTTAATTGATCTTTCCCACTGCTTCTGAGAATAAGTTGAACAGAGGAACTTTGTTCAGACAATGAGTGATGACGAATAAAATATTTTGTTTCAATTAATTTTTGATGCTCGTTTTGAAGATTATGTAGCAGGTTTTCTAATGTGAATTTCTTACTAAAGATCTGATGAGCGGCTCGAGACATTTCTAATGCCACTTTTGGCTGATTTGCAATCCAATTAAGATGCTCCATGATTTGAGCAACTTGATCGATTAAACTCAAGTTTGTATTGAGATAAAGTACAGTATCAGCAAACTGTTCTCGAATAAAGGAATGCTCTCCACAAATTGCGATCGCGCCAGAAGCGACAATTTCAAAAATTCGCATTGAGGGAATGCCTGCTTGAGTATGTTCCTCTCGATGTAAACACAGTCCCACACCTGCTGCATTTAAAGCAGTTAAAACGCTCAAGCCATCAAATGGTAGAGAGCCTTTGTAGGCTGTGTTTAAATAAGCCCAGCTTGATGAAGCTCCATAAGCTGCTAAAATTCCCTTCTTTTCTAATTCTAAAAACAGCGGTTTAAATCGTGCTCCATCCCAATTTGTACCAATGTAGGCAAGCTGAGGAGAATGAAGATTTGGCGCTTGATAAACCGTTTGATTACTACTCGTAAAAAAGGGTGCAATGAAATAGTGTTTAGGTGTATTGTATAGCCGATCTGTTAACCACAAATTTGTATGGTTAGAAGAAGAAAGGTAACCGTCGTAGCTTAAAACGTTGCGAATGAAGCGCTCATCTGTTTCAATCAAAACAGAAGGATGCCACAGACATCCATAAGTCGGATAGCATGTTAACTTTGGTGTTCTAAAGTGTAAGTTTAAAGCAAAATCTGGACGGCATTGATTGATCGCTTCTGAAGTCCCAACTTCTACTGCTTCCCACCCTAAGTTCCTTGCAGCTAGAGCTAGTCTGCGAGATAATTCAGCTTCAGCGAAGTGCTTGCCATAGTAAGTATTTTGAATGGCGATTCTCATATAGTTTCGCGATCGCTTCTAGCGCATTATGTCTCAATTCTTCAATTTTTTAGCACTTACTTAAACCAACATAAACCTCGCTGTTGTTTAGAAGCGAAGTTCCAGTTATAGCAATAAATCAACTCTGCATCGAATAGTTTAAGTAAGACTTTTAAGGAAAAATCTCGTAGGCGCGATCGCAGCTTGCTACAGGTTGCAGGCTGGTCGTAGCATCCGTACAAATCAAAGTTGTGATAGAGAAACGAGTAAATATCTGCCAAATAGCCTTTTAATGGACCATGTTGCTTAATAACGCGGTACATTTCTTTAACTAACGCATTGCCACCCGTTGAGGTTTTATTCGTTTCACTAAAATAATAATGAGACACAATTTGGTCAGTGATGGCAAGGTTTGCGCCAGCAGCTTTTAAGCGATTCCACCAATCCCAATCAAACGCATATCGATAGCTTTCATCCAGTTCTCCTGCTGCTCGATGCAACTCTGCACGCCAAAGAGTACTGGGCTGCTCAATTCCATCAATGTAAGAAATTCTTTTCATCAAAAGCGAATCGGGAACAGTCTCCACAATCGTGCCATCCCAAAAAATGCGACGACAGCCACCCGTGACGAGATTGCTCTCTGGATTGGCTGTGAAAATCTCAACAAAATGATGCAGCGCACCCGGAGCAAGTTCGTCATCGGCGCAAAGCCAACCAAATATTTCTCCGGTCGCTAAGCGAAACCCTTTATTGAGTGCATTTGCTTGCCCTTTATCGGGTTCAGAAATAACGTGTGTGAAGTGAGACTCATACCGTTGAATAATTTCCATCGTGCCGTCTTGGCTTCCGCCATCGGCCAGGATTAATTCTAGATTGGGATAGTCTTGAGTGATGAGGGATTTAATGCTGTTTTCTAGGGTGAGGGCTGCATTAAAAGCGGGAATGACAATGCTGATTTTAGGAAATTTGTTGGACATGAGAAACTAAAGAATGCAACCACTCAATCACTTTTGAGCACCGGATTAAATTCGATTTTAGGAATTACCCAACTTCGCGTGTAAATCAAACCAACCATCATTGACGGGGTTGAGATCTGGCTTGTTCCAGTAGGCATCAATCTCAGTTGCGATCGCATCGTAATTTTTCCATTCACCAACCGTTTCTTCACCAAACGGACCGCTTGCCCCTGAAACAAACTGATGCTCGACAAACGCTCCTTCTAAAGGAGGGGAAGGGCATTTCATCTCAGCAACTTTTGCTTGGTTAATAAACTTGAATTGGGTATAGCCTGCTGCTTGCAGCCCATCAAGCATTGTTCGGTAACCGTTTTCTACAGAGATATATTTCGGTTTTGCATCCAGTAATTTTAAGGAATTAACTACATGAGTATCACTATCTTCAATATCAGATTTTAAATAATATGGAATGCCAAATTCGGCAATAATCTTATCGATAGTGGTGCATTTTACCTTGACTTCATGAAATTTGTTCGCGTATTCGTGATTCTCAAACCACTTCGTTAAAGAACTCCATTCACTGTAGGTTTCATTTACATAAAAGGGCAATTCACCCTCCACATCCGCAATCCCAATTTCTAGAATGTTAAGTTGACCGCTGGCAAGATAATCTGCAAACTTCTCGCGCCCTTGTTTCACCAAAACAGGGTTAGCTTCGATCGCTACCACATCAAACCCTTTCTTCAAGTAAAACTCCGTGTCTTGGCCAATGTGCATCCCCACATCAAAAATTAGTTTCTCGTTATATGAACTGCCCACGTTTTAACTCCTCTATCAGTCTTAGGCTTTATAGAAACTGTTTCTTGAGTTTCTTTTGGATTGCATCTAAACCGCGTCCAACTCGAAAGTTGAAAGCTTCTCTAAGAAAAAACTACAGACTTGGACGTAGATAAGGTTTAATTCAAGCGAAATCAACAATCTTGCCTTCAAGAAATCTTCAATAGCATACAACAAAGTGGAGATGCATCGAAGAGAATTGAGAAGGCTCAACGGGCAACAGCTTGTGAAAAGCTTACAGAAGCTTCAGGGGTGCGCCGAACTTCTCGAAAATATCCCAAATCCCATGCCAATAGACCAATTAGATGAACAACGTTCTTAATATCACGAGTTTTGATGTTTTCAATCATGATCTTGCCAGCTTCCTTTAAAGAGACTGAAGGAAACGAATGTCCCAATGTCCGTTCTAAAATCACGTGACTTCTGCCGTAGGAATACATCAACTTTATTAGATAAGGAAGCTTGAAACGATTGGGATTAAGGTGATGAAGCAGAACTAAACTTGGTTGATAAGAACATTCCAGCCCTAAATCAAAAGCGCCTCGCATCATCAGAGAATCTTCGCAGGATAATAAACCGCTTCGTCCTCGTCTCCCAAGCTTCAACGCTTCTGGAATTTCGTTCAACCGCTCCAGGTATCGTTTCAAAACTTGCCGCCGCACTCCAGCTCCCGCGGTGGGTGGCTCCCACTCTCCCCAACTGTTTGAAAGATTTGTAATAATGCCATCGCCATAATCGCGCACAGCAAGATAGGGTAGTAATGGCATGATCCAGCTTGGGCAGGAAAGGGTGGGAGCCAGCAGCAACTTTCCGCCAAAGCAGCCAAGACTGGGATTGTCATTGGCGATGTTGACAGCAGTTTCTAGATAAGTGTGCGTCAGCTCATTATCGTCGTCTACAAAAACGAGTAGTTCGCCGCTTGTTTCCTCAATGGCACGTCGGCGCGCGTGGAGGTTTCCCAGTTGGGGTTCAACTACGATTTTGTAGTCAACTCCGGCATTTTTTAAGGGAAGCAAATCAGCTTCTGTAAGCGCTGGGTTTGAGCAATTGTCAATGACCCAGACTTTATAAGCATTCTTAGCAAGGGTCTGGTTGGCGATCGCGCGTAAAACAATCGCAAAAATATCTCGTCGTGGATTGTGGGTGCAGATGCAAACATCCAGAACCATGAGCCGTCAACTCCATCGATTTGATGCACGCAGCGAACTGTCCCGTTTCACAAATACAAAGTCTACCTGACCTAAATCATTTTCGTATGGGCGGCGCAGATGTCCAGCAATGTCGAATACAACGTAGTTCCGTTCTGCCATATACGCCATGACTTCGTGGACAAGTGGCTGATCTGGCATGAATTCAAACAGAGACGTTTCCAGAATGAAGACTTCTGCTGTTTCAAACAAGCGTTGTCCACCTTCTAGGGCTTTCAATTCGTAGCCCTGCAAATCCATCTTGACGAGTTGAGGCGGTTTTAGTTTTCCTTCCGCCATTAAATCATCCACTCGACGAATGTCTACCACCCGATCTTGCGGTTCTGGAGGACGGTTGAATGACAGCAACGAACTGCCATCTAGATCGGTGGTCACGTTCATCAACAGTTGATCGTTGCGATCGCCCACAGCACACAAAAGATAGTGAAAGCGATCGCTACCTTCACAAAGCTGCTTCAAATGCGCCTCACTTTCTTGCAAGGGGTCAACCATATAGAAGGTTGCCCTGGGAAAAAAACTTTGGGCATATTCTGACCAATATCCCTTTGCCGCACCCAAATCTAAAACAATCTCCGGCTGAAACCCTTTTTGAAAAAGATGCTGCAAAGTTAATTCCATAGAAAAACCCGGTGGGGTGTTTGCTTGAGTTATCGGCTCCTGCGGCGGAACCTCTACCGCAGGAATAGTGGGAACGCTGGCAGAAATTACCGCATCATTCAACAGGTGCGGGAAAACCCCATCCAACTTTGTTAGCCCCAGTTTGCGCCCCAACTTTAACCAGCGGCTGGCCAGCAAGTGCTGCTGCAACTCTAGAAACTGCTGGCGTAACGCCTGAAATCGCTGTTGTAACTCCTGAAACTGCTGTTGCTGCGTTTGCAAGTTCTGCTGTAGTTGTTGAGAGGTTTGTCGCAACATCTCTGAGGCTTGCCGCTCTTTTGCCAGCATGGAATCACTTGCCTCTGCCCACTGTCTCAATTCATGAGATAACTCACGCTCTTTTGCTAAAGCTGCACTATACAACTCTACTTGTTGGTGTAGTTCCTCAGAGTGCTGCTTTTCTCTCAAAAAATTTTGACGCATTTCTGCACCTGTCGCTGCCGTTTCCCAACGCTGCACCACATCTTGAGCAATCTTTGTGACTGCTAAATCTGCGGTGGCTAACCGCTGATTGACCGCATCCAAATCCATGACGGCAAACAGGTTGATATAGGGGTAGGCTCGGTGTGCAGGTTCAGGCAGCAAACGAAAGTTGGTGGCATCGAAGCGACACAGGGTATAGCCAAAATTCTCCAGCAAGGTTCGTAATTCTCGGGTGCTGGTTCCAGCAGCGGCGGCGTTGGCTTCGGTAAACTCAATCATCCAGAGCGGAAATTTACCCGCCCGAATCGACTGTTCTGCGCCTTTGAGCACGGCAATTTCCCAGCCCTCAACGTCTAGTTTGGCAAGGGTAACAGACTCAATATGGAGTTCTGGTAAGAGCGTGTCTAGCGATCGCTGCGACACCATCACCCTGTCACTTCCGATCACCGCCTCGCCGTTAATTTGAGTCATGGTAGAGGCATTTTGAGCAAACGTGCTAAAAGCGGACATTCCAGGTTTTCCTAGCAGTAGCTCAGCCATACCATTTGTATTAGACAATCCTACATCCAGTGCCTTGAAGCAGGTACAACCTAATGCCTGTAAGTTCTTTTGATACAAATCGAAACACACAGGGTTGGGTTCAAACCCCACAATTCCACCAATATTATTGAGACGTTTTGCGGCAATACACGAAAGTAAACCCGCATGAGCACCGCAGTCAAAAAAGGTATCACCTGGACGGAGGTAAAGCCATAAAAAAGCTTGCTCCAACCCTTCAAACGTTCCTTCTTCTAACAGTTGCCCAACATGATCGGCTTTGGGGGTCTGGAAGATGCCAATGTAGGGAACATTCACTTCAAACGATTCGGTTTGGGGATGGGGGCGAGGGTAGCGAGTCACCCGAACAAATTCCAGGTTTTCCTCTAGCCCTTCTGTTTGTGAAATGGCTCCAGCAAGCCGAAATCCTCTATCTACCAGGTAGGCAACGATTTCTTCCTTACTGGCGCTGCCTTGATAGAGAGGTGTGAGCTGCACTTCCACAATAATTCGCTTAATTCGATGAATGGCATCCCCTGCTCCTTGGAGCACCTGGAGATCATATCCTTGAGCATCGATTTTGAGCAGATCGACTTCTGCTAGTGATTGTTGATCTAAAAATGAGTCGAGCCGAACGACTGGAACTTGCAGCGATCGCACTTCCTGTAAGCGATCAGCGTATGCCTGCCAAGATTCGTTGCAGTGGGCAATCAGTAGGGATGAGGTGGCATCGTTCTGATTCACATGGAAGGTGCGGTTGCCTTCCTCATCGCCCATCGCACAGCAGAAGACATGAAGGTTAGACAGTCGATGGGCGCGAAGCTGTTCTGCGAGTTCTGGAATTGGCTCAATAGCATACACCGCGTTGTTGATATCTTGAGCTTGAGGAACCGCGAACAACCTACCATCATGAGCACCAACATCAACCACAATCATTACAAATCACTCCAAACCTTAAACCTTAATATAGCGATGGTCAGTCAGCTTAGAACAGTCATTGCCATTTCAACCACTAATCTGGGAAGGCTGACTGACGGCCATTGTCCTCTCAAAGATGGCTATGGCTGTACCAGGAAAGCAACCCGTTCAGCTTAAACTATGGAGGACGTTGTTTTTTCCAGGTTCCTTAGAATTCTCAACGGGGATGAACATGGCAAGTTCAAATTATTCTGCCATCATTACCTCAACATCTGGGAAGTAAAGTCCAATTTGTTTGAGCCAACCTTCTGAAACCACATCGATCGCTAAAGCATTTTCAATCCAATCGTAGATGATTTGGGCATCCCGTTTATACTCAGCGATCGCAGGGGAGATTGTATATTGCCCTGGAATAATTGAGAGGCGGAACTTAAATTGGCATGTGAAGGGTTGTCCAAATTCGGTTGGGCTAACTTTTTTGTCTAATAAACAAGTACTGGTTCCAATTAAAATCTGCCCCATCCGATCTTTAATTTGAAAGCCCACATTTAATGGATAAATTTGACTGGAATATTCACGAATTTGAATCGAAAGAAGCACTTCTTCACCAACCAAGAAAGAGGTTTTCAATTTTCCGTCTAAACCCGTAAGCGAAATTCCAGTCATTAACCCTGTCATGCATCCATACCGAAATCCGTTGGAAAAATCACGGACAAAATCTTGC
Organism: Leptolyngbyaceae cyanobacterium C42_A2020_001; assembly: GCA_015272515.1. GTDB lineage: Bacteria > Cyanobacteriota > Cyanobacteriia > Leptolyngbyales > Leptolyngbyaceae > JSC-12. The sequence goes on along the minus strand of JACYLN010000009.1, from coordinate 67,494 downwards.
GGTTTGGCTGGTGCAATCTGGAGGGGAGTCGCTTTCGCTGCTTCTATTGCAACACTGGAGGAAGGCAGTACTTCCACTGCGGAATTAGAGGTTGTATCCAGTTCCATCAACGGTTCTGCTGGTAAAAACTGGCTGTAGTAGATCTCGGCGTACTTGGCGACCATATCTGATGGAATTCCGGTGGCAATCAAGTGCCCATTTTGCAAAATAACAGCGCGATCGCACAGCTTTACAACCGCTTGAGCATCATGACTGACAAAAATAATCGTGACTCCATTTGCCCGCAATTGCTCCAAACAACGAAAGCATTTTTGCTGGAAGAAAATATCCCCAACCGCTAATGCTTCGTCTACAATTAACAACTCAGGTTTAACATGAATTGCCACCGCAAACGCCAGCCGCACAAACATTCCACTTGAGTAAGTTTTAACGGGCTGCTCAATGAAGTCGCCAATGTCAGCAAACGCCGCAATTTGGTCAAACTTCTGCTCAATTTCTGCCTGGCTTAAGCCTAAAATTCGCCCTTTAAAGAACACATTTTGCCGCCCCGAAAACTCTGGATCAAACCCGCTACCCAACTCCAACAACGCAGAAATTCGCCCCTTAATTGTTACGTCTCCCGTTGTAGGGGTGAGAGTTCCCGCAATGATTTGCAGTAGGGTGCTTTTACCAGAGCCATTTCGTCCCAAAATACCAAACGTTTCGCCCTTCTGAATCTGCAAATTAATCTCTCGCAGTGCCCAAAATTCTTCAGCTCGACTTTTTCCCGGCAACAGCGTTTCTTTCAAGCGATCGGCTGGATGCGCGTAGCGCTTAAAGCACTTTGAGACATTGCTTAGCGAAACTACAACCTCATCCATAACTTGCTACGTATCCCCTTATAACGGTTGCACCAGATTAGTAGTCTGGCTAGAGCACATCGGCAAACGCTGGGCGTAACCGTCGATAAACTGCTAGCCCTCCATAAAATACAACCAGCGCCCATCCCCAAAACATCCCCCATTCTGGCAGATGACGCACCTCTCCCAGCAAAACGAGATCGCGATAGCTTTCTACAAGCGACGTGAGTGGGTTCAACCAGCTTACCCAGAAACGGAATGACTCTGGAACTGCCGAACTTGGGTAAATAATGGGGGTTACGTAGAACCAGAGATTTAGCAAAATTGCAACTGTCTGGGGAATATCCCGAATGAATACTGTTAGCCCGGCAACAAGGTAACTTAGTCCCGCTGTGAAAAGTAATTGCGGAATCCAAATCAGGGGTAATAAACAAACAGTGCTATGAATGGTTTGGCTGGTGAATGCAACGAAAGTCATCAGCAAAATCAAGCCAAACAAGCTTTCTAAAAAGGTAGACAAAACTGGCACTAACGGCAGCAATGTTAGGGGAAATACCAACTTTTTGACCAAATTTGGCTGTGAAATGACAGCGGTAGAAGCTTGGGTCAAGCCGCTAGTAAAGGCTATCCAGGGGATTAATCCAGCAAATAACCAAAGCCCAAAGGTAAAGCTATTAGAGGGTAGACCATTGAGGTTGAGCTTAACCTTTAAAACTACTGAGAAGACATAGGTATAAACCAACAACTGAGAAAGCTGATTGAGGAGTGACCAGAAGTTTCCCAAAATTGAGCCTTTGTATCGAGCTTCCAGGTCTCTCTGGACTAATGTCTTTAATAAATCGAGCTTCATCCACGCAGCGGAACTGATGGGTAACCACTGGCTGAGTTTCCAGAATGTTCGGGTGAGCGATCGCAAAGATTTTGACAAGACCAGGTTCCTCACACGCAGCTAGGCGTTGTTCTTAGGGATAATTATTCACCTCATCCTACCGCACCCCTTCGTAACTCCGATCGCTAATGGTCTAGACCGCAGCGAAGAGGTTTCAGAATCGGTTGACCTGGTGCAGCATCGCGATGTTCCTACATTTCCTGGTTGATCAAGCTGGCTTTTGGTAAAAGCACTGAAGCGTACTCCAAATTATGAATTAAGTTCTTTAAACGGCTTTAGCGCTTAATTTCAAGCTACAACAACCCGTTTAAGGCACCTATTCTCTCAACAAGAATCCGTAAAAAGTCGGTAATTTTGCTAGGTAGGAAAATGAGATGCGAGTAAGGTTCCGTGTTTGCGCCAAGTTGTTCTTGAAAGTTCGCTGTCTATTCTGAGATCGGAAGCGAATCCTACTGCAATTCTTTAACGTGCATAGGCAAGACGCGAGTTCCTGTTTTTTAAACTTAGAGGAAAAAACAATGGCTGTTGAAAAAGTAAACTCTTCCTCCAGCTTGGCAGAGGTTGTTGATCGCATTTTGGACAAGGGTATTGTTGTGGATGCTTGGGTTCGGGTATCGCTGGTAGGGATTGAACTGCTGGCGATCGAGGCTCGTGTTGTGATTGCATCCGTTGAAACCTACCTGAAGTATGCCGAAGCAGTTGGTTTAACTGCTCAAGCTGCGGTTCCAGCCGCCTAGTATGCTCACAGTTGGGCAATTGTGAACCTATCTACATTCGTTTTGTCTCCGGGTTACCCCTTGCTCCCTTAGGGGAGCAAAGGGGGTTTTCCAAAAAGGAAATTTTGAATCATGGCTTTAATCAATTCTTGGAAGGAAGGCAAGCAACAACGACAGCGAGAGATAGCTCAGCGGCAACAGTCGGTGCAGCAAGTCTTGGCTGAAATGAGTCAGGCACGGCAGCAAATGGCAGCCCAGCTACACTACCATCTCACTGGTTTTCGTGAGGGCTTAATTCAGCAAGAGCAGCAGCGTCGGGCTGATTTTGCTGAGTTAGAGGCTGAATTGCAACAGTTTTGCCAGGTACTTCGAGAAGAAACTGCCGATTTTTTGGCGATGACTGCTAGTGATCGCAGTTTGATGGCACAGCAACTTTCAACTGAGTTGCAGATGTTTCATGATGAGTTGCAAGCAAGTGTGCAATCGCTGCGGGTTACCATGCAAAGCAATCTTTCTACTTTGAAAGTAGACACGCAAGCTTTTTTGGCCCAGTGTCAGGAACGGCGATCGCAGATTAAAGTTGAAACCCAGGAAGATCTGGCAGCGTTTATGGAAGCGTTGCGCGATGACGTTCAAACCTACCTGGTTGAGCTGGAGAGCCTGCGCCAGAACCGGGCAGAACAACTTCAGCAAGATTTGCAACGGAGCTGTACTGCTCGGGAAGCGGACGTACAAGCTCTTTTCGCTCGCTTTGGCGAGTTTCGAGCAGAACTTCATCATTTCCGAGCAGCTCTCAGCCAAATCGTTTGGGGAACTGAACTCGCCGTTGCATCAGCAGAGCTTCAACCACAACCAACTCCGATTGCGATTCCCAAATCTGTACCTTCCAAACCTGCGGTTAAAGCGATCGCGGCTAAACCTGCACCCAAACGTCCGATTTCAAGCAATAAACTCTCTACAAAACCCCCGATTCCTGCAAGTGTCTCCAAAGCCGCATCCAAACCTGCTGCGGTGTCCAAAAGTGTTCCCAGCACAAAAGTCAGCGTGGCTCAATCTGCCCCAACTCAGGCAGATAGCAAACAGAACGACGTGGCATTTGAAAAAGAGGTTTATACCTTTTTGCATCAGCAGCAAGGTGCCCGCCTGACACACATTGAAACCGCTCTCAAAATTAATCGATTTCAGGCAGTCGATGCCCTGCGATCGCTGATCAAAAAAGGACTGATCACTCAGCGCGATCGCGTATACCTCACCCAACCCCCACTCTTACCTTCCCCATCTTCCCAATCCCCATTCCCCAATCCCCATTCCCTATGACCACTATCCTTCGAGCCAGCCCCCGTCGATTTGTCAGCACTCCCTCGGTTGAGCGAATTGTTGCACGTGCCTTGCGTTACCTTCAGTCGGGGTTTTCGGTGCACCTGCGCGGACCGGCTGGTACTGGCAAAACCACTCTGGCAATTCATCTAGCCGATCTGCTTGCCCGTCCCATGATGCTGATTTACGGCGACGATGAGTTCAAAACGTCTGACCTAATTGGGAACCAAACAGGCTACACCCGTAAAAAGGTTGTGGATAATTACATCCACAGCGTTGTGAAAGTGGAAGATGAGTTGCGGCAAAACTGGGTTGATTCTCGTCTGACTCTAGCCTGTCGAGAAGGCTTCACGCTGGTGTACGACGAATTCAACCGCTCCCGCCCAGAAGTAAACAACGTGTTATTATCAGCGCTGGAAGAAAAATTATTGGTGCTACCGCCAAGCAATAATCGCAGCGAGTATTTGCGGGTGAATCCTCATTTCCGCGCAATCCTGACCTCCAACCCAGAAGAGTATGTGGGTGTTCACGATACTCAGGATGCGTTGATGGATCGGATTATTACCATCAACATTCCAGAGCCAGAGGAACTGACACAGCAAGAGATTTTGGTGCAGAAGACGGAGTGCGATCGCGTTAGTGCGATGTTGATTGTGCGATTGGTGCGGGCGTTTAGAAGTAAAACTGGATCTGAAAAATCTTCTGGGTTGCGATCGTGTCTGATGCTGGCGAAAATTTGTCAGGAACACGAAATCTTAGTAGCGGCTGAAAATGCAGAGTTTCGAGATGTTTGCGCTGACATTCTCCTGTCTCGTGCTGGCATTTCGTTAGAAGCTGCCACTAAAGCGCTCTGGGAAGTATTGAACGAGATTGTCCGGGATGGATTTGGTGATATTCCAGTGATGGAATCTTCTACGCTCGCTCCAACTCTGGCTCAAGTCATTGCTCATGGAGCATCCCCATCTACGGAAGAAATCGCCCAAAACTTAGCCGTGTTGGAAGCCGATGCTAAAGCAAGCCAGCCCAAAACTGCGCGAAAAACCAGCGTAGCAACAATCGAGCCTGCAAGTTCCAACCGTGTTGTGGTTCCACACGAGCAAGCAATCCTGGATTATTTGCACCAAACAAAGGGGGCCAAGTTGACGGAACTGGAAAAAGCACTGAAGCTCGCCCGCGTACAAGCCGTTGATTCCCTACGTCTGCTGGTGGAACAGGGCAAAATTGAGCAACGCTATCGGCTCTATGTGTTGAAGGAGGAAGCATCATGACCGCTGCAACACCAACCAAAGCGTTTCCCGTTTCCACCAAAGATTCCGCCAGAGCCATCCAAACTTCCACGATGGGGTCTACTCTGGCAGATGTGCTAGAGCGCGTGTTGGATAAGGGCATCGTCATTGCTGGCGATATTTCTGTCTCTGTAGCAAACACTGAACTGCTGAACATTCGCATTCGCTTGCTGATTTCTTCGGTAGACAAAGCCCGCGAAATTGGCGTGAACTGGTGGGAAAACAACCCTCACTTCAGCGCTCAAACTCAAAGTTTGCTGGAGTCGAATCGCCAACTGCAAGAGCGCGTAGAAAGTCTGGAAGCCGAATTGAGAGGGTTGCGATCGCTGCCTCCCCAGCCAGTCAAGACATCCGATCCGGCTTTAGACTCGTTTAATCAAGAGCTTTTGGGTATTTGAGCTGAGAAGCGATCGCCTCATCTGCTCACAAATCCAGCACAATGAGGGTTAGATCCTCCAACAAATTAACTGAGTGGCTTCCGAACTTCCTGTTCACGCGGTTTCCGATTCTTCCAACGCCAGTAGAGAGACTGGACTTGCTCCCCTCTTGCTGACAGTGGTAGAACTGGTGCGGCAATTAATGGAAGCTCAAATCATTCGCCGCATGGAAGCTGGAGAACTCAGTGATGAAGACCTCGATCGCGCTTCCGAAAGCCTCCGTAAACTGGAAGAACAGGTCATTCAAATCTGCAAAATTTTTGAGATTGACCCAAAGGATTTGAATATTGATTTAGGTGAAGTCGGGTCGCTTCTGCCCAAAAACGGTGGTTATTATCCAGGTGAAAAATCCTCCAGCCCAACGATTCTGGAACTGCTCGATCGCCTCCTGAACACCGGCGTTGTTCTGCAAGGCGAAGTCGATTTGGGTCTGGCAGACATTGATCTAATTCACGCCAAGCTACAGTTGGTTCTAACTTCCAAGCCCATTTGAACATCCGTTCATCGTGTGCTGCATTTGCCAGGAAACCTACACATTTCACCTTTGTGGCTAGAATCTGACATGACATAATAAAGCGTCTGAAATTTTCTATAGGTTGAGTATGTCTCCTTCGTCTGCACAGTCGGCACTGTTAGTTTTGGCGGATGGTTCTTCCTATCCTGGCTGGTCATTTGGGGCAACGGGCACTGCGATCGGCGAGGTGGTTTTTAACACGGGGATGACCGGATACCAGGAGGTACTAACCGACCCCAGCTACTGCGGTCAAATTGTGACGTTTACTTACCCAGAGTTAGGTAATACAGGGGTGAATCCAGACGATGAGGAATCGACCCGTCCCCAAGCGCGAGGCGCGATCGCTCGTAATATCTGCACACGTCCCAGTAACTGGCGTTCCACTCAATCGCTGCAAGATTACTTAAAACAGCACAACGTTTTGGGGATTTACGGGATTGATACGCGGGCACTGACTCGTAAGCTGCGATCGGCAGGGGCAATGAATGGAGCCATTTCAACTGAAATTTTGGATCCCATCGAATTACTGCAAAAAGTTCAAGATGCGCCCAGCATGGCAGGGCTAAATCTGGTGCGAGAAGTTACCACGCCTACGGTTTATGAATGGTCAGAATCGACCCCTTCTGTATGGGAGTTTAGCCCAACTGCCACCCCTGAAGGCGATCGCTTAACTGTAGTGGCGCTAGATTTTGGCGTGAAGCGCAATATTTTACGTCGGTTGGCAAGTTACGGATGCCGGGTGATCGTTGTTCCTTCCACTACCCCACCGGAAGAAATTCTAAAATACAACCCTGATGGCATTTTCCTGTCCAACGGTCCAGGCGACCCAGCCGCTGTTACCGAAGGGATTGAAACAGCGAAAGCACTGTTGACAGCCAATAAGCCTATGTTTGGCATTTGCATGGGGCATCAAATTCTCGGTTTATCTTTGGGGGCAGAAACTTTCAAGCTTAAATTTGGGCATCGAGGATTGAACCAACCCTGCGGATTGCATCAGCAAGTGGAAATTACCAGTCAGAATCATGGGTTTGCTATCAGCGCTGATTCCCTTCCTGACGCAGATGTAGAAATCACCCACCTGAATTTAAACGATCGTACCGTTGCGGGCTTGCGCCACAAAACGCTGCCTGTGTTTTCAGTACAGTACCACCCTGAAGCTAGCCCTGGTCCGCATGATGCCGATTATCTCTTTTCCAGGTTTGTTCAAACTATGCGAGAAAATCGCTAGCAAAAGGTATCGTGATCTCAGGAAACTTGGGTGCTAAGATATCCACACTTCAGGTAGCGTTGCGGTAGCCAGTTGGTCTGCAAGGGTGTATACTGGAGCGTCGATTCAGGACTTAAAACGCTAGGAGGGTTCTATCGCTGAGCCATTAACCTTGACTGTCAGCTTGAGAGGCACACGCGAAGTCAAGGACGATTATCAACTATTCCGCCTCACAGGTCTTTTAGACGCTTTCTCTGAGCCAAAGTTTCGTTCAGTGTTAGGGCAATGCGTGGATGACGGTCCAAAGCACTTTATCTTGGATTTGTCTAAGATCGATTTTGTCGATAGCTCTGGCTTAGGAGCACTGGTTCAGATTGCTAAGAAAGTGCAATCTGGCGGAGGAACGCTACAAATTGTGACGAATCCGCGGGTTACTCAAACCGTAAAGCTCGTTCGTTTGGAACAGTTTTTGTCGCTCCAGCCCTCGGTTGATATTGCGATCGAAAACACAAAAGCGAGCAGCTAAACGGTTCGGTTCTGGGTGCTTGTACCGTGCGAACTAGATCCCAATTCACTCATGACTATGAGCGTTCTCTCATACGTTTTATTGCGAAGCTGGCTGAGGCTTGCTGCTATGCTGACTCTAGGATTGCTGATTGGTTGTGGGCAATTGCCATCGGCGATCGCTCAACCAATGAGTGAACCTGGTATTTCTGTCACCGTTCAACCACCATCGCAGGATTATGCCATGAGTGCCCCCGTTCTATCTAAAGCTGAGTTAGAAACTGCCCTGAGCCAGCTTCCCGGTTGGAGCATCGAAAATGGCAAGCTCCATCGCCAGTTTCAGTTTTCATCGTTTATCGAGGCATTTGGGTTTATGTCTAGCGTGGCGCTCGTTGCCGAATCAGCAGGGCATCACCCAGAATGGTTTAACGTTTACAACCGAGTCACGATCGATTTGACTACCCACGACTCTGGCGGCATTACCCAAAAAGATGTGGATCTGGCACGCAAAGCAAGTGAACTAGCAAAATAACGTTTCATGCTGCCAACGGATTTGCTGATTCATCGGTTCAATGGTGAAGAAATTGTGCCGAAGCGGTTGGCGATTGATGCTGAAAATTTAGCGATCGCAACCGAACTAATCGAGGTGTTTCAAGCGGCGAAAGGCGAAACGCGAGGCAACCTCAACCGTCAACTCCAAGAACTTGAAGGGGAAGAAACCGATTATCGGGTGAAGCGAGGACTGGCGCACCTGTTGAACGGGGATGCCTTTAGCACGTTTGAAACGGTGAGTCCGCTCGACCCTGCCACGCTACGACAGCGGGTGTTTTTGCTCTCATCTCAAATGGCTTCTAGCCTGCAAGCCACCCAGACTACGCTCCAGCAGTTATCCATCACTCTAACGCAAGAACTGGGGCGAGAAGTGTTGCCGGAACAAATTCGTACAGGCTTGTACGCAGATTTGTTAGAAAATCAAATTTTGACTGCATTTGAACCTCCTACTCCGGAGGCTTTGCTGCACCGTTATAACCTGTCTCAGGTGCAGGGCGTTTTTTACCGTGCCAGTCACGTTACCATCAACGCGCACCGCAATGATCCGGGCGAATACAAGCTGTTGTTCCGCTACTTGAAACTGTTTGGGTTGATGACCTACATCGAAGGGGATGCTGATCATGGCTTTACGCTAACGATCGATGGTCCTACCAGTCTGTTCAAACCCAACACTCACTACGGCTTAAAACTGGCAATGCTGCTGCCAGCACTGCTGCATGTCACGAAATGGAATTTGACGGCGACACTGCAACAAAAAGATTCTTATTCCGGCAAAGAACGAGTAGGACGATTTGCGATCGCCTCCGACTGTGGCTTAGTGACTCACTATCCGGCAGGTAAAACCTATGACAGTATGCTAGAGGCGGGGTTTGTGGAGCGCTGGACGAAAACCAAAACCGAGTGGCGCTTAGAACGGGAAGTCGATCTGATCCCGATTCCGGGCAGTGTCATGATTCCCGATTTTCGGCTGGTGCATCCTGATGGACGTACTTTTTTGCTGGAGATTGTGGGCTACTGGCGACCTGACTACCTGAAAAAAAAGTTTTCGCAAGTGCGGCAGGCAAACCGAGATGACATTATTTTGGCCATTTCAGAGCGGTTGAATCTAGAAAAGGCGGGGGTGAATTTTAGCCATACTCTTGCTCGTCTTGTTTGGTTTAAGGATCAGCTTTTACCTAAAGCAGTACTGGAAGTGCTGCGTGAATAGCAAAACCTAATCCCAGCGGCTAGTAGTCCGCTCAATTTGGACAATCTCACGTATCAGCCGATTGCGCCGTTAGTTAGTTGCGCGAATGGCAGATCGAAGTTGGGTTTCATCAAGCGATCGCCCAATAAAGATCAATCGCGTCAGGCGAGGCTCGTTAGGCTGCCAGGGGCGATCGTAGAAGTAGTCGAAGCGATCGCCGACTCCTTGAAACACCAGCCGCATTGCCTTGTTGGGTACATCCACAAATCCTTTGATGCGATAAATCTCCTGTTGTTGAACAGCTTGTTTCAAACGTTGAACCAGGGTCGCGGGTTCAAAGGATTGCTCAAGCAATAAGGGAATTGAGTTGATGTCGTCATCATGGTCATGTTCTTCTTCCGTATCGTGATGGCTGGGACGACTTTCTAGGTTTTCTTCGACTGCCGCATTGAAGCCTAGCAAGATATCTGGGTTGATGGCACCCTGCTGACAGGGCACAATTTTTACACCGTCGCGGAGTTCTTGGCGGAGCCACTGCTGTACCCGCTGTTGAGTGTCTGCATCGACGCGATCGCCCTTTGTCAGCAGCACCAGATCGGCACAGGCAAGTTGATCTTCAAACAATTCTTCAATCGGAGTTTCATGTTCCAGACTGTCATCTGCCAGGCGTTGTGCTTCTAATGCGGCTAAATCGCCCACCAGTTGACCATTTGCCAGCGCTTCACAGTCTACAACGGTCACGACTCCGTCTACCGTCGCGCCTGTTTTAATCTCAGGCCAACGAAAGGCTTGTACCAATGGTTTCGGCAGCGCTAAGCCCGATGTTTCAATCAAAATGCAGTCAATATCCTGCCGTCGTTTTAAGAGGGTTTGCATCGTGGGTAAAAACTCTTCCTGTACGGTGCAGCAAAGGCAGCCATTGGTCAGTTCAACGATGTTTGCACCTGTGTCGCCAACTGCCTCGTCATCGCATACCTGGCAGGAGCGCAACAAATCGCCATCAATACCCACCTCGCCAAATTCGTTGACCAGCACTGCCACACGTCGTCCCTGGTTGTTTTGTAACAGGTGCCGGATTAGTGTTGTTTTGCCTGCTCCCAAAAATCCCGTAATCACTGTGACCGGAATCTTATGCATTTTTTCCTATTCCCTATTCGCTATTCCCTTCTCAGAAGCCTCAATCTACCATGCTTACAATAGTTTTCAGTGATGAGCCAGCTTGAGCGGATTTGGGCTAGATGCGATACCCTGATTTAGACATCGGTTTAGCCAAGTTCTAGCTGCGATCGCGCCCTTCCCTCCATGACCCAGACAAACCAGACCAAAGAGTTTCTCAGCCTCCTCAATGCCGCCCAACGACAAGCAGTTGAACATCACTCCGGTCCGCTGCTAGTAGTGGCGGGTGCGGGTTCCGGCAAAACCCGGGCACTCACCTTTCGCATCGCCAACCTGGTGCTAAATCATCGAGTCGATCCCGAAAATATTCTGGCAGTCACCTTCACCAACAAAGCGGCGCGAGAAATGAAGGAGCGGATCGAAAAGCTCTTTGCTGAGCAACGCGCCCGCAGCGAGTATGGCAAACCCTTAGAAGCTCTTTCGCCCGAAGTTCAGACGCGGCTGAAATCCCAGGTCTACAAATCTGTGACAAAAGATCTGTGGATTGGCACCTTTCACGCCCTCTGCGCCCGAATTTTGCGGTTCGACATTGAAAAGTATCAAGATTCTCATGGGCGCAAATGGACGCGTAGCTTCTCGATTTTTGACGAATCCGATGCACAAAGCCTAGTGAAAGAAATCGTTACCCAAAAGCTCAATTTGGATGACAAAAAGTTCGATCCCAAATCGATGCGTTACGCCATCAGCAATGCCAAGAACAAATGCCTGACTCCCGAAGAGGTGGAAAAAGATCAACCTAACTATCGGGGGCGTGTGCTTGCCAACATTTACAGCATGTATCAAGACACGCTTGCCGCCAACAACGCGCTGGATTTTGATGATTTGATCTTGATGCCTGTGCAACTATTCCGTCAAAACGAACTGGTGCGGGCTTACTGGCACAATCGATTTCGCCACATTCTAGTGGATGAATATCAGGATACGAACCGCACCCAATACGATTTCATTCGGCTATTGACCACCAACGGCGAAGATTCCAAAACTTTCGACCAATGGGCACATCGTTCGGTGTTTGTGGTGGGCGATGCGGATCAGTCGATCTATTCGTTCCGGGCGGCAGATTTTACCATCTTGATGAACTTCCAGACTGATTTTGGCGATGGGTTGCCCGATGACGACACACGCACAATGGTCAAATTAGAGGAGAACTACCGCTCCACTGAAAATATTCTGGAAGTCGCCAACCAACTGATCGAGAACAATACAGAACGTATTGATAAAGTCTTAAAGCCAACCCGCGCTGAAGGGGAAGCGATCTACCTTTACCGAGCCGATGACGAGACGGCGGAAGCGGAATTTGTGGTGAATCAGATCCGTCTGTTAGAGTCGCGCCATCCGGAATTGCACTACGGCAAGTTCGCCATTTTGTATCGGACGAATGCTCAATCCCGCGCGTTGGAAGATTCGCTGGTACGCCACCAAATTTCTTATAAGGTGGTGGGTGGGTTGCGGTTCTACGATCGCAAAGAAATTAAAGACGTGCTCGCCTACTTACGCGCGATCGTGAATCCGTTCGATACGGTCAGCCTGTTGCGCGTAATCAACACACCCCGGCGCGGCATCGGCAAAGCCACCATCGATAATTTGGTGAAAGCGGCTCAGGAACTCAATCTGCCCCTGTGGGAGATTTTAACCGATGAAACCTCGGTGAAAGCGCTGGCGGGGCGATCGTCCAAAGGCGTACTGGCGTTTTCTGAAATGCTGCAAAAATGGCGCGGCGAATTGGATAACCTGCCTGCCAACGAAATTGTGCAGGGTGTGTTGGAAGATTCTGGGTACGTGAAAGACCTGAAAGACCAGGGCACCGATGAAGCCGCCGATCGCCTGGGCAACGTGCAGGAACTCTACAACGCGGTGCTGCAATTTGAAGAAGAAAATGACGATCGCAGTCTGATTGCGTTTCTGGCAAATGCCTCGCTGGCTTCGGACCTGGATAATTTAGAGGAAGAACAAACTCGCGTCTCGCTGATGACGCTGCATTCCTCTAAAGGGCTGGAATTTCCCGTGGTGTTCTTGGTTGGGCTAGAACAGGGCTTGTTCCCCAACTACCGCTCTATGGAAGACCCCGCCGCATTGGAAGAGGAACGCCGTCTTTGTTATGTGGGGATTACCCGCGCTCAGGAACGCTTATTTCTTTCCTATGCCCGTGAACGTCGCTTATACGGCAACCGCGAACCTGCCAGCCCATCTCTTTTCCTGGCAGAACTGCCCAAAGAGTTGCTGGAATCAAATGTGTCTTCAGCCATTCCCGCCCGGTATGGTAAATCGATCGCAGAATCCCGTCGCAGTGCGCCTGCTCGTTCCATGTCCAATATTCATGAAAACGATTGGAGCGTGGGCGATCGCGCTTTGCACAAAGCCTTTGGGGAAGGTGAAGTCACGCGGATTTTTGGTGCAGGTAACAAAATCTGCCTTGCCGTCAAGTTTCCTGGCTTAGGGCAAAAAATCATTAATCCTAAGATCACACCCATCGATCGCCTGGAATCTTAAAGTGTAGTCATAACGATTCCGTTTTAGCTATACTTGGGTTATCAACATTTCTTTGTAATCCAAGAGGTTCTCATGGTTAAGATCGTTGGCATTGCTGGCAGTTTGCGCTCCGGTTCTTACAGTCAACTGGCTTTGAAGGCAGCGGCACAACGGGTAGAAGCTCTAGGCGCTGAGGTAGAAATTCTCGATTTGCGATCGCTCAATCTGCCCTTCTGTGATGGCAGCAAAGAATATCCCGACTATCCTGACGTAGCAAAGTTGCGGCAGGCAACGCGAGCAGCCGATGGGATTATCCTGGTTACGCCGGAGTACCACGGTAGCGTCAGCGGCGTGCTGAAAAATGCTCTTGATCTAATGGGTTTTGAAGAATTTACCGACAAAGTCACAGGGTTCATTAGCGTCCTGGGTGGACAATCGAACAGCAATGCCCTCAACGATCTCCGCACGATTATGCGCTGGGTACCCGCCTGGACCATTCCCGAACAGGTGGCGATCGGGCAAGCCTGGAATGCCTTCGATGCTAATGGCAATTTGAAAGATGAAAACTTGGCGAAACGCCTGGATGCCTTTGCTCAAAGCCTGGTAGAAAACACCACTAAACTCCGGGGAGCGGTACAAAAAGAGATGACCGCAGCTTAAGGAAGAAGCAGGTTACACTAGCTGTAAAGCCCCACCCCTTACGTCTGGCAATAGCCCGATAGAGTGGAGAGGTTAGTAGACGGTTTGGAGCAAGAAAAGGCGATTGGTATGAAAGGTTTGCGCTCACATGGTTCGACGGAGTCTTCAGTTAAACGTTCGCCCACGCGCAACTCAGCCGTGAGAGGAATGATTGTCACACTTTGGATGGTGCTTCAAAGTATGACGTTGGCAGTTCCTGCAATGGCTCAAAAACCTGCCGAAAATGAGCCGCGTTGTTCGCCCAAAAATTACACCTACACTTGTTTGCTACAAGACATCGATCGCGGTAAGGTGACGGATATTCAAATTGACCGGGTTCAGCAAACGGCACGGGTCAAACTGCAAAACCAAAATCAGCCCGTTGAAGTACCGCTGTTTGACCAAAACCCCGAACTAATTGAACGGGCGCGCCAAAACCGCATTTCAGTTGATATTCAAGACTCCACCGATAACAGCGCTGTTCTGGGTTTACTTGCCCATCTCTTGCTGTTTATGCTGCTGCTGGGTGGATTGTTGCTAATCATCCGTCGCTCTGCCAATGCACCTGGCGGTCCCGGACAGGCACTCAATTTTGGCAAATCCCGCGCCCGCTTTCAGATGGAGGCAAAGACGGGCATCATGTTTGATGATGTTGCCGGAATTGAGGAAGCAAAGGAAGAACTGCAAGAAGTGGTGACTTTCCTCAAGAAGCCAGAAAAATTTACGGCTGTGGGTGCCCGCATTCCCAAAGGGGTATTGTTGATTGGACCTCCAGGAACGGGTAAAACCTTATTGGCAAAAGCGATCGCGGGTGAGGCGGGGGTTCCCTTCTTCAGCATCTCCGGCTCCGAATTTGTCGAGATGTTTGTGGGGGTAGGAGCTTCTCGTGTTCGAGATTTGTTCAAAAAAGCCAAAGAAAATGCCCCCTGCATCGTCTTTATTGATGAAATTGATGCAGTTGGTCGGCAACGGGGAGCCGGAATTGGCGGCGGCAACGACGAGCGTGAACAAACCCTGAACCAGTTGCTCACCGAAATGGATGGGTTTGAAGGTAACACTGGCATCATCATCATCGCGGCAACCAACCGTCCCGATGTGCTGGATACGGCATTACTGCGTCCCGGGCGCTTCGATCGCCAAATTACGGTCGATTTGCCCAACTACAGAGGTAGACTCGGCATTTTGGAAGTCCACGCCCGCAACAAGCGGTTAGCAGATGATGTGTCGCTAGAAGCGATCGCCCGCCGCACTCCCGGATTTGCCGGAGCCGATCTCTCCAACTTGCTGAACGAAGCCGCCATTCTCACAGCCCGTCGCCGCAAAGAAGCAATCACCATGCTGGAAATTGACGACGCGATTGATCGGGTCACCATCGGGCTAACCCTGACTCCATTGCTCGACAGCAAGAAGAAACGGCTCATTGCCTATCACGAAGTGGGACACGCCCTGCTCATGACCCTGCTGAAAAACTCCGATCCCTTGAATAAAGTCACAATTATTCCGCGATCGGGGGGCGTGGGTGGCTTCGCGCAACAATCCTTCAACGAAGATATGATCGATAGCGGACTCTACACCCGCGCCTGGATGACTGATCGCATCACTATTGCCCTGGGTGGACGCGCCGCCGAAGAAGAAGTCTTTGGTCCTGCTGAAGTCACCGCCGGAGCCAGTGGTGATATCAAAGCCGTTGCTGAAATCGCCCGCGAAATGGTCACCCGTTACGGCATGTCTGAACTAGGGTTGGTGGCTCTGGAGAGTTCTGGAAACGAGGTCTTCCTGGGACGGGGCCTGATGCCACGCCAGGAATACTCGGAAGAAGTTGCTACCCAAATCGATCGCCAGGTGCGAGAGATTGCCATCCACTGCTTCCAGGAAGCGCGCCGAATCATTCGCGAGAATCGTCCCCTGGTTGATTGTCTAGTAGAAGTTCTACTCGATCAGGAAACAATTGAGGGCGATGAATTCCGGCAAATCGTAGAAGAATATACCGGACAAAAAACCACTCCTGTGTCCACCTCTGCCCCAACCTAAACAAGCTTTCTCACAGGTTTAAGTTGGTTCGTCGTCAAGGGTTTGGTGCTGCCAAACCCTTTTTTCAGTGAGTTGTAAACTTACGAAGTTCGCTACGCTTATAAAGACTCTTCTGTCATCTCTACCCATCGCCCATGACTGCCGTCTCCCTCAACAACGTCTACAAAACCTTTACCAAAACCCCTGTCGTCAACAACCTTTCCTTTGAAATCCAAGCAGGCGCAATGTTTGGCTTGTTAGGACCCAATGGTGCTGGCAAATCTACCACGATTCGCATGATCACCACCTTGACCAAGCCCTCTCAGGGGCAGATTACTGTTGCCGGATTTGATGTGGTGCGGCAACCGTTGCAGGTGCGGCGGCGAATTGGTGTGGTGTTGCAACAAGTCAGCGTGGATAGTGACTTAACCGTATGGGAGAACATGGAATTCCACGGGCGCTTGCACCACATCCCCAACCCACGCCGCCAGCAGGATATTGATCGCTGGCTGGAGTATGTGGAATTGAGCGATCGCCGGAATGATGCTGCCAAAACCCTGTCTGGTGGGATGAAGCGCCGCTTGCAAATTGCCCGCGCCCTGTTGCATGAACCAGAAATTCTGTTTCTGGATGAACCCACCGTTGGACTTGATCCGCAAACCCGTCGTCGCCTTTGGGAAATCATTCGCGATTTGAACAAACAGGGTATGACTATGCTGCTCACCACTCACTACATGGACGAGGTGGAATACTTATGCGATCGCATTGGCATCATGGATGGTGGTTCTCTGATTGAACTCGGCACCCTGCAAGAATTCCGGCGTAAACACGGAGAAGGCTTAGTGATGAAACAACTCGATGACCGCTGGGATTACAAATTCTTCCCCACCCTCGCCGAAGCAAATACGTATTTAAACCATCAACCTGACAAAACCGGGATGATGGTTCGCCCCTCAAACCTGGAAGACATTTTTGTGGAATTAACCGGACGCAATTTGGATTGAAGATTTTGGGATAGGGAAGCGGGTAGGAAATGGGTAATGGGTAATAGTGAGTAGGGCATTACCAATGACCGATGACCCATATCCTCCCGACTCCCGATTTCTCCAATCTAAAATCTCTAATCTAAAATTCTGCTATGTCTCGTCTTGCCAGCACGATCGAAGCCATTCTTTACCTGAAGGCACAGCCACTCACCGCTACTGAAATTGCGGAAGTTGCTGGCTGCGATCGCGATGCTATTCAAGAAGGACTGATCGAACTTATGGAGCACTACGCCCATCGAGAAAGTGCTCTAGAAGTGGCTGAAACGCCTGATGGCTACGTCCTTCAACTACGCGAAGCCTACCATCACCTGATTCAACAATTGTTACCCGCCGATTTAGGTGTGGGAGCACTGAGAACCCTGGCTGCGATCGCCCTCAAAGGTCGCCTCTCTCAAACCGAACTGGTAGATATTCGTGGTTCTAATGCTTATCAACACGTCCAAGAACTGGTAGAACTGGGCTTTGTTAGGAAACGCCGACAATCGGATGGTCGTTCCTATTGGTTACAGGTGACCGAAAAATTTCATCAATATTTTCAACTCAACCAGGATCAATCTCTAGAACTCGCCAAATACCTCAAATCCGAACCCTCAAGCAAAACTCCCCCCCAAAACGACGAACCCGCTCTTTAAGAACATCCTCATTTCCCATTCCCCAATCCCATTCCCATTCCCCCTTCCCCACTCAAAGATTGCCAACCACACTCTTATATATACTGAACAAACTTTGAGTCGAAAGTGTCAGAATAGTCAAATACCCTAATCGGATTGCCAATGCTTTTTAACTCTGACAGCGCTAATTTCCTCAACTCCGATACTGAAGTGGAAGATACCAACTCGTTGTTGAAGTATCTTCAGCTTCAATCGCCTGAGGTGCTGGCACAGGTTGCCAAGTCCGTAAGTTCCGATGTGAAGCAGATTATCTCTCACAATGTCCAGGGTTTAGTCGGGATGCTGCCTTCGGAATCCTTCAATGTCAAAATCACCACTGATCGCGAGAATTTGGCAGGGTTGCTGGTGTCTGCCATGATGACGGGATATTTTTTGCGGCAGATGGAACAACGGATGCAGATGGAAGATCTGGTGTCTGACTCGGTTCTAAGAGACTTAACCGACGAATAAGGCGATCGCTCCAGGTTGTAACGGCAACAATCCGCTAAACCATGTTCAGCCAGGAAACGGGAGGTTTTTCTAAGGGAAAACTACAAGGTTGGGACATGGGCGCAGTTTAATTCCTGGTTGGGAAGACACCCGGTTTGACGCGAATTTGTTGCGGTTGACCGTTGCGAACAATTTCGAGGGACAGTTCCGCGCCGATTCGGCTGACTTCAACAATCGATTGAACTTGCTCAGCCGTTTTTACCGCTTTCCCAGCAACTTTTTGAATGACATCACCCTGCTGTACACCTGCTTCATCAGCGGGAGAGTCTTCCATCACCCTCACAATCAACACCCCTTCGTTTTGGTTGATTTTGACTTTAAAGTCCTGATTCTCGTTAATCTCCTTACGGATGGCAGGAGTCAAATCCACCATCTGAATTCCCAAGTAAGGATGATCCACTTTGCCTTTTGTAAATAGCTGATTGGCGATGCGCTGTGCAGTTTCAATTGGGATGGCAAAACCTAACCCTTGAGCATCGGCACGAATTGCCGTATTTACCCCAATCACTTCGCCGCGATCGTTGAGCAGTGGTCCTCCAGAATTTCCTGGGTTGATAGCAGCATCGGTTTGAATGAAATTCACGCGCTTGTCAGGAACGCCGACTTGGGAACTTGATCGCCCAATGGCGCTAATAATACCGGCCGTAACGGTGTTATCAAGTCCCAGAGGATTACCAATCGCGATCGCCCACTGACCCGGTATTAGCCCTTCAGACCTGCCCATTTTGACTGTTGGCAGATCCTTAGAATCAATTTTTACCACAGCCACATCGGTAACCGCATCGCTGCCAACAACGCGTCCTTCAAACGTTCGCCCATCTTTAAGCGTCACTTCCACTGTGTCCGTTCCAGACACCACATGAGCATTCGTCAGAATACGTCCATCTGTCGAGAGAATAAAGCCTGAGCCAGTACCCCGTTCAACCCGTTCTCGAGGGGCAGGTGAATCATCACCAAAGAAGCGGCGAAAGAAAGGATTTCTGAAGGCTTCTGGTAACTCATTGGAAATGCGACGAGCCGAATCAATTCGCACCACAGATGGTCCTACTTTCTGTACCGCTTGAGCGATGAAATTAGGGTTAGCAGACTGAGGAATGGCAGCTACCGTTGAGGGCTTGGTATTGCTAGCTACGGGTGCAAGTAGAGTGGGCGGTTCTTTAAGAATCTGGCTGCGTTCCTGCTGAAGCCAATACTGACTACCCACAATTCCAACGCCACCTCCAATGGTGAGTAAGGAGGTATAGATGGCTAACTGCTTTAACGACAGATTCATACGCTCGGACGAAAGATGAGTGGCTGTTTACACTGTAACCACATCTGAGCGATCGCGCGCCAAGACAAACGAACAAAACACGGAACCGTCTAAACAGTTTTGGTGTAGAAAGGTCTTACAAAACGCACAGTAGACTAGATAAACGTCGCGCTTTTACACTCGGCAAATACACTCAGCAAAGCTATGCAATCACGTTGGTTCAATCGTTTTGGTAAATGTTGGTTGGCATCGCTTACCATCGTGCCGCTTTTGGTACTTCAAGCAGAAGCGGGATTCACTCAATCAAAATTCCAAACGGCTCAAATTTGCCAATCTTCTGCATTGTCTCGTGTCACCCGGCACCGGGTTGCATCAGGCGAAACACTGGAGAGTATTGCTAAACGCTACAATCTCCTACCTGCAACCTTAATGGGCTTCAACTCCAGTTTGCGTGGAGGAAAGGCGACTGTCGGCTCACAAATTCTGGTGCCACCATTTAATGGCATTCGGGTAGAAGTGCCATCTGGACAAACCTGGCGCGATGTGGCGAGAACTTACAAGGTGCGCCCAGATGTGTTGTTTGAGGTGAATGGGTGCCAGCGATCGCCGCGTGTGGTGTTCGTTCCAGGAGTAAACTGGTCGCCAATTGGTCCATCAAACCGACCATTACCACGTGAGGCAGGGCAAATTCTGACAGGTTCCCCCCTGACCACAGGCACCTCAGAAACGACTGTGCTGTTAGGGTATGGGTATCAGGTACAGCCCGGAACGAGTCAGGTTGCGTTTCATAGCGGTATCGATCTGTCTGCTTCGGCAGGCTCACCCGTGTTGGCAGTGGGCAATGGCACGATCGCATTTGCAGGCGCACAAGGAATTTACGGCAACCTGGTGGTAATCAATCATGCTGAAGGCTTGCAAACTCGCTATGCTCAGTTGGGCAAAATTAACGTCAAAGTTGGGCAACGGGTGAACCGTGGTCAACCAATTGGCACAGTGGGTACTTCTGGTCGTCCCAGTTCTAATCAACCACATCTGCATTTTGAAGTGCGATCTCGCTCAAACTTGGGATGGGTTGCAGAAAATCCAGCTCAAGTGTTGAAAGGCATCGAAATTGGACAGCCTATTTCTTCACCACCAGCAGAACCCCGCAAACAATAAACGCTAACCCAAACAATTGCCTCACATTAATCGGCTCTTTCAGCACAAAGTAACCAAACAGGACAGCAAAAATATAGCTAACAGACACTGCCGGACCCGCGACACTCAGCTTCACACGGGTGAGAACCAGGATAAATAAAATAGCACTCACCGCATATAACACCAACCCAAGCAATAACTCTGGCGTAAACAAAATTCGCAGAACCGTGTTTCCAACATTGCCAGAATTAACCGCTCCCAACTTTATAGCTCCCAACTTAAGGAGCAGTTGCCCTCCAGACGAAAACGCGATCGCTGTTAGAAAAAGAAGAAGCTCTTGTAGAGTCACGGACAACGTTGGGAATGGGTACAGTCTCTCAGTTTACCGTTAAGTTCGCGAAAGAACGAGCTAGAATCTTCTCGGAGAGAAATACGTGTCTGAGAAGTGAGATGAGTGAAACTATCAAATCTTCTTATACTGACGAGCAAACCGCCGTTTGGATTCGTGGCTTAATTGCGCTGGCTTGGGCAGATGGGCATTTTGATTCAGAAGAACAAGAACTGATTACAGGTTTACTCCACAAGAACTTGTCGGAAGAAGAAAAGTCTCAAGCCCTGAAGCCAGTAACAGATAGTGAACTAGCAGGTGTATTGGGGCAAGATGCGAAGCTGGCTGAAAACTTTTTGCGAACCGCTGTGATGGTGGCTTTGGCAGATGGCGATTATTCAGCCAGCGAGGATGCGATGCTAATGCGGTATTGTCAGGTGTTAAACCAGAAGCCCGAAGCCTTGCAAGTTCTGCGAACTGCGTTGCAAAATCTGGCAGATGCCCAACCCTATGAGGATGGGACTCTCGCCCAAGTTACACCCAGTGGTGAAGCGTTACCCCTAACTCCTCTATCAGCCCAAGACCAGTTGGATGTGCTGTATCCAGTGCGGGATTGGTTAGACAGTATGGAAATCCATGATCCAAAAGTTGCTCGCATGTTGTGCAAGTTGATTCCCTCCCAATGCCCTTTTGAGCGAGATATTACCCTGTTTGGACGGAAACTGGTGCATATCCCACCGCTTTGCAAAATTAATCCACTTTATGAACAACTGGTGGGGTTGCGGTTTCGTGCGCTTTCTTATTTGGCAGATGACTGTGGAGAAGATGTTTCAGACTACGTTTGATGCGATCGCCCACTGAATTTGACTCATTTATTCATTGCTCAGTTCTAAATCATCAGAATCGTCAAGCACAATTTCATCCTTGACCCGGTAATGCACTTCCTCGGCACAGATGCGATCGCGTCCTTCTAATTTGGCTCGGTATAGTGCTCGATCAGCCGCCGCAACCAGCGACATGGGCGAGAATTTAGCCAGTGGAATCACAGACGAAATGCCGATACTTAACGTTACAAACTTACTGACACTAGACCCGCTGTGAGTCATGCCCAGTGTCCGAACTGCTGCCTGAATTTCTCTCGCCACATGGGTTGCCCCTTGCAGGGGGGTATTTGGCAGAATCACCGCAAACTCTTCACCACCGTAGCGAGCCACTAAATCACTGGGACGTTTAAGCGCTGTAGAAATTGAGCTAGCAATGTTTCGCAGGCAGTCATCTCCTACTTGATGACCGTAGGTATCGTTATACCGTTTGAAGAAATCGACATCGCACAAAATCAACGACAGGTATTGCTGTTCCCGCGCTAATCTACGCCATTCCTGTGCCAGGGTGCTATCAAAGTTGCGGCGATTGGCAACTTGAGTTAGCCCATCCATGTGAGCAAGCCGTTGAAGTTCTTGGTTGGCAACTTGAAGCGCGGTTTCGGCAGCCAGGCGATCGCGAATTTCCTGGCGCAACAGTTCATTCTGTTCTTCCAACTGTCTTTGAAGTTGATGAATTGCAATATGGCTGTTCACTCTGGCAAGTACTTCTGCCATGTGAAACGGCTTGGTAATATAATCAACCCCACCAACCCGAAACGCCTTCACTTTATCCAACACTTCATCCAGAGCGCTAATGAAGATTACAGGAATATCTTTAGTAAAAGGATTATTCTTTAACGCCTGACACACTTCATACCCATCCATTTGGGGCATACAAATATCCAATAAAATCAGGTCTGGCACGTTCTCCTCAATCATCTGCAACGCCGTTACGCCGCTATCTGCGACTGCAACACTAAATCCCTTACGGCTTAACAAGCTGCAAAGCAGATCAAGGTTGTCTGGAATGTCATCTACAACCAATATATTGCCTCGCTCCCCCCTGGCTTGACGGTTGTTCATTTGCCCAGTTTCCTCAAGGGTGCTTGCAATAGGGACACAACATAGTTGCACAGGAAACACCAGTGACATTGCTACTCTGTTTCAGAAACCTTGTCATTGCCTTTAACAAATTCTTATTTATACACGTGTACAACTGGTTTATGTTGCGATAGCGTTGGCAACTGATGGTTTCCGTCAACTTCAAAAATTCTCTCAAAGAGGTATGAATACTCCTTTTTTGATTGCTTATTCCAGAGAACAAACAGGGGTTGCTTTACATTATGGCTGTGCTGAAATTACAACCACCGTAAGATAGAACAAAAGCGTTCTGTGCTGTTACTCGAAGTGTTGCTATCAGCATTAAACTTTTTATCGACTTACTGTGGCGGAGTAGAGTAATCTCATTCTGGCGGATTCCGCACCCAACTTTGTTTAGAATGACGGTCTTAGAAGTATTGCACATGGGATAGCACACCTTTGATTCGGACTGCGTTAATGAACTGTTTTTGCGATCGCGGTTTTGACTTTGCTGCGCCTTTTAAGGCATTATTTCCAGCCCTATCGTTCACGTGGATTGCTGGGTTGTTGTCACCCTCACTAGTTCATGCTCAACTCATTGTTCCCGCCCCGGATGGCACAGGAACATACACCGTAGTTGAAAACAACCAAATTACGATTAATGGCGGACGGGTGTCTGGAAACGGTGCAAACTTATTCCATAGTTTTGCTGAATTTGGATTAAGTCGAGGGCAAGTCGCAACTTTTCTAGCAAATCCCACAATTCAAAACATTCTGGCGCGAGTAACGGGTGGTAATGTTTCCATTATTGATGGACGAATTCAAGTCGCTGGTGGCAATTCCAACTTGTTTTTGTTGAATCCAGCCGGAATTTTGTTTGGACCTAATGCCAGCTTGAATGTTCCAGCATCCTTTACGGCAACAACCGCGAACCGACTTGGGTTTGGCAACGCAAGTTCCGATTCACTGAATGATGGATCGTTATGGTTTAATGCCAACGCAGCCAATGACTATAGCAGTTTAAACGGGCAACCAACTGTATATGCGTTTACATCGGTGGCACCAGGAGCGATCGCCAATTTCGGCAATTTGGCGGTGCCCACCGGACAAGCTCTGCTGCTGCTGGCTGGTAACGTGCTCAATGTTGGACAACTCTCTGCCCCCAGCGGACAAATTACCGTTGCATCAGTTCCCGGACAAAATCTGGTCAGAATTAGCCAGCCTGGAAGTTTACTGAGTTTGGAATTAGGTCCAATTACGACAGCAGACATTGGCTTGGTAACTCCCAGCCCGCGATCGCTCCCCCAACTGTTGACAGGCGGGACCCTTGACAATGCCACCCAGGTAACGGTGAACTCCGATGGCAGTTTACGATTGGCAGGGGCATCCCTTTCCTTGCCCACTGCTTCTGGAACGACTTTGATCAGCGGACAGGTGAGCGTTAGTGATTTGACTCCCGATCTGGCTCCCGGCTCAATCAATCTTTTAGGAACCAATGTTGCCCTCGTGCAAGCGGCGATCGCGGCTTCGGGCACAAACGGCGGCACCATTCGCATTGGTGGCGACTATCAGGGGCAAGGAACTGTTCCCAATGCCATGTCTACGTTTGTGGACTCCAGCACTCAGATCAGCGCTAATGGATTGGCTCCCGGCTTTTCAAACGGCGGCAAGGTAATCATTTGGGCAGACGACACGACTCGCTTCTCTGGCTCGATTTTTGCCCGCGGGGGCGATCGTGGCGGCAATGGAGGCTTGGTAGAAGTATCCGGCAAGCGCAACCTCGTGTATCAAGGGCAAACCGATACTTCGGCTCCGGCAGGACGCTCTGGTACGCTGCTGCTAGACCCCACCAACATTGAGATTGTTCCTGGTGCTTCTGCACCAAATGACATTGACTTGGAGACGAATGGACAAATTTTTGCCAGCGATCCAGGGGAAACCTTTCGTCTCTCCCAAACCACCCTGGACTTGATCACGGGGGATGTTATTCTTCAGGCGACCAACGACATTCGAGTGCTGCTGCCGCCCAATCAAGTCCTTACCTTTTCTGCGGCAACATCGGTTACCTTCACTACCGATGCCGACCAGAACGGATTTGGCTCATTCGTTGCTCCGCCTAGCGTGGTGTTAAAAACGTCAGATCTGGCCAAAACGTCCATTACGATTTCGGGAGCCAGTATTTTAGTAGGTGATATTGATACCTCTACCCGGTTGGATGATGGGGGCGATGTCACGTTGTCTGCCAGTGTGGGCAATGTGACGGTTGGTAGTATCAATACCCGCACGATCGCCGCTTCTGGGCAGGGTGGCAGAGGCGGCGATGTGATTCTACGCAGCGATCGCGGCTCAATTTTGGCAGGGCAAATTATCACCACAGGCACAGTGCAAGCTGGCGATGTGGAACTATCTGCGCCAGGATTCAGGGAAGACGTGCGCTTTGGCAGCATCAATACCACCAGTGCGCTGGGGTTAGGGGGGAATGTCACCCTACAAGCCGGGCGATTTGTGGAGGGAAGTGGATTCATTGCTGGTACTGCATCCCCCACCATTAACACAACTGGCGCGATCGCCCCCGGTAATGTTCTGATTACCTACGGTGGTGGCGGGTTGCGAGTTCCTTTTGTGGTGGGCAATCGCACCCAAAACGGCACCGCAGGCGCGATCCTGGCTGGGGTAGAGGCACTGACTCCGCCGCCGCTCCTGGTATTTCCAGAGGGCTATCGCTCACCGTCCGGCACTATTCAAATTAGAACGCTAACTCTGCCCGGCGTGCGCCCGCGCAACCAGGATGAACTGGCAGACGAGATTGAACCGAACGACGAGGAAGAGGAGCAATTTGATGATTTTGCCAATGCCAATTTGCCCGATTTAAATGCGTTGGAAGGAGAATTTGAAGAGTCGGCAGAAGAGGAATTTACGGAAGAGTTTGAAGCGTATTTGGGCGTTGAGGCAGAGCTTGGCAATCGCCCAACTATCAATGAGTCGTTGCGCCAGGTAGAAGCGACAACCGGAGTTCGCCCGGCTCTGGTTTACCTCAACTTTGTTCCGGCAACAGTGGCAACCCAGCGGTTGGAGTCAGCTTCATTACCGATCGCCACAAGACGGCTTCAAACAGCGACAATGACCGCTCTCACGGCTGCATCCAGTCCGCAATCAACGATGAATTCCCAGGAGATCTGGCGGTTTGGCGGAACTGAGATTGCCAGCGATCGTCTGATTGCCCAAACCCCACCAGTTCACTCCAGGGGCCGAGCAAGTGAGCAAGCAACTGATCAACTGGAACTGCTGGTGATAACAGCCGAGGGGCGACCGATTCGTAAATTAGTGGCAGGCGTAACCCGCGATCGCGTGTTGGCGACCGTTCAAAGTTTTCTCAATGAAATCACTGACCCGCGCAAAACCCGTACCCAAACCTATCTGGCTCCCGCCCAACAGCTTTACCAATGGCTGATTGCACCGATTGAAACAGAATTGCAAGCGCGACGAGTCACCAATCTGGCATTCATTGCCGATAGCGGATTGCGCTTTATTCCTTTAGCAGCATTGCATGATGGGCAACGGTTCTTGATTGAGCGATATAGCCTCGGACTGATGCCCAGTTTGAGCTTGACGAATACACGCTTTGTCAGCGTTAAGGATGCCCAGGTTTTGGCAATGGGCGCTTCTGAATTTACCGACCAACCGCCCTTACCTGCGGTGCCTACAGAGCTGAGTATCATTACAAACAGGCTGAGAGCAGGGCGAGCGTTTCTAAATCAGGACTTTACCCTCAGCAATTTGCAAGCTCAACGCCAGCAAGGAGCCTTTCGGATTGTGCATTTGGCGACTCATGGCGAATTTCAACCAGGAGCATTGAGCAATTCCTACATCCAACTTTGGGATATGCAACTGCGAATGGATCAACTGCGGCAACTGGGTTGGAGCAATCCGCCTGTAGAGTTGTTGGTACTGAGTGCCTGCCGAACGGCGTTTGGTAACGATGATGCCGAACTGGGTTTTGCCGGATTTGCTGTGCAAGCTGGAGTAAAATCGGCATTGGCAAGCCTCTGGTATGTGAGCGATGAGGGCACGTTGGGGCTGATGACTGAGTTTTATCGACGACTGCAAACCGCCCCGATCAAAGCGGAGGCGCTGCGTCAGGCACAGATTGCAATGGCACAAGGGCAGGTGAAGTTTGAGGTGGGGCGACTGCGAGATGCTAGCGGACAAGACATTCCTTTGCCTCCTGCGCTGGTGCAACTGAGCAACCCCAATTTGAGCCATCCTTACTACTGGGCGGCGTTTACGATGATCGGCAGTCCCTGGTAAGCCAATGAGATAGTTACAACAGTTGCAAGATTGCTTGAGCGGCGCGATCGCACACACCCGGCTCTCCCAATACCTGCCGCATTTCTGCGTAATTGTCTAAAAACGTTTGGCGGCGATCGGTGTTCAGTAAAATGTCGAGGGCTTCCTGAGCAATATTCTGGGGCGTTGCCTGATCCTGCATAAATTCTGGCACGATCGCTTTCATGGCCACCAGGTTGGGCGGCGACATGAAGGGAATAGCGAATTTTAGGATGTGTTTGAGAATCCAGGCAGTCACCGCATTGACCTTATAAAGTACGACTTGCGGGGTGTTCAGCAGGGCAATTTCTAAATTCACCGTGCCCGATTTGGTGATGGCAAGATCCGCTGCGGCGATCGCTTGTAATGTCACAGACTCCGCCGGATCTTCAGTTTGGGTGCCGACCTGATCTGACAACACCTTTGCCTGCAAGCCATAGTGCTGAATTGCTTGCTCAATCGGTTGGCGATATTTCTCCAGGGCGAGTGGAATCAGAAACAATACCTCTGGCAATTTCTGCTGAATCAGTTGTGCTGCCTGACAGATGACGGGCAGCAGATACTTGATCTCCTGCTGACGCGAGGCAGGCAATAGCGTGATCACGGGTTGGTTGGCTGATAGATTGAGGGCAGTGCGGGCACTGGTGCGGGTATGGGCTGTCTGCATTCGGTCAACCAGGGGATGACCCACCCAACGCACCTGAGCACCCTTACGTCGCATATAATCTGCTTCGGCTGGGAAAATAGCGAGCACTTGTTTCGTCGCTTTCACGATCAAATCAGAGCGAAACAGCTTCACGCCCCATTTCCACTGGTCTCCCCAAACCCACTCTTGCGGGCTAATGTAATACACCACTGGAGTTGGCAAAGATTGTTTGTAAAAATACTCGCACAACGCCAGGTTCGGTCCCATGTAATCAATGAGAATCACGACATCGGGTGGATGCTGCTTCAGGTAAGTTTTTGCTTGATTTTGAACTTGCAGGGTGGGCAAAACAAAGGGCAGGGATTCTAGAATCCCCATAGAGCCGATCTCGCTGGTGTGGGCCAGCAGGGTTGCTCCAGCCTTTGCCATGCGATCGCCCCCCAACGCCAAAATCTCCAGGCTCATGCCCGCTGATTGGGCTTGCCGTTTAAGAGCATGAACCAGCAATGCTCCTTGAAGATCACCAGACACCTCACCCGTGCTGATGAAAATTCTTTTTTCACTCATCGTCTGCCTCTTCGCCGACTTTTGCCCCAGGCGTGGGACCGCGACGACCTTCTTGCTGAGAGAGTTGCAGGAAGCGATGAAAGTGTTGCACGTATTCGTTGTCGAGCAAAGTTTCGAGTTTGACGAGTGCTTCGTTGAGCGGCAAACCAGAGCGATAAAGCAACCGAAACGCTTTTTTCAACGATTGAAATACCCGCCCATCGTCGAGATCTAGTAAGCCAGCGCGCTGCAATCCCACCAGGTTCAGCGATCGCACTCGTGCTGCATTGCCTTCTACCAAAGTGTAGGGAGGTACATCTCGGGTAATTCGGCTCATGCCTCCTACCATTGCCAACCGCCCAATTCGCACGCCCTGGTGAATACCGCTCATACCGCCCACTCGCGCTTGAGACTCGATGTGAACATGCCCCCCCAGAGAAACGGCGTTGGTGATGACTACCTGGTCTTCGATGACGCAGTTGTGTGCCACGTGGGTATACGCCATGATCAGATTGCGATCGCCGATCAGCGTCACCTCGTCGGCGTAAGTCGCGCAATTGATCGTAACGAACTCGCGAATCCGATTATCGTCGCCAATTTTGACTAAACTATCCGTTCCGTCGTACTTCTTATCTTGAGAAGCTAGCCCAATCGCTGCTCCCGGAAAAATGTGGTTGCGTGCCCCGATTTCAGTCCAACCATCCAGTACGACATGTGCCCCAATGACCGTCTCCGACCCGATCTTTACCTTCTCGCCGATCACAGCATAGGGACCAACCTCAACGGTGGGATGTAGTTCTGCACCAGGATGAATTACAGCAGTTGAATGGATTAGGGTTGCCATATCAGTTGTGAGTTGTGAGTTGAGTTATGAGCAGGTGCGAGTTAAGAGTCGGGATCTCAGAACTCAAAATTCAAAACTCAACCTCCTTAGTCTACTAGCGAAAACATAAATTCGCCTTCTGCCGCCAATTGTCCATCGACTTCGGCACGTCCTTGCATTTTGCCAAAACGACGACGTTTGACGCTAATGAGTTCCACCGTCATAATCAATTGGTCACCTGGTACAACGGGGCGGCGAAACCGAACTCCGTCAATTCCGGCAAACATAAACAGTCCACCTGTTAGGTCTGCCATTTGGGTTAAGACCACTCCTCCCACCTGCGCCATTGCTTCGATAATCAACACACCCGGCATAATTGGGCGACCGGGAAAGTGTCCCTGGAAGTGAGGTTCGTTGAAGGTGACGTTTTTGATACCAACTGCTCGCTTACTTGGCACATATTCAATAATCCGATCAACCAGCGCAAATGGATAGCGGTGTGGCAACAATTTTTGGATTTCCTCAACAGGAATTACCACGTTGCTGGTTGCAAGGTTTTCCGAGGTGGCACCGTCTGCTTCGGGGTGACCGGGTGCTTCCACATGGCTAGGCGATACGTCGGCAGTGTTGACATCAGTAAGAATCGACATGGGCAGTTT
The DNA here is from genome assembly GCA_015272515.1 of Leptolyngbyaceae cyanobacterium C42_A2020_001. Lineage (GTDB taxonomy): Bacteria > Cyanobacteriota > Cyanobacteriia > Leptolyngbyales > Leptolyngbyaceae > JSC-12. The sequence continues at coordinate 37,848 of JACYLN010000009.1, read as the reverse complement.
GGCTAAACGAGCGGTAAACAGTGGATAGTATCAGATCAAGGCATTTTTCCAAAACATGAGTCAGTTATTCATGGTTGGGTGCCTCGCAGTTGATTGAGCGATCGCGCAAGCTGTGTATGCAATGCATGGCTTGCTTTGTAGGCGAGAAAGTGAGCCACTGGCATGGTGCCCAACAAACTTAAATCTCCAATTAAATCTAAAAGTTTGTGACGGGCTGGCTCATTGGCAAATCTTAATGGCGGGTTCAACCATCCCTCAGAACCGCAAACTAGGGCGTTATCCAGACTGCCACCTTTGATCAACCCCTGAGATTGCAGGTATTTGATCTGATGGGCGAGTCCAAAAGTGCGGGCTGGGGCGATCGCCGTTGCAAACGGCTCATCGCTGGCAGGTGACCAACTGTGCCATTGGTTCCCAATCGCCTCCAGATCAAAATCAATTCCATAAGTAAACCGCAATTCTGGTGAAGGAAGCGCTGCCACAAAAGCATCTCCCTCCCGTATCCACATTGGTTCTGTTACAGTCCACGGCTGACGCGGGGCAGATTGAGCCACCACACCCACATGGGCGATCGCGTCCGTCCACTGTTTGGCCGACCCATCCAGCAATGGCGCTTCCGCAGCATCGATTTCAATCCGGGCATTATCAATGCCCATTGCCGTCAGTGCCGCCAACAGGTGTTCCACAGTTCGCACGGGCGCAGAATCAATCTTCAATTCAGTTGAGAGCAAAGTTTGGCTAACCACTTCCACCCTGGCAGGAATGGTTGGTGAAGCAGGCAGGTCGGTGCGAACAAAGTAGCGCCCTTGCCCCGTGGCAGCAGGCAAAACCCGCACCTGCACTTGCTCTCCTGTATGTAACCCCACGCCCGACATCACAAAACCATCACCCAGAGTATGCTGCATGGAAGCCAGAAGGTTTGCGTCCTCTTGCGGCTTGGTGTATGGCTCCTGCCTTCTGGCTTCTACCTCCATTAGAATCTCTCCCCAATACCAAAGTTTACTTGGGTATCTCCCTGGTCATTAATTCCAAAGTCAACTCGAATGGGACCTAGCGGAGACTGAACTCGTACACCAACCCCGTAGCCATAACCACTTCCTGGCTTGTTCCGAATGCCACCTGGGTTGCCAGGAACCAGACCCTGAGAGCCAAAGTTGTATGCTCCATCTACAAACAGGGCACCAGAGAAGATGGAAAAGATTGGGAAGCGATATTCTACCGTTCCTTGAATATAGCTTCGGGTTGCTGCCAGATCCCCTTCATCATAGCCTCGAACGGAATTTGCTCCGCCTAATGAGAACGCTTCGTAAGGGGGCAGATCGCCCAGGAACGTACCACCCTGGACGTTGAACGCAAAGGTTTGGGGACAATCTGCTGGTCTTGGATTTGGAGTCCGACAGCCTCGTGTAAATCGAATCAACTGGGTCGGTAAGTAAAAACTGTAACTTCCCCGCAGGCGGTTGCCTAAAATACTGCCAGAACCGATGGGAATAAATTGTTCCGTCCCTAACCGCAGAAAACTGCCTCTGGTTGGTCGTAATGGATCGTTTCGACGGTCTTGGACGACACCAAACTGAATTGACAGTAAATCATCTCGTCCGCTACCGCTGAAGCTGAGGTCATTCCCTAATTGATCAACGGGGCTGAGGTCGCCATCGCGATCGCGAATCGAAACCCGCTGATATTGCAAACCCAGAGACGCAGTCCATTCAGGACGGATGTAAGGATTACCATTTAACGGACGGGTAAAACTGATAAATCCACCCGTTCTTAAAATTCGAGGAGTATCCCCGTTTGGCAAATCAATATCTGGATCGCCGCCATCAAAAATCAGCGAAATAGTGCGCCGCCGGAACAGGTTAACCGTGTAGGACGTGCGGAAAGGATCACCGCCAATCCAGGGGTCGGTAAAGCTCAAATCAAACAACAGTTCCCGTTGCCCAACTTGCACTTCTGCAGATAGTTTCTGGTTATTTCCACCCACGTTTTGCTGCTGATAGCCCACCGAACCAAACAAACCACTGGCGCTACTGATACCAGCACTTGCAAAAATTGAACCTGTATTTTTCTCAACAATCGTTGGCACCACCACCACTTTACGTGGGTCATTGGGGTCGGGTTCCAGGGCAAGCCGCACATCATCAAAAATTCCCAAACCGAACACTCGCTGGATGTCTTGTTCCACCACGGCTCGGTTGAAAATATCTCCTGGCTTGGTTTGAAACTCGCGGGTAACAATAAATTCTCGCGTCCGGTTACGGCAGCCTGTGGGATTGCCATTTTTATCCAGAACGGGCTGCTTTGTTTCCGGTTCAATTAAAACAAATCGTCCCTGCTCATTGCGAATACACTCATTCCCTTCTTTGTTGATGTAACGAACTCTCAGGTTAGAAACTTCTCCCTCTGCCACTTGCAGAGTGACGACCCCATCTGGAGAGACGGCTGGAGATTCCAGCACTTGCCCTAGCACAAAGCCGTTATCTTGATACCACTTGTTAAGGCGCTTAATTCCTTCTTGCAGGGTGTTGAGGTTCAATACCTTACCGTATTGGTCGGTGAAGGTTTCTGTCACCACTTGTTGCGGCAACACTCGGTTACCTTCAACCTGTACTGATTGCAGTACTGGGTTAAGCACCACTTCAAACGTTACCCGCACACCCAGGGGAGTATCTTCTGGAACTGCTCTTACGTTTGAGAAGTACCCGGTTGCAAAAATCGCATTGATGTCTTCTTGCAGTTGAGTTCGGGTGGTGGTTCGCCCTGGACGAGTTTGAATCGCGTTGTAAACTTCGTCCTGAAAGGTACCCTCTACGCCTCTGACCAAAACCTCAGCTACCAAAACTCGTGGGTCGGTGTCAACGGTTTGGGCGGGGGGTGTGGTGGGAGTTGGTGTTTCCGAAGGCGCTGTGGGGGTTGGCGTGGTCGGTGTAGGGGTTTGCTCAGCTTCTGGGGTTGTAGGAGCCGGAGTTGGAACCGTAGGTGCAGTTGGTTGAGGGGTTCCTGGAGAAAGCGGATTGATGCGAATTCGGTCGGGAGCTTCGCCAGGGGAAGACTGGGCGACGAGTGGTGGACCCAATAAATCAATCGGCGAAAGAGGTTGAACTGGAATTATGCTGGGAGCGATCGCGTCTGAAGAGGAATCGCTTGGTTTGGTGGTGACATCCGTAGGGGTGGTAGCGTCCGCTAAGGAATTTTTCGATTTTGCCTCTACTGATTTCACCGTCTTTGAGGGAAATGGTGTTTCCACCTCAACTGATTTGGAACGGGCTGTTTGAGCCGTGGCAGAATTTGACAGACTCACCGTAGCGGATGCAGCCAGTAACGCCACCAAAAGGGGAGATAACTGCGTCTTGTTCATTTGCACAATCACACACCACACTCTGCTCAGGGCAGACTAAAAGGACAAAACAAAACTTTAACCTTAGGAACCGTCAAATTCTACCGCATCAGTGGGTACCAATACTTAGCTTGACCACAGGAATTTGTGGCGGAAGTAAGGTAAGCGCCAGCAATTGAAAAGATAAAAGTTAGAGCATTTATTCCTGAAAGTCAGATTTTACTGAATTTCGCCAACCTTGTCTGAGCTTGCTAAAACCCTTTCCAGAACTTGTTGATAGGCTGTTTCTACTTCACCTAAGTCGTGGCGAAATCGGTCTTTGTCCATGACGCGACGGGTGGGGTCGGTTTCTGCCTGGTTCCACAAACGGCAGGTATCAGGACTAATTTCGTCTGCCAGGAGGATCTGTTGGTTCTGGTCAACCCCAAATTCCAGCTTGAAATCAACCAGTGTAATTCCGCAGTTTTGGAAGAATTCTGTCAGAATTTCGTTAATTTTGAGTGCCATGATTTGCAATTGCGCTACCTGTTCTGGGGTGGCCAGTTTCATTAAAAACAGGCGATCGCGGGTTAATAATGGGTCGCCCAGCTCGTCATTCTTGTAGTAGAACTCTATCAAGGGCGGCTGAATCACAGTTCCCAATGCCAATCCCGTTTGCTTGCATAAGCTACCAGCGGCAATATTGCGGATGACAACCTCCAGCGGCACAATTTTCACTGCTTTGACTCGCATCTCATTGGGGCTGGGTTGGTCGATAAAATGGGTCGGAATTCCTTTTAACTCTAGCTGCTGAAATAGGTGACTGGCGATCGCGCAATTCGCTGCTCCCTTGCCTTGAATTGAGCCGCGTTTTTGAGCATTAAACGCCGTGGCATCATCTTTGAAATAGGTCAGTAACACGGCTGGATCATCGGTGGCATATAAAATTTTTGCCTTACCTTCATAGAGCTTTGGGTGAGAAGTCATGGAATTTTGTCTCCTCGCTAATATCCTGGACAGTCAAATCATGGCTAAAACAGAAGAGGGAAAAACCCTTGAGATTCAGGAATTGAGAAATTTTGCCTGTAAGAAAGTAATTGAAGCAATTTCTATACTGGCTGTAACTTTTGTTTGCAAATCTGAGTAATTCCTTTACCCTAACCTTAGCTTTCAAATCGTAAGATGAAACGATCCTGTCTGGTGATAACCCTCTCAGCTAGCTTCCTCTGGTTGTCGGGTTGCTCCTACCAATCTATTCACTCGTTCCACACGACCCAAAGCGAATCTGCGTCTGCCCAAACGCTGTCTCCAGACAAAAGCTTCCAGTTGGCTTGTCAGTTAGCCTGGGAAGCTGCCGTGTTGGTACAAAACCCTCCGCACTCAGTAGACACCTGGCAAGCGGCAAAAGTTAAATGGCGGCAAGCAGTTCGGCTTCTGGAGACTATTCCACCGGAGGCGGCAATTTCACCGAAAGCCAAACAAAAATTGGTTGATTACCGAGCAAAGTACGAGGCAATTACGCAGCGGCTGACGCATGAAGAAATGGCGGTAGACACGTTTGAACAGGCGCAAACCATTGCTTGGCAAGCCGCGGTCACCGTGCAAAATCCACCTCATTCTTTGCCAGTTTGGCAGCGAGCGGCTGAAAAGTGGGAGCGGGCAGTCCGCCTTTTAGAAAAAATTCCACCCCTAACCACCGTCTCAAAAGAGGCGCAGAAAAAACAAAAAACTTATCGCGAAAACTACCAGGCGATCGCGCAACGAATTGAGGTCGAAAAAACGTTTTTAGCCACTGTAGAACAATTTTCAGCGACAGTAACTCAGCTCAATACCCTGCAAACGCGGGCTGTTACCGGAAAAACTGAAGACCCGATTGGGCTAAGTTATGACGAGTATCGAGGACTTGTGCGATCGCTGCAACAGTCTTTGAAAGCTGTTGAAACCTTTCCGGCAGCAAAACAAAACCCCGCCTATTCTGAAATGAAAACCGCGATCGCCGATTACGAATTTGCACTTACGGTTTGGCAAACCTACCTGCGCTACAAAGAGGACAACGCAGACTGGTTGCAAAATGGCGATTTCTTCAATCAACGAGTGCCTCTGGCTCTGATTGATAGCGATCGCCTATTACAACGCTACGATGTAAAAGTTCAACCCCTCTCTGACAAAGCCAAAGTTCCACTGAAATCAACCGTTTGGGCAGTGTGGGATAAAGCCAACGAACACGCGCAGGCAGCGCAGCAGAATGCCTCTGAAGTGAGGTGAAGGGGAATAGGGTATGGGTATCGGGTATGGGGGTGTCGGGTATGGGGGGTATTGGGAACAGAAGATAGCATTCAAAACTAGGGGGACGCAAAAGTATCATAATATTTGTGTCTTTTGCCCTAACCCCCAACCCCTCACCCCTCGTCTATGCTGTCTCCCTCTGAACGCCCTGAGCCTACCTGGATGATTGTTATGCGTCTCCTCCGGTGGGATAAGCCTGCCGGACGGTTGATTTTGATGATTCCAGCACTTTGGGCAGTGGTTTTGGCAGCAGGGGGCACACCGCCGCTACTACTAATTGGGGTGATTGTGTTGGGTACGTTGGCAACGAGTGCGGTCGGCTGCGTTGTTAATGATTTGTGGGATCGTAATATTGACCCTAAGGTTCAACGTACTCGTACTCGCCCTTTAGCTTCACGGGCATTGTCTGTACAAGTGGGCATTGTCGTTGCAGTCATTGCATTTACGTGCGCCTGGGTATTGGCTACCTACTTAAATCCACTTACGTTTTGGCTGTGTGTTGCAGCGGTTCCGGTAATCGTGTTATATCCGCTAGCGAAGCGAGTGTTTCCGGTGCCGCAGTTGGTCTTAGCGATCGCTTGGGGATTTGCCGTTCTCATTAGTTGGAGCGCTGTAAGCTGTGGTGCAACACCTGCCCCCACCCCTTGTCTGGGCACTGCCACCTGGTTTTTATGGGGTGCAACTATTTTGTGGACTCTCGGCTTCGATACCATCTACGCCATGTCTGACCGAGAGGACGATCGCCGCATAGGCATCAACTCCAGCGCTCTGTTCTTCGGTCAAAACGCCCCTCATGCCGTAGGACTCTTTCTCCTGGGAACAGTTTTGCTCCTAGCAGCTACAGCCCTTGTTCTACAACTGAACTGGGCATTTTGGTTGACGCTAATCGTGGCTACCGGGATCTGGATCTGGCAATACTACCGCCTCTGTCAGCGAACCATTCCTCACGCCGCTTATGGGCAACTGTTTCGGCAAAACGTTTGGATTGGTTTCATCCTCCTTGCAGGCATGATCTTTGGCTCCTGGTAACCGTTACCGTTCTCAGCGATTCTGTCCCTTCTGACTTCCATACGGCAGGTTCTACAATTTTTGGGCTAACCAGATCTGCTCCTGGTCAACCCGCCCCTACGACTCCTGCCTCCCTTTGGGCAGAGCCTCAGGGCGAAGCCTGCCTCTTGCCTTCTCCCCCTTCCCCTCAAATCGCCCCCAACAGCAAGAAAGCTGAACCAGTTGCCTGATTCAGCTTGGAGAGTTTATTTGTAGAGTGAAAGGTCTACATGTTATCCGAGGAAAATCACTTAAGGATCTGTTTGCAGAACCTGGGGTTGCAGGCAGGCAACCATTTGCTGAATGCCGCGATGTAAGCGACGAGTAACCGTCATTGGGCTAACTCCAATGCGTTCAGCCACTTCTTTGCGAGACAAATCTTTGATAAATACAAACTCGATCGCTTGCCGTGTCTTCTCTTCTAGCTGCCCCAGTGCCCGCTGAAGCTGTTGCCGATCTTCTTCCAACATTTGCAGGTTCTGATAATGGGCATCAGGTAATGTATCGCCCAGAGTCATGGGAGAGTCGATTTGCTGGCTGATGGTAGCATCGAGGCTTAATGGCAAGCGGTTTTTGGTTGCCAATTTGCTTTCGCGCCACTCAGTTACCGCAACCCCAAGTTGCTCTGCAATTTCTTCATCGGTTGGTTGACGACCAAACGCTTCTGCCAATTCTTCCCGAACTTTTTGTCCGGCTTTGTTGAGCTGTTGCCAGCGACGGGGAATCTTAACGGTAGAGCTGCGATCGCGCAAGAAATGCAGCATCTCACCCCGAATATAAGGAACCGCAAAAGAACTAAATGCACACCCCTGATTTGGATTAAACCGCTCAATTGCTCGAATCAAACCCAAGTAGCCAATTTGTTCGAGATCTTCATAGGGTTCAGCGCACTGATGACTTACTCGATGAGCAATTTTTCTAACTAAGCCCGCATTCAGTTGAACGAGTTGATTCCGAAGTCTAACTGAGGGATTTTGGTGATACGCAATCAGTAGCTCCATGCCACGGGAACGTACGTTGGTTTGAGTCGCCGTCATTTGCAGTTACCTTTCACATCAGAGTTGAGCTTATTTTCGTTAGTGAAAGGGGGGGAAACCATCGTCAATCTACGGTACTTCTGGAAGGGGTCTTTCGGAGTTTCGGCATATATACGGAAAAATCTATGGAAACTCCCGAATTTCATGGGTTTTCTACGGGTAGGGTCACTTGCTCTAAGAAAAATGAGCGCAGGGAAGCCAGGCACAACCTGTATCCGCTAGCGCATTTGCTGAGATCTGCGGCAAAATAGGCTCAGAACTTGATTCTGCAATAAGTGGGAGGATTTCCCGTGAGTAATACGAGCAACTTCCGGCAAGCGGTTCGCGAAGCTAGAAGTCAGTCAATTATTGGACCAAACGTCATTGCAAATGCGCTTCCCTTTGTGGGTGGGGGTCTGCTGCTAACGGCGCTGGGAGTTTGTGGCGGCATGGGAGTTCTCGAAAACTACCCGAATATTTTTATCGCGTCTACCTGGATTGCCGCGATCGCCTCACTCATTCTTTACTTTGTGGCAATGAGCGTTGCCGAGAAAGGTAACAAAGGGGTGGCACTGCCTCTACTGGCAACCTACAGCCTGCTGGTGGGGTACACGCTAACCGGGCTAATTTTTGTGGCATTGAGAACGCCCAACGTTGGGATTGCTGGAATTGGGTTTGCTGCACTCGGTTGTGGCATTACGTTTATTGCGGGTCGCCAAATTGGCTCCAACCTGTCTGAAAAAGACGGAATGGCACTTGCCAAAACGGTGCAGATTGGGATCATTGCGCTGTTTGTGGTGCTGATTGCCCAACTTCTATTTGCATTTTTCGGTATTTTTACCCCAACCTTCCTGGAAGTTGCGATTTCAGGCATTGGGGTAGTTTTGTTTGTGGGTGCAGCCGTCGTGGACTTTTTTGTGTTGCCCCGGACTTATCGGGATGACCAATACTTACCCGCTGCTCTTTCCATGTACCTGACCTACATCAACCTGTTTGTCTTCATTCTGCGATTACTCATCGCCCTAAACAGCCGCGATTAGCCGGTTTCATAAAAAGAATAACAAAGTTCAGTCTGGCTACTTGGAAGGCTGTGGTGCTCAAACGCCACAGCTTTTTTTTATCATTCAGCGCTTCGAGGAGATCTATCGCTAAGATTGACGATACAACAACTGCGAATTACTGATTGAGAGTTAGATAGCAATGGAAGTGTTGGATATTAAACGGGAAGTTGAAGTGTTAAGCGATCGCCTGGGCAAAGCTCAGGACTATCTTTGACGTACCTGCTCTGACTGCCAAAATTCAAGATTTAGAGCAACTCGCCGCGCAACCAGACTTTTGGGATGATCAAACTTCGGCTCAACAAACCTTACAGGAGCTAAACGATCTCAAATCCCATTTGGAGCAATTGGAACAGTGGCGATCCCACCTGGACGATGCCAGAGCGGTTTTAGAGCTACTAGAACTGGAGAACGACGAATCGTTGCTGCAAGAGGCAGCGTCTAATCTGACGCAGCTCACTCGCGACCTCGATCAATGGGAACTACAGCAACTTTTATCTGGTACTTATGACCAAAAAGGCGCAGTGTTAACAATTAACGCTGGGGCAGGTGGAACGGATGCTCAAGATTGGGCAGAAATGTTACTACGGATGTATACCCGTTGGGCAGAAGACCACCACTATAAAGTGCATTTAAGCGAACTCTCGGAGGGAGACGAAGCTGGGATCAAGTCGGCAACGCTGGAAATTGAAGGACGCTACGCTTACGGATACTTGAAGTCGGAAAAGGGCACCCATCGCCTGGTTCGCATTTCTCCGTTTAATGCTAACGGCAAGCGGCAAACCAGTTTTGCAGGTGTGGAAGTGATGCCCCTGTTAGATAACACCGTTCAGCTTGAAATCCCCGAAAAAGACCTGGAAATTACCACTTCGCGGGCAGGTGGCAAAGGTGGACAAAACGTGAACAAGGTGGAAACAGCGGTACGCATTTTGCACATTCCCACAGGTTTGGCAGTGCGCTGTACGGAGGAGCGATCGCAGCTCCAAAATAAAGAAAAAGCCCTGGCAATTCTCAAAGCCAAGTTACTAATTATCGCACAGGAGCAAAAAGCCAAAGAAATTGCTGATATTCGCGGCGACATCGTAGAAGCGTCCTGGGGCAACCAGATTCGTAACTATGTTTTTCATCCCTACCAGATGGTGAAAGACCTACGAACCGCAGCAGAAACAACAGCAATTACGGACGTGATGAACGGCGATTTGGACCCATTTATCCAGGCGTATCTGCGCCAAGAAGTTCAGCTAGTAGAGGCTTAAGAAACCACCTGGTTGCTGATGTGGTAATAGTCTTATCGCTGTGAGTAAAACAACCGCGTCACCTCGCTTTTATTGTTACCTTAGGAACGTGAATTTAATAACATCGAATTTTTCAGTTAACCTCACCTCTCCCCCTGCCCCTCTCCGGCTCGGAGAGGGGCAGGGGGAGAGGTGAGGTTTCCGGAGTTATTTAATCCACGATCCTTAGTTGAAAATTGACAGGTATTTGATCATGGAAACTGAAAATCTATCTTCTGCTGAGGAATCGCAGGAGTCAGCCATCCCAAGTGCATCTAATACTGAAGTAGCTCCCAGCGGTGAACCCAAACCCAGCTACGTGAAGCTAGCGATGCGAAACATGGTGCGGAAGCGTGGCAAGTCGCTTCAACACTTTTTCTTGACAACGATTGGGTTATTGTCGATTCTAATCGGCTTGTCTTACCTGACTCGCTGAGGTTACACCAGCGTTATGAGCATTCAGGTAGAGGTTTGTGTGCAAGACTGCTTTTCGCCAGCGGCTGATTTGGTTGAAGCCGATCGCGCCTATCCAGTTAGTTCAACTTCGGTAACAGCGATCGCGTCAATTGCCGACGAGCAATGGGAATCTTGGTTTCAGCAATGGCTGGAAGTTTTGCAGCCTGATCTATCTCCCATCCAAGCTTATGAGCTAAGTTTACGATTCACGGGCGATCGCGAAATTCAAACCCTCAATGTTCAGTATCGCCATCAAGATAAACCCACCGACGTTTTAGCATTTGCAGCATTAGAAACGGATTCTCCCCAAATGCCCGAACTACAATCATCTCTGCCGCTTTACTTGGGAGATATTGTGATTTCGGTTGACACCGCTCAGCAACAGGCAGAAGCGCAGCAACACTCGCTCAAAACGGAGTTAGCATGGTTAGCCAGTCATGGTTTGCTGCATTTATTGGGCTGGGATCATCCCGATGAGGCAACGCTGGTTTCAATGTTAGCTCAACAAAAAGCTCTCTTAAATACGGTTGGTCTTTCAATCTCAGACAGTTAGAATTCTTGCTAGTCTTTGGGGCACGCTAAGACAAAGCTTTTATACAAAACAGTTGATGCCTCCCGGAAATCAGCATTCTCATCAAGATTTAATAGTTAGAACCGTATTGCAGCCTATGCCTCCCGAACTTCAAACTCCCGACCCCGAATGTCCCAATGGCGAGGTGGTACCAATAATGAAAGTCAACCGGGAGCTAGCTTGGCGAGTCGCTCCAACGTTATTCATTAGTTTTAAATATGCTTGGGCCGGAGTGAGTTACGCCTTCCAAACCCAACGTAACTTTCGGATTCATGTGTTTCTGGGATTTTTGGCATTCAGTTCAGGTATCTTACTACAGCTTTCAGCCGTGGAGATGGCGGTGATTGGCTTGACCGTGGGTGCTGTGTTGACGATGGAACTGCTCAACACGGCGATCGAATCCGTTGTTGATCTAACCGTTAAGCAGAACTATCACGATCTTGCGAAAATTGCCAAAGATTGTTCAGCGGCAGCAGTGCTGATTTCTGCCTTTGCATCCGTTGGGGTCGCAAGTTCTCTAATTCTGCCCAAACTCTGGATCAAGCTCCTGCTGCTGTTTTAATCCGTCTCGCTGTAAGCTGGACACTATCGAGCTAAAAAGTTAAATCGCCTTGATCCTCGTTATTGATAATTACGATAGTTTCACCTACAACCTGGTTCAGTATCTGGGAGAACTGGGAGACGAATTTCCAGTTGCTCAAGATGTGCAGGTTTATCGCAACGATCAAATTTCTCTCGATCAAATCCGTCAACTTCAACCGGATGGAGTTGTGATCTCTCCGGGACCAGGACGACCCGACGACGCGGGCATCTCGTTGCAACTAATCGAAGAATTGGGGGCAACATTGCCAATTTTGGGGGTTTGCCTGGGGCATCAAAGTATTGGTCAGGTATTTGGTGGAGAAATTGTCTCTGCTCCCATACTGATGCATGGCAAAACGTCTCAGGTTCATCACACAGGCGTGGGTGTTTTTGCAGGAATCCACAATCCGTTGACCGCCACCCGCTATCATAGTCTGGTGATTGAACGACAGGGGTTACCTGATGTTTTAGAGGTTACTGCCTGGGTTGATGACGGCACCATTATGGGTGTTAGGCATCGGCAGTATCCCCACATTCAGGGAGTGCAGTTTCATCCTGAAAGCGTGTTGACTCAATCAGGCAAGGAACTTCTACGAAACTTTCTCCGGTCAATCAACTAAACGTGGTTAGGTGAGGAGTTATGAAACGGCGTTGGTTAATGTGCTATGGTGGCGCAGGGTTGTTGACAGCATTGGGAATGGGAGCAACCTCTAGTTTGCAGAGCTACCAGGCACAAACAGGAGGCTCTGTCTCAATTCAGTGGTTCGGGCATACCTGCTTTTTGTTCACAGGTGGCGGGGCTGGTCGGATCTTAGTAAACCCCTTCCGCACGGTTGGCTGCACGGCTGGCTATCGTGCTCCTAAAGTAAATGCGGACTTGGTTATGATTAGCAGTCAACTGCTGGATGAAGGTGCGGTTGAAATTTTGCCAGGAAACCCCAAATTGCTGTTTGAAGCAGGCTCTTACCAGGTGAACGGAAGACAGTTTCAGGGGATTCGGACTTCTCATGATCTGCTGGATGGCAAGCGATTTGGGATTAACGTTGCCTGGCGATGGAAGCAGGGGGGGATTGATATTTTGCATTTGGGTGGAGCCGCAGCACCAATTACTCCAGAGCAAAAGATTTTGATGGGTCGCCCAGATTTGCTGCTGATTCCGGTTGGCAATGGACCGAAAGCGTATACCCCTGAAAACGCGAAGGCAGCGATCGAAGTCTTAAATCCCAAAATTGTCATTCCAACCCATTACCGCACACGAGCCGCGAAAGGTACCTGTGATTTGGTTCCGGTCGATAACTTTCTATCTCTAATGAGTGGCGTACCGATTCGCCGAGTTGGTAATACGATCGCGCTTGGACCTGGAAGCTTACCAAAAAGTGGTACGGTCATTCAGGTAATGAGTTATCCGTTTTAATACTTGAAGTAACTCGTAAGTATCTTTTCAGTACTCTTGCTGAGGGTTCTCCGTGTTTCGGCTGAGAGTTTGTGTAATTTGCCGGGGAACTCTGATAAAAACAGTTTAGGGTGCTTATGATTGCTTTACTGATTTTGTCTGCGATGACTGGTTTTGTAACTTACCTTCTTTGGCGACCTGACAACCGCTTGCGTCCATAAGAAAAGAGGATTTACGTGTTAAACGCTTGTTAAGCTCCCGGTTGACTATTGGGGTCGCTGGGAGCTTTGAACTATCTACTTGAGATGTTAAGTTTAATGACGTGCAGCGATCGCGTCTTTAATCTCTTATCTTATGTGTGTCCTAAAAACAGTTATTAGCGTTCTTCTTGCTCTTGTGGTTCTAATCACGGGGGCAACCCCTACTCATGCGGCAAGTTCTGCTGCGATTCGAGCTTACGACGATGTAGAGGATACTGCCAAAAACTATGCTGGGCAAAATCTAGTGCGGTCTGAATTTGGCGATTCTAACCTGCAAGGTGCAAATTTTAGTGGGGCTGATCTGCGTGGTGCCGTGTTTAACGGGGCAAAACTGGCTAATGCGAACTTACACGGAGTCGATTTTAGTGATGGAATTGCCTACATTACTGATTTTGCTAACGCTGATCTCAGTGATGCAATTTTCAACTCTGCCATGCTGCTCAAATCTAATTTCAAAGGTGCGATTGTGACGGGCGCTGACTTTAGCGATGCGGCGATTGATCGTGCTCAAGTTTTGGCGCTTTGCCAAACGGCTTCTGGAACAAATCCCGTCACCGGTGTCGATACGCGCGAGTCGTTGGGATGCAGGTGAAGATAGGGAATAGCAGATAGGGAATGGGGTATCGGGAGTGTTTAATTATCAATTTGACTGAGACGACGCATATTGAGCACATCGCTGAGTTTTCTGATTTGGGAAAAGGTGCGTTCAAGCTGGTCGTGGTTGCGAATGTCGATTCCCAAATCAATAACGGCGGTTTGGTCGGGGAAGGTTCTGACTTGAGCGTTGCGAACGTTGATGTTGTTATCGGTCAGGCGAGAGAGGATGTCTTTTAGTACGCCTACTCGATCAATTACTTCAATCTGAATATCAACGGGGTAGGTTTGGGGACGAGCGCTGTCTTCAGTGAGCGGGTTCCAACTAACTGGCACGAGGCGATCGCCCGGTATTTGCTCGGTGTTGGGGCAGCCCTGCCGATGAATAGAAATTCCCCGGTTGCCTTTGGTCACCACCCCAATAATCGGTTCTCCAGGAACAGGGGTACAACAACCTGCCAGGTGGTAGAGTAAGCCTTCCACTCCAGCGATGGGGGATTTGCCTGAGGGCGGTGGCGGTGGCAACGCTTTGGTGGGCGGTAAGCTAGGCAGCAGCAGTTGGGGATCGGTAGCGATGGGTTGTTGCTGCGCTTTGACGGCTTCTCGCAGACGGTTAACGGTCAAGTTAAGGGTGACTTCGCCATAACCCAGAGCGGCGAGAAGATCATCCACACTGTGGTAGTTACATCGCTCTGCGGTTGCCAGCATGGGAGCCGATTTCAGTAAGGCTTCAAAGCCGTTCTTGCCCAGTTCTCGCTCCAGCATTTCGCGTCCCCGGGCGATATTTTCTTCACGGTGCGATCGCTTATACCATTGCCGAATCCGGTTGCGGGCGCTGGCTGTCACCACAAAGTTCAGCCAGTCCAAACTAGGACGGGAGTTTTTGTTCGTAAGAATTTCAACAATGTCGCCATTTTTCAATGTTGTGTCTAGCGTTGCCATGCGCCCATTCACCCGTGCCCCGGCACAATGGTTGCCAACTTCGGTGTGAATGCGATAGGCAAAATCAACGGGTGTTGCTCCCCGGCTGAGGGAAACCACATCTCCATTGGGTGTGAACACATAGACCTCACCATCGAACAGGTCATCCTTGATGCTCTCCAGATATTCCTGAGCATCTTTTAGATCACTCTGCCAATCCAGCAGTTGCCGCAGCCAGGTGAATTTCTCATCTACCCCCGTTAAAGGACTCGATGAATTGCCCGTTTCCTTATATTTCCAGTGGGCAGCGATCCCGTATTCAGCGACGTGATGCATCTCCAGGGTACGAATCTGAACTTCTAATGGGCGACCCGTATTGCCAATTACAACAGTGTGCAGAGATTGATAACGGTTGGGTTTGGGTAAGCCAATATAGTCCTTAAAACGCCCAGGAATAGGACGAAACATATCGTGGACGATCGCCAGCGAACGATAGCATTCCTCGTTGGAGTCCACAATCATCCGAACGGCTGCCACATCATAGATCTCGTCGTAGCCCTTTTGTTGGCGCTGCATCTTCTGATAAATCCCATAAAGATGCTTGGGGCGACCGCTAATATCAAAGACTTGAATTCCAATCTGTTGCAAGCGGTTTCGTAGCGCTGCCACAATGTCAGACAAGCGCGCTTCGCGATCGGCGCGCTTCTCGGCAACCAGTTCTTGCACACCCCGGTAAGCTTCAGGCTCCAGGTACTTAAACGCTAAATCTTCCAGTTCCCACTTAAAGCGCCCGATCCCTAAACGGTTTGCCAACGGCGCAAAAATTTCGCGAGTTTCTAAAGCGATCTGCCGCCGTTTGACATCAGGAAGATGTTCTAGGGTTCGCATATTGTGCAAGCGATCTGCCAATTTGACGACGATCACGCGAATGTCTTGCGCCATTGCTAAGAACATCCGTCGAAAGTTTTCCGCTTGTCGTTCAGTTTTACTGGAGAAGTTGAACTTGGAGAGCTTGGTAACTCCTTCAACTAGAGTTCTGACTTCTTCGCCAAACAGCGCCTCTAATTCATCGGATGTAATGTCGGTGTCTTCAACTACGTCGTGCAGAAAGCCTGCGGCAATCATGGCACTGCCACCGCCTAAATCTCGTAGAAGTCCCGCTACTGCAACTGGATGAATAATGTAAGGCTCACCAGAGGCGCGATATTGCCCCTGATGAAGTTGATAAGCAAAATCAAACGCTCGACAGATGAGTTCGGCATCTGCTCGTGGAATTTGAGACTCGCTACAATCGGGCATCAAATTTTGAACCGATTGACATTCTCGGAGCCAGTCGGGGACGACAAATTCAACGGAAGATGCAGGAGCCGTTAAGTTCATGAGACGCGAATTAGGAGAATTGATGGCTCTAAATGGAGTTATTGTATTGGCTGATTTTACTAACCTTCTGAAATTTTGTTGCGAAAGATATTGTGTAGATGACTTTATTCAAACCAGGGACGGATAATCCCTAGTTCAGTCAGCGATCGCTAAATTCAGATTAAAAACAGAATTTACAGCAAGAAGTGTGGGTGGAAAACTCTTCAGTAAGCCAATTTTCTGCAAAAAGTACCCACAAATTGCTTTTCGATGTTGATATCTTAGCAACATGAGCAAAAATGTTTACAAAGGAAGTCGTTAATTTCGCTGGAAGTTTGTTTATTACTTTCCACAAATGATTTAGGGTTGCTATATTGGGTCGCTAAATAGAGTAATGTGCTGCCATGAACCTTGCTAAATTCAGTCTAATTATTTGCCCTGCTGTGTTGATGATGTCATCCACAACAGTTGTGGTTTCGGCTCAAGCACTGGAGGCTGCAACCTCGGCTCAAACCAGGGTTGAGAGTGAGCAGGCTTCCAGCCATGATCTGCTTGAAGCGAATTCTAGTGGATTGGTTAGCGATCCCCAGGTGCCAAGAGGCTGTATGTGCAGTCATTGTTTGCAATCGCCTGAAAGGTTGCAGGGACAATTTCCTAAGTTCTGATTCTCCAAATTCTGAATAGATACTCTAATCGAGCAACCCGTTGGGTGGTGTAATTTCGATCCGTCCTTGTTTCAGGTCAACTACTGGCACGATCGCTTTAACGAAGGGAATCAGCGCCGTTTTAGTTTTTTCAGCATTCGCTGACTGAGACCGTTTGACTTCCAGCAGGTCATTGCCGGCTGTGAGCACGTTGATCACTTCCCCCACGAGAGTTTGATTCGTCTGGTCAAAGACTCCAAGCCCAATCAAATCAGCCACATGGAATTCGCCTTCTTCTAGAGGAAGGCGATCGCTAGCGGGAACCATCAACTTGCAATCCCGTAAAGTTTCTGCCTGATCGCGATCTGTAATATTTTCCAACTGCACAATGTACAGCCCTTTGCCATCCAGATACCGACCCTTGAGCAATGTGATTGGGCGAGGTTGATGATCGCCTGGGTGTAGCAGCCAGCGTTGCCCCGGTTGCAAAAAGCGCTCAGGAAAATCAGAGTTTGGGTAAACTCGCAGTTCTCCCTTCAATCCTTGCGGCGCTACGATTTTGCCAATTTCAACAAAGCTCTCTGTCATGGCGATTGCTTAATAAACCTGTTTCACCACATCTGCAAGGCGTTTCATCCCAATTTCTAGTTCCATATCGCTGCCTGTGAGGCTAATGCGGAGGCATTGCTGCTTGTGAATCCAGTCTTCGTGTAAGCCAGGGAAAAAGGTACTACCAGGAACTACAATCACGCCAACCTGTTTCAGCTTCTGATAAATCTCCCAATCGGTGATGGGCAGTTCATCCAACCATAGCCAGCAGAAAATGGCTCCCTCGCCCCGGTGCAAATACCAGGGAATGGTATCTGGCATTGCTTGATCGAGTGCTGCTTCAACGATATGAATTTTCTTCTGGTAAAAAGGACGGATAACATTGCTGGAGAGGTCTGCCAGTGCACCTGATGCAATCGCACGAGCCGCGATCGCCTGCCCATACCGGGGGGAATGAATACACAAATTTGTCTGGAAACACTCCAGCGTTTGAATTAAAGA
This sequence comes from Leptolyngbyaceae cyanobacterium C42_A2020_001, assembly GCA_015272515.1. Taxonomy (GTDB): domain Bacteria; phylum Cyanobacteriota; class Cyanobacteriia; order Leptolyngbyales; family Leptolyngbyaceae; genus JSC-12. The sequence goes on along the minus strand of JACYLN010000009.1, from coordinate 20,021 downwards.
CTCATCTCCAATGGCGATCCCAATGCGTTCTCCCGGCAACCCCGCTTTCGATAAACTCATACAGTGCAAAATATTGCCACCAAACAGCGGTGCCATATCGGTAAAGTTCAACGCCGGAAAGGGCGGTGCGTAGGCGGAATCAATCAATACCGGAGCGTCATAAGCGGCTGCCATGTTGGCAATCTTCCGCACCTCTTCATCCGTTAACACATTGCCTGTAGGGTTGCAGGGGCGTGAGAAAATCACACAACCCGTTTGCTCATTGATTTCTAGCTGGTTGAAATCGGGGCGATACTTAAAACGATGAGCCGCACGGTCAATATCTAAGGTGGGTTTATAGGCAACTAGCGCCTCCGCCGAAAGCGTCACACCGCCGTATCCGGTGTAGTCGGGGCTGAGGGGCAGCACGATTTTTCTCAAGCTACCGCTGGTGGTTAGCCCGCCAAACGCATTTGCCGCATAAAAATAAAGGCTCTGGCTTCCGGGTGTAATTAAAACATTGCGATCGCTCAAGTTCAAACCATACCGTTGGTTAAAATCCTGAGCAACTGCCTCAAGCAAAGGCTGATAGCCCTGACTGGCACCATACCGACACACCACGTCTCCATACTCTGAACTTGCCAGCAAATCAGCCGTACAATTTCGCCAAAGCTGCTCCACTTCTGGCAGAATTAACGGGTTCCCAGCACTCAAGTTGATGAATTCTTGCCCTGCTCCGGCTCGTAGAGTTTCGATAATGTCTTTCATAATTGCCCGCACACCCGTCAGGCTCGACATATCATCGCCAATTCGACTGAGAACAGGTTTCATAGCCCCAAAATACGTAAAATTCAACATGAGTCTGGAAGCTCAGCTTAACACTGGATACTTCCTATAATTGCAAAGATCATCACTCCATCATTGAAGACAGGTCACACTTTTCAAACTTTTGTAGCAATCCTCACATTTTCTCCCTACAAAGTAGCTTCAATCGTAGTTTGGACTAAACTTCGATCAAAATCTGTATCTTAATTCCAACCACAAACAACCAAGCTATGGTAAGTATTGCTTCCTCAACCCCGACTGCTCGTTTAAGCGCCAAACTGCCCCGCTCTCTAAAGCGACTGGCAGACCTGGCTCATAATTACTGGTGGTGCTGGGCGGCTGATCAAGTTTCATTGTTTGAGTTAATCAACCCGGATGAGTGGGAGCGCTGTGGACATAACTCCATCGCACTACTAGAAACAGTCTCCTATGAACGTCTCACTCAACTTGCCATCGATCCTCTCTACCTGAAGCGGTTGAATTTGCTAGTTGCCGATTTTGACCGCTACATGGCAGCCGAAAACACCTGGGCAACCCGGGTTGCTCCGCAAATTTCTAAAACACATCCCGTTGCTTACTTTTGTGCCGAGTTTGGGTTGCACGAATCTTTGCCCGTCTATTCTGGTGGCTTAGGAATTTTAGCTGGGGATCATCTCAAATCAGCCTCCGATCTAGGTGTGCCAATGGTAGGGATTGGCTTGCTGTATCGGCAGGGGTACTTCCGCCAACGCTTGAACCGGGATGGCTGGCAAGAAGATTACTACGTCGATGCACCATTTGACCGAATGCCCCTAAAACTGCTGACCGATGAGCAGGGTCAACCTTACGTGGTTGAGGTTCAGGTGCGTCAACGAATAGTCAAAGTTCAAATTTGGCAAGTGCAAGTTGGACGAGTTGCCCTTTACCTGCTGGACACTAACCGAGACGATAACGACCCAATTGATCGCTGGTTAACGGGGCACCTGTATGGGGGCAATCAAGAAACCCGAATTGCTCAAGAAATTATCTTGGGGATCGGTGGTGTACGAGCATTACAGGCACTGGGGATTGAACCCGGAATCTATCATCTAAACGAAGGACACGCCGCATTTTGCCTCCTGGAAGTTTCTCGATTGGAGATTCAACGCACGGGCAAATCGTTTTATGACATCGAAGCATCGGTGCGCGATCGCTGCGTATTCACCACCCATACTCCCGTTCCCGCTGGGCACGACGTTTTCTCGGCAGACCTGATGGATTCCTTCTTTGCTCAATATTGGGGGCAGTTGGGGCTATCCCGTGAACAATTTCTGGCGCTTGGTGCTCGTCGCTTAGGCGATCCCTGGGAGCCGTTTGGCATGACGGTACTGGCGTTGCGCCTTTGCCGTACTGCTAATGGTGTCAGTGAACTGCACGGGCAAGTGTCCCGTCAGATGTGGCACGTTCTCTATCCCGACAAGACTGAAGACACTGTACCCATCGGCTATGTAACTAATGGAGTTCATGCCTCCACCTGGACGGCTTCACTTTTGGGAGACCTCTACTCCCAATATCTGGATGAGCACTGGTTCGATAAAGTGTTTGATCCCCAACTCTGGGCAAAAGTGGATCAAATCCCGGATGAGGAACTGTGGTGGCGGCATATGGTGCTGAAAGAACGCCTGGTTGCTCATGCTCGTTTTAGGATTAAGCAGTCTCGCAAGAATCGGGGGGAGTCTCCCGATACGATCGCGGCGGCAGATCAAATTCTTGACCCTAACATTTTGACGATTGGGTTTGCCCGTCGTTTCAGCCCCTATAAACGAGGCGATTTGCTGCTGCGAGATGCCGATCGCGCGCTCAAAATCTTCAGCAGTTTGGAACGCCCTGTACAAATCATCTTCTCTGGCAAAGCCCATCCCGCCGATGAAGAAGGTAAACGAATCATTCAGCGGTTGATGGAGTGGTGTAAGCAGCCTGCTGTGCAAAACCGCGTGGCGTTTGTCGAAGATTACGATATGTACACCGCCCGGAAACTGGTTCAAGGTGTGGATGTTTGGCTAAATAATCCACGTCGTCCGCTCGAAGCATCCGGCACCAGCGGCCAAAAGGTCTGTTTCAACGGCGGACTCAACTGTAGCGTGCTGGATGGTTGGTGGTGCGAGGGTTATCAGACAGATGCCAGTGGCAAAGGGTTGAATGGTTGGGCGATCGGTGAAGATGCCCACACCAGTAACCAGGAACTACAGGACAAAATTGACTCTGATTCGCTCTATAAGCTGTTAGAGGAAGAAATTGTGCCGCTCTACTACGACCAGGACAGCGACGGTGTGCCACACGGTTGGGTCACCATGATGAAGAATTCCATCAAAACCAATGGACTCGCATTCAATACCCACCGCATGATTGCGGACTACGTCACCCGTGTCTATGCACCTGGAACGAAAGCCGAAATTGGGCAAAGCTTGGCGAAGGTGCCTGTATAAATTACCCATCTCTGAAAAAGTAGTGGGTGAATAGGAGATAGTAAGAAAATTGCTCACTACTCGCTGTTCACCCTATGGCTGTCTGGGAAGTTGATTGTTATCGCCGCCCGCTTCAGGATGAGGCGGGCAATCCCTTATGGGAGTTGGTTGTGTGTGAGGCAGACAGTACATTTGCCTGGAGTGCGTTCTGTCCACAGTTGCAAATCAACGCAGAGTGGGTTGTTGAACAACTTCGCCATTTGTTGAGCGATCGCCCCCCTCCCCAAAAAATCTGCGTTTTCCGTCCACAAACCCTCAACCTGCTGGAACCTGCCTGCATCCAACTTGAGATTCCGCTGCAACCAACTCGCCACACTCCCCGCTTAAAATCCTATTTGCAGGAATTAGCTAGCCGCTACCGCAAGCATCCAGGCTATACCAGGCAACCCTACGAGCCTGTTGCGCTCGACCAACCGCCGCCTCTGCCACTAGATGAAACCCTATGGGGCAATCAATGGCAATTTGCAGCGCTGCCTGCGGGAGAGATCGCCGATGCCTTTACCGGACGGATGATCCCCATCCTGGAAATGCCAAAATCTCTGTTACCGCTCAATCTGGGCTTGGCTTCAACCGTGCCCGTTCCAGGGGTAGTGATTGAAGGCGGACGACAATCTCTGCGTTTAGCTCAGTGGCTTCAAGAAACTCGTCCTGTAGCACTCAGCTACATTCCAGGTTCTCCCGATGGCTTGATCTTGGAAGCTGGTTTAGTCGATCGCTGGGTGATTGCCACCTTTGAGGTTCCAGATGTGGCAGCATCCGCAACCGAGTTTGAACAGCGTAAAATTGCCAGTCGAGGTCTCCACTTTTTGCTGGTACAACCCGATAACTCTGGCGTAACTTACAGCGGCTTTTGGCTCTTGCAGGCAATCTAGTTTTTCCACCAGTTCCCATCAAACCCAGTACCCCAAACCCCAATTGCTATCAATCTTCAGATGGCAGGCGAAACAAAACTTCAGGTTCTTCTAAAGCAGAGTAATCAATAAAGTTTTCGGTACGAGATTTAACGCCTGTAAACCAGGCAAGCACTTCTGGATGGATTGGTTCAATCGAACGGGAATTTTTACTGGAAAAGAAACTAAACTCAAAACTTCCCAACCGCAAGCGATCGCCATCCTTCAATAGCTGCCGTTGCTGAATTCGACCACCATTGACAAACGACCCATTCATACTGTTCAAGTCAACCAGGTAAAAACCCTCATCCGCAACGTACAAAATCACCGCATGGCGACGAGACAACGCGCGATCGCGCAATGGCAATGCCGCTTCCCGATTGCGTCCAATCGTCCAAACCATTTGCGGTTGAAATAACGTTTGCGAATCTCCACCCAATAAATTCGTGATGATACAGGCACGTTGACCCAACACTACACCCTGAACGTAGTATTTGGGAACGGAACCTGCGATCGTGCTAAATACCAGAGAATCTTGACCACTCGACTCCTCATCGGGATTAATCATCAACGTTTGCGCTCTGGCAAACGCAGACTCCTCATTCTCCTGCTCCGCTTCAAGAAAATCATCAGTCAAGCACTGTGCGACAGGCATTGCGACCTGGGACACTTCCCCAATTGATAGATCATCAACTGGAGAAATTAAAGCTTCAGTAGAGATTGGTTCCGAATTCATTCCAGTACTCCCAGGACGATACACAGCTATCTGTTATTGTCGATGCCATCTTCCGCCTACAGAATGCCCCAAGGATGGAAGAAAACAACGGTTACCTACTTGAAACATGCAGCTTTACCAGTGCCATCACTTTGCTTTACTTTAGGAAGTTGATTAATCACGCTTCGCATCAGCACAACATCATTCTGAATTGACGAAAAAGTTTCTAAGGCAGATAACAAACGCTCAAACTCTTGCGGAGAAACCTCACACTCCTTCAAAGTATTTAGATCAATGCTGCTGGCAATACTTTGAGCAACTAGTTCGATAAAAGGGCGATAGGGTTCCAGGCAAAACTCACCCCGTTCATGTTGCTTAAGATTGATGCCCCATTTCAAAATTTGCAGCCTCCGTTTAGGAGAAGCGAGGAAAAAGGTCGTTTTCGCAACCTCACACACGACCTTAGAAAGTCGCTGCTTAATCTCAAATTCGGATATTGCTGGGTTAGCGCAGAGTGGCTTTAGCTGAAATAGCTGCTCTATCAAGGTATAAGCCGAGAAAGGAATCGTCTCTGAAACAATCATGTCGCCAGAAGAGCTGATCGCCATGGCATTTTCTGTTTCTAAAGCGTTAATCAGCGTATTGATTTCTGTTGGATGATCCCAATCCACCTGTCCCAAGAAAAAAGGTTCCTCATATCCGGGTGGAATCCCCTGAAAATAGATGGGTAAATTTTTGCCAGACTTGAGAATTTTGTAGAGGGCAACTTCCAGGCTTTCAGTGGGCCAGCCCAGATTACGAACCAAAATGAACCGCAGGCGTTTTGGTTCGGCAAAGAGCAAACTGTTAAGAAGTAAATGTACGGCTTCTCCAACGTTTTGCCCTACAACGTACCGTTCGGGAGCATGAATATTAACGGGGCGACCCGCATCAACTTTACTGTCAATTTGCTCACACATAGAACTGTTGTTCAACATATGAGTAAAGCGCACCATGCTGTATTTAACGTTTCCAGTTTGGGCTGCGTGGGCAAATAACCATTCATTGACCTTTTTAGTTGCCGCGTAAACCTCCGCTGTCCAATACCGAGAAGCTTTGCCTGTTGAGGAGAAAACACACTGCTGAATGTCGTATTCTTCACAAAGCTGAATTACGTTCTGGCTACCAAAAATATTGCTGGTCACCGTTTCAAGAACAATTTTTTCTGCTAAACCAGGAATGCGAATAGCTGCTAGATGAAACACGATCGCTGGTTTTTCAGTTTCAAAAATTTGTTTCAACGCCGCGAGATCCCGAACATCAGCCGCATACAAAACAATGTTGGCGGCTTTTCCAGGAATTGGGGCAGAATCGAGGCTATGAATGCGAGCGTTGTCTACGGAAACAATCCGTTTTGCTCCCAACTCGGTTAATTTATCAATCAACCGCGAACCGACGTATCCTTCACCACCCGTAACCATAACAGTTTTGTCTTGCAACAAACCCCGAACGTCTGATTCGTATAAATGCAAAGAGCGAGTCCATGCTTCATTAAATGGATCATCTTGCAATCTACCAGACGCCTGATATTCACGGATCAATGCTTGCGTTAAACCTTTTAGCTCTTCTACCAACTCAGGTTCTTGAGGTTCGGGTGAACCTGGTGGAACAAGCTGTTGGATGCGTGCGATAATCTCACCGCTTGTATTTAGTGTGGCTTGCATCTGATATTTTCTGCTTTCAGGTAATGCAAATTACACCGCTATAATGCCCTCAGGTAAAAGCCAAGTAACAAGATCTCGTTGTCACTGGCTCCAAATCTTTATAAAAATACTTCCGCAATTTTACTTGGTTTAAACTTTAGTAGGAAGATACGTTCGGCTGAGTCTGGGTTTTTCCAAACTTTAATAAGTCTGGCTAAGACCGAACGCGATAGCGATTGCGCCGTGCCAAAAAGTCTGGAATGTCCATCTTTGCACTTAATGGAAGGGCTGTAGTTGGGCTTTCTGGTTCTGGAACTTCAGAAATTGCTTGAATGGCAGCCAGAATGTCAAGCAGTTCGTCAGAAAGGGATGGGACTGCTTGCTCAACCAAAGACTTTAGGCGAACTAGGAAATCTTGACTTTTGATGTAGCGGTCTTTCCAGTGTTGAATGGCTGTTTCATACTCACTGGCTTGTTGTGCCTGTTTCAAAATTTGCTCCTGCATTTCAGCGGTTTGGCTTTCTAGCTCAGTGGCACGAGTGTAGTAGCGATCGCGGGCTTGTTCCAGTTCCTCGCAAGTGTGCTGTAAAATCGCTTGAGTTGTGATTTGCTTAGAAATCTGAGTTTCCAGGTCTTGAATTTTGCAGTGAGCGGTAAATAGTTCGTTGTCTAGAAAGTTTTCGCTGCTGGCTGGATCGGTGGTGGTCGGTTGTTGCAGCCTAAGAATTACAGTTTGCTGCTCTTGTAGTGCAATGTGGGCACGATGCAACTCTGTTTCTAACTGTTGAATGGTGACCTGATGAGCATTTAACTGCTGGGCTAAGGCTTGAGTATCCGCCTGACTTTGCTTATCCTCCCCATCTAGCACCGTCAATGGTGGTGCTGATAACCTGTGAGCGCGATCGCGGTGTAATTGCAGTTTTAGATGTTCTAATCGTGTTTGTTGCCCTTCAGCGAGGGTTTCGACTTCTTGCAGCAGTAGTTGAAACGATTGGCTTTGCTCCTGGCGTTGAGCTTGTTGAGTTTCTAAAGCTTGCTCTTGTTGGGCAAGTTGCTGTTTGAGCTGAGTAATGGCTCGCTGTTGGATGTTGGCAATCTCTTCAGTAGATGCCAGTTGATTCTCTAAAAACTCTTGATTGACCAGTTGAAAGCGCAATTCCTCTAGCGAAATCAAGGATTGATCCAATGCCTGCTCTAGATGGTGAATGCGCTCCGTCTGCTTTTGGATCAGCGATCGCAGATGTTCAATTTCGTCTAGGGTTTGAGGCAAAGGTTCTCCCAAATCTAGCTTGAGTTGCTTGGCTGAACATTTTTCAACACCATCGTCTGGGTCTGCCCACTCCAGGCAAACCTTCTCCTTACTAGACCAGGAATTTTGAACTGAGCCAGGTTCGGTCAAGCCAAAACCTCCCAGGCAATAAGCCAATCAAGAATAAACCCCTGTCCACGTTCAAACCTGTTGTTTTTCCTTAGAGAAACGTCCAGTTTTTGAGTTGAACGTGGTTTAACACGTAACTGTAGCAGATGCACGGTTTGACAGGAAGACCATAAAAGTGAATTCTGCGAACGGTACAGACGTATTAAGTCTTGTTATTCTACAGACTGAATGCCTATTCCTGTCCCAAACTCAGAAAATCTTTAGAAGTTGTGTTGCCATTTTTTGATTCGTTTAAAGACCAGCGGTATTCCACTGGAATTTGGTAGCGTCCGCAGGTTTCTTCAAGTTGCTTTTGCTGAGCGATCGCTTTGCGGAGCGTTACGATCAATTGGTGAACCTGTTCTTGAACAACAGGCTTTTTGTCGGCGGCTAGCGTAGTTTGCCGTTCCAAAAGTTGGAGAAGCAGTTCGTAATGAACATGAGACGGAAGAGGAATGGGTTCCATGAAGCTAGCCTGTAGTATGCGTGCGTGAAATTAGGGAGAGGGCGAGTTCCTTTAGTCAAATGAGACTGTCAGGAAAATTGAAATTGGAGGAGCAAAAAACTCAACCAGGTGGGGAAGCGGGGGTGGATGTCAATAGCTCAGCTAAGGCAGTGCCAGGGTCAGGTTGCTTCATCAACGATTCGCCAATTAGAACGGCGTTGGCTCCGGCTTGAGAAACTTTGTTCAAATCGGCAGGGGTAAACAATCCCGACTCACTGACCACCGTAACTTTCCGCGCCTGCAATGTTTGGTGCCGCTCTGCTAGCAGAGTACAGGTTGTCTCCAGATCAACGGAAAAATCTTCCAGGTTGCGGTTGTTAATGCCGATTAGGGCAACTCCTTCAAGAGCTAATACGCGATCAAGTTCCGCCAGGGTATGGACTTCAACTAATGCGGTTAGCCCCAGTGTGGCAGCAATTTTGATAAAGTACTGCAAATCTTTGTCTGCCAGAATCGCCGCAATTAGCAGCACGGCATCGGCTCCATGCAGCCGCGCGTAATACATCTGGTACGGATAAAGGATGAAATCTTTACAAAGTAAAGGAAGATCGACAGCGTCTCGGATTTGCTTGAGATAGTCAAAGCTACCCTGAAAAAATTTTTTGTCTGTGAGGACGGAAAGACAAGATGCCCCGCCCCGCTGATAGGATTGGGCGATCGCGATGGGGTCAAAATCTGCTCGAATCACTCCCTTACTGGGAGATGCCTTTTTGACTTCGGCAATCACCGCAGGCTGCGTCCCCCCCGACTTCAGGGCTTGCAAAAAATCCCGAGTCGGCGGAGCGGCTTGAACCTTGCTTCGCAATTCGTTGAGCGGTAAGAACTCTCGCAGTTGATCGACTTCGGCTTCCTTTTGCCAAACGATTTCTTCTAGGATGTGATGCGGTTTGGCATCAGGTAGAGTAACTTGATACCGCAATTCCTGAACAGCAATCGCGGGATTCGGCGGACGACGACGAATGTGCATAAATTATGACTAACTGAGAACCCTGAACCTAATGTTTTTGCGCTGGTGTGTGGGAGGAAGCAGCGATCGCTTGCGATTAAACAAAATTAACGAAAGCTATTTGATAGCGTAGCTTAACTGAACCAGCCAACGGGGCAGAAACACGGAGAAATATCCAAAAAACATGAAAAGTTTGTCTTCTATCTCCTTTAATGACTGCCCACCGCCCGCTTATAGGCTTCGTCTAGTACTTCAGCCAGGGTGGGGTGAGCATGAACCAGAAACGCGAGTTCGTGAACAGACTGCCGCTGAGCGATCGCGCTAGCAGCTTCATGGATCAAGTCTGAGGCATGAAGCCCAAAGATGTGAACGCCCAAAACTTCGCCCGTATCTTTGCGGTAAATGATCTTTGCCAGTCCTTCGGTTTCACCTTCCGCGATCGCCTTTGCGTTCCCCTTGAAGTAGGTTCGTGCCACTCCAATCTCAAACCCTTCGGTAGTGGCTTTCTCCTGGGCGATCGGCTCCGTCATGCCCACAAAGCCAATTTCTGGGTGGGTAAATGCAGCGGCTGGAATGCTGTGATAATCCACCGTTCTGGCGCGTCCACACACGGTTTCTACTACAGCAACACCCTGAGCTGAGGCTGCGTGTGCCAGCATCATTTTGCCCGTAGCGTCCCCGATCGCGTACAGGTGTGGCACAGGTTCACCATCTTTCACCACTGCGAGGTAATCATCCACTTGAATGAAGCCCCGCCGATCTAGCTCTACCCCAATCGATTCCAGTCCCAGGTCTTTGGTGTAGGGGATGCGCCCTGTGGCAATCAGGCAAGCATCGACCTCTAACACCTCCACCACTTCTTTAGTCTTTGCATCAGCTAGCTCAATCACCACAGGAGATCCGGGGATCACACGCTTTGCCAATACTCCAACTTTGGTTTCAATATCGCGGGGAGTGATCAGCACCCGTTGAGCCAATTTCGCGATGTCGGGATCAAACCCTGGCATGAGTTGATCTAGCGCTTCAATCAGGGTAATTTCACAGCCCAACGCTGAATAAACATCGGCAAATTCCAAGCCGATGTAGCCACTGCCGACAATAGCAACCCAATCGGGCAAGGTTTCTAACCGAACCGCATCATCGCTGGTGAATACGGTTTTACCGTCAATTTCTGCCCCAGGCGGCACAAACGGCACCGAACCAGGAGCCAGAATAATGTCTTTCGCTGTAATAGTTTTCTCACCCTCCTGAGTTTCCACTACCACTTTTTGGATGTCAGCAACCCGTGCCCAGCCATAAATCGTATCCACTCCCAACCGTTTCAGACTGTTGGTGAGAGCTTCGCGCTGTTTGGCGACGATCCCGTTTGCGTGGTCGGCGATCGCTTGCCGCTCAAACGAGACATTTGCGAGCTGAATTCCTAACGCCTTTAAGTGATGAGCATCCCGCAACTCTCGGACTTTTCCAGACGCGGCTAGCAGTGCCTTAGATGGAATGCAGCCACGATTGACACAAGTGCCACCCATGACACCCGCTTCGACCACAGCCGTTTTAAGCCCACAACTAACCGCGTGTAGAGCTGCTCCGTGACCACCCACTCCGGCTCCTACAATTAGCAAATCGTAATCAAATGACTGGCTCACGTTTTTCTCCTGGCATTTTCTCTCCCTATTTTCGGTTGCATGTCGCCCATCAGACAACTGGATTACCAGAATGCTAGTACGATGAGCGGGCGATCGCATCAACAGAACATCAAGCTAACGATGCAAAATGCTGTGCAGACTTTTGCATGGATTTTCGTTACCATTGGGCATTCTAGTTTTTAGAGGTCTGGAACTCGTCGAGTTTTATTTGCAGAAAAGGGCTGCTGTTTTGCTGCCTGTGGGTGAACTAGCTAACCTTCGTTTTGTTGGGAGTGGGATTATGAGTCAGCAGCGAGAAGTGCGCCGTGCCGCCGCTCAAGCTTTTGTGGAATCGCTAGAGCAACTGCAACAAACGTTAGGGTCTGCTGGTGAAAAGGCGAGAACTCCGCGTGCAGGCAATAGCAAATCGTCTGAGCCAGCTGCTAAACCAACCACCTTTGATCTGAACTCTTGGGAAGAGGCGATCGCGGATATTGACCAATTTATCAATCAACAGAGCGATCCAGCTTAGGACAATGAAAAATTCAAAGTGTATGGGATGTGCGACTTTCCTAAAATGCTGATGAGCTTTGCACTGCCCTCATCCCAGCCCTTCTTCCACGTGTGGAAGATTTGAACTTTTCATTTTTAACGCGATGTGCAACTATTTCGCCCTCACCTCCCCAACCCTCCTCTCCCAAATCTGGGCGAGGAGGGAGTTTGAACCCTTTCTGGCTCCCTTCTCCTAACGTTGGGAGAAGGGCTGGGGATGAGGGCAGATGCAGTATTGAAGGGAACTTCAAGAAAGTCGCACATCGCGTCATTTTTAATAAGTTCTTATTCCTTAGCGTATTCCCGTTGTCGCCTAACTTCATACAGAATTAGTGCCGCCGCGATCGCAACATTCAGCGACTCCACTCCTGGGCTTAAGGGGATGCTGACTTCCACATCAGCTAAAGCGGCGATGGCTGGAGACAGTCCAGAGCCTTCGTTTCCCATCAATAATAGGGTTGGTTTTTGCAGATCAACTTGCCAATAGGTTTGGGTGGCAGTCGGCAGCGTGGCAATAAGCTGAAATCCTTGCTGCTTATAGCGTTTGAGATCTGTAGACAGATCAGGGCTGTTGGCGATCGGCACTTGAAACCACAGCCCAGCAGAAGCCCGCAATACTTTGGGATGGTCGGGATCAACACTATCAGCGTTGAGTAACAAACCTTCGGCTCCGGCAGCGGCAACCGTGCGAATCATCGTGCCCAGATTACCGGGGTCTTGAATGGTTTCGAGCACTAATCCCAGGTGAGTGAAGATGGGTGTGGGCGTGGAGGTGCGTTCAATCGTTGCTACCACACCATCTGGCTCAACCGTTGTGGCGATCGCCTTAAGTACGTCTGGGCTGACAATTTCGGTGCGTTCGGCGTGTTGGCTTGCCTGCTGCCATAGCTCCGAATGCTTCGCCTGCCAGGCGGGAGTACAACAGAGAAGGGCGATCGCTCGATTAGCTGCACACGCCGCTTCCAGCAAATGCGTACCTTCCAGCAAAAATACACCCTGCTCCCGTCGCTCTTTGGCGCGGTGCAGCTTTCGCAGTTGCTTCACTAAAGGGTTTTGCAGGCTAGTTAGCATGGAGTCAGAAGCAGATCCAGACACCTCGGATGAATGATTAAAATTTTGTTACATCAAGCAAGAATTGATTAAAAAAACTAAGGCTTTAATCCGTCAAAAAGTAGAAAAAGCCCACTTTCACAAGCAGGCTTCTCATTGCATTCAATAGAATGCGGAACCCGGGACTTGAACCCGGAAGGTATTGCTACCACTAGAACCTGAATCTAGCGCGTCTGCCAATTCCGCCAGTTCCGCTTAGCGGTCGTCTTGATCCGCGATTCATAATCATCAGATAGTTACGGATCACTGTCAACCAGTTTAACGAAAAAGTTTTTCATTTGGAGGCACAGTGCTATTAATCTACATCAAAAGACTGCTCAAAAAAATTGGACAACTGAAATGTTTCCTGTAGAATCAAGACCGAAATTTAGACCTGTTTAGTTGATTCGGAGGACAGACCTATTTCTCTCTCCCCTAGCCTATCCAATACCCATTCCTCCCTTGAGGAGCAAGATTCCATCCTAGAAATTTGGGGTGGTTATCCCCTGAGTGGAAACGTCAAGATCAGTGGAGCAAAAAATTCGGCGCTTGTGCTCATGGCAGGTGCAATTCTATGTCCTGAAGAGTGTCGTCTTCGTAACGTTCCGCAGCTTGTTGATGTGGCTCGGATGGGTGAGATTTTGGCATCGCTAGGAGTCAAACTAGAGCGTCAGGGAGATAGTTTAACCATTGATGCGTCTTCCATTGGGCAGTCAAAAGCGCCTTACGAATTGGTAAGTCAACTCCGTGCCAGCTTTTTCATTATTGGGCCGCTGCTTGCCCGTTTGGGAGTGGCGCGTGTGCCCTTGCCGGGAGGATGCGCGATCGGTGCTCGTCCGGTGGATTTGCATGTACGAGGATTGCAAACGCTGGGGGCAGATGTTCAGATTGATGGCGGCATGGTGTATGCCTCGCTGAGAGGCGGTAATAAGCGTTTGCAGGGAGCCAAAATTTACCTGGATTATCCCAGTGTAGGAGCTACCGAAACCTTGATGATGGCAGCGACATTAGCAGAGGGCGAAACCGTTATCGAAAACGCTGCTCAAGAACCTGAAGTGGTGGCCTTGGCAAACTTCTGTCGGGCAATGGGTGCCAGGATTCGTGGAGCCGGAACCAACGCCATCACCATTTCCGGTGTTCCCAAAATGCACACCACCGATTATTCCATTATTCCCGATCGCGTTGAAGCAGGCACCTTTATGGTGGTGGGAGCAATCACCCAATCTGAAATTAGTCTGTCTCCCGTCATTCCCGATCACCTGACCGCTGTAATTGCCAAACTTCAGGAAATGGGGGTGCGCGTCATGCAGGAAGGCATGAACACCCTGCGAATTATCCCCACGGATCGCTATCGAGCAACGGATATTGAAACTCTGCCTTATCCTGGCTTTCCCACCGATATGCAGGCGCAGTTCATGGCGTTGATGACCCTAAGCGAAGGGGACAGCGTGATTTCAGAAACGGTGTTTGAGAATCGGTTGCGCCATGTGGCAGAACTAAACCGCATGGGGGCTGATATTCGCGTCAAGGGAAATATCGCGATCGTGCGTGGAGTGCCCATGTTATCGGGCGCGCCTGTTGTGGCAACGGATCTGCGGGCATCTGCGGCGTTGGTGCTGGCAGGCTTAGCGGCAAGAGGCAAAACCTCTATTCAAGGGCTGCATCACTTAGATCGCGGATACGAGCAACTTGAGACGAAGCTGCAAAAGTTAGGTGCCCGCTTACAACGAGTCTCCGAGGCTACAGATTCGCTGCCGCCGTCTGTCGTGTCTAAGTAGTTGGCTTTTTAACTCTGGGTGCAGCCTGGCTGAAGAACTCGCTATACTGACGGAAAGCCAATTGAATGAACCGTTCCTTTAAAGGGAGCGTTGCATCGTTCGATCGCTGCCATAAGGTCGCCGTGTTGCACTATGTCTGCTTTTAAGATTCCCTTGCTTGGTCTAAGATCCGATCATTTTCGCCACCCGCTTGACCTGGAGGCAACCGCTGCATTGAAGCAATTGCCTGGGTTAGATGTGCTGGTTCGCAACCTGCTTGGGCCAGTGGCAGAACAGTATTTTTATCTGGAAAATATTGCGGCTAGCATCCTGGTAAGCGAACAGCAATTACCTGAACTGCATACGTTGCTGATTGAAGCCTGCAAAATTTTGGATCTGGAACCGCCCCAGCTCTACGTGCGCCAGCATCCAGTACCCAACGCTTATACCTTTGCCATGCGCGGGAAGCAACCATTTATTGTGGTGCATACCTCCCTGCTGGAATTACTCACACCCGAAGAAATTCAAGCGGTTCTGGCTCACGAACTGGGACATTTGAAGTGTGAGCATGGGGTGTATTTAACCCTGGCAAATATTTTGGTGTTAGCAGCGGGACAGTTACCCTGGGGAGCCTCGATCGCCCAATCGCTGCAAATGCAGTTGATGGAGTGGGTGCGTTGTGCCGAATTTACTTGCGATCGCGCCGCCCTGCTGGCAACCCAAAATCCGCGAGTCGTCGCTTCCGTATTGATGAAACTGGCAGGAGGTTCGCCCACCCTTGCCAGCCAACTTAACCTGGATGCATTTTTGGCACAAGCTAGAGCCTATGACGACATCAGCAATGATCAGATTGGCGAACTGCTGAAACAAGCAATGACCGCCCAACTTACCCATCCTGTGCCCGTGTTACGAGCCAGAGAAATTGATCGCTGGGGTAGCAGCCAGGCGTATCAGGCATTATTGGACAGTCGTCCCGTGGAACAGGGTGACAGGAGTGCAGTCAAGGGTGGTTGGCGGAATTGGTAGTCAGATAATGGGTAATGAGAAGGTGAGGTATACTCCACTCTTCATTTCCGGTTACCCATTACCCACACAAGCTTAATAATGAACTGCCAACCAGATGGTTGCTTGTGTTGGATCTGTCCAATCTACTCGATGCTTTTGATGGGATGGAATGTTGAGATAACTTCCAGCAGTTAATCGCATCGGTTCTCCATGTTCAAACAAGATGATTGCTTCTCCCTGTAAAACAATCACCCACTCGTTTTGTTCCTGGTCGTACCATCCGCTTTGGGGAGATGTGTGCCCTTTTGAGACAATCCTCTCAATTTTCACGGTTTCGTGCCTAACAAGAATTTCAAATACCTCTGCGTCCAACTGCTGCGGCAGGTTCTGGAAAATATTTTTCATTGCTCAAGTTCTACTCTAAAAAATCACCGAGTTGAGTATAATAAGAAAGCCATACAAGGGCGGATGGCGGAATTGGTAGACGCACCGCACTCAAAATGCGGCGGAGAAATCCTTGCGAGTTCGAGTCTCGCTCTGCCCATGAAAAAGGGGACATTGTTAGATGTCCCCTTTTTGCTTTTTAACCCACACTCAACTCGGAAGCTGGGATTTCTCTAACGAAAAGCTAATGATCTGAACGTGGGCAAGATTTTGTTGCAACCTGAGGTTTAGTGACCTTCGGAGTGAAGGGCATCTTTAATTCGAGCTTTAATTTCTTGTTCTTTTCGAGCAACAAAGGTACCTGCATCGGCAAACTTGCTACCCAAATCGGTTTGGCTACGCTGAACGGGATCAGTTGCTCCGGTTTCAACTTCAACACGGCGCTGCTCATACCAGACTTTTGCTGTTTCCCAGTATTTTTCAAGCTGTTGTTTCACTTGTTCGTAGCGATCGCCATAGCGTTCTGCCAGGCGTTCATCCAGCACTGCCAGTTGTGTTTTCACTTTTTCGTATTGCTCTTTGGCGGCGGCAAATTGCTTGCTGTCACGAATGTTGTCCACAATTTTTCCTAGCAGCGTTTTAAATTCAGAGGAGGACTGCTTGGCTTCCGTGGCAATCGCTACGAGCGCCCCATCGACTTCAGCTTCAAGTTCTTGGGTTTGAGTATCTAACTCGGTCTGGAGATGGTTCACCTGAGCCTGAGTGTTGGCGATTTGTGCCTGTCTAGAATCTCGAATGCCATCAACCACGCCTTCCACTGATGCTGTAACCTCGGCTTTGGCTGCCTGACCTTTTTCTTTTACCAGATCAAGCACGGCAGCGATCGCGTCTTTGGCAATGGTGCGAATTTCACCTGATCCTGCTTTCAATTCCCCCGCTGCCTGAGAGACGGCTGCTCTAACAATTTCTCGAATCCGATCTGTTCTTAAACTGCCTTCTTCTTTCGCTTTCTGTAAATCTGCCGCAATCCGTTCCTTCACTTCTGTCGCCATAACTTTTTCCTCCTTACTTCAACCTTCAACCAGAAAACACACGACTAACCACACTTACCAACGCACTCATAGAAAACTATCAACACTACCTAGCTCAACGACATCGCTTTAACATCTACTGTTGCTTCTTTGCTGACTTCCACTGTCTTCTTATTGTTTTGGGCTTTTCGGCGATCGCTCATCATTTGCGAAACCTCAGTCACTACTATGGTGGCAAGCAAGCCGTCATCGATCCATCCCACGACAGGTAGAGCATCAGGAGCTAAATCAAATGGATTTAGCAAGTAAACCAGTGAACCCGCAACTATCCACCAGCGATATTTGGGATGACGAATGGTGTTCCGAAGCCAGCCATAAATCCAATTTGAAAAAGCCTTCGCTGCAAATTTCCGTTTCATTGATGAACTCCTCGGTTTTCAATCATCATGGTCACAAATCTGCTTAAAGAAATCTGGTGTGGAAAACCCACTGTTTTGTCGTGGCAGTCCCACTGTTTGCGGGGAACCGATCTGAAATGGGGGTGATCCGAATGGGAGGAAAATGGAAGGCAAAAGCTGGGATGCAGCGGGCAAGACACAAGAGTCAGATGGATGAAACGGTGGGATAATTTTTAGAACTTGATACCGTGAGCGATCGCGGCTCCTATTTCGCCATGAATAATCTCTATCCACCCATCCAGCCGTATCAAACTGGAATGTTACAAGTGTCCGCTTTGCACCAGATTTACTACGAACAATCTGGTAACCCTAAAGGGAAACCTGTTGTCTTTTTGCATGGAGGTCCCGGCGGTGGGAGTGTGCCCTTTTATCGGCAGTTTTTTGATCCTCAAAAATGGCGAATTGTAATCTTTGATCAACGTGGTTGTGGTAAAAGCAAACCTCATGCTGAACTCCAAGAAAATACAACCTGGAACTTAGTTGAAGATATCGAAAAACTGCGTCAGCATTTAAGCATTGATAAATGGGTGGTATTTGGTGGAAGTTGGGGTAGTACTCTCTCATTAGCTTATAGTCAAGCTTATCCTGAGTGTTGTTTAGGACTGATTTTAAGAGGAATCTTTTTGTTGCGAAAACAGGAGATTGATTGGTTTTATCAATCAGGTGCTAGCAATATTTTTCCAGATGCTTGGGAGAATTATTTGGAGCCAATTCCGCCTGCGGAACGACATGATTTAGTTACAGCTTACTATCAGCGATTGACTAGCTCTGATCGTAAAGTTCGATTAGGTGCTGCACGGGCCTGGTCAGTGTGGGAAGCCAGCACTAGCAGGTTACTGCAAGATCCTGACCTGATGAGCAAATTTGGAGAAGATGAGTTTGCGGCTGCCTTTGCTCGAATTGAATGTCACTATTTTGTCAATCACGGTTTTTTTGAGAGGGAAGATCAGTTGTTGCAGGGAGTGGAGCGAATTCGCCACCTGCCCGCTGTGATTGTGCAGGGACGGTACGATATCGTTTGCCCGATGATTTCTGCCTGGGAATTGCATCGCGCTTGGCAGGAGGCTGAATTTATTGTTGTTCCAGATGCCGGGCATTCTATGATGGAACCAGGAATTCAAACAGCATTACTGGAAGCGAGCGATCGCTTTGCTCATTTGTAGGCATTCTTTTTAGGCTTCTGTTTGACTTTTTCCTGTCGAGCGGCAGTGTGGGCTTTTTCCACCCAAACGCTCAGGGTTGCAACACCATCCCAAATTGCCTCTGGTAACTGGTAGTAAGACATTTGAATTGGTTTGTGCTTACCGTGATAGATAAACGGTTGCATTCCTGCCGTTAAAAAGTCTTCGCGATTGCTATCATTCACCTTAAAGTACACAACATCATTGGCAATTAGCGCAAACATCAGTCCATTTATGTAAAGCCCATACCCACCAAACATGGCACGAGCCGTAACTGGAGCCACCTGATTCAACTGTTTTAGCACTAACTCACAAAATGCTTTGCTTGCCATCCCAGGATTAAATGCGTCTTCTTTATTAAACTCCCTCTTCGGGATGATTAAGTTTGGGCAATTCTCTTTCCTGAGATGGTAGGCAAGCTTTTGTGTGGAGCAGTAGGGTACCACTAAAGAGAGAGGAGAAATTAGCGTGAGTGACATTTTGAAGCGTGCTGGAGAACTGAAACAAGCCCTGACGGACTTTGTGATGGATGTGGAAGGAGATTTAGCAGTTGCTCTAGAAACGTTTAGTGCTGAACAATTGTCGCGATCGCAACAACAGGACATGCATCAGCGCGCTCTTGTGGTGGATCGGTTTATCACTGAAGGCAGAGTAGGCAACACAACGCCAATCCAGCTTTTTCTGGAAGAGGAGACAGACCTGTCAAACAGCGATCGCCAGCTTGTTCAAGAATGGCATCGTGCATTTGTCGGGTTGTTTGAAGTGCTGCAAATCTTGCCAGATGGGTTTGAGTTGATGAACTGGACGACGGCTAAACGCTATCTCGTCAAGCCAACAGATAGCAAAGCGCTAGAGGCAATGGCACGGCTGAAAGTGGGTGAAATTGTGTTAACCCAAATTGCGCCTGTGAATGACGCAATTTGGATGTTTTTTAGCCCGTGGACATCTTTGGGTAAGCTGGGTAAGCCTAAGCTAGCAGTCGCGATCGGTAATTTCAAACAAAACTACAAGTACCATCTCTACAGCGATGCTCCAGAACTTTTAGAGGAAGCTTGGAAATCGGTAGAACAATATCACCACAACTTTATTGAGTTTTTTGGTAGTGAGGAAGTGACATTATCGGGCTATCAGCTTGGTAAGAAGCTGGCAGAATTGCAACAGCAAACTACTCAAAAACAACTGGAAGCCTCCGGGTTTGATTCCTCTAAGTCTTTAGAGGAATTAGCGGAAGAATCGGGTACTTCCAAAGAAGAACTGGCAGAGGCCGCAGAAGCGCTGGGAGCGGATGCCAAAACCGTGACTCAGCTATTGGAAAAAAAGGGACCAACGCAAATGGTTCCCTCTCAGGTAGAGTTGCCACCCCACCTGAAAAATGCAGAGCAGGTTACCGCATTGACCGATCCCCGTTGGGGACAGTTGTTCTTGCCAACCTACAGCTGGTTTAAGGCAATGTTAGAAACAGAAACAGAAACACCTGATGCCGAAAAATTGGTGAAGCGA
>JACYLN010000037.1 GCA_015272515.1 Leptolyngbyaceae cyanobacterium C42_A2020_001 | reverse complement strand
TCTGCCCTCTAGCATCTACCGTTTGCACCATCAGGTTGGTTACAGGCGTAGTGGTCGCTCCTGGAAAGCGAAGCGGTTGAGATCATCATCAGCTTCCAAGCCATGCTGAATTGATGTTGTAGAAGTTTTGCCATGTCCATTTGCATGATGAGTCGGGTTGGAAAATGCCTCAGACACCTCATCAAACTCATGGGATTCAAACTGCTGATTCGCATTCATCATGATCATCCTCACTGCACTACCGCTGTTGCTGGGGGTTAAACTCGACAATTCGGGTGATTTGCAATCCCGCAGATCGCATTTCGTAGATTTTGCGTTCTACCAGAGGCGCATCGGCTCCGAGGGACGACTCTCCTACGGAGACACTACGTGAACGCGGTACCTCCACTGCTTGCAACGTAAATGTACGGTTGAAGGGAATTCGCTCATCCTTACCCGTCGTGCGATCGATCAGCACCCGCGTTGCCACCAGATCCACTTCCCATTCTCCGGGTCGAATTTCTCTCGGTTCCGATAGGTAGGAAACGATCGTCGTGCTCCGAATCTGCCCCGAAAAAAGCGCCGGAGGAACCAGTTCCGCAACCTTGGGCAGAGACGCTTTGGCAAACTCCGATTCCAGCAGTAAAGAAGCAAACCAAGCATTGGTCGGCATCCGTTTGTTATTACCAACTCGAATCCCCTGATCGGCTTCATTCGTGCCAGGAATCTTTTCATCCCAGTTGAAGGTCAAGGTCGTCCAATCACTGACGACTTTCTGGATCACCGTTCGCGTTAGCGTTGCGAAGCAATTGGTTGGTAATCAGCACAACTACACTTCTGATCTCGGCAGTTGAGGGTTTGAGGGAGAAGTTCCGAGTCCTGAAGCCCATGTTTCAAGCTTTGAGGCTCAAGATTGTTGCTCTGAGGTCAAAGTTTGGAGGTCAAAGGTCAAAGTTCCGAGATCAGAAGGCGGATGTTCACGCTCGGAAAGCGCCATTTGGCGATCGCAATCTCATATCCCAGGTTCACAGGTCGGAACTCCGCGATCGCAGGTTGACTGGTGAGGGTTGAAAGGAGATCGCTCTCTAATTCTTACTGAGTATCCAGCATCAAGGCACGAAAGCCTGCCTGAACAAAATGACGATCGCCTGTGACTGCATCGGTTAAGTTCTGCTGTTGCATGACAACGAACGAAATACAGTCAGTCAAGCCCCAGGTTTTATCGGAGCGGGATTGATAGAGGGCGAGGGCTTGCATCAGGAGTTCGGTATCGACGCTGACGACTTTGATATTGTCGGTACGATAGCACTGCTGAATGAATTGAACGGCACCATTCCGATTGAATGCGCTTAAGGCATTACCGACTTCGGCAAAGATGGCTTCTGTGATCCAAACTTCGGAGGCGGCACGAATGCGGGGAAACAGTTGTTTTGCCTGGTTGTGATAATCGTCGCGGGGGTTAAGCAAGGCTTGAATGAAGGCGGTGTCGAGGAACAAACGCTCATTGCTCATGAGTCGGTTTCCTGGCGTTTGGGGGTGCCATAGAGGTAGTGATCATGTTCGGCTGACCAATCGGCAGGAGCTTCAACAGTTCCGGTGAGGGATTCCAGCACATCCCAGGCATTACCAGAGGTTTGCAAGTGTTGTTGTCGCAGCGTCACTACAAACTTCAAAACCTGCTGTTGTAAATTATCAGGTAGATCATTCATCTCTTCAATGATTTTTGTAATGATCGGGCTACTCATTTATACTTCTCCTTGAACTTAAGAATGACAGTGTTGGTAACAAGCGATTCGCTCCCCTCGCTTACTTAATTCGTCTGACTCTTTGCAAACTCCTGCTCGATCGCCTCCTCCACCATTCGTTTTGCTTTCTCCAACATTGCCTGTGCTTCCACTTTGGCACGACTAGCAGCGATCACCTTTTCAGCTAATTTCTCTTGCCACTTCAGATCGATCTCACCTTTATTGTTTTTAGGTAGATATATCAGGATAGTTTTCATATCTCTCTGAGAAATACTGAAGTTTGAAACGCCATGAACTCTTTGCTCAACTTGCAAGAATCCTGGTTGTGACTCTAGAAACAAACTCAGATACTCAGGTACTACAGGAACATTATCATTTAGGCGCAAGCGCATGATTTCAGAGCTAATAATCCAAGTCTCATGTTTCTGATGAACAATACCAGTACGTCCATAAGTCCCTTTTCGAGCGAATAGCACATCACCAGTCTGCAAGTGCACATCTTTCAGAACTTCTTCAGGCAGAGCCTCTACCCTTTGACATTCATCTGAAATTTCACCTTTCTGAATATCTCCAACCCGAATGTAGGGCGTTCCATCTTCTTGCCATTCTCGACAATCAAATCCATTAGTAAGAGGTTGAATCAATCTTCCTAGAGGGCGAGATCCAATCTTTTGTAAGTGATCATGAATTCGCTTATATTGTGGCTTGAAGTGTTCGGAGTCAATACGATCGGCTAACTGAGTTCCTGAGAATCGCTGAATGTAGTGTAATGGCGATGGCTGTTTGATCAGCTTATTCCAACCCATGCGATCGAGCATCTCCGCTTCAGCTTCAGGATACATGGATTGTGATTCGAGAATTTTGCTATAAGCTTTTCGTGTCAGTTTACCTATCTCGTTAAAGGAATCCCCTGTAGGTACAAGCAGTCGTTTTATTTTTGCAATAAACAGATTAAGTTGAACATTACCTGTAGCATCTCTCAAAGATTGAAAGCGACCATATTTACAATTCAAGAAAGTTGCTAAATAGTAAGGATCTACCTTTTCACTATCTCGAATACGAATAATCCCCAAATGCCTATCCATATTGGCTGGCAAAATATCATCATAAACCACAGCAGCATTACCAATTGTGCCAACTGTAGTTAGTAAGACATCATTGATCCTTGCTTGTGTTCGTGGATTTAGTCTATTTTGCTCCTGGCTGACTTGACCAGCAGCATCAAGGACAAAGTAGTTATCTTTAACGCATTTGGCTGATAGATATGTAATGCCTCCTGCTTCAACCCAATCAGGAGAACCATGAATACCATCTGTCACGTCAGCGAATTCAGATATAGGAGCAGGATTGACAGCAGCAAGTTTAATAGTCAGTTCTAAATTACTCGGCTGATAATACTCAGGGTCGTATCTCAAATCAGGTAGCTTGCTAAACCTAGGAATGCTCCAGACTGCCATTAGTTAGTCCTCCACCAAAAACGAGAAGCCTTGTTCAGATTTTCCCCATTCAACAAAGGCTTCTGCAATTTCATCTAAATCGTGATCGATCGCTGGAGGCTTACCGCTTTCTGTAATTGGATTACCGTCCTCATCAATTTGATTACCCAAATCATCAGTTTTGTAAATGTAGTTACCGCTATTGTCCTTGCCGCTCTTTTCACTGGTTGCCATGAAAATGTCATAGTCTTCTAATGGCTCACCTGCTACGCCACCCCACTTTTGCAAAAAGACGACACTGGTTTTTGTACCTGTGAACTTTTTAAAGGTGTTGACGTTCAATCCCACCACCGCTAATAATCTGGCTCGACCTGCCATCCAGGACCTTAAACTGCGAGTGCCCAGGTTGTTGAGATTACCTTGCGGAAGCACGATCGCCATCCGTCCCCCTGGTTTCAACATATCTAAGCAACGTTCTAAAAATAGAATGTCGCGTTTCATCCCTGATACTTTTTTGCGGGTCTTTTTCTTAGTCGGTTCCTCGCCTTCCTCTGTATCTATAACATCCTCATCCTCGTCGTCTTCTCGTAATGCCCCGGTAACTGCTAACTCATACAGATCAAACACACTGAGCGATGTTTTACCCGTGATATTTCCTGCAAATGGTGGATTCGTCAACACCACATCAAAATCACCATCTCTAGCCGTTTTAGAAAACTCCCCGATTTTTTTGGCTGCGTCTGAGTTTTGCCATTCCCGCACATCCAATGCATTTAACCCGAACACATTTGCCTTGCCATCTCCAGCAATAATCATCATGGTTTTGGCAACCTTCTTGAGGCGATCGTCAAAATCTACTGCATACAAACATTCATTGGCATACCGATAAACCTGCTCCTGTGTCCAGCCATAGAGCTTTTGCACATGTCGAATCGTGTGAATCAAAAACCCGCAAGATCCACATGCCGGATCGATTACCTTCTCACCATCTTGAGGATTCAGCATCTTGACTGCCATTTTCACTACGGGTCGAGGCGTAAAATATTGCCCCTTCTGCCCCTTCTGCTCTGGATTAATCAGATATTCAAAGGCTGCATCGACCGCTTCTAAGTCAGTCTTTGCCAATGAAAATGGCTCCAAAGCCGCCGCACAGAGTTTTAGTGCATCACCCTTGAGCTTGAGCGATTCCCCTACATCAAAAATCTCATTCCAATGAGGTCTACGTTTGGCTTCCTGAAATAACCCATTGAAGCGGTCTAAGACTTCTTCTGGAGTACCCATTGGAACTCGAAACTGCACAGCATCAGTCGGTTTACGCTTAGGGCGAAACTCATCATGCAATTTGGCAAAGAATAGCTTAAACAATTCATCAAAAGCATTCACTCCTGCATTTGCTAGCGCATCATGTTCTAGCCGTTCAATCAATCCTTTCATATTGCTGATCGGCTTTAATTCAGCAAACGTGAGGGGCTTCAAAATATCATTCAGGCCTTCACCTTGTCTGGGTAAACGTCCAATATCCCGAAACTTGTAGGGTGCCTTCCGGGTATCTGGATCTTCCTCTCTCAGTTGATGGCTATACTCATTACCATTCGACCAACAGCCAAAAAAGCAACCTGTCCAACGTAAGTACGATCGCAGTTGTTCTAATCCACTGCTGCTATTTGGTTTCTTTAATTCAAAGATAATGTAGGGATCAGTACAAGCATCATCACTAAAGATCACGATGTCTGCCCGTTCTTTTTCAGCATCCTCACCCATCTGAATGGCTCGTTCCACCTCAACTCGCTTGAGGGGATACTTTAGAGTTTCCTGAATCCAAATCAAAAACATCTGCCTGACGGCTTCCTCTGGTTTTGCTCTCAACCACCGCTCCCGCTTAGCACACCAAATTTCGATCTTGCCCTCGTTCTCCCGTAGCTGAATCCGGTTACGCTCTCCTTTTTCAAAAAACTTCAGCCCATACTTTAGGGATGGATCACGAAAAACAGCATCTAGTAAGGGAAGTGTGGCTTGAGTTGAGCTAACCATTAACTTATCTGAGAAATAAACAACGTTCAGTCAAATTGTCCGCAGGATAAGACATCAGCTACTCAACCCACTAAGATAAGTGTTTCTTATCAAAATGTAGATTATGAGCCTTAACCCTTCATCATTAGGTGCTAAAGGTACAAACGTCAAGCTTTAAGCCCCAAACATCAGGCTTTGATCTCAATCTTTCTACCTTAAACCTTGGAACTCCGACCTCTGAACTCAAAACTCCAACCTTTTTGCTCCAAAAATAAAGCTCAGAACCCGGAACATCGAGCAAATTGCTCCAACATCCAAGCTCTGAGCCTCACCTTTCGACCTCAGCGGTCAAATCCCCAGCCTATTTTCTACACCGTTGCACCTTCTGGCTGCACCTTGCGAGACTTCCGCGCAAACCGCTCTCCAAAAACATTCTGAACGCGATTCTCTTCTTCAAGCAACTTGAGGGAAGCGTTCAGAATATTTTTCCATCTCATCCGCCACCGCATCCAATCCCGAACCCTTCCCGCTTGCCTTGGCAAAGTTGTAGACCACCAACGCCGCCGCATACGCATCACTGCCTACCGCCATCACCGTATCATCCACCAATTCCTGCAACTGCGTCAGCGACAGAAAAACCGGATACAACGCCTGAAATAACTCCACATCCCGCTTCATTTCCTCCAGGTCAAACGACCTCGGCAAGAAATCCGGATTCTGCGCTGCCACCTCCAACGCCTTATTCACAAACGCCTGACTCTTATCGCCCATCTTCGGTAACGACTTCCGCTGCTCCGGAGTCAGATCCATCAAAAACGGTAGCTTCTCCTTGATCGTAGCAACTGCCGCCAACACAGCATCCCGGTCTGCTTGCGTCATCGTGGCACTAATTTGATTCGTGGTCATTGTAGACTTCTCCCTGTATGGGTTGACGACTCTAGAATGCCCAACGTCACAACCTCAAACTCATACTTAGCTTTGCCCTGATCTGTCCAGGTAAATACAGGTTCAGCCTCTCCATTGAATCGCTCTGATAAGCGTTCCTGGAAAGTGGCAATCAATGCCTGGGCACTGGCTTTGGTGGCGTATTCCTGCTTGGACTGGGGAAGTTTAGCAATGGCAGATTTCTCATCAGAACTGAGGTGATCTGCTGCGTTCACGTAGTGTGTGCGAAGCACAGTCGCCCACTGCCCATCGGTACGGTTGCCTGCAAAAAGGGTATTACCCTGATTGTTGTTAAGGGCGATCGCTACCTGATTCCCTTGCTCTTCAATTTGCAGCGTTTTATTACTGGAAATCGTAATTCCCCGCTGATCGGCATCATCCAAGTCTGTGTGAGCCGCTCTGGCAAACCCCACTAATGATTCTGCACAGGCAATTTGCTCAGGATCGGCTCGTCGTGCCATCAGTTGTTCCAGCACTTTGGACTCTGCGATCGGTTGTGCGGGTAGAGCCGATTGACTTTCTGCCTCTGGCTCAACCATTGCGGAATTGGTTTGTTCTGCGATTTGCTTCTCCAAACGACTCACCACCACCTCTAAGCGGTCAAGCCGTTTGGATAGCCCTTTCAGATATGCTTCAATCTGGTCAAGCTGTTCTCTAATGCTGGCTTCCCGATCGATCTCCAGGGGTTGCCCTTTGTAAGTGGGGTCTAGTTTTACGCCCAGGGTGTCTACCTTACTCCCCACTGTCGCAGCCGCGTCTGCTAAAGGATTTTCACCCGCAGCTGGTTCTGGTTCCGCCGATGGCGCTACCGTTGAGCGCCCGGTTGTTGCCTCTTGCAAACGGCTGGTCAGATGATCAACCTGCTCATTCTGCCGCTGAAGTTCTCGGACAATTCGTTCGATCCGTTCTTCGTCATCCTGAGCTGCCAGGTTCTCTAACACGCCCTGCCCAACCACAATGCCCAGAGCTGCCAGTTGCCCTGCTAGCCCCGCCACATTTACCCCATTTGTCTCGCGTCCGTTGACAGCCGCCGAGGCACTCAGCCGAGACGCTTCCTCTATCGGATCGCGGTAGCGGATGTCCCGACCATTAGATTTACTAGCTTTGCCTTGAGTCTGCGCCTTAGATTGAGTCTTGCTCTGAGCTTTCGATGATGATTTGACTTGATTTTTAGCTGTCGGAACTGGAGCAAGCTTTTCATCCCCCAGATCCTCTAGATCATCATCAAGGTCTCCATCCAGCAGGGCATTCAGCGCCTCGTCTGGCGCTTCATCCAAATCATCGTCCAGATCAAGGGCATCATCCAGGTCCGTATCCAGATCACCGAATTCTGCTTCTTCAAACCCAAACATCTCAGCAATGTTGGAGGGCGTAAAGTAGTTTTCATCCTTATCCGTAACGCCTTCCAGGTTCTTGATCAAATACTTGCCGCTAGTTCTTTGGCTGGGATCTAAACGTGTTCTGATCTCTCGGCGTGCCGCTGTCAGAGTTCAGAAACACGTTTTAGTGAGATAGAAGCGGTAGCCCCGAATTTCATCATCACTGCCACCACCTTCACAAAGTTCAACGGTAATGGGAGCTTTGCCCGATCGCTCACTGAATGACTCTACATAAGCCTTGAAGTCCTCATGAGACTCAATTCCTCCATCCGGTCGCGCCTTAGTGATGGCTTTATCCAGGGTGTTTTCAAGATGGCGGAGTTTGCGGCGATTCTCCTATCGGAGACGCTTTGCGAACGGTCAGATTTTGCCAGGATCGCTTCTGGGTACTCTGCCGCTGCTTGGGTCGGGTGGGTGTTTTGGTAGCCATAGGCAGCCCTGGAACACAAGGTAAGGTTGCTGTAGTTGCCACCCTAACAAGGCGATCGCCCTCTCCACCTATGCCCAATGGCGATTTGTCCAGTATCCAGTTGGCTAGGATTTGCAGAGTTACTGATGATTTCGATACTGAAACTTTTCGGAAACCAGTACCGTGGTAGTGCTCAAAGCAGCGGAACGACCAACGACTTACTGGTCTGATAGTAATTCCTTCGCAATAAACTTCTTTTGGATTGCCAGGGCTGCTGCCTGGCTGCGATCGCTTACATTTAATTTATTCAGAATTGCATGGACATGCACACGAACCGTGCCAGCTGTGATGTGGAGCACCCCAGCAATTTCTTGGTTACTCTTACCCGCCACAATGAGAGCCAAGATTTCTTGTTCACGTCGGGTTAAGGGATTGGCTTCCAAGCCTGGATACGTCTTTAAATTTTCGTTTTCAGCAATACTCAATGGTTGATTTTCAAAGGCTGCCCGAATTTCAGTCGTGGCTGCGGCATCCCACCACGAGGCACCCGCAGCAACAGAGCGAATCGCCAGGATAAGTGTTTCAGAGGCAATCCCTTTCAGACAATAACCCTGTGCCCCAGCTTCAATTAAACGGGGAACTAGGGATGCCTGAGTGCGCGAAGTGAGGACTAGAATTGGTAGATCAGCTTGCTGTTGTTTGATCTGACGGCAGGCTTCGATCCCGCCAATTCCGGGCACTCCAATATCTAACACAACGATGTTGATGGAAAGCTGCTTGGCGATTTCTACGGCTGTTTCCCCATCTTCTGCCTCTGCGACGATTTCAAAGTCCGACTCCTGCTGTAATCGCATTCGTAGACCCAGGCGGAAAAGTTCATCATCTTCTGCTAGAAGGATTTGTAAAGGATTTGCTGCCATTTCAAGTTGTTAAGGACAGTTGACCGGGGAGTACAGGCAATCGAAACGCAAACATTGCGCCATGTGGTTGGCAGTTCTCTACCCAAATTTTACCGCCATGCGCCTCTACAATTTGGCGAGTTAGATATAGCCCTAATCCTGAGCCTTTTGCTTGACGATCGCTCTCCCCTTGATAGAACCGCTTAAACAAGTGGGGCAACTCTTGTGGCGTAATTCCGGCTCCCATGTCAATTACTTTGGCAACTTGATAAAAAGCCCCCGGTTCTAAAACGACCTCCACTTTGCTGCCACGGGGTGAATGATTAATTGCATTGGTTAGCAGATTGACAAAGACCCGGTGCAACTGAAAGGCATCACCATTCACCCAGATGAACTGCCGAAAATCGGAATTACCGTAGTTGAATAAGATGTGGATGCGGCGACTGGCAGCTAAATCGATTAAGGTCGTTGCCACATCTTCTGCCACTTCTACCAGATCAACTGGAGCAAATTGCAGTTTTAGCCCTTCCGTATCATTGCGATAGACATCCAGAAGTGTTTCCACGAGCTGTAAGCTGGTTTGATGACTGCGGATCATGGTGGTCACGACTGCTTTCTGTTCCGGTAGAATCGGACCAAAATTTCCCCGCTGAAGTGCTTTCAGGGTTTCGATTGCCCCCAGCATAGGTGTTTTTAAGTCATGAGTTAGCGTAGAAGCAAAATCTTCTCGTACATTCGCCAGTTTTTCTTGAGCTTGCAGCTTCGCCTGCTGCTGCAACACCGTTTGCTGATAGGAGCGGTTGCGATCGCTGAGGAAGCCAGTCACTACTAATGCCACAACTGCGATGAGCCGACTGGCAACCGTCGGTGCTTGAATGACTTCATGACTCGGAAGCCACACAATTGCCATTGTCAGCAAACAAGCGATCGCGGTTGCTTGCAAGGTTGCTGTTCGACCAAAGCGTGTGTTGACCAACAGAATCGGACCAATATACAGATAGCCAAACACATAGGCAGAGGGTGTTGAAAACTCCAACACGGCAACGATCACAAACAGTCCGACGATTAACCAGAATCTACGATCTCGTAATTCTTTGATGTATTTCATCGATTTGAGCGGCATTGTCTATTAGGAAGCGCAGTACTTTGAGTTTATGCTGAAAGCCTTTGAGTGCGCTGGATTACAGAAGTATGTTTTTAACTCAAACATGTTTAGATTTTGTTTAGCCGAACATAAACAAAATCTAAACACTTCTTCTTTAGGAGGGTTTTTGGAGCGTAGAGGTATATACCATTTACTAAACGCAAAATTATATCTCCCTATACCTTGTAAGCTGCCCCATATCTCCCCATAGTTAGTTTATGGTTCTTTAAATTATGAGCCTGGACTGAATTTTGCTTGAGTTGCTGAGTAACCGCTTCAACAACACTTCGGTCTCACTCTATTGGAGTTGAACAAACCCATGTTGCAAGGCTGGATTCAAATTGTATTGACGCTACTGATTCTGGTAGCAATTACTCCCTTTTTTGGTCGATATATGGCTCGTGTGTTTCAGGAGCAGAGAACCATCCTCGATCCGATTCTGAACCCGGTTGAGCGATTTCTCTACTCACTAGTGGGTGTGCGAGCCAAAGAAGATATGACAGGCTGGCAGTATGCCCGTGCCATTCTGTACTGTAATGTGGTGATGGGAGTGTTGATTTTTTCCATCATCATGTTTCAGCAGTTTCTACCGCTGAACCCAACTGGGATTCCGGCTCCAACCTGGGATACAGCACTGCATACAACCATTTCGTTTATTACCAATACCAACCAGCAGCACTATTCTGGTGAAACCTATCTGAGCTATGCCAGCCAGATGTGGGGGTTGGGCTATCACATGTTCACCTCAGCCGCGACGGGGTTGGCGGTCGGCATTGCCTTTATTCGGGGTCTGACCGGACGACCCCTGGGTAACTTTTACGTGGATTTGATTCGAGCCATTACCCGTGTGCTGTTGCCGATTAGCATTGTGGGCGCGATCGTTTTGATTGCAGCAGGCGTTCCAGAAACACTGGCAGGTCCGGCGATCGTGCCCACTCTGGAAGATCCCGCCATCAGTCAGGCGATCGCCCGTGGTCCAGTAGCCCATTTTGAGATCATTAAAAATTTGGGCGAGAACGGCGGCGGATTCTTTGCCATTAACTCAGCGCATCCGTTTGAGAACCCAAATGGCTTGACGAATCTAATCACGCTGGTATCGATTTTGAGTATTCCTACCTCGTTGATTTACACCTATGGCATTTTTGCTAACAACATCAAGCAAGCGTGGTTAGTGTATTCCATTCCGTTCGTAATTCTGGTGGGGTTCATCATTATTACGGCGATCGGCGAATACAACGGCAATCCAGCGGTGAACGCACTGTTGGGAGTTGATCAAGCTCCCAATCTGGAAGGGAAAGAAGTCCGGTTTGGCTGGGCACAGTCAGCGTTGTTTGCCGTGATTACCACTGCCAGCATGTGTGGTGCGGTGAACAGTTTGCATGACTCTTTCATGCCCAACGGTGGCTTTTCGACCCTATCCAATCTGTTTTTGCAGATTGTGTTTGGTGGACAGGGAACGGGAACGGCGTATCTGTTTGCCTACCTGATTCTGGCGGTGTTTATTACCGGATTAATGGTGGGACGCACCCCAGAGTTTTTGGGGCGAAAGATTGAGAAGCGGGAAGTGGTGTTAGCCAGTTTTCTGATTCTGCTGGTTCACCCGATCGCCATTCTCATCCCAGGAGCGATCGCCTTGGCATTCCCCGATCAACTCGCTGGTATCAGCAACCCTGGCTTTCATGGACTTTCGCAAGTCATCTATGAATATGCTTCAGCGGCTGCCAATAACGGGTCTGGGTTTGAAGGATTAGGCGATTCGCAGCCCTCTCCGATTGCGATCGCAGGCGGCGCAACGACCAGTGCAACTGCTCTCTGGTGGAATCTGAGCACCTGTTTCAGCCTGTTAGCAGGGCGGTATGTGCCGATCGCTGCCCTATTGCTGCTGGCAGATAGCATGGCTCGCAAACAACCTGTACCCGCCACGACAGGAACCCTGCGAACCGATACGGGGCTATTCACTGGAGTCACCATTGGCGTGATTTTAATTTTGGGCGCATTGGAATTCTTCCCAGTCTTGGCACTGGGTCCGATCGCAGAAGCATTTCAAATTGCTAGAGGAATTGGGTAACGTATGACATCCATGAATGATTCTCCCAAACCTTTCCGTGTACCATCAGGTACACGTGATTCGCGCCGCCATACGCCCAAGGTCGAAATGAAAGGGCTGTATCAGCGGGCAGTTAAGGAATCGTTTGTTAAACTTGATCCTCGGATTCAAGTCAGAAACCCGGTCATGTTTGTGGTCTGGGTGGGTACCCTGGTCACGCTCCTGCTCACCTTCGATCCCAATTTGTTTGGCACGTTGCAAGCTGATGTCAACCAGCAGCGATTGCTCAACGGATTGATCACGTTCATTCTGCTCTTCACCATTGTCTTTGCCAATTTTGCGGAATCGGTGGCTGAAGGGCGGGGAAAAGCGCAGGCTGATGCACTACGGGCAACTCGAAGCGACACGATCGCCAAGAAAATTTTGCCGACTGGCTCCGTTCAAGAGATTAGCTCTACTGAGCTTCGCCGAGGTGATCTGGTGAAGGTGGTGGCGGGTGACATGATTCCGGCGGATGGAGAAATCATTGCGGGCATTGGCTCGGTCGATGAATCTGCCATCACTGGAGAGTCGGCTCCCGTCCTCAAACAGCCTGGTACGGATATCATGAGTTCGGTTACAGGTGGGACACGCCTGCTGTCGGATGAACTGACGGTGCGAATCACCGCCGATCCAGGACAAGGTTTTATTGATCGCATGATTGCCCTGGTAGAAGGCGCAGAACGCACTAAAACTCCGAACGAAATCGCGTTAACAGTGCTGCTGGCCGTCTTAACCCTAGTGTTTCTGATTGTGGTGGCAAACATTCCGCCCATCACTGGATACGTTGCTAGTTTTCTCAGCACAGCAACTAGCGAGCAAGCAGCGGCGGATCTGCGAAATGGAGCCAGCGTTGCCATCATGATCTCATTACTGGTGGCACTGATTCCCACGACGATCGGCGGTTTGTTGAGCGCGATCGGGATTGCCGGGATGGATCGCGTGGCACAGTTTAACGTGATTGCCACCTCTGGACGCGCCGTAGAAGCCTGTGGTGACATCAACACTCTGGTGCTGGATAAAACCGGCACAATTACCTTGGGCAATCGTTTAGCTGCCGAATTCATTCCGGTGAATGGACATGGTATGGAAGACGTAGCTCAGGTGGCACTGGATGCCAGTGTGTTTGATGAAACACCGGAAGGGCGATCGATCGTGGCATTGGCAGAGCGATCGGGGGCAAAGGTTAGCTTTGATCCGAAGCTGGCTGAAGGGGTGGAATTTTCTGCCAGAACTCGCATGAGCGGTACAGATTTGGATAGCAAAGAGATCCGTAAGGGAGCAGTCGATGCGATTCGAGGATTTGTGCGATCGCGAGGGGGGCATGTTCCCCCTACCTTAGACGAAGCCTACGAGCGAGTCTCTAAATTGGGTGGTACGCCCCTTGCCGTTTGCCAGAACAATGAAATCTACGGCGTGATTTACCTGAAAGACATTGTGAAACCCGGACTCAAGGAACGGTTTGATCAACTGCGGCGGATGGGTGTTCGCACCATTATGCTGACGGGCGATAACCGGATTACTGCCTCGGTGATTGCTCAAGAAGCGGGAGTCGATGACTTTATTGCCGAAGCCACTCCCGAAGACAAGATTGAGGTGATTCGCAGTGAACAGGCACAGGGCAAACTGGTTGCCATGACGGGAGACGGCACCAATGATGCTCCAGCACTGGCGCAAGCAAACGTGGGCCTGGCAATGAACTCTGGAACGCAAGCGGCAAAAGAAGCTGCCAACATGGTGGACTTGGATTCTGACCCAACGAAGTTGATCGATCTGGTGACGATCGGCAAACAACTGCTGATTACCCGTGGTGCGCTCACCACTTTCTCCGTTGCCAACGACATTGCCAAATACTTCGCAATCATTCCCACCATCTTCGCCGCCGCAGGCATTGGCGCACTCAATGTGATGGGGTTGAAGAGTGCTAACTCTGCCATCATTTCAGCCCTGATTTACAATGCGCTGATCATTTTGGTGTTGATTCCTCTGGCATTGAAGGGAGTGCAGTTTAGACCCCTCACGGCGGATCAACTGTTGCGCCGCAATATCTTAATCTATGGCGTTGGCGGAGTGATTGCCCCATTCATTGCCATCAAATTGATTGATGTGATTCTGCCATTCTCTTAAAGAGATGAAAGGGTAGATGAGATAACGGGATGGCGAGATAACGAGTGACATCCCTCTCACGCTCCCATTCTCTCACGCTCCCACCCCATCCACCGTTACCACTACTGATATGAAACTGACTCATCTACAACGAAACTTGCCTCAAGGATCTTCCCAGATGCTTGAAGCGATCGCTGAAATTGGCTCTGAATGGCGCAGACAAAAGTTGCCACTCTACCTGTTTCTGGGATTGTGCTTTAACTTAATTTTGGCTCCAGCGGTCTTTGCGGCTACGAGTGGTGACTTGTCACGCACCCAAGCTTACTGGCTCGGAGCGTTGGTGATTTTGACCGTTGCTCTTGCGATTTATCTCTTTTTCGTCATGTTTGTCCCGGAGAGGTTCTAATGAGTTTTGCACGTGAAGCGAGTAGAGCCGTTCGTTCTACCCTGGTACTCTGGGTGCTGACGGCAATTATCTATCCCTTTGTCATGATTGGGATTGGGCAGCTTGTCTTTCCCTTTCAAGCCAATGGCAGTATTATTACCAACACTCAAGGTCAGCCCGTTGGGTCAGCGTTGATTGGGCAACCCTTTACCAGCGATCGCTACTTCAACAGTCGCCCCAGTACGACGAGCTACAGCACCGCCGATCCGAAAAAGGATGAGTCAAAGGTGCTACAAACCGGAGTTTCGGGCGCAAGCAACCTGGCTCCCAGTAACCCAGCTTTGATTGATCGCATTAAAGGGAAAGCTGATCCAGACCCAGAAAAGGCGATCGAAGGTGACATTCCTAGATTACAGAAAGCAGACGTAAAACCAACGGCTGATCTGGTTTATACGTCTGGCTCCAGCCTTGACCCTCATATCACCCCAGAAGGCGCAAGAGCGCAAATCTCACGAGTCGCAAAAGCACGCGGACTGCAACCCAACCAGCTTGAGGATTTGATTAAGCAGAACACTGATGGTCGCTCTTTAGGCATCTTTGGTGAACCGGGTGTCAATGCGCTCAAGCTCAACCTGGCGCTTGACGCGCTTAAACCCACATAAGTGCGATTTCTAAAGAAGGGGAAGCGCGTTTACTCTTCATGCCTTTCCCCTTCCCAATCCTCTTCAAAAAAACAACATTTTATGTACGGCTACTCTTCGATCCGTACTTCCTCTACATCTTCAGGGAACGGAAGTTTGTCTTGCCAACACCTGTTCAACCAACGGTTTAATCATCGCTACCAGATCCTCAAACCCTTAGCCAAAGGTGGCTTTGGTCAAACATTTCTTGCAGTGGATGAACAACAAAATTCGTCTCCCTGCGTCATTAAACAAGTGTTTCTACAAGGTGATAAAACTCATCATCAAACGACCCTAGACCGCTTTGATCAGGAAGTAAGGCAGTTAGCTGAATTAGGTAAACATCCCCAAATTCCTGAACTACTCGGCACATTTGAACAGGATGGCTATGGCTTCATTGTGCAAGAGTGGATTGATGGTTGGACGTTAGAGCGTATTTCTAAATAAATGATTAAATCACTTCCTGCTGTTCCCCTAAAC
>JACYLN010000002.1 GCA_015272515.1 Leptolyngbyaceae cyanobacterium C42_A2020_001 | reverse complement strand
TTCTTTAAATTCTTTGAACTCCCGTTGCGAAATTTGGAGAGAAGATTCAGATGTACCGTTCTTCTTAGCGATCGCAGGCGACACAGCCACCTGACAAGGTTCTTCTTCACGGTTAGTCGTCGTCGCTGAGTAAGCACTTGCAGATGGCGTACTGCTGTCTAAAACGCGGCTTTCTGAGCGAGTCAGCGCCAGCTTTAGCGACGGAATTTCACTTAAACGCTCCAACTGAGATGCCGCTCTGACGCTGGGCAACTCTAACAGCATCTTACGATAAGACAGCGTTGGTTTAGGGGAGGGTGGAGTTGACTGACGGACTTCTTTAGCGGGAGATGCTTCTAACGGACGGGGCAAGTTACCGCAGACGAGCCGTTCAAACTCGTGGTTGAAATGGTAAACCGGATGTCCACGTCGCTGCCAAATGTTGAGAATTTGCTCCACAGAAATTGCTTTGTACCGACCCTGATACAATGCCTCAATAATTGCTGTAGGCAGCCATTGATCTGGGTAATACTCTAACCAGATATCAACTTGCTGACTCAGTCCGTATCGTCCTAACTCAAAGCTATAGTGATGCAACAGGTCGGCTGCCAGTGTTGCAGAAGGTTGAGCTGGAGAGTAGGAATGATCTGGCAGGTTTGTCATAAGCCGCTGTGGCAGCAGAAAAGGACGTGGTACGCTACCCTGGTCTGTTTACAAAACCTTGTGACGGATGACTCAAGTGTAATCGAAGATTTGATAGCCTTACCTAATGACTCATTAAAGGTTTGTTCGGTATTAAGGCTGGGAGTTGTAATACTAAACTCAGAATTCAGCGATCGCATCCATTGTGAGTCTGGTTTCTCTACCGTGACTACTTGATTTCATGCCTACATCCACGCTTCGCGAACAACTGCAGCCAGCCATTCGCCAACTGGCAGACACGATTGAATCTGTTTGGCAGCAGCATTTGGAACTCTCTCCCTATCCGCTTCCAGCAGAACTGGGCTACGTTGAAGGTCGCCTGGAAGGGGAACGGCTGACGATTGAAAATCGCTGCTATCAAACGCCGCAATTTCGCAAACTGCACCTGGAACTGGCAAAAGTAGGAACTGGACTAGACATTTTGCACTGTGTCATGTTCCCCCACCCAAACTATGCTCTGCCCATGTTTGGTACTGATTTGGTGGGGGGACGGGGGCAAATTAGCGCTGCGATCGCCGATCTTTCTCCCACCAACCGCGATCGCACCTTACCAGACAATTACCAAACTCAGTTGCAGCAGCTTCCCGCCGCCCACTTTTCCCAACCGCGCGAGTTGCCACCCTGGGGCGATATTTTCTCTGGCTTTTGTCTGTTTATTCGCCCCAACGGAGCCAGCGAAGAAACGGCTTTTGTGGCACGAGTTAAAGGGTTTTTAGAGATTCACTGTCAGCAGGCGATCGCCACACCTCCCACGCCTAACCAGCGGGCCGAGATTCTAGCTGGGCAGAAATATTACTGCACCAAACAGCAGCAGAACGATAAAACTCGTCGCGTTTTAGAAAAAGCATTTGGAGACGCGTGGGCAAATCATTACATGACAACCGTTTTGTTCGATGTTGTTGAAGAATAAAACATTGACGGTGCAAACCACATGAGGTGCTTATGGTTAGATTTGACAAACTTCCATCCTGGTCATCTAACCCCCACGACCACTATGTGCCGATTTCTCATGAAGGAGAAGTTGTCGGCTTTTGTAAGCCAGCCTATGTCGCTCGGATTTTGGAAACATTAAACGAAGATGAAAAGCTCCGCCAGGCGCTGGAACTTGCTTGCTATGACCTGATTTCGCGGGCAGGCGGAAACCGAACTGAGGTAGAAGATTTGGTGCAAAAGTATTTGGCGAGGGTGGCACGCCCCAAGCAGGGAACGGCTGCGATCGCCCATTACTTAAAAGAACGCCAAGTTGAGCTAGACCTGACTGACGGCGAGTTTGCTAAATTCTGCTACACCTTTCGCCTCTCCCCCTCAGATCTGGCTGGCATCTATAGCGGAGGCGACATCGACAGCCGCTTGCTCATACCGCTTTCGCGCATCCTGGGAATGACTGTGGACGAACTGATTGCCGTGTGGCAAGGCGGCGAAGAGGAAGCGTAAACCAAACTTTAACCTGAAGCCAACCTGCCAATTAACTTCCCTTGAGATGGGAGATGTAGTCTGGCCTACATCGCTCCATATTGGACTAGGTAATATGCTTCAAACCACCGCTCCAAAGGTGCCCCCCCAACGAGATCTGCGAAACTTCCTTGAGGAGGTTTACCACGAAAGGCATCTACAGGCGTTTCGCGCTGGACAAACCATTCCACTGAATTCTCAAGATATTTGGATTGTTTGCCGGGGCGTTGTTCAACTCAGTACGCTTTACCCCAATGGGGATGAAGCCTTATTGGGGTTGGCATGTTCTTCGATGCCCTTTGGCTTGCCTCTATCACTGATTTATCCCTACCAGGCGATCGCCCTGTCGGATGTTGATCTCATGTGCCTAACTCTGGCGGAAGTGCAGCAATCCCCTGCTCTAAGTCAAGAAATTTTTCAGCACCTCACTCGTCGCTTGCGTCAGGCAGAAGCCATGTTGGCAATGGCGGGTTGTCGCCGTGTAGAAGAACGGTTGCGGCAACTGCTGCTGCTGCTACAGATGGAAATTGGGCAACCCACCGTAGAAGGGACGCGTCTAAACGTTCGGCTCACCCATCAACACTTAGCCAGCGCGATCGGCACCACTCGCGTCACCGTCACTCGACTACTTGGCAAATTGAAAGAGGAGGGGTGGCTCAGGCTGGATAAAGAACGGCATATTGTGCTGCTCTAAGCCGTCTACTCTGACTTTATAGGCACCCCAAATCGATAGCCCTTGCCGTACACCGTGCTAATCAAAGGCGCATCTCCTGTGGTTTCAATCTTGCGCCTCAACAGCCGAATTTGAGCGGCGAGGGCGTTGCTGGTTGGTTGGGTGTCTTCGCCCCAAAGGTGTTGATGAATTTGCTCGTGAGTCAATAGCTGGTTGGGATGGCGCATTAAGTATTCCAGCAATTGTGCTTCTTTTTCAGATAACTCAATTTCGCGTCCGGCTCGGTAGGCAAGTTGATTATTGGGGTCTAGTTCTAAATCACCCACTGTGAAGCGTTTGGTAGGTGTCTCAAGTGTAGATGGGCGACGCAACAGTGCCCGTACCCGTGCCAGCAATTCCCTTAGCTCAAAGGGTTTGACTAGATAGTCATCAGCTCCTGCATCCAACCCCTGTACCCGATCATCAATCGTGTCTTTTGCCGTGAGAAACAGAACCGGTGTAGTGTTCCCACGCGATCGCACCTGCTGACAAATCTCCAACCCCGACCGATGCGGCATCATCCAATCCAGAATCAGCAAGTCATAGTGTTGTTGTGCTGCCATTTCACCGCCGCGATCTCCATCGTATGCCACGTCTACCTCGTATCCCTCCCGCGTCAAAATGCGGCTGAGGGGATCAACCATTTCGGCTTCATCATCTACCAAAAGAATACGCATGGAATTTGAGATTAAAGATTGCAGATTGGAGCAGTTAGAGATTAGGAGAGACCAATCCAGGTGCGGGGTATCGGGTGTGGGGTGTAGGGAAAGGTTTAGATTGCAGATTTTAGCTCTTGGATTTCTGCAACCACACATGCTTTAATTTTCAATCTCCAATTCCTCCTCATCTTCCCTATCCCCCCTCCCGATTAGTTGACATTCCATTACAATCTAAGATCGCTCATCTAAAATTTCTCATGATCACTGTTGCCTTGCCGAAAGGTGCTCTCCTCAAAGACACCATTCGCCTGTTTCAAACCATTGGGTTAGACTTTAGCGCTTTTTTAGACTCGTCGAACCGTCAACTCCAGATCACGGACCCCACCGGAACCGCGAAGGCCTTGCTGGTGCGTGCTCAAGATGTGCCTGTTTACGTGGAATACGGGCAGGCTCAACTTGGCATTGTGGGATATGACGTGTTGCGTGAAAAAGCGTCTCAGGTCGCCCATCTGGTGGATTTAGGGTTTGGCAAGTGTCGCATGTCTGTTGCTGTGAAAGAGTCGAGTCCCTACCGCTCGGCGTTGGAACTGCCTCTCTACGGGCGGGTTGCTTCTAAGTTTGTGCATTGTGCCCGCGAATATTTTGATGCACTCGATTTACCTGTGGAAATTGTGCCGCTCTATGGCTCCGTTGAACTGGGCCCCATTACTGGCATGTCAGAGGCGATCGTGGATTTGGTATCCACAGGGCGGACTTTACAGGAGAACGGCTTAGTAGAAATTGAGGTGTTGTTTGAAAGTACCGCTCGCCTCATTGCCCATCCCCTCAGCTATCGGTTGAATAGTGATGGGCTGAATCAATGGATCGAGCGGGTGCGATCGCAGGCTTTGGAACGGGTGTAGAGGGGGAGGTAGGAGTCAGAAGTTAGAAGTTAGAAGATGAGGGAGTTAAGGAGGCGAGGGGATGGATGCATGGATGGGTGGGCGAGTAACCGAGTGAGTAAAACTCCATTCACCGTTCGGTTGAGCACTCGCGCCGAAGCCCATTCACTCCCTACGCCCCCACCCATTCACCCACTGACCGGTCTACCCAATCACCAAGCACCAATCCTTCATCTTCTATTCCTTCCCACCTCCATCTTCCCTATCTCCCCCACCCCCATCTCCTACTCCGGCATCACATAGCGAGTCAAAATACTCATCACCTCTCCTGAATTGGGAGCAGGTAGCAACGGACTCCATTCTCTGACTTCGGCAAATCGCAGTCGATGCAGGGTTTGAATTGTTCCTGTTACGCCGCGCCGCGAACCGATAATGAGGATTCTGAGCGATTCGCGATCGCTGGCGGGTGGCTCAATTGGCATTTCAACGGGATTGGCAGCGGGAACCGACTCGCTGGCAAACATCAGAAAGTTTTTGGGCATAATGGCACCTTGAAAAGATGAACAGCATCTAAATGACAAAAGAAAAAAGCCAGCGCTAGCAATTGGATTGTCAATTCAATGCTGACAATTTACACGTTATAGGATTAAAGTGTCAATAGCAGCCCGCGCCATTCCCTCAACCCGATACCCACCATTACGGGCAGGAATGAAATGAGTCAATCGACTTCGTAGTTGAAACTTGCCTTTTCTGCCACTAGGGTTAAGTACTTAGCAGAGGCGCGAGTTGGTGTATAAACTCCTTTTTCCCATTCGCTCACGGTTTGCTGGCGGACTCCCAATTCTTGAGCAAGTTCGGCTTGGGTCATGCCCATATGTTGCCTCAAGGCGCGGATCAGTTCGCTATCCCACTGCACCACATCCCCCACTCGCTGCACTTTATAAACAGTGGGTGGTTTATGAAAGGTGACCTGTTCGCTGGCTAAATCCAATGCTTTGACGGTATACCCCGCCAGCATCCAAGCGGAGGCTTGCAAGGCTCCTTTACTGCGATTGCTCCACCAGGCTCGATGGGTACGGGCAGAACCAGGTAAGGCGGAACCAATCAGCGATTCAATTTCGGCAAAAGTTAGAGTGATGGGCGATCGCTCACTTCGAGTTAGATAATCCTGTAACGCCTGATATTTACTCCCACCCTTCATTGCCATAAACCTGATAGCCGTGAGTTTGTAGGGCCCCAAACGCCACTCCAACCAAACAAAGCAGCACGCCCATTATAGTCGTCCTATGATGGTCGGGTAGCTTCTCAATGCAGTGCATCCATGCAATGGCTCTTCTCACAACTTCAAGCCTTCTTCAAACAACTTGGTGCCATTTTTTCCACTCCCATTTTTGAAATTGGTGGAACTCAATACTCTGCCAACCTGATTGCTACCCTGATCCTGGTTTTGATTGGGGTTTTCTGGATCGCCCACTTTTTGAGTAATTTGATCAAACGGGGGCTGCTGGCTCGATTGATTCCAGAACGGGGTTCGCGAGAGGTGGTCGCCGCCTTTGTGCGCTACTCGTTAACCTTCGTAGGCATCGTCGTTGTGTTGCAATCAGCGGGGGTGAACCTTAGTTCTCTCACAATCTTTGCGGGTGTGCTGGGCATTGGGATTGGGTTTGGGTTGCAAAATCTTGCCAGCAACTTCATCAGTGGGTTGACCATTCTGCTGGAGCAACCGATCCGGGTTGGAGACTTTATTCAGGTGAATGACCTGCTGGGCACGGTAGAAGACATTTCCATCCGTTCTACCACAGTACGAACTCAGGATGGAGTTTTTGTGATCGTGCCTAATATCAAGTTTGTGGAAAATCATGTGGTGAACTGGAGCTACCGCGATCCTCGCTGTCGCATTCATATTCCCGTGAGTGTGGAGTATGGGTCTGATGCCGTGCTGATTTCGGAAGCGTTGTTGGAAGCTGCCCGCAAGGAGCCACGGGTGTTA
Organism: Leptolyngbyaceae cyanobacterium C42_A2020_001; assembly: GCA_015272515.1. Lineage (GTDB taxonomy): Bacteria > Cyanobacteriota > Cyanobacteriia > Leptolyngbyales > Leptolyngbyaceae > JSC-12. The sequence goes on along the minus strand of JACYLN010000002.1, from coordinate 112,342 downwards.
TCTGATCCGGTGCCCCGGGTTTGGTTTCGGCAATTTGGGGAAAGCTCTTTAAATTTTGAACTGTTGGTGTGGATTGATAAACCCGCTGAGAATGAGCCGATCAAAAGCTCCTTGAACTTCTTGATTAACCAAAGCTTTCGCAGTCGGGGGATTGAAATGCCCTTTCCCCAACGGGAGTTGTATATCCGCAATCTTGGAGAACTTACGCCGCTGTTGCGATCGCACGACGATGGCGCAGCATCCACCAATAACAAGACTCCACCCCCAGAGAGTGATCTAGCTCAATTAGACAAGCGCAAGACCAACCCTACCACACTCAATAACCTGGCACTACGGAATTTACTACGCCGAATTAGTTACTTCGAGCAATGTTCTGACATCGAAATTTTGCAATTAATTGAGTACGGCTATCGGCAGATTTATCCTGCTGAGCAGATTGTTTGTGAGGAAGGGGAACCGGGCGATTCGTTTTACATCATTCTGAAAGGGTCGGTGGAAATCTTTTCCAGACGGGTGGAACAATATATTGCGACGTTGAATGAGGGCGAGTTTTTTGGTGAGATGTCATTGTTGATGGGAATTCCGCGATCGGCAACGGTGCGAACTCGTGAAGATTCGGTGCTGTTTGTGATTGAGCGAAGTGACCTGCAACGCCTGCTAGGGAACCACCGAGATTTAGCTGACCAAATTGCTCAAAAGTTGGTAGAACGGCAACAGATGCTGCAAGATATGGGCATTTTGTCGGCTTTTTCGGAAGAAACGCCGCTTTTGCGAATTCGCAAGCGATTACAAACTTTGTTTGGAATTTAATCTTGGAACTAAATGTTGGAACTGAATGATGGCAAGTGCTTCAGAGATTGACATTGCCCCCTTTATTGACCATGCCTTGTTGGTGCCTACGGCTACAACCGCCCAGGTAGAGCAGTGGTGTGAAGATGCCGATCGCTTCCAGTTTGCGGCGGTATGTCTGCATCCCTGCCATGTGCGGCAGGCAACCAACCTGCTGCATAATAAGCGTCCTAAAGTCTGTACAGTGATTGGGTTTCCCTACGGGGCAACCACCTCAGCCGTGAAGTTGTATGAGGCGGCGGATGCGGTGGAAAATGGCGCGATCGAGTTGGATGTGATGATTAACATTGGCTGGGTGAAGGAGGGCAAAAGCAACGACTTGCATCGAGAGATTGCCGAAATTCGGGAAGAGACGGGACAGACGATCAAAGCCATTTTGGAAATGGCTTTGCTGACGGAGGCAGAGAAAAAGCTGGCGGCTGAAATTTGTATGGATGCAGGAGCCGCTTTTTTGAAAACTAGTACGGGCTTGTATGGCGGTGCCACGGTGGCGGATGTCCGCCTGTTGAAAGAACTTGCCCGCGATCGCGTTGAAATTAAAGCTTCCGGTGGAATCCGCACGGTAGAACAAGCCTTAGAGTTGATTGTGGCGGGCGCAACTCGAATTGGTACCTCTCGCGGTCCCGATCTGGTGCGTCAGCACGCTAGTCTGGAAGAAGTATGAGTCGTACTTACAAAGCCACTGGAATTAATCTCAAAAGTATGCCGATGGGAGAGTCGGATCGATTGCTAACGATCCTGACGCGAGAGTATGGGCTGGTACAGGTTGTGGCAATGGGTGCCCGCAAGCATAACTCCAGCCTCTCCGGGCGAAGCGGCTTGTTTGTGGTAAATCAGTTGTTGATTGCCAAAGGGCGATCGCTGGATAAACTCGCTCAGGCGGAAACTCTGGAATCTTACCCAGGGCTGTCGCAAGACTTGAAAAAGTTAACCGCCAGCCAGTACCTTGCGGAACTGTGTTTGTGTCAGGCGTTGAGTGAACAACCCCAGGAAGAACTGTTTAATTTACTGACTCACCACCTGAAGCGGCTGGAGCGATCGCCCTCCCATCTGGTCTTGCCCTATCTTACGGATGCCATTTTTCAACTGCTGGCGTTAGAAGGGGTGGCTCCCCAAGTCTACCGCTGCTGCGTTACTCAAAATCCTCTTTGTCCTGATCTGGAAACCCCTAACTGGCGAGTCGGCTTTAGTGCCCCCGCAGGTGGAACGGTTACCCTGGAAGCCCTGCACCAGATGCAACAGCGAAAACCCATGCCTAAACCCAGGTCAATGCCCGCTACGGGAGAACCGGCGGCAAGTTACATCAGTTCAGGGTCGTTTAAGCGCAGCGCACACCTGCATCGCCAAATTTCGGCAATGGAACTGGCAGTGCTACAGGCGATCGCTCAATCTGAACCCCACACTGCCGATCAATCCGCTAATTTTGCCAACTTACCGACTTCTAACGAAGATTGGCTGTCGGTTGAGCGGCTCTTGCGCCAGTATGCACAGTATCATTTTGATCGACCGATTCGCTCCGCTAGTCTGGTTGATGCCTGTTTTCTAAGTTCGTCCACGTGTTCTGGAAATTCCTGAGTCATGATGCAATTGCCCAAGCCTAACCTGGAAGCGATGCTGATGTCGGCGATCGACTCTGCGAACCCAGACGAATCAGTTGATCCCCTCACTTCTATCAACAGCCTTCCTGCGGATTTTAAGCCCCCTCAATCTTTGATACAATCCGCAACAGGTCAGGAAGATGCCTGTAACAGTACAGAGAAGCCCAGACTGTCGCAGGATGTTCACAGAAGCGATGAGGAGAACGCTCTGCCTATGTTCCGTTCTGAGGAAGAAGCGTTTGAATTAAATCAAGAATTCCCCAATTCTGCCCTGGCAAGCTCTTTTCAGGATCGAACAGGGTTAGAAAGTTCTCACCAAACGGCGTTTTCCACCTCCTCCGGGGGCGGTGATCTAGAACCAGAGCGTGGATTCTTACCAGTCCTCAAAAATCGCAACTTTTTAATTTTGTGGAGCGGGCAAGTTTTTTCTCAGCTTGCTGATAAGGTTTACCTGGTGCTGATGATTGCTCTAATTGCCAATCGCTTCCAGGCAGAAGATCAGACTATTAGTGGCTGGGTTTCTTCAATCATGATTGCGTTTACAATTCCCGCCGTCTTATTCGGCTCGATCGCGGGGGTTTATGTCGATCGCTGGTTCAAAAAATCGGTCTTGGTGGTCACCAATCTGTTGCGGGGTGGATTCGTCTTTTTGCTCCCATTCCTGCTGTGGCTTACCAAAGGGTGGGCACCCTGGTCTGGCTTACCAGTAGGGTTTTACATCTTGCTGGGGATTACGTTCCTCGTCTCCACGCTGACCCAGTTTTTTGCCCCTGCGGAACAATCAGTAATTCCATTGGTGGTGGAAAAACGTCACCTCCTCTCAGCCAATTCACTCTACACCACAACGATGATGGCATCGGTGATTATTGGCTTTGCCGTGGGGGAACCTCTCTTGGCAGTTGCCGATGTGATTACTGCCAAATTGGGTTTGACAGCGGTAGGTTTGGGCAAAGAAATTGTGGTTGCCAGCAGTTACGCGATCGCGGGTTTCATCCTGCTATTGCTCAAGGTGAATGAAAAGAACCGCAATGGTTCTACAACCAACAATGGTGACAACGGCAACGCCCCTGAAGAACAACCCCACGTGTTTGAAGATATTCGCGACGGGCTGAAATATCTGAGTCAGCAACATCGGGTTCGCAGCGCCATGATTCAGTTGGTGATTTTGTTCTCAGTGTTTGCGGCTTTGGCGGTGTTGTCGGTTCGTCTGGCAGAAGTAATCCCTGAGATCAAATCTTCGCAATTTGGCTTTTTGCTGGCAGCAGGCGGAGTGGGGATGGCGATCGGAGCAGCGTTTGTTGGCCAGTTTGGGCAGCGGTTTCGCCATGCTCAACTCAGCCTGTATGGCTCACTGGGGATGGCAACTTCCCTCTTTGGCTTATCCTTGTTCTCTCGTCATCTGGCTCCGGCCTTGCTCCTAATTATGCTACTGGGTAGTTTTTCTGCTGTTGTCGGCGTACCCATGCAAACCACCATTCAAGAAGAAACGCCGGAAGATATGCGCGGCAAAGTATTTGGGCTGCAAAACAACGCGATCAATATTGCACTCAGCTTGCCGTTAGCACTCGCGGGGATTGCCGAAACATTTTTTGGTTTGCGGGCAGTTTTTCTAGGTCTGTCAGCAATGACTATGGCGGGAGGGGTCTTAACGTGGTACATTTCTCGCACAGGCTTAACAAAGCGTTAGGATTCTACGAACACGTTCAAAGTTCTCCAGAGTAGTGCTAAAGTGTTGAGCCGTTAACCCGTCCCTGGTGGCAAACCGAATGCACGTCGCTTGGCTTGGAAAAAAATCTCCTTTTTGTGGCAATGTTACCTACAGCCGTGAGGTGACCACTGCCCTGCAAGATCTTGGTCACCAAGTTAGCTTTTTCCACTTTGCTCAGGATGAACCTCCCCCCGATCACTGGCCCGAAGTTCTAGAAGGACACGATGCCGTTCAAGAAATTTCGATTCCTTACCTGCTGAAATACCAGATTTACACGATTCCAACGCTGCAATCTCGAAAAATTTTCACTCAAGCGCTGGAAGAACTGCGTCCAGATGTCGTACACGCCTCGCTAACCCTTTCTCCATTGGATTTTGCCCTGCCCGAAATCTGCGAGGACTTGAAGATTCCTCTGGTCGCTACGTTTCATCCCGCCTTCGATCGCGAACAGCGCAACCTCAGCGCCCGTACCCAATACCTCAGCTACCAACTCTATGCGCCCTGTCTGGCAAAGTACGATCGCATCATCGTCTTCTCTCGATTGCAGCGCCGCTTACTGATTCGCCTGGGCGTGTCTGCCTCAAAAGTCGTTGTGATTCCCAACGGAGTGGATATTGCTAAGTATTCGCCTGGAGTCTCCAACTTCAAGGCGGAAATTGGGGTTGAACGGGTGTTTTTGTATCAGGGACGGATCTCACCTGAAAAAAACGTGGAATCTCTGCTGAAAGCCTGGAAGCAGGCGCGGATGGGGGATAAAGCCAAGTTGGTGATTGTGGGCAATCATGGAGCCATGGCAAACTCGCTGATGCCCTTCTATGGATCTGAACATGGCATTGAATGGTTAGGCTTTATTGCCGATGAACAGCGCCGCATTGAGATTTTGCGGGGAACGGATGTGTTTGTGCTGCCTTCCCTGGTCGAAGGATTGTCACTGTCGCTGTTGGAGGCAATGGCGTGCGGGGTGGCGTGCGTTGCCACGGATGTGGGAGCAGATGGGGAAGTATTGGAGCGAGAAGCGGGGGTTGTGTTGCTAAGAAATCAGCCCGTGACAACTCAGCTCAAAACCTTGTTGCCTCTGCTACGCGACCACACTCAATGGACGAAAATTTTGGGTGACAATGCCCGCCAGCGAGTTGAAGAACGGTATACCCTCAGCAGCAATATTGAGAAAGTGATTGAGCTTTACGATGAGTTGCTGACGGAACGCAAGCAAACTAAGCAGATGGGGCATTACTTTAACACCATCCGCGATCGCTTCGGCAGCGACATTCTCCGCTCTGGACGGTGAGACAGCAAGGTGCGATCGCGATTTGGTGGATAGTTCTCGCGATCGCGTGATGTCAACGGGCAGAGTTTAGCCTTCCCGCAATTTTTCCAGAACAGAGCGATCTTCCAGCGTTGAGGTGTCGCCAGAGACTTCTTCGCCGGATGCTAGAGAACGCAGTAAGCGCCGCATGATTTTACCAGAGCGAGTTTTGGGCAGGGCATCGGCAAAGCGAATTTCACCGGGACGGGCGATCGCGCCAATTTCATTCGCCACGTGCTTCTTCAATTCGTTCTTTAACTCATCGCTGGCGGATGCATTCCCTTCCAGCGTTACAAACGCCACGATATCCTGCCCCTTTAACTCATCCGGTTTGCCCACAACCGCCGCTTCTGCCACGGCTGGGTGCGATACCAGTGCCGATTCAATCTCCATCGTGCCCAGGCGATGTCCGGCGACGTTGATCACATCATCCACACGACCCATCACCCAAAAATAGCCATCCTCATCCTGCCGCGCGCCATCGCCTGCGAAATAAAGGGATTGACCGTTCCTGGGTGGAATGTGCTCCCAATAGGTACGGCGGAAGCGATCGGGATCGCCATACACCGTCCGCATCATACCGGGCCAGGGATGCGTAATTGCCAGATAGCCGCCATCATTGGCATTCACCGGGTTGCCATCCAGATCCACAATTTCTGCCAAAATGCCGGGAAATGGCAAAGTCGCCGAACCAGGTTTGGTCGGAATTGCCCCCGGAAGCGCAGTGATCATAATTCCGCCTGTTTCAGTCTGCCACCAGGTATCCACAATTGGGCAGCGTTTATTGCCAATAATACGGTAGTACCACATCCAGGCTTCTGGATTAATGGGTTCACCGACGGTTCCTAAAAGACGCAAGGAGGATAAATTACGGGCTTTGGGCAAATGTTCGCCCATTTTGATAAAGGCTCGAATCGCAGTAGGAGCGGTGTAAAAGACGTTTACTCCATACTTCTCAATCACATCCCAGAAGCAGCCAGGGTTGGAAGCACGGGGTGCCCCCTCATACATCAAGGTCGTGGCACCATTGGAGAGAGGACCGTAGACGATGTAGCTGTGTCCCGTAATCCAGCCCACATCAGCGGTACACCAATACACATCGGTATCGCGCAGGTCGAAGATCCATTTGGTAGTCATGTGGGTATAGAGGTTGTACCCGCCTGTGGTGTGGACTACGCCTTTGGGTTTTCCCGTGCTGCCAGAGGTGTAGAGGATGAACAACATATCTTCGCTATCCATCGGTTCAGCGGGACAATCGGCAGAAGCCCCCTGTTGCAAGTCGTGCCACCAGTGATCTCGCCCTGGTTCCATCTGCACTGTTTGTTTAGTGCGCTGAACCACCAACACATTTTTGACGCTGGGGGCGCTGTTGTTTGCTAACGCCTTATCGACCTGGTCTTTTAGTGGGACGATCGCATCTTTGCGCCACCCCCCATCTGCGGTAATCACCAGCTTGGCTTCCGCATCTACCAGACGATCGCGCAACGCTTCGGCGCTGAATCCACCAAATACAACGGAGTGAGGTGCACCAATTCGGGCACAGGCAAGCATTGCGATCGCCGCTTCTGGAATCATGGGCATATAAATTCCGACGCGATCGCCCTTCTTCACACCCAATTGTTTCAACACGTTGGCAAACTGACACACTTCTCGATGCAGTTGAGCATAGGTCAACGTGCGCGAATCACCGGGTTCGCCTTCCCAGATCAGGGCAGCTTTGTTACGTCGCCAGGTAGTTAGATGGCGATCCAGGCAGTTGTAAGAAATATTGATTTTGCCGTTGACGAACCACTTCACAAACGGCGGCTGCCAATCCATCACCCTGTCCCACTTCTGGAACCAGTGCAACTCTTGCTCCGCCAACTCTGCCCAAAACGCCTGCGGGTCTGCCTTTGCCTTGTCGTAAAGCTGTTGGTATTCTTCCAGGCTTTTGATCTGAGCCTGCTGCGAAAACTCCGCGGGCGGATGGAACAAACGCTCTTCATGCAGAATGGATTCAATCGTGGGCTGAGACATTGGCTTATCAAAAATGATTTTAGATTGGCAACTCTTGATTTTAGAGCGCTCTCCCACCGATTGAGCATTGTTTGCAGGAGATTTTAGATTTTGTCGCGTAGTAGAACTCTTTGTTTCATGCTGTTCCACTCAGAACAATGAATAATTCAAACTGTAAAATTAAAAATGGCAAACTCCTATTGGAAAGCATTTTGAACTTTTAACTTTTCTTTTTAATCTCGCCCCATCCTCCAACCAGGTGTGTTTTCCGTAGGCAATCGAGCGCTAAGATAAACAAGTATTTCAACTAAACCGCAGACCTGCCGTGTTATCTACCCTCATCGCAGATTTTCGCATCATCTTTGAACGAGATCCGGCTGCTCGTAACTGGCTGGAGGTTTTGTTCTGTTATCCGGGGCTACAGGCAATTCTGTTCCATCGCTTTGCCCATTGGCTGTATGGTTTAGGTCTTCCTTTCGTTCCCCGCTTAATTTCCCACCTTGCCCGATTCTTAACCGGGATTGAAATTCACCCGGGAGCACAGATGGGATGTGGAGTGTTTATTGATCATGGGATGGGTGTTGTAATTGGTGAAACGGCAATTATTGGCGACTACGCTCTGATTTATCAAGGCGTAACGTTGGGAGGCACGGGCAAAGAAAGCGGCAAACGCCATCCAACGCTGGGTGAAAATGTGGTTGTTGGGGCAGGCGCAAAGGTTTTGGGCAATATTCAGATTGGCAATAATGTCAGGATTGGAGCAGGTTCAGTAGTGCTGCGCGATGTGCCCTCCGACTGTACGGTGGTTGGGGTGCCTGGGCGAATTGTGCATCGCTCTGGTGAACGGGTTGATCCGCTGGAGCACGGGCGGTTACCTGACTCGGAAGCGCAGGTGATTCGAGCATTGGTTGATCGCATCGAAGCATTGGAGCAGCAGCTACAGACTCTTCAAGTTTCTCCTAAAATTCCGGTGAGTGTCTCAGCCGCGACTCGATCTGAAGAACGTCATCATGTGTCAGAAGATTGGGAAGCATCTCACACCCAATCTTTGAAAGAAACGTGTCGTCTGAGCGATCGCATTATTGAAGAATTTCTCGACGGCTCTGGCATTTAAGCCACTTGTTAAATCTCTACTTCGGGTAGGTAACGCACCTACCCTTTTTTGCGTTGTTTAATCAAGGTACGAATCCGCTTCCTAGCCCCCAATTCTGGGGGAACCAAACCGCTCAAAGTCCCCCATTTTTGGGGGATTTAGGGGGCTAGCAGCCTTGCATCCTTTGTCATTCATACTCTGTTTCAGCAACGCCCCCTTTTTTATGCCAGTACGCCAAAATAGGTCAGCACCAGTTCTTCAGTTCCGGTATTGCTGACCTCGTGCCGTTCACCAGGCTCAACCGCTACACACACTCCAGGTTGAAGTGGGTAAGGAGTTTGATCAATCTCGATCATCCCCTCTCCTGCCTCAACAAAAAACACTTCGTACATGTCTGTATGTCGATGGGCAGCAGCAATTTGCCCAGGAGCCAATCGAGCCTGAGAGAAGTTCGTCAGGTGAGGTAACTCCCCAGACCGCAACATGACTTTCTTCTGAATTGCTGGATTGTGCGAAACAAATTCTGTTGCTAATTCTGAAAGAGAAGTAAGTTTCATCATGTGGAATGGCTAAACACCCGCGCAGCGATCGCCCTCACCTGTATCGACCGCGCCCAAAATTGTTTTCACAATTACGCAACGATACGTTGCATCCGTAGTGTTTCTCTGTTTGACCTTGAAAGCAAACACACGAGAAGTAGCCGTTTCTGGGTTTCTGCCTAGATTTGGATCAACCTGATTAAGAGAAAGCTGGTCAACAAACCCACTACTGTTGAAAACAAGTTGACCAGTAGCAGGTGTCGTTGAAAACTCCACAAACCCTTCGCCAACATCGCCATTCCCTAAGGTTTGCCATTGTGTAATAGTTGCTGGATCGATGTTGTTGACAGTTTGTCCCAAGTTGTTTCGTTCAACGCTCAAAATTGCGGCTCTAGGAATTGTTGCAGTTGGATCAAAAATAACAACTTTAGGAACACGCGTTGTCCGAGCATCATTTTGCGCTTTGCGAACGATTTGGAGCGCCTGATCTCTGACAACATTGACCCGTTGACGATTCATCCATGCGTTCCAACTGGGAGCCGCGATCGCAAACAGAATCGCAATAATTACAATCACAACCAGCGTTTCTAGCAAGGTAAACCCTGCGATCGCTCGCTTGTGACGAAGTTTAGAAATTTTAAGTTGCATCGTTCCGACTCCCAGTGAACAGTTCCAGCTAAAGTTTAGGTTTGATCAACCTTCTTAATTACGCCACGAATTAAGACTCGCGTTTGTAACGGAGACAAACGATTTTGAAGTCTATCGTCATTTTGAGCAGAAAAACCGCCTTGTCCCGTAACATCGCCGACTAGAGTTAACAGCACATCCTGGTTCTGCCCTCCTCCAGTTGCATCCCCCAAACCACCATTACGCACACAAGCATAAAAACCACGCATTGGAAGATTCTCATCATTCTGCCGAGGAGAACCCGCGTCTGTTGGGGAGGAAGGAGCATTGGTAGGACTCAAAGCATTTGCGATCGCCTGCGGCGTTTTTCCGCTTGCAGGATTTCCATTCGTATATGGAGCAAATTCTTCACACGAAGGAGTTATAGGGTTTCTGTTCTGATCCCGCGCTCCAACTGTGTCCACAAAATCTACAACTGTAAACGCCGGGTTGGTCGGTAGTGTTATTTGTCGATTACCAAACGTGTTGTTCACCTTACCATAGGGCCACTGCTGGAAAGTATAGGTCGGGTCGTTCAAAGGATTGACAAATCCAACTGTTTTATCGGCGATGTTATTAGGATTATCTGGATACTGACTCAACTCATACCGGAGCAAGCGAGCTTTGCCTTTCCAGATATTGTTGGGATTAGCTGTATCCAGCGCATAGACCACCAGCGCATACATATTCCCAGGTACGCAGGGCACTTCGTTAATTACCAATGGATTGGTAGATAAATCTGCATCCGCTAAGCTAGCCGCACCTGCATTACAAGCATCTTGAATCCGCTGTGGCAAAGGCTTTGTGCGCCAGAATGCCAACACAGGAACCTTAGCACCATCTCTGCCAACATTGGTTGGAATATGATTCCGAATTCCCGGACAAATTGTAGCGCTATCTGCTTGGGTACTAGGAGTCCCATTCCCTTCCAGGCATTGACCGTTATAAACAAAAACGGCTTCTCGCAAGTCCTGCACCATGTAATCCATCGCAGCTTGCATATCTTGCTGCACTTGACTCCGCGCCGCATCCTGCTGGTTGTTGCGTGTTAGTTCTACTACCAGCGCCAGTAGGAGAAAAGTAATCAGCGCTCCAATAATGATTGACACCAATAACTCAGTCAGCGTGAAGCCTTTGGTTCGACTTCGTCTGAGATTGAACCAGAGGCGCTTGAAGCGTTTAGCAGTAGGTGTTCTAACCATAGAAGTTAAGAGTGGAGTAGATAAGCAGACTGGGTCGGAGATGGATAATTCAGTTAAGGAGATGGAGAAGGTGAGGGTGCAGGAGTTGGAGGAGATTGATCACGCGCGACACATTGGAAAGAATCTGCATCTGTGTTGCGACTAGTTTTGGAATAAACAACTTGCAAGGGATACTTCACGACCTGATTGGTTCCATCAAGATCGCCTCTTATGTCTTGGCGTGCAGCAGTAACACCCAGGTTAGCGCGGGTTGTTTTTAGTGGATTAGGTACCGTGGTGCCATCTTGAGGGTTGTAGGCATACACCCGTACTCCAACTGAGAATGAATAGGGAGCTGTATCCGCTGGCTTGTTGGAAGGTACACACCCTTGAGTCCGGAAGACTTGCATCGCAAACTCTGCCTGACAATCACCGTCTATATCCACCGGAATCAATTGATTCGAGTTAAGAGGGCTGGTTGCAGGCGGCGGACTGGTAAGCACGGGAGGGTATTTCCCAGGATTGCAAGTACTGCCCGGAGACAAGAGCAGGGCCGTGTTGACGCTGGTTGCTGCGGTTGTGCTTGCAACATTCGTCGCATCGCCAACTGGAGGTAATTCAGCCACAGCATAAGTGCCTCGCTCTACAATGCCGCGAATCCGATCTACCTCCGCCTGAGCAATTTGGTTTGCCTGGTCTGCCCGACGGGATTGAATCCGGCTAGCGGTCGCTAAAAGAATGGGGGGTGTAATCGTTAAAACTGTAACCGCAATCACCAAAATTGCCACCAAGCACTCAATTAGAGATAGCCCTGCCTCTGAGGAACTAGCAACACGGTACGGTTGCGAAATTTTGGAAGCGACTAAGAGCCACTTTGTAAACAGAGGAACAACCGGAGGAGATGGGCGACGGGCTGACATAGTTTTTTCCGAATCAGGAAGATGAGCTTGTAAGAACTTAAATCAATCAACTAAAAACTCAGATGTAAATCAAGAAGGGGTAGCAGAGCGATTTCTACTACCCGTTTCCTTTAAGTTGGACAGGTCAAGCCATTCAGATTGACACCACCCGGCGCATCTTCTGAATCCGCCTTTAAAGAACGACACAGGTTTCGCATGTAGAAGTCATTAGCGGGAGGTTCATTATAGAACTCGTTGCGGGTGCTACTAAGCTGCACAAAACGGTTTGCCGCAGGACTAGCCGGAGCAATCTGCAAGCCGACATCGTAACCCCAAACCCGTTGAGGTGCAAAGCCGAAATAGTCCAGCACCTCAGACCCGTTGGGAGTTGCGCCTGGCTCCCAGGCATCCAGGTCAAAAGGAGCCGTACCGTAGTTGCTGAAGTTTAACTGGATGAATGAACCAGAGAACTGTAACGGTACATTTTCCCACCATTCCAGGAAGCGGGGGAAGTTCTGCAAGCCTCCATACGCCTGGTTTTCACGGCTGGGAGTAATGCCACTAATCATGATCGTATTAACCGTGGTACGTGCAGCATTTGACAGTGCTCTAGATTGTTGACCACTGCTAGCAGCCGCGCCAGCAGTCGTTGCGCCCCAAGAGTTATAAAAGCCCCCTGTTTCTCTATTTGCTCCATTGTTGTAAAGTCCTGCATACTCTCCAGGATATTTAGGTGCTGCTCCTGCCGCAGGTGCTTTCATTAACGGATTACCATTGCGAGAAATTTTGACCGGAGAGTTACGGTCATCAGGTAACTCACGTACCCACTGCCAATCAGTTTGCAATGCCACAGCAGGTCGATTCTGATTTAAGTAAGAGGTAGCATCATCCCCTACAGGCTCGTTACAGCCATAACGAGTTCGATCAACGTTGACGATTTCCCTAGAGCCGCCTCCACCTCTACCAACTACTTCAAAAATGTCTTCTAAGCTGCCGTCGCAGAAGTTGTTAGAAAGCACATAGACGGCATCTGCCAAAACTTCAGAGGGTCGCCATTCATCGGTTGCGGCTTTGGCAAAGTTTGTATCGCGAGTAGCGCGATCGTAGAACTGGTTGTAGGAATATAGTCCATTAAGCTGTTCAGAAAACTCCTGAAGTTCTGTACCTCCACTAGTTTGGTGCTTGTTGAAGTCGCCCTTGATGTAAGCAAGATCATCGGTGAAGAATGACAAACCGCGAATGTTTCGGTTATCGGGAATGCCGCCTGCAATTCGCTTCAGCCGTTCGCCATTACGAAGCCGGAAGCCATGTACTCGGCGATCGGGATCGGGAACTTGGTCAACGGCTTTGACAGATGCTCCTGTCTGGAGTGGTGGATCAGTTTCAGCCCCGGGCGTTCTAGCATCGGTTTGGGTGCCACCCGCAGGACGAAGAATGGCATCTTCTCGAACGGCATCTTCCCGGAAAGCATAAACGATCCCGCTTTCGGGTAGCCAGGCATCTCCAGCGGCAGGCGAGTTATTCCGCAGCATATCCAGGTCAATATCCAACACACGGCTGGGCTGCATTTCCCGTCCGTTGAACAAAACCTTATCCAGGAAGGGAACTGCTACGTTGCCATTAGCCGTCTGAATTCGGTTGACCGCAGGTAATGCGCCAGCCGTTGTAGGCAGTACCCAGGAACCTAAAGCACGTGGAGCAACACCTAGATCAACTGCTGTATCGTCACCCGTAGGGAAAGGGGAAAAAGCAGTGTAGCTAAAAGATGTGAAAGCTGGATCAGAAACCGATATTGGAGTTGTGTAGTCTGCGATCGCACTCCCAGCAACAGTTCCCGCACTCACAGGTTGATACGCACCGGCTGTGGTATTCGCGACTGGAACATTCGGATTGGTAACGTATGGCTCTCTCCACGGCTGGAAAGCCACATTCAAAGTACTGTTGTAAAATTCGCTATTACCTGGCTGGCGGTGATCGACCGGAGTTGTCCCTCCATCATGGTCGTGATCAAATTCTGGAAACAGGTAATACAGCGAGGGAAACTCTGGTGCAACCTGAGCACGCAGATTTACCGAATCAGAGTTTAGAGATGTGTCTGCAAACTGAGCATTCGGCGAAGATTCGTAAGACGGAATTTCAGGCTCTGGAGTGTAGAGGGTTGTGGTGTTTGGCAAACCGCCGCCCGATGCAATGGTGCCGTTTCTGGCAGGGAAGTACCTATCACCCACGCCATCATGCACACCTCCTGGCGGAATGACCGTACCGCACAGTCTAGAGAGCGCTAGCCGATTAATCGGTCCCTCATTACTGAGATTAAGGTTGGTTGTTCCTTGACCGATACCGTTTACTCCCGGTACGTTGAAAAGGTTAGGGTCACAAGCAGATGACCAAAGAGTTACTCGTAGGTCACCGTCACCATCTCGAGCAATACTCGATTTGATAGCAAACGGGTTATAGTTCCAGGTATTGGCTGCTGGAGAAGGGCGGAAACCGAAGGTGCGATCGCGACGAATTTGAAAATGTTCGTGAATGAGTAGAGCTAACTGATACTCGCGATAATCCTCTGGAACATTTTCGACAGGAACACCCGATTGGCTCTCGTATCTTTGTCTCAATGCCGTCAGAATCATTTCTGGTGTTACGTTGTCGTAATCACGAGCATTGTATTTCTTTGGAGTTTCATTCTCGTTATAGTCATCCGGCGCATTTGCGTTGTAATCATAAGTACTGAGTTGCGCTTTCGACAGGACTTCGCCATCGCGAACATCTCCATTCATTAACGCAAATACATTTTCTGCTAGTGACTGCATTAATGTCTGGTCTGCGAAGGTGGAGGGATTGAACTGCTGCACCTGATTGATGTTGTACGCCAGCATCCCAACGGTACAGGCAGCGGTTTGCAGATAGGTTTTGTCAGCCGGGCTGAGGTTGTTATAACCTGCCGCCAATCCTGTAATGTTGCCGTCTAACTGATCCAGTGTTCTTCGCAGATTAGAGAAGTTGCCCCACATAGTTAAGGTGGGGTCAGGTAAAGCCCTTGTGACCGTGGTTGGAGTAAACGGAAAGGCTCCACCTGGATCGCCCGAAAACCTCGCTAGATTGCGTAATGCGTTGCCCAATGGTTGTCCTGCGGCAACCTGGTTCGCAAAGTCTGCCTCCGTGGCAGCGGGGGGAGCAAACTCCCATCCGTTTGTGCCTTTGCCATAAAAGAAATCTACCCAGGGAGCCGTTGCGCCAGCTAGCGCGGAGTTGGGTAGGAAGTTGAGAGATTGTTGCAGAGTAAAGGGCGTACCAGGGTGGGCTGTGGAAGCGAGACAGGCTACGGGATAGGTTCCGCCATTAATAGAGTGATGATAAATTGCCG
This sequence comes from Leptolyngbyaceae cyanobacterium C42_A2020_001, assembly GCA_015272515.1. Classification (GTDB taxonomy): domain Bacteria; phylum Cyanobacteriota; class Cyanobacteriia; order Leptolyngbyales; family Leptolyngbyaceae; genus JSC-12. Next base: position 97,144 of record JACYLN010000002.1, on the reverse strand, counting down.
TTGCTTGAACTGCCGCTAAATTATCTCGTAATGCCCGCCGTTCGCGCTCTTCATGAGCACGGTTTGTGTCATTGAAGCGGTAAGGAGGATAGAGCGGGTCGCCTTCGATATCGCTGGTGTTAATATCGGCATTTGCGATCGTGGTTGCATTCGTATAACTCGCAGTTCTAATATCCTCAACCTGATCGTCTGCTTGGTTGTTAGCCTGACTGCCAGTATCGCCTCCTTCGGGATAGGCGGTTGTTTGAAGAATGTAGTTCGCGGCAGGTTGAGTGTCCGGTCGATTCTTAGGTGTCACCCAGCCGGCAGGGTTTCCTAATTCCAGGCGTTGACCTACCAAAATTCGTAGCCCTTCCACAATGGAGCGGCGTTCCCAATAGCCATCTAAACCAACAGTGGTGGTATCTGAACCAGCAGGTGCTTCGCGAGTCAGGGCACCAAAGTTGGCATCACTGTTAGGAATGGGATTTCCGAGTTGTCCGCTGGGAGCTGAAACTCCTGCTTTATAAACAGGTTTTGGACCGTAGCGGTTGTCTGCCCGGAAAGTGTCATCAATGTAAGGACGGGTACCTTCATCATCATTCTTAAAGCGTTTCCCTGCTGTAAAAACGCTTGCCTGAACTTGAGCTTCTGGAATCGCTGCATCTGTGAAGTTGGTTGGGTCACCACCCCTTGCTCGATAGCCATCCTGGGTCAACACAACAGACGGATCTAGCGAAAAATCAATTGGGTTTTTACTGCCTGTTAACCAGTGGTTTCCTGAATTGAGGGTTTCTGCTCGTGGCTGGTTGCCGTTATAAACGTGGACCTGAAACTGAGAGTCTGAGATGGAGTTAGTGCGGTTTTCCGCGGCTGCAATCACTCCAGTAAATTGAGTCCCTACCCGGCGAACTTCAACCTCTGAGTTTGTTTCAGGAAGAAATAGACAAGAGTTGGGGGAACTAATTAAATATGCACTAAATCTTCCGCTTCCACCCAGGAGCAGGCTACCCTCAGTATGCATTGCTCCGTTCCAGTTAAAAGTGGGATCAGGATAAACTTCTAAGTCATTACGGAACCAAGCTCCCCACTTATTACCCCGGTCAAGCAAGCGATCTTGAGAAAATTCTAGGGTTGTAATGTTTGGCGGCTTTCCGGCGGCGACGGAATCATCTTTAACGACAAAGGCATCGACCTGAAAGCGTTTCCGCAGTAGAGCCGTAGAACTTTCATCCTTATACCAACCTTGTTCAACCGGGCTACCATCCGATACGCGACAGGCGACGGCTGATTGGCTTCCTAAAGGACCCGTTCGCACAAAAGGTCCAGCAGTGGGTTCATCGACTCCGTTGGCTTTGTCTGCTTCGTTCATCTGAAGCAGCCGTTGCCAACCTGCTAATGTTGGAGTGTCTGGAGGGGTTGAGAAACTGATGGAATAGATGATGCTGGATTGGGTTTGGTTGTCGTGATAAACCCAGGCATTATCTACCTGACCATCTCCATTGACATCGACCCGAGCTTCATCTAGAAGGGTAAAGGGGTCGTTGGGCTGGGTGGTTCCATCAATTCCCGGTTGGACGATAGCTCTAGTCCCTTTAATCTCCCTGTTATCGTTGAGCATCATGGAGGTGAGGAAGCCCTCGGATGGCACCCCACCGGGATAGCGAGGATCAGCAAAGAGGGATTCAATCTTGGTGCGGGCGCGATCGATCGCAGGTGTTGCGGCGTTGTAAACCTCTTTACTCTGCACGTTGCCGATCACGCGACTGCTGCTATTAAAGGCGCGGTAGCTAAGGGCACCAGCAGTGAGGGTGACTACCAGGATGAGAAAGACGGTGGTTGGCAGAACGAATCCTGCGGTTGCCCGGCGGCGGCGACTGGGGAGAAGGGCGGCTCTTAACAGCCAGGTAACAAATGCCTTTGACAGGCTGCGGTACAGCTTCCAGATTTGCTTGAAGAGTCGCTGGATGGCTTTGGCTAGCTTGCGATCTGACATGGCTGTTTTCAGGAGGTAGAAGGGTTGGAATGGGGAAGGGGAACGGGGAGATAAATAGGGGCTGGGGTATAGGAGCTAGAAAAGAATAATTGGGTTCATAAGGTGGACTGCCGAATGAATAGGTGAATTATGAACGACTTTTTAAAGAGTTAACGTTTTTTCGGGTTCAGCCTCGGTAGATCTGTCTTAATGTATGTGGTAACAAGCGAATGAGCTGACTATCAACAGGGAAGATACGTGTTAATGGTATCGCAACAAATTTTTGGTTTCAGAAATATAGCGGAGGTGATTCTAGCGATCGCACTACAGCAGTGGTTTAGCTACTCAGGGTAAATACGGGTAGGTGTTGCAGGCTACAGAGCGATCGCAGCCATTAGGCTGGTTAGAGGGGGTACACGACAGGATGTTGGGATCTTACCCAAACAGACTGGAAAATCTATCAACCAACTATAGCAATTCTCAAAGTTGCAGAAATTAAGGGATGGGACAGTCATTCATCAGTAAGGCGAATGGATTTTATGCTTGAAACCAGTAGCAAAGGTGGCGATTCTTGTTTAATGCAGTCTGTGAGACTGGGTGTATAGGGTATAGGATGTGGGGGTGATTTATCCAGATGGAACCCGTTATAGTTATTCTTGAATATTAAGCAAAGGGCGATCGCTGCTTTGGAATGAGGAGCGATCGCCCTTTTTTAGTTATAGCTTTGGTCAGAACGCTTAGGACAGGAAAAAGTGGCAAAGCCAATGCGATGAGTCCAATGCAGGATGTGTCAGTACTTTTAAGAAGTCTCACATTGTGCTGCTTGAGATAGGTAGAGTTAGCCTAGCCCTAGCTGGAACGCAATTTTGTCTGCCCAGTCGGGGAAGTCGATGAGGGGGTTGCGGTTGCCCTGCTTCTCAAAAATGGCGGCGTTGCGGTGCTGTTCATACTCACTGACCGGATAGGATTTGTGCCAATCTAACAGGATCGGCAAGCGGCTTTCCTGATATTCCCGTTCAGTTTTGTTGATTTCGTTGGGATAGCGCAGCAGGAAGTAGAGGGTTGCCCGTGCAACCGCACCTTTTCCGGCGTTGGGTTCAAATTTTTCGCCAATGACTTTGCCGCAGTTGTCGCGAATGGCAGTACCAAAATCTTCAAAGTCGAAGTAGGGTGTGTTGCCACGGAAGCTATTGCAACGGGTTTCGCAGGCGAAGAGGTGATGTAAGTCGCCGCGCATGGGTTCTTTTTTGGCAAACCAGGATTGCGGGACGACGTGTTCGCAGTTGTAAGGCAGGCTGGCTTCCAGCACGTTCAATTCCTGGAGCAGTTGAGCGCTGTTAAATGATTCTTTGAGTTGCAGTTCCTGCGATCGCGTTGCTAACAGTTGCGCCACCTGGAAATCTGCCCGAATCAGTTCCTCTGGCTCAAAGGTTTGTTCTGAGTAGATACTGCGAATTTTTAAGTCAGGATGCAGGTCGATCCAGGGATACAAATATTTACTGGGTTGGTAGGAGAGCCTGGTTTTGTGGGTTTGGTTGACTAAGCGACTGAGTTCTTGATACAGCTCTTTGGCGCTGAGCGACTGCACCTTGCCCAGAATGGTTTGATAGTAGGTATCTCGCTTTTTGCGATCGCCGCTTTCATCATAGTAAGGTTTTTTCGCCGCCGCTTTCAGTTCCTTGAGTGCCTGCTTCAAGTCGCTCTCTGTGGGAACTTCAAGCATGGGGGTGGGAATTGCCGCTGGTGCAGGTTCAGGGCTGGGTGCTTCAAGCGTTGGAACGGGAGCGATCGCTGTAGGAGTGGTTGGTGCGGTCGTGGTGGGTTGTCCCAAGCGCACACTCACCTGAAGCGGAATCGTCCAGGTGACGCTGCCATCTTCGCTGGCGATCGCTTGCAATTGGAGATTTGTGTTAGGAGAAGAATTATCCGGTTTAGGAGTCATTTCTGAACCTGGCGATCGTCTAGTTCCGTGCGTAGACCCACCATTACTGATTGTAAGCGCACCGTTGATGGTTGGGGATTGGCTACTGTTGAACAATTCAGTGAGCAATGGTTGAGCTTGAGTTGGAATTGACTGACTCTTAATGTGTTGAATTAGCCGACTTACTCTCACTCCCTCATTGGCAATCCAGGCAACCCGATTCTCACCTTGATCGGATTTCCAGGCTTCGCCATCAACATTCAAAATTTGACCATTTTCATCCCGCTTGGGCACACCAGAATGATGCAAAGCCACCAATTCCCACTGATCATTAAATACTGGAGAACCGGAAGAACCTGGTGCTGTGTCTGTTTGATAATGCAGAAAATCTGGCAAAACATCCACAAGCAAATTTTCTCGCAGCGCAATTTGTTTCGGTTCACCGTTGGGATGCTGAATAATACTCACAGATTCCCCAATGATGACTTTGCCTTCCGCTTCAATCAATGGATGCCATCCAAAGGACTCTAGGCTGATGTTGTTTCGGGCAACAGATTTAACGGCAACCAGGCTGTAGTCCAAGCGGGTATCGGTGAGGAAAAGCGCATCCGGTTCCAGGTCAAACACTACTGCCTGCATCGGTTGTCCATCTAGCCCATCTTGATAGTCAAACTCAACTCGGCTGAGTGCTGCGGATTCGGCATTGGGCAATACGTGATTGTTGGTGAGCAACAGGCGCGGCGATACCAAAAAACCTGTGCCAAATCCGGCACTGCCATTTGCCATACGTACCCGGATTCGACCCACCGGACGAGCCGCTTTTGCACCTCGTTCTAAAAAGTTGACTGCCATCAAGTCATTTTTGGCAAGAATGCGCTCAAACGTGTTGAGTGATTCTTGAGTGTCAATCATGGCGGCGGGCGGTTTTGTAACATCGCTACCCGCTAACAATTTTGCGGTTGGCGTATCAAAGCCGAGTCGCTTTAACCGTTTTTCCACCCGCTCTGGACTATCAGCCTGGAGCAGTAAGCCCGCATCCAGCTTTTCGTGATTGTCAGAACGAATGACCTCGCGATCGCCAAATCGTTCTTCCGTTTCTTCCAAGATATCGGTGAAATTCATATCAGAAAAGTTTTGGGGGCTTGTTTGGATGAAAACCATAGGGGCTTGCCTTGAGGATAGTGAGACCGGGTGTTACTGGCTGAATTCACCCAATTTTTTGCGGATTTCGGAGAGCGGCAAATAAAGTACCCGCATGGGGAAGGAAGGGAGGGGGTGAGTGGGTGAGGAAGGTGAGGGAGTAAGTAGGTGAGTGGGGGAGTAAGTGGGGGAGTAGATGAGTGAAATTTCATCTACCCACCTACCCATTCCCTTCCTTCTTCCGTTCTGCTAACCAATAGCCGATCGCGACTCCCAGCAAGCTCATCACCAGATCGAGCGCATCCAAGCTGCGGTTGGGGGAGAGGGATTGTAGACCTTCTTCAACAATGGTGAACAGGGTAAACAAGGTGGGAAAGAGGGGAAGAACGAAACCTAGCAACTTCATGCGGCGACGGTCGAAGGCTCGGTGACCCAGAAAGGTGGCGATCGCGTACAAAATCAGGTGAGCCGCTTTGTCATTTTGAGTCAGGGCAGGGGGGAGGTTGCCTGTGTAGGCACCTATCAAGATTGCAATAAAAATTAGGGCAAAGAGAACTGAGAGCAGCCACCAACCCCAATTTGCTTTGACTGTTGAAGATTTCATACACGGTTCCACTTAATTTAGTTGACAACTCTCACCCATCGGCAGTTCAAGTATTTGCGGTTTCCACCTCAAACGGTGCTCATCAAAATCCCGCACAAACAGCAACTCTTTTCGGCAAATGAACGTTCCTACCCGATCGCGCACAACAAAATAGCCAGAAGCATCACTGCCCTGACCCGGCATGGCTATCAGCATTAGCTCTCGATACACAACTAAGGTGTACCGTCCATCGGGACTGTTGACCCGCTTGTATTCGGTTGTAGCCAGCGGGCAGGCTGAAATCGCGACGGTTAAGAAGGCTGCGATCGCCCATTGATAAGAACGAAACGACAACATCGACCCTTCAGAATGGACACCATTGCTTGACAACAGCCCGGTTGACTGCAGTTCCCCGCGCTTTGCAGAATCCTCACAACCGTACTCGTTGAGTAGAGTTTTCCTGCTTACAGATTTTTAAGGGGCGATCGCATAATAATGAAAGAAATATGAAAGCTACCCCAGCAATCAAATCCAATGTAGCCCTAAGGAGAAGACAATGAATCAAATCAAGACCGTTGCCTTACTGGCACTGCTAACCGGACTATTGGTTTGGATTGGCGGCATCATAGGTGGTCAAACCGGAATGTTCATGGGTTTGATCATGGCAGCCGTCATGAATTTAGGTTCCTGGTTCTTCTCAGACAAAATTGCTCTCGCAGCTTACAGTGCTCAACCCGTTAGCCCGGCCCAGGCACCCGAACTGCACAAGATGGTAGATAATCTCAGTCAACGAGCAGGGATTCCAACTCCAGCGGTATACGTGATTCCAACCCCAGCCGTTAATGCCTTCGCTACGGGTCGCAGCCCCCAACATGCAGCCGTTGCCGTCACAGAAGGCATTTTACAATTGATGCCAGCCGATGAACTGGAAGCGGTGATTGCTCACGAACTCAGCCACATCATGAACCGTGACACACTCACCCAGGCGGTAGCGGCTACCATTGGTGGCGCTATCTCCTATCTGGCGCAAATGGCGATGTGGTTTGGTGCATTTTCTTCAAACGACGAAAACCGTCCTAACCCGATCGCCCTCCTAATGCTGACGATCCTGGCTCCCATTGCTGCCACCGTTGTGCAAATGGCAATCTCTCGTACTCGCGAATTTGCTGCTGATGCAGGTTCCGCAGAACTGACTCGCAATCCTCGCGCCCTGGCAAATGCTCTACAACGGCTGGAGATGGGCGCACGGCAAATTCCGATGAACAGCAATCCTGCCTTCTCGCCCTTACTGATTATCGAGCCATTCACCGGACAGGCATTTGCCAACCTGTTTGCAACTCATCCCTCCACAGAAGCTCGCATTCAGCGACTTCTGGAACTAGAACAACAAATGCGGTAAATTAGCCCCTGTTAGATAATAAAGGGTTCAACTTCATAGGTTTCCCATTTCCGTTGAAACCATTCCGCTACAAATGGTCGTACCACAAACTTGGGTGGGCAACTGTCTTTCACATCAATGCGAATGCCAGAGTAGGGGCGGCGTTTCTGCAATCCCTGCCCCGATCGCCCTAGAAATAACTCAGACGTTGCCACCAGGCGTTCTTCATTGTCATGCGGTTCCGTTAACTCAGTTCCCTCCAGGCGTTGGCGGCGTAAACTAAAGCCACTGCCACCACACACAATCCAGTTGGTAAAGGCATCCCCGTGCCCCGTATCTCCAGTTCGCAAATACTCCAGGCAATGGGCATGACCATTCAGCACCAGATCCACAATTGAGCGACCCTGCGCTAAGGTGCCAATTTTTTCTGCCACGGCATCCAGCACCTGCCGCAACCGCCAACGCACCGCCATTGTTTGAGCCTGTTGCCATTTGGTGGCTTCCGTGACGTAGGGTGGATGATGGAAAAACAGCACCCGTCCTCGCACTGCTTCGGTTTGCCAGGACTCAATTAAGCGGTTCTGCAACCATTCCAACTGCTCAACATCGGTGGTTGCTTCGTTGGAGGCAAGTTGTTTATCAATATCACGAATAATCTCGTTGAGCTGTTCGCGCTTGGCGTGAAGGTCATCTAATCGTTCTGCGTCGTTGGGTTTAGCAGGGTTTAGCGTGGCCGTCTCCAGGAGAATATCGCGCTGTTCTTTCTCCAGTTGGGCGCGTTGCTGTTTCAGTTCCACTCGAAAATCATCCCCTTCCGAGGTTTCTGGCAAAGGAATGGGGGCGTTGAAGGTGTTGGAATCGAGGGCGAAAAAGTCGATCCCGCCTGTCTGAAAGGTGTAGTAACGATTGGGGAGACGGGTGAATGTTCCAGGTTGATAGCGCAAACATCGTCCTGTAGAAGTTTGCGCGGTGTAGTGGCGATCAAGATGCTGTTCTAGTTCTGGCTGGCTTAGACATTTAAGGTAATCCAAAAAGGCGGCTGCGTAGGCATTCCCTTGTTCTGAGCCGTGGAGTCCTACATCAAAATCGAGCTGGTTGCGAAGCAGGTAGCGGAATGGTAGCGCCGCCTGAACGGCAAGTCCGTAAATGAGTGGCAGGTCGTAGTAATCGTGGTTGCCAGGAACCAGGAAAAAGGGCAGGTTAAACACCATGCGATCGTAGGGAATGCGATGAGAGTTTTCTCCGCCAACTAGAAATTCTCGATAAGGCTCAATAAAATTTTTTGGGTAATACTCTCTGGAACCAACTAGATAGATAACGTCGCCTGTATGCAAAACGAAGCGACAATCCTGACGGTGAGGCAGCATTTGTTCGGCAATTTGGCGTTGGGGATTGTGCCCTCGGTGGTGTCCAGACCCACTATCGCCAATTACAAGAAAGGAGAAGTCTGGAGTGTCGGGCTTGCCATCGTCTAGAACGAGCTTGGCTTGGTCGATGCCGCGTTGCAAAATGGTCTGGTCACGCCAACGAGTTCGTTCTGCCATTTTTTCAATTTTGGTGGCGATCGCAGGTTCCACCACAAACTGCATCATGCTTGTTACTCCTTACACTGCGGCTTACCTTTGATTTTCGGTGGTTGATGATTTTCTTACATCCGCCTCATAGCTAATCTGGCTGGAACTGTAGGCAGGCGGCTCTACATGAATCGTGATGCGAACGGGACCATAGCGCTCCTCCAGGCGGGCTTCCACGGCTTCTGTCATGCGATGTGCGGTTTCCACATCGGTAGCATCCACAATCAAGTGCATCTCAATGAAGGTTTGCCGACCTACAACGCCGCGTGAGGCGATGCTGTGGCAATTTAGCACTCCCGGAACCTGCATCACGAGATCATGAATCGCTTCTGGCGCGATCGCCATTTCATCCACCAACCAGGGCACGTTCGCGCGTAACACGGACCACCCACTCCAAAACACCAGAATGGCAACGGGCAGCGCCAGCACCACATCCAACCACTGAAAGTCCCAAATCCAGATGCCTATCAACCCACCCAAAACGCTAATAGTCACCCAGATATCACTCATGGTGTGTTGGGCATCAGCAATCAAAATTGGGCTACCCACTCGATACCCGACTCGCCGCTCGTAAAATGCCACAAAGATGTTGACTCCCAGCACAATCAGCAAAATCCACAGTTCAGTTGCGGACACAGTGACTCCTGTGACGACCGAATCGAAAATTCGCGATATTGCCGTTTGCATAATTTCAAAAAAAGCAATTCCCAAAAATGCAGCAATTCCCAATGCGCCCACTGCTTCGTATTTTTGGTGACCGTAGGGATGGTCGCGATCGGGTTCTGGAGAGGAAAGCCGATTGGCAAAAAGTCCTAAAACATTGTTGGCACTGTCGGTGACGCTGTGCATAGCATCTGCCAGCAAACTGAGAGAACCTGTTGCCCAACCGACAATAACCTTGAGCACCATTACTAACAGGTTTAACGCTAGCGTGATAATCAGCACACGCCGCACAGCGCCCCGGTTATCTACCAGTTCAGTCTTGGTCATTACTAGTTCCCTCGATCACCTGACACTACTCTAGGCAAAGGTTCTTGATTGCGATCGCAACTGGCTGAGATGTCAACGAAAATTAAAGGAGCGATCGTCCATCCCCTTTAGCCCTGTAGCATAAGAAAGCCAGTTATCAGGATCTTTGGAGAATGTCCACTCCTCAACTAACACTGAATTTGGGAGAAGGCTCAGTTTCCTTTCAATTCTCCCCCGAAGCCGCCAAAGAGTTGCAGGCAGCCCTTGCTCATTTAATGAATAGCTTAAAAGCCACCGTTACCAAGACTGGAATTCCTGCAAAAACCGCTCCCCAGAAACCGATGGAATATCAATACGTCGGTGAGGTATTCCTCGAAATCTTCTGTAACCCCAATATCTGGTCATCGCCATTTGCAGCCAAAGCCTTAATCACCCTGCGCGATGATCGCATTCGTCTCACCACCGAAGCTGAACTCAGCCGCATAGTAGAAGATGTCAATCAATACCTTGAGCAAGTTGGGTAGGGCATAGAATGAGGCAATCAAGACGGTTGCAGTAGAATCAAGGCAACCTGGCTATTCACTTCTTGGGTAGCCGCAAAACTGTCCACCCCAAATGCCTAACTGCCTGCCATCAGAGGAGGTTACAAACCAATGAACTCCGATTCGCTTGTTCAGCTTTTACAGAGTAGTGTTCGTGTCACCTTGGGAGCCACCGCTTCGTTGATTGAGGTCTTGCAAGATCCTGCAAAGCGAGAAGAAAACCTCACGAAACTTAGACAAGAATGGAGCAAGCTGTCTGAAGAATGGGAAACAAAAGGAGAATCAACCGAACAGGAAGCCCGCAACTTTGTGAACAATTTTTTGCATCAGCGTACTGCTTCCTCGTCGAGTTCATCGACGGGATCTACAGCAACGGCAACGGCACCTCCAACGACCTCACCCGATGTTCAAGTGGAATTACAGGAATTAACTGCTCAAATTGCAGCAATTCGGGCTGAGTTGGAGAAAATGAGAAATCCTGAATGAGAATCTGCCGTTTGCAGGTGGATGTAGCCGAGGTTTGAAACCACGTGAAAGGATCAAAAACAGGAGCCAGAAGTTGGAATGCTAACGCTTCCGCTTTTGGCTCCTGAATTTTAGTGAAAACAACTGATTCTTCTAAGTCTCAAGTTGACATGGCGAATGTCAGTCAGCTTAGGACAATAACTGCCATCTCAACCATTGATTTGGGAAGGCTAACTGACAGCCGTTGTGCCATCAAAGATGGCAACGGCTATAAATCTAAAGCTGAGGCTAGTCGTTAGTCGTTGTCCCAATCTTCCCGTCCCATCAGATCACCAATGCGATCTCTCAATAGGAAGTTACAACGTTCCAGTTCATTCTCAATACACGCCCACTCGCGTGCAGGAATGAACTGACAAAGGATATAAATCGGCTGCTGTCGGCTAACGAGTCCTTTCTGAACTAGTTGACGAGCCTCATCCTGGATAATATCCAGGGAATATTGCATGGATTGAAGCATAATCACCCTTTTAGCTTCCTAGCGAGTAAATGATGTGGCGAGATAGAAGAAGCGTCAAACGAGCACTTTACTGACGCTGCACAGGGAAAGGAAAGGCAGGGAAGATTTAGGACGTGTTCCCAGATTGAACCAACCAGTTAATTTGTAATCTCATATACTGATCAATTTGTATTTTCACGCTAAACACCTTTTGATTATATTAAGAAGCTTTACGAAAGTCACTAAACCTTGACGAAGTTTAGATTAAGATTTCCCTTAAATAAGGGAAATCCTTCTTAGTCTTTTGCATCTCCCCTCTAACTTGTAGACTTATCGACTTGGGAGTTTAAGGTTATGCAAGAGATTGCTAGTCTGCCTGATTGAGATGTCTGGGAGGCTAATAACTTTGCCTGTTGGCGATCGCATAACTCAACTGCTAACTGAATTGCCGCTTTCATGCTGGTGGAATCTGCAATGCCTTTTCCAGCAATATCAAAAGCGGTTCCGTGATCAGGAGACGTGCGAACGAACGGCAGACCAATTGAAGTATTAACCGCCCGATCAAACGCCATAAGTTTGACAGGGATCAACCCCTGGTCATGATAAAGGGCAAGATAGGCATCGGCAGCATTTGATGGAGGAAATTTAAGATTTGATTCGGAAGGGGCAGAACTAGCGGGAGCCGCTCCATACCAGGCTTGCCCAGGGTGAACCCACATTGTGTCGGGCGGGAGTGGACCATGGAGTTGAATCTGGGGTAGGCGATCGCGCATTTGCTCCAGCCACGGAATGAGCCAGGATTGCTCTTCGGTGCCCAGTTTGCCTTGTTCACCGCTATGAGGGTTGAGTCCAGCGATCGCAATCCGTGGATTGGAAATCCCAAAATCGTGAGCGAGGCACTCTACCAGGAGTTCTAGCTTTTGAGTCATTAACGCTGGAGACAGTCTGCTCGGAACCTCGGCAAGGGGGATGTGGGTTGTGGCTAATAGGGTTCGGAGGGTCCAACCTGTGTGGGGCGATCGCGCCACAAACAGCATCCCAAATCGCTCGGAGTTTGCTCGTTCTGCTAATAATTCTGTTTGTCCGGGATAGTCGTACCCTGCTGCTTTCCAGGCAGCTTTGGAAATGGGTGCAGTAACGATACCTTGAACAGTGCCAGCTAAAGCGTGGGCAATCGCGGTTTCTAAATAGGCAAAACTTGCTGCTCCAGCGTCGGAATTTTCTGTCCCTAAAACAATCTTTGTCTCAGTTTGCTCATCCAGCCCAACATCCAGCACGTTTAGCTCAGTTGGATCGGCTAATGGTGCTTTAACACCGTTTTTTAGCAAGTGATGATAGGTTTTTTCGAGCAATGATCGACTACCTACCACTAGCAGATCGCAGGTTTGCACGACAGATGGATCTGCCAACGCTTTGAGCATCACTTCGGAGCCAATCCCCGCTGGATCTCCCAAAGTAATCGCTAACCGTGGGCGTTTGGTATTGTGAAGCGGGATGCTAGCTAGGGGGCGGTTCATTTTAGCCTCCACATTGGTGAGAATGCTGGAAGTGGAATCAATCTGGTTTAGAATTCTTTATGCAGACTCAGAAACAGGGGCAGCGCTTGAGCGATGTTACGGAATTGAGTTTGATGGGAAAACTTTTCTATCTAAAATGCGCTGAATTAGCGCGATCGCATTAAGGAGCCGAACATGGGAGAAATTTTTACATCTGCCTTTCTAGCATTTACATTGATTTTAGTTGGCATGGGTTTAGGTTTTCTCATGCTTAAACTCCAGGGCGGCGAGGAATAAGTTGGGCGGGTAAAGGATGAACCTAACTCTTCATCCTTTCCGCTTAATTTTGTTGAGTTTTGTTAAAAATTATCAGTCTTCTGGCTCGTCCAGATGTTCTGCTACCTCACGATACAAATTCAAGACGTGGCTATCTTTGAGGTAGTAAAAAACATTGCGTCCCTGGCGACGGTAACCCACCAATCGCATTGAGCGAAGAGTCCGAAGCTGATGGGATACAGCCGATTCTGTCATTTTTACAGCAGCAGCCAGATCGCAAACGCATAGTTCGTTGACTGCCAAAGCCGACAAAATTCTTAACCGATTAGGATCACCCAGCAAACTAAAGAACTCTGCCATGCGTTGTGCCTTTTCCTGGCTGAGTAACTCTTCATGGAGCTGACGCACATTACTCAAATCAACGGGATGCTGAACTGTACAGTTGAGAGCATCATCTTCACGAGCGTTCTGATTAACAGAGGCATCCACGGACGCAGTCTTAACTTTTGGCATAACAGCTTGGGCACTCTAACGTCATAGGTGATCCGTCACCTAAGTTTACATAGGGTTATTCCCAGACTAACGCTGTTTCGACAAGTTCATCGGTTTTGGTCAAAATTTCTGCCTTGTGATTTTTAGAAGCGATCGGCAATTCTGATAGACTCTTATAAAAAGTTAAAATTTCGCTACTCAATCCCTCATGAAGATTCTTGTTGTTGGTGCTACTGGCACCTTAGGTAGACAAATTGCTCGTCGTGCTTTAGATGAGGGATACGAGGTTCGCTGCCTGGTGCGAAGTCAAAAGAAGGCAGCTTTTCTGAAAGAATGGGGCGCAGAACTAGTATCTGGAGATTTGTGTAGACCTGAGACCCTGCCTTCTGCTTTAGAGGGTGTGTCTGCTGTGATTGATGCTGCAACGGCCCGTGTAACGGATTCACTCAGCATTAAACAGGTTGATTGGCAGGGAAATGTCAATCTGATCCAGGCGGCAAAGGCGGCTGGCGTTGAACGGTTTATCTTCTTTTCGCTAATGGATGCTGAGAAGTATTCCCATGTGCCGCTGATGGAGATTAAGCGGTGTGTGGAGTTGTACCTGGCAGAGTCTGGGTTGAACTACACCATTCTTCGCCCATGCGGATTTTTGCAGGGATTAATTGGTCAATACGCCATTCCCATTTTGGAAAACCAGGCAATTTGGGTGATGGGGAATACGTCTGCGATCGCCTACATGGATACGCAAGACATTGCAAAATTTGCAGTGCAAGCGCTGAAAGCTCCAGCCACTGAAGGGAAAATCTTCCCGGTAGCAGGGTCACGCGCCTGGGACGCAGATGAAATTATTCAACTGTGTGAAAAACTGTCGGGTCGAGAAGCCCGGATTACCCGTGCGCCGGTTGGACTGCTGCGGTTTGCCCGTAAAGCCACGCAGTTTTTTCAATGGACTTGGAATATTTCAGATCGTTTAGCGTTTGCGGAAGTGGTTACAACGGGTAAACCGTTCACGGCTGACATGGATGAGGTTTATCCAGCGTTTGGTCTTGATCCAAACGATATGACCACTCTAGAAGCCTATCTGCAAGAATACTTTGAGCGAATTATGAAAAAGCTGCGTGAACTCGATTATGAGAAGCAGAAGAAGAAAAAGTCTGAGAAAAAGCGTTATCCCCGGTTCTAAACCCAGATCCTCTGCGATCGCGCATTGGAACCGCTCGGAATGGTATAGTCCCTAATACCTGATTAACCTGCCGTTCAGCCTAACGTTTGACGTGCCTAAAGCTGGCATTATTTATAACGACATTAAACCCGTGGCTTGTCGTGTTGCCCATGAAATTAAGGACAAGCTAACTGCTAGTGGCGTGGAAGTTTTTATGGCAACTGGCGTGGGTGGTATCTTAGGATATTCCAGCCCTCGCAGTCCGGTTTGTCACACGCCGATTGACCGCCTCAATCCTCCGGGTTTCGATGCGGAGATGGCATTTGCGATCGTGCTGGGTGGCGACGGCACCGTACTTTCTGCCTGTCGGCAACTTGCGCCCTACAACATTCCCCTTCTAGCGGTAAACACGGGGCACATGGGGTTTCTGACAGAAACCTACTTAAATAACTTACCGCAAGCGCTAGAAACCGTTTTATCTGAAACGTATGACATTGAAGAACGGGCAATGCTGGCAGTGCAGCTTTTTCGAGACGATTGGCTGCTCTGGGAAGCACTCTGTCTCAACGAGGTAGTGATTCACCGTGAACCCCTAACCAGTATGTGCCATTTTGAGGTGGAGATTGGTCGCCATGCTCCGGTGGATATTGCCGCAGATGGGGTGATTATTTCCACGCCTACCGGATCGACGGCTTATTCGCTTTCGGCGGGTGGACCCGTCATTACGCCCACCGTTCCAGTCATGCAATTGGTGCCAATTTGCCCCCATTCTCTAGCATCACGAGCGCTTGTATTTGCTGATACGGAGCCTGTAGCGGTGTATCCGGCTCATCCAACTCAACTTGTTATGGTTGTGGATGGTAATGGAGGATGTTACGTGTTGCCGGATGATCGAGTGATTATTCAGCGATCGCCCTACAATGCTCGGTTCGTGCGACTGCAACCACCTGAATTTTTTCATGTTCTTAGAGAAAAGCTGGGCTGGGGTTTACCCCACATTGCCAAGCCGACTTCGGTGGAACTGCCATAACAAAAATGAATAAACGTGCTAGAACAGGGAAGAGAATAGATTTTGGTAATTAATACCTAGTCTTGTCCCTGAATCACAAACTTGTCTATGACTGCCACTCTTTCCGATAGTTCGTGCATCCTGGTTGTTGAAACCGATGAAATGCTCGCTGGTAGCGTCAGTGCAGATTTGAAAGAGTCTGGCTACGAAGCCGTTGTTGCCCAAGACGCAATGAGCGGTTTGCGCCAAGTCACTGAGTTACAACCTTTGCTGATTGTGGTTGATCGGATGTTGACAGGGGAGTCTGGGTTGTGGTTTTGTACGAAACTGCGTTCTTTAGGAGCACGAGTTCCTGTGCTGATGCTGATGGCACGAGATGCGGTGGAAGATCGAGTGGCGTGTTTGGAAGCAGGGGCAGACGATTATTTCTTGAAGCCTTACCGCACCGATGATTTCTTGAAATTGGTGAAACTATACCTTCAACCCGGAAGCCACGCTTCTGAAAAGCTGCGGTTTGGGGATTTGGTGTTGGATCTGTCAACGCGGCGGGCAATTCGCAACGGGCGCAATATTGACTTGACGATGAAGGAGTTTGAACTAATCAAATACCTGATGGAGCACCCCCGTGAAGTGTTGACCCGTGAGCAAATCTTAGAGAATGTCTGGGGATACGATTTTGTTGGCGAGTCAAATGTGATTGAGGTCTATATTCGCTATTTGCGACTCAAGATTGAAGATGAAGGCGAAAAGCGTTTGATTCAAACGGTACGCGGTGTTGGCTATGTGTTACGAGAAGCGTGATTGAGCGCTGACGTGAAGTAGGACAGGCTGTTATGGGGAGATAGGGGGTAGGGTATGGGATGTAGAGTATCAGAAGTGTAAGAATTTTCATAGGCTGAACGAAAGTTGATAGTTGTGAACAGATGATTTGAGGTTAAGTGATCGATGCAGTGGTGGCGTTACATAGGAACAAGTGGAGGAACGTTTATCCTGGTGCTATGGTTGATTGGATGCTCTTCGCCAGTTCCAGCGCTTCCCCCCACGGAGAATAGTCCCTCTGCTTCCGAAACGTCTTCTTATGCGGCGAATTCGGGGCAATCGCTACCGATTTCAGCCCAAGTCAAAGTTGCTGATCAGGTGATTCAGTTAGAGGTGGCGCGTTCTCAAGATGAGCAGGCGATGGGGTTAATGTTTCGTCCAAAACTGGAAGATAACCGAGGGATGTTGTTTCCGTTTAGCCCTGCCCGTCCGGTGAGCTTCTGGATGAAGAATGTGCGGATTAACCTGGATATGGTGTTTCTCAGAGATGGAAAGGTAATTGCGATCGCCAGCAATGTACCTCCCTGCACGTCTGCTCCTTGCCCTGTTTACGGACCTCAGTCGTTAGTTGATCAAGTTATTGAACTGCGGGGTGGACGGGCGAAAGAGTTGGGCATTAAACCGGGCGATCGTCTGGTTGTTCAACCGCTCTAGGTTAGAAGTGCCGTGGTTTTTCTCGACAAGTTTCCCCCTCTACCTGATGCTCTATCTCTCGTCCCAAAAGCGTTAAAGGGTCCGAGATTCAAAGTTTATCTAGAGTTCACATATATTTAGGAATCCTTTAATTTTTCCTCAGGAATATACGGTAATCTTTCGTGAGGTAGAGTTTTGTCTTTGCAGATTTCTCTAACCTTGACTGAACATTGGGTTGCTGGCCTGAGTCGATTCACAGAATTCAATGACTGTGTATGAGGCTGACAGTAATATTGATTCCCTGTTAATAGTTGGTTAGAACTGAAGCTTGAGTGGGTTTTACATCGACTGAGTTTCTTGAAACAGGCTCTGTGATGTTTCAACGTTTGGTCTTGGCATTTGTCAGGAACAAGGATGATAGTTCCGACGACTAGTTCAATCGACATTTCTACTGGAGTCCTGGAGGAGGTGAAGCATTTATGGGACCCTCAACTTACGCTCGACTTATTCGTTTTCTTCAAGAAGAACTCGCGATTTCTGCGTCTTCGATCGCGATCGCGTTACGCCATTCCGAACAAGATCCAGGACCGTTGCCTATGATTCTTTGGCAATATGGGCTGGTCACGTTGGAACAACTGGAGCGAATTTACGACTGGCTCGAAAACGCCTGAAATTTTCTGCGACTTTTGGTGCAGCCTATTCGGGAGGAAAAAGTATGAGTCTATTGATTGTGGTATTGGTGCGACAGCTAAACGGATCTCCACCAACGACATTCAATCATTCGTTAAACATTCAACAGAAAAGCGGACTGATAATCATCAAGTCCGCTTTTTAATGGGAGTTCATTTCACAGTTCTGCAATTACCTTTGAAGCAGCCGTAATACCTGCGCCAGGCGAAAATTGCTCGTAGCCTAATTCCAGCAGGGTTGCTTCGAGGGAACTGATTGCCGCGAGAATATCGCGATCGCTCACAAATCCCAAATGGCCAATGCGGAAAATCTTGCCTTTCAAATGATCTTGCCCACCTGCCAGTACAATATCAAACCGCTTCTTCATCACAGAGCGAATCTTTTCTGCATCCACTCCGGCTGGGGCTACAGCAGTAATTGCGGGACTGGCGGCATCATCGGGAGCGAAGAGGGGCAGCCCCAATGCCTTCACCGCTGCCCGACTGGCGGCTGTAAGCCGTTTGTGCCGGGCAAAGATATTTTCTAACCCCTCAGCCTGCATCATTTGCAGGGCAACTTGCAGCCCAAAGAACATATTCACAGGTGGCGTGAAGGGGGTTGTGTTTTTCGCTGCGTCCTTCCGGTATTTACCCAGATCCAGGTAATACCGAGGCAATTTTGCTGTTTTGTAAGCCTCCCAGGCTTTTGTACTGACTGCGACAAAGCCAAGACCTGGAGGAATCATGTAGCCTTTTTGCGAACCGGATGCCACCACATCCAAACCCCACTGATCCACGGGCACACTCACGGCTCCCAAACTTGTCACTGTATCAACCATGATCAGCGCCTCGCCATGAGCTTTTACATGACGGTTGATCGTTTCCAGATCATTCAAAACCCCTGTGGATGTTTCGCTGTGCGTAATGATCACAGCTTTAATCGTTTTCTCTTTATCGGCTTCTAGCTGTTCACGAAACTGCTCTGGATCAAGGGCTTTACCCCATTCAGCCGTAATTCGTTCGGTTTGTAGCCCATAAGCGTCGCATACTTCACCCCAGCGATCGCCAAACTTGCCGTTACAGCCTACCAAGACGCGATCGCCCGGACTCAAAAAATTAATAATCCCAGCTTCCATTGCCCCCGTTCCGCTGGCAGTCAAGATCAGCAGATCATTCTGGGTCTGGTGTAGCCACTTCAAATTCTGCGTGATCTCTGCCATGATTTCAGAGAAATCACCGCTGCGATGCCCCATTGGATGCTTTGCCATCGCCAACAGAACTTTCTCCGGCACTGGCGTTGGTCCCGGAATCATCAGCATCAATTTGTTGTCCATCGCTCTGTCTCAGCCCCTTGAAATCTTAAATGAGTTGCTGATCGATCATAGGGCATTCGTTTAATTCCCGTTTCCCGCTTACCCTAAATCAGGGGAGTTCTTCCCAGGCAACTGCTACCACTTCTCCCAGCCAGCGACGCTGCTGAGCATCAAGCAGGGCATCGTCTGCCATAATTTCGGTCATCAGTTCTTCTAACGATTGCCCACTGGAACGGGCAACCTGGATCACTCCGGCGATCGCAGAGGCAATCAACTCTTCGTTTACAGTTTTTTGCCGAAGTGCAACAACTTCATGGGAGCTTGCTGGAATAGGATAGTTCATGGCGGAATAGATGGGAGCGATCGCGTGAATAATATGAGAACCGTGTAAAGTTTTTTAGCTATCGTTGACGAAGTCTAACGCGGTTTAAGCACTTCTTAACCCAGATTTTTTGTGGTTCATTGTGGAGTTTTTAGAAGCCAAATGAAGGAGATTCTTTATATTGAAGTCCCAACTCCAGATACAAATGCCGTCAAACGATGGCTACAAGACGTATTCAATCCTGGATATGGGGAAAAAATCATCACCCCAGAGGGTACTCGTTTTAAGTTCTCCCAAAGGAATTCTCATAAAACTTCCATTTCTGAAACCTCCGTTAATCAAGCAAATTTAGATAACGAACTTTCTATTTTTGTTTGGTCTGTTCAACGAACGACCTACCTCAAAGCTTTTCGCTGGGCGGACCAACCCCTTCCCAACGAAAAGAACACTCTACGATACCTGATCCAGTCGATCCGGCAACAATTTCCTAACGACTATCCCATCCCTCCCCAAATCGACCTCAGCCAAACCTCAATCTTTGATGCGCTATCTGCTCGATACCCACTCACCGTTAAGTATTTTCAGAAAATGCCCAATGGCGAGTACGACCTGACGCGGGTCTACTGGTGGGAGCAACGCTGGCGCGAAAGCGTGCAAAACCCTCAGCAACCACAGCAGGTGATTTTTAAAGGGCAGAAGGTAGAGGATGGAGGGCAGAAGCCAGAAGGTGAGGAAGTTATCTCTATCCCCTATCCCCTATCCCCTATCCCCTCGCCTTCTTACGACCTAATCTACCTGGGTGGTGCTCTCGGCGTGATTCATGCGGCGGCGATGGCGCGGTTGGGCTATCGGGTTCTGTTAATTGAGCGGATGCCCTTTGGCAAGATGAACCGGGAATGGAATATTTCTCGGAGTGAGTTCCAGAGCGTGATTGATTTGGGGCTGTTTAGCCAGGATGAGTTTGAAAGCTTAATTGCGAGGGAGTATGTAGACGGGTTTCACAAGTTTTTTGATGCCAATAATCCACCCCAGGCAAAAGCGCCAGTGCTGCACACCCCAACTGTCTTGAATGTGGGACTAGATGCGGAGAAACTGCTGCTGGTGTGTGGCGAGAAGTTGCGGGCGTGGGGGGGGGAGATTTGGGATGAAACGGAGTTTGTGCGGGCAGATGTGACTGATTTGCAGGTGACGGTGCAGTGTCGGCATTTGCCAACGCAAGCAACAAAAGAGGTGACTGGGCGGTTGCTGGTAGATGCGATGGGAACGGCATCGCCGATCGCGTGGCAGTTAAATGGTGGACGAGCGTTTGATAGCGTGTGTCCTACGGTGGGCGCGGTGATTTCCAGAGGGTTTGAGCCGGGAGTGTGGGATGTTCATTATGGCGACGTACTCAATAGCCACGGCGATATTTCACGGGGACGGCAACTGATTTGGGAGTTATTTCCGGCGGAAAACGATGAGTTGACCTTTTACCTGTTTCACTACCATCAGGTGCATCCAGAAAATCCTGGTTCGCTGCTGGAGATGTATGAAGACTTTTTCACCATCTTGCCAGAATATCGTCGCTGCAATATGGATGAACTGGTGTGGAAGAAGCCGACGTTTGGCTATATTCCGGGGCACTTTAGTGTGGGCGATCGCGATCGCACGGTTGCCATTGATCGACTGGTCGCGATCGGAGATGCGGCTTCGCTTCAGTCGCCCTTAGTGTTTACAGGGTTTGGCTCTCTCATTCGCAATCTGCCTCGGTTGATCCACTTACTGGATACTGCCCTCAAACACGATTTGTTAGATGCGCGATCGTTGAACAGCATTCGAGCGTTTCAAAGCAACATTGCTGTCACCTGGCTTTTCTCGAAAGGCATGATGGTGCCAACGGGGCAATTCATCCCACCAGAGCGTATCAACGCCATGCTCAATACCTTTTTTGGCATTCTCGCCTCCGAACCGCCTGCCGTTGCCGAAGCGTTTATCAAAGACCGGGTGGGCTGGTTACCATTTAACCGCATGGCACTGAAAGCCGCCTGGCAAAATCCCTCCCTGCTCTTGTGGATCTGGCAACTGGCAGGACCTAAAGATCTGGTGCGCTGGGTAGGCAGCTATCTCGACTTTACATTGAGGGCATTTGTTAGTGCCCTATTGAGAGGTTGGTTTCCGCAATGGGTGCAGCAGATTCAGCCCTGGTTGGAACCAAAGTTTCCGGCTCTATGGTTCTGGCTACTGGTGCAGTCTTACGCAGTGACGGATGGTATGGGATTTCCTCAAACAGTCCGGCATCAACCCCTGTCAACCGTTCTTGCCAACCAGCCAGGCGTGGATTCTAACCAAACGAAAATTCAGGAATCAACAACTCCTCTGAGTTAAATCTTGCCTATCCCCGTGGAAAGCTGGGGAGATCTACGGCTGCCATCGATTTCAACTTCTTGGGTTGCCGGAACGGATACAGAATGGGCGAAGGCCAATTGGGTGGCATGGGAGAGTCGGGTTCTGTAGCTGGGAGGGATGCCGACTCTAGGGAGTTTGCCAAGTGCATTTCACCCCTGGACTCTTCCCCCATGTCTCCAGATGCCTCAAGGGGGCGCAATGTGAAGGAGGGGAAGGGGTTATGCGGGATGACAATGGGTTCTTCTGCAATAGAATTGCTTGTTTCTTGATTTGAAATGGAGAAGGAGAGCGGTGGCAAGGATTTGGCGGCGGCAAAGGCTGAAATATCTGGTTCTCTCAGCCGTTGCGCTGGAATTTCGTGAAGGGGAGTTGCTGGAGCCGTTGGGGATGGCTCTGGAGCGATCGCCTCTGTCTCTAAATCGAGTACAGCTTCAGGTTCTTCAAGCAGTTCTGGTTCAATTAAACGAGCGAGGTCTGCCCAGAGGGTGTCTCCAGCAGCGGGTGTGTCTGTTTCAGCATCTACTTTAATGGGATGTAGCACATTGTCTGTGGTGGAATCGTTGGCAGCGGCAAGCAGGGCAGAATCCACTTCTCCCGCTTCAATGAATGGACTCAGATCAAACACCGCTTCGTGGGGAGGTTGAGCGGGAGTGCTGGCTGGAGAAGCCGGAATCGGGAACAATCCCTCCAGCACATTACTGTGAGGCTCTGCGGGTGCTGGCGGCTGGGGCTGAGTAGCTTCTGCCGTTTCTGGATGGGGTGTGGTTGTAGCCGAATTAGTTGGCTCAGGCGATCGCGGATCTGGCATGTGGGCAGGGGCGATCGTGGGTTCTTGCTTCGCCAGTTTGGACAGCAGGTTTGGCAGACCAGACGAGGTTTGCCGCGAGATCGAGTAGAGTTGGGGCGTGGAACTGCCAGAAGGCGTTGACCAGGGGCGGACGGGCTGTGCTTTGGGAATAAATGAAGCAGTTCCTACGCCTGAACTGGGCGAAACGTCTTCAACAGCGACAGGCTCAGACTGGTTTGGCTCAACCGTTGAATGCAGTTCGATGCTTTTTTCCAACGCCGCTTTGAATTGTAAGGTTTGCTGCTGTTGGCGATGCAGCCGCATTCGCAGATCGCGACAGGTATTTTCTGCTTGAGACACCAACTGCAATTGCTCGTTGTAACGTTGCTGACTGAGGGCACAATCTCGCTCTAGTTGGGCGATGCGCTGTTGACTGGTTTCTAGTTGCTGAGTCAGGATATCGATAGTGGCTTGTTTTTGCTGCACTGCTTGCTGAGTCTGTGTCAGGTCTTGGGTGAGTTGGGTCAGTTTCTCTTGGGCAGCGACGAGATCTTCAGACGCGCGATCGCTTGCTGAAGCGGCTTCTGCTTCCTCCTCTTTGCAGTAAAACCGGGCAACCTCTAGCTGAAGTTCAATTTGCACTTGGGACAAATCTTCTTCGAGCTGGGCAACCTGGGTTTTGAGAACGGCATTTTCGTGCTGAAGCTGTTCTACCAGGCTAGTAGAGTCGGCTGTTGAGGGAGATGGGTTCGCAACGGACTCCGAGTTAACAACGATGGGCACTGGTTCAAGCGGAATAGTGTCAACGCTAATGGCTCCAGGGAAATCCACGGTTTGCCATTCCTCCTGGGATGGAGATTGAGCACCCTCAGGTTCGCTCGACGTATCGGCTGGATTAGCATCATCAGACAGGGAAGGATCTGGAGTCATATTTGGGTTAACGGCTTCACTCATAGCGCTTGAATCCTGGAAGTCAGCTCTTTAGGGCAAACTGGTCAATGCGTTGCTTATGATATACCTGGTTTTCAAAAGTGAGCATCGATTTTCAGAATCCGTTTTTGTTGACCGGGGTTGTCTTCGCGAGACGGGCATATCAAACAACTCCCCCAATCAAATAGCACAAAAAAACAGTTTTAACGAATTTGTCAGGATTTCCGAAACAAAAGTCAACTCAATGTGTTGTGTAATACTGCTTGATGGATGAGTGCCCGATCAATTAAAAAACGAATTTGATCGGGGGAAAGCGCTTCTCCATTGGCGTAGTGATTAAGCCAGATTTGGCAAATGGTGTTGGGATTTTGGGGAATCTGGTCTAATTCCCAGCCGGGTATGGAGAGATCGTTCATCAAACGGCTAACTTTAGGGTCATAACTGAGGGCAAAACAGCGACATTCTTCCGCTGCCGCCATAATTAGCCCGTGCAGACGCATGGCGATCGCCATTTCCACTCCGCGAAACACCCCTTTTAATTGCATTGGATCTTCCAGCATCAAAATTTTGCTAACGCCTGGAAGTTGGGGCTGAATGGCTTCCGCGATCGCCAGATCTTGAGACTTCTGAAACGGCACCAGCAAGATACAGGTCTGTGTTGCCTTTTGGAAATCGATCAATGCCTGCGTTAAATGGGTGATGTGAGCCGGAGTGAGTTTGGGATGGCTCCGCAAGTTCACGGCCACTCTGGGGGCGGGCAAATCCCACAGCTTTTCTACCGGTTGAGAGTCCATTGCCCAGACAGGATCGGGTGATAGGGTAAAGGGAATGCCCCAATCGGACAGGAGCGCTGCTGAGCCGCTATCCCGAACACTGATAGCGGTGCAGTTGGCAAAAGTTTGCCGCGCCAGCCACCGGGTTTGCGATCGCTGCAACGGTCCAATGCCTTGCGCCCAGGCGATCGTTGTCAACCCCAACCGCTGCGCCAGTTGCATCAAGCCTATGTAATAAAGCGGACTCCAGGCACTCGTGGCATCTTGAATCAAACTGCCCCCCCCCCAGATAAACGCCTGCGATTGACGCAACGCTTGCACCACAGCGACTGGATCTTTGCGATTAATGGCGGCAACCTGGTAGCGATCGCGCGTTTGCTCCGGATTACCCGACAGCACCAGCGGCGTTATATGACTGGGTAACATTTGCAGCAACGATGCCAGCAACGCCTCATCGCCGCCGTTTCCCATACCGTAATAGCCGCATAAAACCGCCTGAGTCATAAAGATTGCAGATTGGGGATTGCAGATTGGAGATTGCGAAACTTTAGCGATTGTAGATTGAAGCAGATTCGTCCACAATCTAAAATCAGCAATCTCAAATCTCAAATGCATGAACGCGCTTTCAATTCCCACCTGGGTGATTCACGTTTCTAGCGTGATTGAATGGGTCGCCGCCATCTGGTTGATCTGGCTCTACGGTGAAATCACAAACCAGCGTTACTGGTGGGCGTTGTCCTTTGCGATGTTGCCCGCTTTGGTGAGTGCCATGTGTGCCTGTACCTGGCATTTTTTTGATAATCCTTCGTCCCTTGATTGGCTGGTTACGCTTCAGGCAGCAATGACGGTTCTGGGTAATGTGACGCTGATGCTGGCGGGCTGGTGGATTTGGAGGAGAAGAGTGGTAGATGGGTGAGGGGGTAGGTGGGTGGGTGAGGGGGTGAGGGGGTGGGAAGCTAACGGCGGGTCGGGTTGGAGAGACCAGGCTTTGGAGTTTTGGATAATAGTGACTAAGATGCTGAGGATGCGATCGTAAGTTTGGTGAAGATCTTGTCCAACGTTGGTATCAAGGTAGTGGCATCGACGAGCAAATGTAATCCATGTTTGCGTTTCCGCTGCTTCAGCAGTGCAATCAGATAACTTGGAAACAAAGGATGCTTCGTGAATTCGCTTTTGCCAAGCTTCTGCTAGATTTGCACAAACTGAGCGAGAAGACCGTCGCACTTGATCTGTCAAAGAATACCGTTCCTCTATGGGAAACCGCTTTGATAATTCAAAAATTCGCATTGCTGCCTCAAATGCGAGTTGGTAAACCTCCAATTCTTCATGCCTCCGCACCATCTTTTGCCCCATTTACATTCATGCCCATAAACTCTTCCACTTAATTATTCCCCCTCACCATGTCCAAAGACACCCTTTTCGCCCTCTCCCTTTTTCCCTACCTGGGTTTTTTGTGGTTCTTGACCCGTTCCAGGCTGGCTCCTCGTTTGGCGTTGATTGGGTTTTACATGACGCTTGTGTTTGTTGCGGTGACAATTCCGGCAGGGATTTACGCCAAAGTTGCCTATGGTAAGCAACTCGCAGATGTGGATTGGTTACACGGTAGCGCTGAGTTTTTTCTGACACTTTCAAACATTTTGGTGGTGTTAGGATTTCGGCAGGCGATCGCAGATTACAAAGCGTCTCAAACGTCTGAATTGCAAGGAGAGCGATCGTTAAAAAGCGTTGAGTAATGTTTCCATAACACTTTGCGCTGCGCTCAAAATCGAGCACAATATAAGGCAAATAAGGAAATTTAACAGATCCGTTTTGAGTGTTTCTTCATACACTGGTGTTCGTATAGACCGTTTGCACCCGTTCACCCAGAGGACTCAGCCAGATGAGTATCATGTACCCAACCCGGATCGATCTTCCCGCCGATGTTCGCGCTCAGATTATTGATTTGCTCAACGAATCCCTCGCCTACACGCTTGATCTCAAAACTCAAGTAAAGCAGGCGCACTGGAATGTGAAAGGTCTAGATTTTTACCAACTGCATGAACTGTTTGATGAACTCGCTGGAGAACTGGAAGAATACATCGACTTGATTGCTGAACGGGTGACCACGCTGGCTGGTACCGCAATGGGAACTGCCCGGATTGCGGCTCAAGTATCTCAATTGCCTGAATATCCCTACGACATTACCGACGGGAAAGATCACATCGTTGCCCTTGCCGATCGCTATGCCATCTACGCCAAACTGCTGCGCGATGGCATTGCCAAAACCGATGACCTGGGCGATGCCGATACGGCTGACCTGTATACGGAAGTTTCCAGAGGGATTGATATGAGGCTCTGGTTCCTGGAAGCCCACTTGCAATCTGAAGCGGTTTCCACCACTTCCAACGGTGCGGCAAAATCCTCAAAATCGGCAAAAACTGCTAACCGAACCGCTGCCAAAACAGCCACCAAAGCCACCACCAAAGCCACCACCAAGAAAGCGAAACCGAAAGCAAAATAAAGCTCCGTCGGTTTCTTCTGCGGCTTCTCTATACTCAAAGTCAGGAGTCAGATGATTGTTCTGGCTCCTGACTTTGTCATTTAAGAATTTACATTGGGTAGTGGGTATGGGTTCTTCCATTGATGTCAATCAAGCCAATTTTGCCGTTGAAGTTCTGGAAAAGTCTTATCAAAAGCCTGTTTTGGTGGATTTTTTTGCAACTTGGTGCGGACCCTGCAAGATGTTGAAGCCCATGCTGGAAAATCTTGTCCAGGAATATGACGTTGTTTTGGCAAAAGTAGACATTGATGAAAACCCAGACCTGGCGCAGACCTACGGCGTGCAGGGAGTTCCCGATGTTCGCATTGTGATGGATGGACAGGTCAATGAAGGGTTTGTGGGAGTGTTACCAGAACCGCAACTACGGCAGATGATGGCGCAGATTAATCTTAAGTCAGACTTGGAGGCAGCGCTGGAGCAGATTTATGACGCAGCCGCGATCGGAAATGTGGAGTCTGCCCAAGCGTCGCTGGAACAACTGTTGGAGCAGTATCCAGACAATCGCGGGTTGACGCTGGAAGCGGCAAATTTTTTCATTGAAACCAACCAACCTGAGAGAGCTAAACAGTTGTTGAACCAGATTCAGCCCCACGAAAAGGAATATATGGTTCACGTCAACACGCTTAGAGCTATCTTGTTTTTCAAACAGGTTGCCTCTGAGACAGTGGCAGAAAGCGATTTAGACCGTTTGTTTCAACAAGCAGCACAACAAGTGCTTAATGAAGAGTACGAATCGGCTTTGGAAGCGTTGTTGGATATTGTGAGCCGCGATCGCACATATCGCCAGGATGGTGCTCGCAAAGCCATGTTAGAAATCTTCAACCTGCTGGGAGATCACCCTCTGGTTGCTACTTATCGCAAACGGTTGATGACCGCGTTGTATTAATCTGGCTGCGATCGCCGCTGCCGTCCAATTTCATTTAATTATTGCTAGTGTTTAGGGAACTGTCTTCAAACGCTGATATTTCTCAGCCCCTAACCTGTCCTTAAATTTCTTCACCCATGTTTTCACGCCTTGCCCAAGCTAGCTCCCGTCAGCGCGAAATTGCCGAAGTCGTTCTCCGCAACGGATGGGGCTATATGCGTCGGTTACTCACTGGAACCCGCGCCGAAGAACCCCAACTGCCGCCCCCCGCTGTTCTCCGAAACATTCTGGTGGATCTGGGACCCGTCTACGTCAAACTGGGGCAAGTGCTCAGTACCCGTCCCGATTTGTTGCCCCCGGAATACATCAATGAGTTAACTGCGCTGCAAGCAGAAGTGCCGCCAGTTCCCTGGGAAGATGTCGAAGTTGTAATTCGGCAGCAAATCCGTCGTCCAATGGAAGATGTGTTTGAGACGATTAATCCTCAACCCGTTGCCGCAGGGTCGATCGCCCAAACCCATCGTGCCACCCTTAAAGATGGTCGAGAAGTGGCGCTAAAAGTACAAAGACCAGGAATTGAAATCACAGTTGAACAAGATATTGGCTTAATTCGGAGTTTGGCAGAGCTGGTTTCGCTGACTAAAGTTGGACATTATTATGACTTAAAAGCATTGGCAGAAGAATTTGCAAATGCATTGCGCGCCGAACTGAACTTTTCAAAAGAAGCGGAGTATACCGATCAGCTTAGACGAAACCTATCGGGTAGTCGTTGGTTTCGTCCTGAACAGTTGGTGATTCCTGAAATTTATTGGGATTACACCACTGAGAAGTTATTGGTGATGGAATGGCTGGATGGGGTACCGTTGCTTGTAGCTAATATTTCTAGCCAGCCCAACGGAGCCAGCGAAGAAACTGAAGATGTTAATAAAGAAGAAATTGTGAGTTTGCTGATTCGTGCCTTCTTTCAGCAGATTTACATTGATGGCTTCTTCCATGCAGATCCTCATCCTGGCAATTTGTTTTATCTCAACGATGGGCGGGTTGCATTGCTCGATTGCGGCATGATTGGACGACTGGATCCACGCACTCAGCAAGTATTGACCGAAATGTTGTTGGCGATCGTCAATCTAGATGCTCAACGCTGTGCTCAACTCACCTTGCAACTGGCAGAAGCTATCGAGCCTGTGAATATGGCTCGGCTAGAAGCAGAGTACGATCGCCTACTCCGCCGCTACTACAGCCTCAGCCTGTCTCAAATTAACTTCAGTCAGTTGTTCTATGAAGTGCTGCAAAAAGCCCGTGCTAATAAATTGCGCGTTCCAGGCAATATGGGGTTATATGCCAAAACTTTAGCTAACTTAGAGGGCGTTGCTCGTAAACTAGACCCCAACTTCAATCTGCCTGATCAAATCAAGCCACTCATGACGGATTTATTCCGACGGCAATTAGTAGGAGAAGCGCCACTACAAGCATTGTTAAGAACGGCCCTGGATCTAAAAAGCTTAAGTTTGCAATCCCCTCGGCAAGTGGAAGTCCTACTGGAACGGCTCACCTCTGAAACCTTGCAGTGGAAATTGAATATCCGCGATTTAGACTTGCTTCGTCGCAGTATTGATGACTCTGCTAATCGTCTCTCCTTCAGCATTGTTGTTGGCTCTTTGATTATGGGAGCTGCCTTAATTCTGGCAAACGATCGCACAGGTCGTCTCTTCTGGCTCAGTAGCACTCTCTTCGTTTCCGCCAGTTTTCTGGGACTTTGGCTAATTGTTAGTATCTTGCGATCGGGGCGATTGAAATAACAACAAATGAAAGCTGTTAAAAGTAACACCCAGAAAGTTGAACGCAAGCACCTAACCTTATGGACTCGAATGAAGCGGTTAGCCCGCAAGACCCTTTGCTTTTCTATCTGTGTGGTTGCATAACATTGTGATTGGTTTGTTCATCGATCGCTATGAGTTTGGACGAGTTATTTGACCATTCAATCCCCATGCTTAGAACATTGCCAAAACATCCTATGCTTCTGAATCATGGTTGCGATCCCAGGCTCCAGCATTTGAGATGTTATAGATTTTACGAAGTGCATCTAAATCCTGATCCATGACTGTTTCGGGATTTAGGTAGGCGTTGATTTTTGGGCGAGTGGTCAACCCTTGCTGAACTCCTTTCAGGTAAAGTTGGCAAACTTGCAGTGGATTCAAATAGCGATCGCCCCACGCCTTCCCCCGAATGGATTGCCAAAGCAGTTCTAAAAAAACAACTAAACTTTGAGCAT
This sequence comes from Leptolyngbyaceae cyanobacterium C42_A2020_001, assembly GCA_015272515.1. Taxonomy (GTDB): domain Bacteria; phylum Cyanobacteriota; class Cyanobacteriia; order Leptolyngbyales; family Leptolyngbyaceae; genus JSC-12. The sequence continues at coordinate 67,381 of JACYLN010000002.1, read as the reverse complement.
AGTAATACCAGGGACGTTTCCAGGTTAGTGCAGTTAACAGAAAGCCAATAAGCTGAAGCTCCTGGTCTAAATCTGTGCTGTAGCCTGTGACAACATGCATCACATCGTGGCGCTGTAAATCTTGCCAGGGAACTCGAAACCAACCTACCCAAAGGTCCTGATTTTGAACGAAGTCGGGGTTGGCTTGGTAATAATGTTGTAACCCTTGCCTGAGAGTGGGCGCTGGATTGAGATTGGTTGGGGAGTAGACAGTCTTTGAAGTGTCCATTGGTGGCGGATGAAAAGGGAGAGTGGTATGAATCAGTTCTAAAGCTGTGGGAAGTACGTTGGTGTCTCCATCAGGCTGGAATTCACTCTGTTTATTACTTTTAATCTGATAGATTACCCCAAGCCACACTGGTTTTTAGTACCACTTTTGCGAAGTGGCACAAAAATACAAAAAAACACTGTTTAAGATCACTAGATTCAAAGCATCTGCTCTACATCAACTGAGTTTAATTCGTAATCCTCTGTGAGTGGTCAGCCTTGTGGGTTAGGTAGTTTACTTAACACAAATAGTTGTCTTGGCTATGCATACTTGCCACGCAAGGATTTGGAATTTATGACTACTTGATCGTGGTTTTGGTTCCTTTCTTACAGGAGGATCTTAAAGCCTCATACAGTATTTGTGATCAAGGAGACTGCTCAGTAATGGTTTAATTGGTTCGCTTTCTCATAATTTCTCAGGAATCATGATTATGCACGATGTATTTATTACTAGCATCGGCAAGTTTTTGCCGGGCAAACCTATTTCTAATGACCAGATGGAAGACTATCTTGGCAAGGTGAATGGTCGTCCATCTAAAGTGAAAAATCGCATTCTAAAAAGCAATGGTATTCAACATCGGTACTATGCGTTAGATCAGAATCAACAAACAACTCACTTGAATAACCAAATGGCTGCTTTTGCAGTACGGGATGCGCTTTCTCAGCTCGACATCGATCCATCTATGATTGATCTTTTATGTGCTGGAACGAGTTGGGCGGATTTGCTTGTTCCTGGTTTTGCCAGCATGGTGCATGGTGCACTGCCGGAACTTTCTCCAATGGAAACGCTGACTAGTATGGGAGTTTGCTGTGCAGGAGTGGGGGCACTCAAGTATGCGACTTCTCAAATTAGGTTGGGGGAGAAGCGAAATGCGATCGCGGTTGCTTCAGAACAACCTTCTCGCCTTTTCAAACATGCCCACTTTGAAGCACAACTAGATATACAATCTGGAAAGTCTTTGAGTTTTGATACTGAATTTCTACGCTGGATGCTATCAGATGGTGCAGGTGCCTTTTTGTTACAGAATCATCCTAAATCATCTGGAATTAGTTTGAAGATTGAGTGGATTGAATCTATTTCTCATGCTAATGCTTATCCAGTGTGTATGTATGCTGGAACTGCGGATGAAACTGCTAGAAAAAGCTGGATGGATTATTCTTCCTATATGGAAGCTGCAAAAGCAGGAGCCATGAATCTTCGGCAGAATATCCGTTTGTTGGATGATGTAATTAAATTAGGCGTAGAAGGTTGGCTAAGATTAATTGAAGCTGGACGAATTAAGCCAGACGAGATTGATTGGCTTTTATGTCATTATTCCTCTCACTTTTTTCGGGGACAAATTGTAGAACTGCTAGACAAAGCAGGCTGCATGATTCCGGAAGAAAAATGGTTTACCAATCTCTATACTCGTGGTAATACGGGGGGTGCTTCGATTTACCTGATGCTGGAAGAACTTTTCCATTCTGGGAAACTACAAACGGGTCAGAAAATCTTCTGTTTTGTGCCCGAAAGTGGCAGATTTACAACGGCGTATATGTTGTTGACTGTGGTGGGAAGCGGAGAGTCAGGAGTCAGGAGTCAGGAATCAGGAGAGATAAATCAGGGCAGCGGGTATCGAGTGTCGGGTATGGATTCATCCCACTCCCCCCACCTCCAATCCCACTCCCCTATCCCCCAACCCCCATCCCCAACCTCCCTTTCCCGATCACCCATCCCAAATCCCCCATCCCCGATCACCCATCCCAAATCCCCAGATCCCTCTGAATACCTGCTACGGCAACTTGCATTGGTTTGGCTGGAGTTTGAGCGAAAATTGCAATCGGTACCAGTGGTGCGGAAACTGAATCGGGGTGAGTTTGAGTTGGAAGATTACAAGGCATTGCTGCGAAATTTACGCCCACAAGTGGTGGAAGGTGCTCGCTGGATTGCACGGGCAGCATCGAATATGACGGATTTTCGGTTGCGATCGCTGTTTATTGGTCACGCTCAAGATGAACACCGAGATTTCCAGATGTTAGAGCGAAATTATGTGGCAGTGGGTGGAGAACTGCATGAAATTGTTGAGGCGGAGAAGAATGTGGGAAGTGAAGCGTTGTCAGCGTTTATTTTTCATCGAGCGTCGCGAGAAAACCCGGTAGACCTAATTGGCAGTATGTTCATCATTGAAGGGTTGGGCAACAAGATGGCGGGCAAATGGGCAGAACAAATTCAGCAAACGTTGGGTTTACAGAAGGAACAGATTTCGTTTTTGGGATACCACGCAACGAATGATGAATCTCACATCGGCAAACTGGACACGATTATCCATGCAGATTGGATGACGCTGGAAATCGCTCAACGCATTGTGAAAACAGCGCAAGTAACTGCACGACTGTATCTGCTACAACTAGAGGAAATTCGATGACTCAAGCACCCATTCAAGCAATGATTTCTCAACCGCCTTCTCCCCAACCAGAGGCCTTACCCTACACGCCGCAACCGCGCGATCGCCGTAATCCTAACGCCTGGGATGCGTTGTACCTGGATGAAGCGATTCCCGTTGATCCAGTGGCAAAGGCATACATGATCTGCGATTTGCAGAACTGGACTCGTACTTTCCTGTTGCTGCCAATTCGAGCGATCGCCAATCTTTTATTAGGGATCATTTTGGTGGTGAAACGCGCATTGCCGTTTCAGTTCAGCCATTACAAACTGATGCATCGTATGGCAGTCTGGTTCCTGAATCATTTTGTGACTCCAGAAGCCTGCTATTTGATCGTGCGGCACATTTGCCTCGGCTCGAATATCGTCAACTTTCTAATTGATAATGGACCAGATTCAGACATTGAGAAGTCTAAACTCTATCCATCAACTATAGAAGACTTGGGCGAGAATGCTTTCTTGGAGCATGACCTGATTCTTTATAACTTTGTGTTGGACTATAGCGAAGCCCGAAAGAAAAACCCTGGCTGGATGGAGGAGATTTACGATCGCAAGCTCAATTATGACAGTATTAAACCTATTTGCGTTCATATCGATGTGAACCATCGAAAATGGTTGCAAGTGTTAGATCTAGAATCAGCGATCGAACTGTTCAAAATCATTTATTCGTTCTGGTTGACGCGGGATGAATTTGAACGAGCTGTATTATCTCTAGAATTTGACGAGAATTTTGGTTGTTACGTGAGTGCAATTACAGGTGATTATGACTGGAATCATGTCATTACAAACCGCCATCCCCTCGCGCCCGAAAGTCCCTTTGAAGCTGGAAGAAATTTGTTACTACACGGCATTATTACGGAATACCTGCATCGATATTTAGAACTACGACAGCAAGCCTGTCGCTAAGTTAGTTCTAGATCGGCAAAAGGTTTGTCATGCTATCAGTGGAGACAGCAGATGTAATCTACGCTCACCATTCTAGTTCGAGAACCCAGATCTGAACACCTAGTTGTGAGAGTTGTTTGTGTAGAGTGACGCATCAGAAGAGACCAATCGGTCTTTCTGGTGCGTTATGATATTGCCTTTTATGATGTTTTATGGACTCTTCTCCAAATGTTGCATTTGCAAGAGAGTATTCGATTAAAAGGTCTGTTTTAATTTGTGAAAACAAAATAGCTTTGTGGCAAGATATAGCCTCGCTACACGCAATTTCAGGTAAAAAATATAACGTCTATACAGAATTTGGAAGAAATTCTTTTACAGGTGATGTGCTGCTGTTTTTTTGTATGTCGCGATCGCCCAACGCTCGACTGAGAAACTCTTTCGTTGTATGAATTAAAAACTTTGCCTGGCTCAACAGGGGTAGATAAATAGGCTTAAACTTGACAATTTCCAAATTAACAAGTATCTATGTTCAAGTATGTGAACCCTGGACGTTTCTATCTTAAGAAGGATGAGGTTGCGTCAGCTATCGATTAATTTTTTGAGGGACTTTGCAATGTGATGGGTGATTATTTTTCGTCCATCAACACTGAATCAGCAGAGAATTCAGGAGGTATCTAGTCATACAATTCTTTCCTTCTAAAATCGTTAGTGTGTTGTTCAATTATTGATTACAATCTTTGAAACTTCCCTGTTACGGAGACAACCGATCGCTGAACGTCTTCGCTTGCTTGTAGAACATAATTCATTACTTAGAGCGGGCACATTTTGGTGCTAGATGAGGATCTGTACGAGGATTGGTTATGTAATTGAGAATTGAGTGCAGCTCTTCTGATGCGGTTCAGCAACGGTGTATGCTGTGTCATCAAGTGTTTGAGCTAAAGCAGGCAAGAGTGAGCATTTGCAATAGCAACAATCACGAATATGGAGATGTGTGTCCCGATTGCATCCGTCAAGGTTTTCAATGGATGCAGCTCAAGTTGTTAGAATTGCAGACTTTCCATGCAACTCATTCTAGTTTCGATGTTGAACCTGGCTTGAAGAAGTCTGCTTAGGGCTTTGTTTCCTGACCTGTTTGCAAATTCCGTCGCCCCCTAAAGCCCCGATTAGCCATGAAGATTGCGCTTGTCCATGACTATTTGACGCAGAAAGGTGGAGCAGAGCGAGTATTTGAACTGCTTTGCAAGCGATACCTTGACGCGGATGTGTTTACCTCGCTTTATGACCCCCAGAATACAATTGATTTGGGCGATCGCGAAGTTCACACCACTCTATTGCAGCAAATTCCGGGAGCGAAAAAGCATTTCCGATTGATGGCTCCCTTTTACTACCCGGCGTTCCGCTCATTAGATCTGCGAGACTACGATTTGATTATTAGCAGTAGCACCAGTTTTGCAAAAGCAGTGAAAAAGCGGGCAAATGCTGTTCACATCTGTTTTTGTCATAATGTCACACGGTTTTTGTGGGATACGCACAATTATTTGAAGGAGTATCCCACCTACCGCAAGTTTTACCCCCTGTTGGAGCAGGTTTTCCGGGCGATGCGTCGTCTGGATCTGGCCTATGCTCAAGAACCTGATCTCTACATTGCCAATTCCAGTGTGGTTGCCCGTCGAATTCAGGCAACCTATAACAAACCCGCGATCGTCGTAAACTACCCAATCGATAGCCGTAAGTTTTGCTTCTCTGAGCAGAAAGATGATTTTTATCTGGCTTCAGCCCGGTTGATGGGCTATAAGCGAGTGGATTTGATCATTGAGGCTTTCAACTGGTTGGGTTGGCGTTTGTTGATTATGGGAGATGGTCCAGAGCGTGATCGTTTACAGGCTCAGGCATTGGATAACATTCAATTTTTGGGATATGTGAGCGATGCGGAACGGACTTACCTGATGTCTAAAACCCGTGCGGTGGTTGTGGCAGCTCTAGAGGATTATGGCTTGGTTCCTCTAGAAGCCAATGCTAGCGGAACGCCCGTTGTTGGCTACGGTTCGGGTGGCATTTTGGATACTCAAGTGCCGGGTGAGACTGCTGTTTTCTTCAATCGCCAAACGCCAGAAGCGATTCAAAATGCTCTGTTGACCGCAAATGAAACAGATTGGAACTATCAAACGATTCGCGATCGCGCAGTAAATGAATTTTCGGAAGAGGCATTCTTCCAGAAAATTGATCAGGTTATACAAATGGCTTGTGCATAAGGTTGAACATTCAGCTTTGTGCATCAGTTCTAGAGCCTCGGAGGATACGGAATGGGTGTAGGTTACCAGCCTCAAACAATTGAAACAGAACCCGGTTACGGGCAACTATTTTCCGTTCTGCTGCGGCGAAGAAACTGGTTAATAGGAACGTTTGTTAGCGTTGTGTCGGCGGCGGCGGTTGCCACATTGCTGATGAAGCCCGCCTACCAGAGCTATATGCAGCTTCTTGTAGAGCCAAACTATCAAGGCAAGCGGGGGCAGACCCAGAACGATTTATCGTTTGCCGATTCTAACGTGGAAGTCGATTATTCTACGCAGTTAACACTGATGCGGAGTTCGCAGTTGCTAGAGAAAGCACTCAACTCCTTGAAAAATGAGTATCCTGACCTGGAAGTGGCGGAGGTGCAAAAGAATCTGCTATTGCTCCAGGTGGAAGATGCCAAAGTGAAGACAAAGGTGTTTCAGGTCGTTTATCGGAGTGACGATAGCGAAAAAACACAACGGGTGCTTCAGGCAATTCAGAAGGTCTACCAGGACTACAACCGTGAGCAACAAAAGCAACGCTTGAGCAAGGGGTTAGCCTTTGTGGATGAGCAACTACCCCAGGTGCAAAAGCAGGTTGCTCAATCGGAGTCCAATTTAGAGCGCTTCCGTAAATCGCAGAACCTGGTTGACCCGGAACTCCAGGCAAAAGCGTTGATTGATGCGTTGAGTCTGGTACGGGATGAACAGCGCAAAAATGATGCTCAAATTCGGGAGGCGGCGGCTCGTTATGCAGAATTGCAGCAACAACTGGCGCGATCGCCTGCCAACGCTATAACAACCAATCGCTTGAGTCAATCGGCGCGGTATCAAACCCTGCTCAACGAAATCCAAAAAACAGAGTTATTTCTAACCCAAACCCGCACCCGTTATACCGACGAGTCACCCGTTGTTAAAAAAATCATCGAACGGCTAAACGACCAGCGGGCAATGCTAAAGCAGGAAGCCGAGCGAGTTTTAGGCAGTGTGTCGCCCCAACTGGCGACTGGGCGCTTGCAAAAAGAAGGGCAATTGGGCGACACCGATCAAGCATTAACGACTCAATTGGTAGAAGCGCGAGTGGCTCTGCAAGCCCTCCAGGCACGTCAGCAAAGTTTGCAGCGATCGGAACAAGCTTTGAGTGCGGAACAACGGCGCTTTCCTCGCTTGCTGGCGGAATACGGTCGCCTACAGCCTAAAGTGCAAGTTGATCGAGAAACACTCCAGCAACTGCTCAAGGCTCGGCAGGAATTAGCTCTGGAAACCGCCCGTGGCGGGTTTGATTGGCAAGTCGTTGAAGAGCCAAAGTTAGGTGCTCAGGTGAGTCCTAGCTGGAAGAAAAATTTGTTATTGGGAGTATTCGGGGGGTTGGTGCTGGGCTGTTTCGCCGCGTTTGCGCGGGAAGCCTTTGATGATGCGGTTCACTCATCCGATGAATTGAAAAAACAAGTGTCGTTACCGCTGCTGGGGATGACTCCTGCGGTTCCCGAAATTGCCATGAACAAAGCCCAACCGCGGTTGCCAGAAACCGCTCAGGTGGTTCAGTGGCAACCTTTCCGGGAAGCAATGGATCTGATTTACAAAAACCTGCAACTGCTGAATCCAGATTTTCCGTTGCGATCGCTAGTGCTGACTTCTGCCCTGGCAGGAGAGGGAAAATCAACCCTGGCAGTAGGTTTGGCAATGAGTGCTGCCCGCTTACACCAGCGGGTGTTGCTGATTGATGCCGATTTGCGCCGCCCCAATTTGCATCGTCAACTAAATTTGCCTAACGAGCGGGGATTGTCTACCCTGTTAGCCAGTGATACGCCCATTGAAGACGCGGATGATATTCCCCTTTCTGCGACTTACAACAATATTTCCATTTTGACGGCAGGTCCTACTCCTACCGATCCCGCAAAGCTATTAAGTTCTCGCCGCATGGGAGAACTGATGACTGCGTTTGAACAAACCTACGATCTCGTTCTACTGGATGCGCCGCCAGTGCTTGGCATTGTTGACACCATTTTGACTGCTTCGTTTTGTGGCGGAGTGTTGTTGGTTGGGCGTATTGGGCGGGTGACTCGGACAGAGTTAACTCAGGCAACCACAACCTTGAGCAAGTTGAACGTGATTGGCGTAATTGCCAATGGCTCCAGTGATTCGGTTATTTCGTATTCCTCCTACGAAAAACGCAGCAACAAGTTAGCCGTTCCCTAATTTCTTCCACATTTTCTTTCGGTTCGTGATTGTTCCTGAAACTGCGATCGCAGTTTCGTCATTTCGGTTTTGCAATCGAGTATGCGTATGATTTCCATTGAACCTAACCAACGGTTGTTACCCGTACAACCCAACTTAGAAACACTCCGGTGTGTGCTTGCCTGGCGGCAGAATATGCTGGTGGTGAGCAAAGTTAGCCAACTCAACCAACATCTTGGATCGCTGCAAAATCCCCAACGTATGGCGGCGTGTCTTCAGCGATCGCCCATCACCTTTGTCAAGCTTGATCCGGCGTTGGGCGAACCATCTCTCATGCTATGGGCAAACGCCTGTCAGCAGGCAGGAAAAACAGCATTTTTGCGACTGCCTGGCACTTCAGAATTACCTCACAAACGTGCCAAACTCACCTGGCGACTAAAGTGTTTATTTGATCGCGTGGCATCGGCGTTATTATTGCTGTTGCTCAGCCCTATTCTGGCAGGATTGGCACTGCTAATTGTCACGACTTCGCCCGGTCCGGTTTTCTTTCGCCAATGGCGGATCGGCAAGCGGGGTAAGCTATTTCAGATTCTCAAATTTCGCACCATGATTGATGGTGCAGAGCGGTTACATCATCAGGTGATGCAAAATCAGCCCGGATTGCACAAATTGGAGCATGATCCCCGCCTTACTCCCATTGGTTGCTGGCTGCGAAAATATAGCCTGGATGAATTGCCCCAGTTATTCAACGTCCTGCGTGGTGATATGAGCCTGGTGGGTCCGCGTCCCTGGGCAATCTACGATGCAGTGCGAGTACATCCCACCATGCAGCATCGTCTCAATGCCCTGCCAGGAATGACTGGAATGTGGCAGGTTGAAATGCGATCTCACCTGCGCGACATTGATGCGGTCAACCGGTGTGACTTGGACTACTTACGCAACTGGTCACCACTCCAAGACTTAAAAATTCTGTTGCTTACTATTCCCAAAGTGCTTTCCGGATTCGGTGCGTACTAGTTCACGACTTTTTGATAACCCATGCCTCAAACTTTCAAGTTCCTTCGTCACCATCTAAAAACGACTCGTTTTTGGCGAGAGAATTCACTGTTACTGCGAGAATTTCAATACTTTCCGGGGATTGTGTTACTGGCGCTACTGTTTTCCCTGCTAGCCGCTGTCCTGGAAGGATTTGGCTTGGGTTTTTTGATGGCATTTCTGCAAAATTTAGTTGGTCCAGAGGCAGAACCGTTTCAAACCGGAGTAGATTGGTTTGATTACTGGGTTTTAGGGATTCAGGAGCCATCCTTAAATCGCTTGCTGCGTGCTTCTGGCTTAATTTTGGTGGCAACTTGGCTGCGGGCGTTGTTCAATTATCTGACCCATATTTACATTGATCTGACTCAGCTCTATTTTGTCGATCGCTTACGGAAGCGTATCTTTGAGCAACTTCAAGCGCTAAACCTGAGTTACTTCACTAAAACTCACTCTGGCGAATTAATCAATACGATTACGAGTGAGATTGGGCGATTGCAACAAGCATTTGGTATGGGGTCGTTTTTGATTATTAAAGGATTGACAATCGCCATCTATACCATTTTGCTGTTCCAAATTTCCTGGCAACTTTCCTTGCTGGCGATCGCGTTATTTAGTTTACTGGCAGTGAGTTTAAATACCATCAATAAGTGGGTGCGGGAGTCTAGTTTTGCAGTCTCTGAAGCCAGTGGACGTTTTGTTTCTACTGCAATTGAGTTGATCAATGGTATCCGTACTGTGCAGGCTTTTGGTGCTCAAGCATACGAACGCCAACGATTTTATGCGGCTAGTTCTGGCATTGTTGCCGCATCCACCAAAGCCACCCGCAGTTTTGCGATCGTGCGTCCTCTGGCGGAAGGTCTGGCAACCACGATTTTGATTGGGATCATCGTGTTGGGATTTGCTGTATTTGTCACCAATGGTGCGTTACAAGCTGCCTCTCTGCTGACCTTTCTGTTTATCCTGTTTCGCTTGGTTCCCGCAATTCATGAGATTAATGGTTGTCGCGTTGCCTTGAGTGGCTTTCAAGGCTCAATCGAGAACATTAAAGAACTGCTGCGAACGGACAATAAGCCTTACCTACCCAACGGCACGCTTCAATTTGCAGGCTTGAAAGATGCGATCGCGTTTGTCTCGGTAGACTTTGGCTACGAGCCAGACAATCCTGTGCTGCACGATATCAACCTAACGATTGAGCAGGGAAAAATGACGGCGCTGGTGGGAGCGTCTGGGGCAGGCAAAACCACTCTCGTAGATTTGATTCCCCGCTTTTACGATCCACTGCATGGTCAGGTTCAACTGGATGGCGTGAATTTGTCCAGATTTGATATTCATTCGGTGCGCCGCAAAATGGCAGTAGTCAGCCAGGATACGTTCATCTTTAATGCTACGGTGGCTCAAAATATTGCCTACGGTAGCGACCAGATTGATGCTGCTGCGATTTATCATGCCGCTAAAGCAGCCAATGCATTGGAATTTATTCAAACACTCCCAGAAGGTTTTGAAACTCGCTTAGGCGATCGTGGGATTCGGCTTTCGGGTGGGCAGCGACAGCGGATCGCGATCGCCCGCGCCCTCCTGCGTGATCCCGATATTTTGATTTTGGATGAAGCCACCAGTGCGCTTGATTCTGTCTCGGAACGGTTGATTCAAGAGTCAATTGAACGGCTTTCCCGTGGGCGCACCGTAATTGCGATCGCCCATCGTCTTTCCACCATTGTCCGGGCTGACCAAGTAGTGGTACTGGAGCAGGGGCGGATTGTGGAGCAGGGTACTTATCAAGACTTGCTCAAACAGCGCGGCAAACTCTGGAATTATCACCGAATGCAGCACGAACTCAGTAATGTTAGCTAACCCATTTCACAATTTGAACCAATTGAGTAATCGTTGATGTCTACCATGAATGCACCTCCCCAATTTCCGTCTATTGCTCCCGTTCCTAAAGGGGTTCACCGTCCCCGCTGGTCGGTGATGATCCCAACCTATAACTGCGCTGAGTACTTGAAGCAAACGCTGGAAAGCGTGCTGTCCCAGGCTCCCGACCCGGATGTGATGCAGATTGAAGTGGTAGATGATTGCTCCACTCAGGATGACCCGGAGGCAGTGGTGCAAACTGTAGGGCAGGGGCGAGTTAGTTTCTACCGCCAACCCCAAAACGGTGGAGCCATTCACAATTTCAATACCTGCATTCAGCGCAGCACTGGGCATTTGCTCCACATTTTGCACGGTGACGACAAAGTGTTGCCGGGATTTTATAGCGCGATGGAACAGGCATTTCAAACAGCACCGGACATTGGCGCTGCCTTTTGCCGCCCCATTTACATTGATGAGGTCGATCGCCAGCGGTTTATCTACACTCTGGAACAACCAGAAGCCGGAATTATGCCCCATTTGCTGCAACGGTTGGGTGTGGTGTGTATGATTCAAACGCCCTCAATCGCGGTTCGGCGTAGCGTCTACGAAGCGATCGGTGGGTTCCATCCCGATTTGTTTCATGCGGGCGATTGGGAAATGTGGAAACGGGTGGCGAGTTACTATCCAGTCTGGTACGAACCGCAGCCCTTAGCCTGCTATCGCACCCATTCATCGTCTCATACCTCCAGTCTGGTGCGTACTGCTGCCAATATTGCCAACACCCGTCGCGCTATTAAAATTTCGGAAGCTTATTTACCGGCATCGATTCGTGCAGATCTAACCCATCAGGCAAACGAATTTTATGCCATGTATGCGTTTGAAACAGCTTGCTGGCAGTTGATTCGGCGCAATCCCACTGCTGCGATCGCCCAATTTCGAGAAGCGTTGAAGTGCAGCCATTCTCCCAAAACGCTTACCAAGATGGTTCACTTTGCGACGAGGGCTTCTTTCCAGCGGGGCAGCAAACTGCTGTCTACCTGGTTCAAACCCTCAACCGCGCTCCAACCATAACTTCTTAAAGTTCCCTTTCTCCAAACTGTTCACCCGTAGAAACAAAGGAATGTCCCCATGTTTGACTACCTGATTGTTGGTGCAGGATTTGCCGGAAGTGTTCTGGCTGAGCGGCTTGCCAGCCAGGCAGGAAAAAAAGTGTTGATTGTGGACATTCGCAACCACATCGGCGGCAATGCCTATGATCACTACAACGAAGAAGGAATTTTGGTGCATAAATATGGTCCCCATATTTTTCATACTAACTCTCGCCCTGTGTTTGAATATTTGTCTCAGTTTACAGAGTGGCGACCTTACGAGCATCGTGTGTTAGCCAGTGTGGATGGACAACTGGTGCCAATTCCCATCAACCTCGACACGATCAATAAACTCTACAGCCTCAACCTAACCGCCTTTGAAGTCGATCAATTTTTTGCCAGCGTTGCCGAACCCAAAGAGCAAATCCGTACCTCCGAAGATGTGGTGGTAAGTAAAGTTGGGCGCGAACTGTATGAAAAATTCTTTCGCAATTACACCCGCAAGCAGTGGGGCATGGACCCTTCAGAACTAGACCGATCGGTCACGGCCCGTGTGCCCACTCGAACTAACCGGGACGATCGCTACTTTACAGATACCTATCAGGCGATGCCGCTGCACGGCTACACGCGAATGTTTGAGCGGATGTTATCCCACCCCAACATCAAAATCATGCTCAACACTGATTATCGGGATGTGATTAATCTGATTCCGTACAACGAAATGATTTATACCGGACCGATTGATTTGTTTTTCAATTATTGCTACGGCAAATTGCCCTACCGATCGCTGGAGTTTAAGCATGAGACGCTGAATAAGCCTGTGCATCAATCCGCACCCGTGGTGAATTATCCCAACGAACATCTTTATACACGCATCACCGAGTTCAAATACCTCACTGGGCAAGAACATCCGAAAACCAGCGTGGTGTACGAATATCCCCAGGCGGAGGGTGACCCTTACTATCCAGTACCGCGCCCAGAAAATGCAGAACTTTATAAACAATACAAAGCTTTAGCCGATGCTTTGCCCAATGTACATTTCGTCGGTCGTCTAGCTACTTATAAGTACTACAACATGGATCAAGTGGTAGCTCAGGCTTTAACGGTATTTAACGCGTTGCAAGAACAAGAAGCACAAGCTGCTCGATTTGCACCAGACCGTCAATTGGTGACCGCTGAAAGCAATTAATCAAGAAAAATTTGAGCTTAAGAAGATGGGGTGAGACTGCTATGACTATCATCAGTAGAGTTCGATTACAACACTCAGAAGAGACGGCTGCTCTTTATATTCAGCCCAGTGAAGACTCAATCTGTCAGTATGATCCAACTGAGCGAACACTCACACTAAACCGTGGGGAAAGTTTATCTTCTAATACTTACTTCAACTCGCTTTATGAGGTGTTTTATGCTCGGTATACCAACCTTTTATCGGTATACTACTGGCTACATTTGGAAGGTGATTTTGCGATTTCGATTTACCGAGAAACTGAAGAAAACAGCGATCGCAAAGCTATTTATCGCCAGGTTCATGCAGATTGTCAGTTATCAAATCCGGTGCAGATTAAAATCCCTGGATTTGCTCAAGATCCGCAACCGGGACGCATTTATTTTGAACTAGAATGTTTGAGCGATCGCGGCGTATTTAAAGAAGGGTTAATTGTCACCGATCAACCTGCCAATCAATCGGTGCGCTTGGGCATTATTAGTTGCACCTACAAGAAAGAGAATTATATCCAGAACACAGTTAATACGATCTTAGAAGATCCGTTGTTGCGAGATAAATCGCTCAAAATTTTTGTGGTAGATAATGGTCGAACGTTGAAGGAAACCACGTTTGTAGATGCGCGAGTTCAACTAATTCCCAACCGAAATGTGGGAGGTAGCGGTGGATTTACGCGCGGATTAGTAGAAGCATTGCAAGATGAATCCTACACGCATTTTCTATTTATGGATGATGATGTGGCATTGGACAGTGAAGTAATCTACAAATTGTTTTCACTGTATGAATATGCCAAGTCTGAGGTGGCGATCGCAGGCGGAATGCTGGATCTACACAAAAAGTATTTGTTGTTTGAAGCCGGTGCTCATTATGCTAAAAGTCAGTTCCGAGACGGATTTGAACCATTTGAAATTGCTCCCCTCAAAACCGATCTGGACTTACGAGAATCCACTTCTCTCAACTCTCTGCTAGTTGAAGAACCTGTAGATTATGGGGCATTTTGGTTCTTTGCCTTTCCCAGAGCATTTGTAGAAGCGAGCGGCTTACCGCTTCCTTTTTTCATCAAAGGCGATGATATTGAATTTGGGTTACGCATCAGTCGCCAATTAAAGGAAAAAATTGTGGCGTTTCCGGCGATCGCCGTGTGGCATGAGCCGTTCTACGCCAAATTTCCAGTTTGGGATAGTTACTATTATTTCCGCAATGTTTTGATCACCCATGCAATTCATGGATCTTTGAGTTATATCAAAGCCGTGAAAGACATTACAGTTCGGTTGATCTATACCTTACTCTTCTTTGATTACAACTCTGCTGGAATGCTGATTAAAGCATTTGAGGACTACATTCAAGGTCCAGAGTTCATTAAAAATCATGATCCTGAAACCTATCATTCTGACATTGTGAAACTCAGCAGAGTTCACCAGAATCAGAGTGTTGATTCTAGCTTTATCCCTCAAGAGAAACCTGAAATTTCGGAAGCCGGAGTATTCAGAAAGCTCATGAGTCTACTAACACTCAATGGTCATTTATTGCCAGATTTCTTAATTAGCAAACAGCCTACATTTATCTGGTACGGGCCGGGTTATCCAGGGCAGCGATCGCGAGCACTTGCCAGAAAGGAAGTCTTGATTTTCAAAGAGAAAGCAGCTTGCCTGTACCGATATGAAATGAATCGAAAAACTGGATTAAAGATTTTGTTTGATTGGTTTAAACTCGTGTTGACTAGCCGTCCTCGTTGGTCAGCAATTAATCATTCCTGGAAGCAATCAGCTCAGGAATTAGTTTCCGTTCCTTTTTGGCAGAAATATCTGCAAATTCCATCTCAATCGTAGATTTAATCTGGGGAGAGAACGATGAAGCAACGAGATCAAACAATTGATGTTTTGAAAGGAATGCTGGTGTTTGGCATGGTTCTCTCCCATGTCGCAGGTTTGATCAGCAGCAATGCAGATTTTCCGATAAAGCACGTTTGGTTGCTAACTGGATTAGTGACTTTTTCAGGATTCGTTTTTAGTTTTGGCTATGCTTGTCAACTTGCTTACTTTGGTAAAGATTTTCAGTCTTCTTATCAACGTATGTTGATGACAGCGCTGAAGCCGCTGATTGCGTTCTACATTTCTGGTATCTACTGGCGAGCATTTGTTGACAAGAATTTGGATTTCAAGGGGGTTCTAAAAATCCTGATTTTGAGAGATATTCCTCCCTTCTCAGAATTTTTAGTGTCATTCTCCCTGATCATTCTGGTATCGCTCTTACTGTTCTCTCAAATTCAAAAAGTTACTGCAAACTACAAAAGCTTTTGGCTGGCGTTTTCATTGCTATTACTGACAACATTTATCCCTTACTCATGGATAAACATTAGCCAGTTGGGTCTCATTGTTGGAACTGATCGATTCCCCACCTATCCGGTTTTGCAATACTTTTCAATTTATCTGGCAGGTGTGTATTTTGCCAGGCATCGAATTATCACGAATAAACGAGTTTTAGGAATCTCAACGATTGGCTTTGCTGGCTTTATTGTGTTCTATTTATATACACGCCAACTCCCTAGTCGTTTTCCGCCTTCTTTTTTATGGATTACGGCATCACTTTTCTTAGTTTATTTCTATTATTTGTCCGCTAGATATTTGTCAAAGCAGCGAATTTTATCAACGTTACTCAGCGCCTGGGGCAAGAATGTATTGTTCTACCTTTTAATGAGTAATTTGATTATCTTTACATTTCGAGGTGCTTATGATCCCGCGAATTTATCGCTACCCATCTCGATTGGCATCACGCTATTAATGCTGTTGATGATTCACTTTTTAATCTCGATTGTGGCAACGCAAAAGCAGCCTGCTTCCATGCCACAACACAAAACCTATGAGTTACCTGCGTCTACTGATTATGTGAAGGAGGCAAGAGTTCAATGACAATTTCTGACTCAAAGCCACTAGTCAGCGTAATTATTCCAACTTACAATCGTCCGGTTTATTTGCAAGCAGCGATCGCGAGTGTTTTGAATCAAACATTTCAGGATTTTGAGATTATTGTTTCGGATGATGGCAGTCGAGAAAGCTGTCAGTTGCTCGTGGAGTCATTTCATGATCCGCGTATTCATTTCCGCCGCAATGCGACAAATGTAGGAATTGCCTGGAATGCAACCTATGCCATACGAGCAGCACGGGGCAAATACATTGCCAGTTTGAATGACGATGATCAATGGACAGCACAGTTCTTAGAGAAATTAGTGACTTCATTAGAAACTCACTCAGACTTAGTGTTGGCGTTTTGTGATTACTCTGTAATGGATGCAGAAGGTACGATCAGTCAAGCACTTTCTGTCCAGCAAAGTATTCAAGAAGGGCGCGATCGCCTGCAAACGGGAATTTATCATCCGTTCTACAAAATTGGCTTAGTGGATCAAGCGGTGTTCGTCTCCTGTGCTGCTGTGATTCGTAGAGACGTGATCGCCCTGGATGAATTGCCCAGTGCAGGCGTTTTTTGGGACTACTACCTTGCCTATCAGGCGTGTCGTTCTGGGCAGGGAGCCTACTACTGCTCAGAGCGGTTAGCTCAGTATCGCAGGCATCTCCAGTCCGAAAATATGTTAAGCGGTAGCCGAGATACTCAGGCAAAAATTCGCAAAGGTAGGGCTGGCATCTACTGTTACGAACGATTTGCTGCGGATGCGCCAGACCCTTGGATCCAAAAGTATTTTGAGCGGGAGTGGGCCCACGCCAATACAACTTTGGCAATTGGACTGATGCGCGATCGCCAATATGCTACTGCTCGTCCTTATCTGCTGCGATCGCTCAGTCGCCATCCGCTGAACCTTCGCACCTTGTTTGCGCTGATGCTGAGTTATCTTCCGCAATCCCTTGTTTGCCCAATTATTCACCTCCGCGATCCTGGTCTTTTATCTAGAGCGCGATAACTTTGCTTATGCCTGCATCCCGTCTTCCTGCCCTGAAATCGTTTGCGTTGATGTTCAAGCCCGTTCTGGCTTGGATACCCATTTTCACGGTGATTTTGCTGACGCTTCTGTGTTTTGTGGCAAAGGCGGTTGTAATATTGCGGATTGCCTACCCTGTTGCCTGCTTCATGACTGCGGTCTGGCTTTATTTTCGTTATCCAATTCTGTATTTGGGGTTTAACTGGTGGGTCTGGTTTCTCACCCCCTTTGTCCGGCGGGTGGGCGATCTTCAGGGGGGGTGGCTTGATCCCAACCCGATCATGCTGACTCCGTTTCTAACCGCGCTAATTACGCTGGTGACGTTTGTTCAATACTTCCCAAAAGCCTACCACCGGGGTGGATTGCCGTTTTTGATGGCGATCGTTGCGGTGATCTATGGCTTGCTTGTGGGCATTAGTAATTGGTCACTAATTCAACCACTCGTACCGCTGCTAAACTGGCTTACACCCATTCTGTTTGGCTTTCATTTATTTGTTCACTGGCGACAGTACCCCCTGTATCGTCGCGTTACCCAGCGGGTGTTTCTCTGGGGGGTGGCAGTGATGGGTTTTTATGGGATTGTGCAATACTTGTTTGCCCCTGCCTGGGATCGGTTCTGGTTAATGAACCAGGAAACCCAAGTGTTCGGCATTCCAGAACCGTTGGGAATTCGGGTATTCAGTACGATGAATTCAACTCAGCCATTTGCCTGTGTGATGGCAGCGGGATTAGTGTTGCTGTTTAGCGATCGCGGTGGTGCCCGGTTTTTAGCGGCTGGGGTGGGATATCTGTCGTTTTTGCTGACTCTAGCGCGTTCTTCCTGGCTGGGATGGGTAGTTTCCCTGGCATTCTTTATTCCTTCACTCAAGCAGCGATTACAAATTCGTTTAGTGCTCACAGTATTTGTGATGACAATTCTGGTATTACCGCTGACAGCGATTGATCCGTTTGCAGACGTGATTAATTCTCGCCTCCAAAGTTTGTTCGATATCGGCAATGATGTGAGTTTTAATGCACGTTCGGTTGGATACAATCAAGCACTGGGATTGGCGCTAAATGAAGTGGTTGGTCAGGGTTTGGGAGGAGTCATTATCAGTGAATCTTTAGGTCCAAACGATAGTGGCATTCTCAGTCTATTGTTTTTGCTGGGATGGTTTGGTACCCTACCTTATTTGGGTGGTTTGTTGGTGTTGCTGTTAAGCCTTACTCGCAAAATTGAAGGGGGCGATGATCCGTTTGCTGCTGCATCGCGTGCGATCGCCCTGGGAACATTTGCCCAAATCGGCTTGAACGAGTCCATGCTGGGGGTGTTTGGCATGGTGTTATGGGGCTTCTTAGGAATTGCTTTGGCAGCTCAACGTTATTACTGGTATCAGCGACAAACACAATCAGATTCAATTGAGGAGCTTCACGAAACCCTTTCAGTCGCCAATTATTAAATGCAATGTATTAAGCCGTGATGCAGAGAGGAAAAAGTGATGAGCCAAACGAAAACTCAGCTACAACTCACTCAACAATCTAAGTCTTCCAATACGTTTGCCAACGTACAACTTCGTATTGCTAGCCCCTATTGGATTTATCTGTTTCTGGGATTACTTTGCATTGTCTATGGTTTGCTGACGTTGAATGGCTACGGCAACCATGATGATATTTATCGCATGATTGGCACCTGGCGAACGTTGGTGAGTGAGCAGCGGTATGTGCCCTCTCGGTTTCAGGGTTACCTCGTGCCCGAAATTGTCATTGGGTTATCGTCTCAACTGGGAGATTTTTATCTCTCAAATCTAGTATCGGCTGCACTGGCGATCGCTAGTTTATTTATTTTCTACCGTTTGCTAGCAAAAATGGTTCTGCCACTAGTCGCTGCCCTTGCTGCATTTGCCGTTGGTGCCAATCCTTTTTGGATTATTGCGGCAACAACCTCCACAGACTATATTTATCCAGCGTTCTTCTTTTTAGCTGGCTTACTGCTTCTGTTAAATGAACGCTTTCGCTGGGCAGGATTGTTGTTTGCACTTGCCGTTTCCTCTCGTCTTACCTATGGACCAATGGGCGCGATCGCGTTTGCTTTCTATTTTCCCTACCTGCGCCACCAGCGTCAATTGACTCAACGATTTTTTCAAGGAATTGTCCTATTTCTGCTGGCATCCGTAGTGCTGTATTTGCCAGTGTTTTTTGCTTCTGGGATGACGCTCTCGTTTTTGAGTTATGCCGATGATGCTGCTGGTGGCACATTTGGCGAGATCGCTCGATTCATCTACAAAAACATCTACCTGTGGGGATTGCCAACATTTCTTGTGTTATTGTTCTTCTTCTTTCGCCAAAGACAATATTATTGGGAGCAAATTCGTAAAGTTCCTTTTCGCAACACAACGGCCGCTAAATTAGTTTTTTATGCAGTTCTTACCTGTTTTCTCTTCAATCAGTTGTTATTTGCAAAACTGCCCCATCAATACCAATATTTAATTCCAGTTCTGTTCTGTGTGATGTATTTTATTGCTCACCTGCCTGATGCTCGTAAATCTGTTGTTTGCCTGAGTCTGATTGTGGTGCTTCAAGCCATTCATGGACTGGTTAATTTTGATGTTCTGGAAACCTATCAGACGGGTGACGTGAATCAAACAATTCATTCAGATGGTGCCCATATTCGCCCTGGTATAAGAGAAGGAATTTTGTTGCGGGACTACCGCTGGCGTTCTATTTATCAGCGACGGATGACAAACGAGTTTAATCAACGTTGGCAGCATGATGGACGGATTCTAGAGAATCCTCGGTAGATTGACTGAATTACTTCTTGAACAACACTTTAGACGTATTAAAACTCTTTGAGGAAGATGAATCGACTCATCTTAAACATCCAACCTTTTCGTCAGAAGGGCTATGCGATCGCCGCACTTCTGACTGCCCTGCTGATTGGCTTACTGTCGCAGGTAATGACCCAGGTTCAGGCATCTTCGATTCCAACCAAAACGGCAGATTCCTTTGTAGATGCGATCGGTGTTGCCACCCATCTGCGCTACCTAGATACGGCTTACGGTCGCTATGAGGAGGTAATTAAACCCCGATTGCGAGAGTTGGGAGTGCGTCACATTCGGGATGGTGGCAAAGATCCAGGCATGTTTCAGAAAATGAATGACTTAGCCAGGATTGGAATTAAGTCAACGCTGGTGATGGATCCACGGGATGGAATTTTTCCAGTCAATGTGGTAGGAGAAGTGTTAAATCCAACACTATCAGCCGTTGAAGCTGTTGAAGGTCCCAATGAGTGGGATGTTCACCCTCAACTCAATTATCAAGGGCAAACGTTTCCCACAGGAATCCGCAGCTATCAGATTGACCTATACAATGCCATTAAGCAGAATCCTGCTACGGCAAACTTATGGGTGCTCATGCCGTCGTTGGCAATTCCGTTTAATGCATCTCAGTTGGGATATATCAACGAACTTGATGCTGGAAATATGCACAGCTATGCAGGAGGAAATCTACCCAGCCAGGATCTTGATACAAAGTGGATTCCACTGACGCAAATTGTTTCAGGCAGCAACAAGCCTATTGTAGCTACCGAAGCTGGCTGGCATAACGCGATCGCTGATCCGGCTCCACCCCAACCAGCCGTTTCCGAGCAAGTTTCTGCCAAATATATTCCACGCTTGTTTTTGGAATATTTCAATCGCAATGTGCGTCGTGCCTTTGTGTATGAATTGATCGATGAGCGACCTGCCCCCAATCAGGAAAATAATTTTGGCTTATTGCGGGTTGATGGTACTCCAAAACCAGCGTTTACTGCATTGAAAAATCTGATTGCGCTGCTTAAAGATCCTGGTGTTGAGTTTCAACCGCAAAGCTTGTCTTATCAATTAACTGGCAATGTGGCAAGCGTGCATCACACGGTTTTGCAAAAGCGCGATCGCCGATTTTATATCGTTCTCTGGCAGGAGGTTCCTAGCTTTGATCCGCAAACCAAAACAAACTTAACGGTGCCGGAACAATCGGTCACGTTGTCCTTTTCAAACACATTCAAATCTGTAAAAGCCTATCAACCCATCAATTCAACTACTCCTGTCTGGCAACAATCTAATGTCAATCAACTGCAACTTGCAGTTCCCGATCATCCACTGGTGATTGAATTAACACCTGCTTAAAGATAGATACTTAAGCAGGAAAAAAATAATAGCGTCTACTAATTAGGAGGTTTAAGTATTGTGCATCTGACCAAACCATCATTCATCAGCGTCTTTCTTCCAGCACTGGAAGGTGGAGGTGCAGAACGAGCTATGTTGCATCTGGCACAAGGTTTTGTTCAGCAGGGGATTAAAACTGATCTGGTCGTGGCAGAAGCAGAAGGAGCATACCTAACGATGCTTCCGCCTGGAGTACGCCTAGTCAATCTTCAGGCAAAAACTCCAGTAGTGATTTCTAAAACTCTGGCACTAAGACGCTATCTGCAAAAGGCGCAGCCCGATGTCTTGCTTTCAGCCCTGGATATTGCGAGTTCTGCTACTTGGGCACGGCAACTATCGCGGGTGCCTACGCGGGTGGTGATGTGTGTGCAAACGAATCTGTCTCAACAGTTTCAAGACCATCAACCCTTGACTGGTGGCAGAATTCGACCTCAACTTGTGCGCTGGTTTTATCCCTGGGCAGATGAGATTGTGGCGGCTTCCCGTGGTGTGGCGTTGGATGTTGCCAACATCACCCAGCTTCCACCAGAGTCGATCCAGGTGATTCACAATCCGGTTGTTACGCCAGAAATGCAGGCAAAAATGCAGGCAGATGTTCATCATCCCTGGTTTGCACCTGGAGAACCTCCCGTGATTTTGGGGGTGGGGCGATTGGTAACTCAAAAAGATTTTCCAACTTTAGTTCGGGCATTTGCACGACTACGGCAAAACTGCTGTGCGCGTTTAATGATTCTGGGGGAGGGCGATCAACGTCCCAAACTGCAAGCGTTGATTCAGGAGTTGGGATTAGTTGGAGACGTAGCGCTGCCTGGATTTGTGGAAAATCCCTACGCTTATATGGCAAAGGCTGCTGTTTTTACCTTATCTTCGATTTTTGAGGGCTTTGGGAATGTGGTGGCAGAGGCGATGGCAGCAGGCGTTCCCGTTGTTTCAACCGATTGTGAAAGCGGTCCGGCGGAAATTTTAGCTAATGGCAAGTATGGCAAATTGGTGCCTGTGCAAGATGAGATTGCTTTAGCTGAGGCGATCGCGACCACCCTAAATCAACCGCGTAACTCTGCAATGCTCCAACAACGAGCCGCAGCTTTTTCTGTGCAAACTGTGACTGAGCAGTATTTGCAAGTGTTATCTCGGGTCGTTAGCCCAGCGCGATCGCAGGCAAGTTAACAAAGCCAATCAGGAGCGTTTACCATGCGAATTTTGCACATCCTCAACGATATTCGTGAACTGGGCAATGGCATTATCAATGTTGCGGTAGATCTTGCCTGTTCCCAGGCGGAGCAGGGCTACGAAGTGAGTGTAGCATCGGCAGGCGGCGAGTATGAAGCGTTGCTGGCAAAGTATGGGGTGAAGCATTTTTATCTGGATCAGCAGCGTCGCCCGATGCAGCTATGGCAAGCAGCACACCGCTATCGGCAAATTATCCAAACAGTGCAACCGGATATCGTTCACGCTCATATGATGACGGGTGTGGTGCTGGCTCGCTTGTTTCGGCTCAACTGTTCTTACATCCTTGTGTCTACGGTTCATAATGAATTTCAAGCAAGTTCGATTTTGATGGGAATTGCCGATCGCGTGATTGCCGTGAGTCATGCAGTTGCCAGCTCAATGGCAAAACGAGGAGTTCCTCAGAATAAACTTCGTGTTGTCCATAATGGCACCATTGGTTCCCCTCGTCTGCGCCGCTTTCACACAACAGATATTCCAGCCCTTCATCGCCCTGCCATTACAACTGTTGCCGGAATGACCGAGCGCAAAGGAATTGCTGACCTAATTGCTGCCTTTATCCAAATTGCTCCCAGATTCCCAATGGCGCATCTGTATCTGGTTGGGGATGGGTTTGACATGGCTAAATTTCGGCAGCAAGCGCAGGCTAGTGTGGTGGGCGATCGCATTCATTTTGAAGGGTTTCAACCTAACCCGGTGCGCTACCTGCACTCAACAGATGTGTTTGTGCTAGCATCGCGGCGAGAACCGTTTGGGTTGGTGCTGGCAGAGGCGCGCGAGGTAGGATGCGCGATCGTGGCTAGCAACGTTGATGGCATTCCCGAAGCACTGGATCAGGGTGAAGCTGGTATCTTGGTTCCTCCCCTGGATCAGAGGGCGATCGCCACAGCGTTGCAAACCTTATTAGAACAGCCACAGGAATTATGCCACTGGCAACAGCAGGCACAGCGAAACTTGGATTGGCTATCAGTAAACCGAATGAGCCGAGAAACCTTAGGCGTTTATCGAGAAGTGGTTGGTGTGCCGCAGGGATTGCCAGGTTAAATTCTTGAATTGAAAAACCTGTAATAGACAATGATTCCATCAAGATCGCTGCAAGTGTCCTGAATTTACCTGTTTAGTTGGGTAGATTCTTATAATCCCTGTTCTGTTCTTGATATGAATCGTGTTCCTTCTTCTAAGGTTGATGCTCGGCTAGTTCAAACGCCCTGTTCACACCATGCTGAGGCAACCCCTGAATCGCCCTCGGTAGAGGTTTCGGAAGAGGACTTGGCAGAAACCCTTGCGCCTCATCACACAATCATTCTGCAAGCTAGTCAACTGACGGTCAGGACAAAAGTTGCACTCATTCGGAAATTAATCACTCAACTAGATGTCGAGCAGATTCAAGCAGTATTGGAATTTGGCTTACAAGAAATTAGCGATCGCCATCGGCACGGTAATGCTACATCCATTACTCCTAATACACGATTACTCCTAAAAAAAGATTACAGCTATCAAGAACGTGGACTCAGCGAACCCACTCAGTACTACGTTTATTTGAGGCGGCGCAAACCCAAACTGGATCGATATATCGGTGCTTTGTTTTACCTTCCTCAAGGATGTACCCTCTCCTATTTTCTCGATCCAGAGGGGCGAATTATTTTCAACCCGCCTCATAATGTATTTCAACTACAGGATGCTAAAAATCGAGCCATTGTTCAAGTTGTTCGCTTGCTGTGTGTAACACCGCCGCCGCCAGAATACACCTTCGCCAAACAGCAAAACGATACTCCAGATATTCAACTCCACCTGGAATATCTTGATCCTCAAACCCATCAACCCATTGCCAAACAAGCCTATGCCTTTCCCAGTTGTATGTATGAAGGGGGAAGGCTTGATCGTTATCGCTGGGAAGTTTCAACGATCGCATCTTCCCCAGAACCATCGGTTGTTCTCTCTTCAGCACCCAAACATCAAACGCTTTCAGAATCGTTTATAACGGCTTCCACTATTGTTAATCAACCTGCACGTCGAGTCTTAAATTCACCCAAGCTCAAACCAATTGTTGTTTATTTAGCAAACCAAGCTGAGATGGAATTGGTTTTGAAGCGAATGCGCCTCTGGGTTTCGTGGAGTGAAAAGGCGATGCCTCAATCTCGCTGGGAAATGGTTCAAAATAATGAAACGTATTTGTTGATAAATGCCACGTTTAAGCGACAAATACTCAAGTTTTCTACGAATTCAGCTTCGATTACCCTCGAAAATTCCCTTCCTGTGCTAACAAAATGGTTTCATGATTTGGGTTTAGCTGTGTCTCAAGCTCAAAATCAGCGCCAGTACAGCACAGCACAACTGAAGCTGGCTCGAAACTTATTTGTAGATACAAGTCTGCCGCAAACAGATCCTGTGTTATTTCTCAAGCAATTGTTTGGAGTTGAATTTTGTCAGGTTCAGTAACTCTGTGATTATTTAGTTGCCTACGGGGAGAGTTTCGGGTGGAGCAATCGAGGCTTTTACCTCTGGTAAGCCTGTGGTTGCAATATTGAGAAACGTTGTATCTGGCTCATAGAGGTTTGTCATTGCTTGCTGCAACAGGGTTTGAACTGGCAGACTGTAGTAAACAGGTGTCCCCTCTAATGCCTGAATTGCATCGATCGCCTCTTGCCAGGCTCCTACCTTGTTTGCCGCGATCGCCTGTTTAACCAATGTATCGTGTTTGCTCCAGCGTTGCCGTAATTCAATCGCCCGATGGCGCAGTTGGCTCCTGGCTGGAATGGCATCCAACCGCGCGATCGCCCCTGCCATTTGACCTTGCTGACAGTCTGCATTTGCCTGCCGAAATAACTCCCGTGACCAGTCTTCTTCAAGTTGCTGAATTGTTTTATAATGCCGACTATTTCTAGGAACGCCCTCCAACAACTTGATAGCATCTGCGAATTGGTCCTGGCTTGCCAGTGTTTGTGCTTTCACCAATAGATCGTCATAAATTGCATCTGTCTTTTTAGGTAATGTTGTTGATTCAGAACTTCCCCACTGAATATTAAATAACTGTCTGGGAATCTCATAAATTGAAGCCAAAGATGCTGTCTGTAAACACTGCTTGGCTAACTTAGTATGATGCTTTCTAGGATTCGGTCGCGTTGATTCAGCGCGATCGCCACAGTTTGATGAGTTGTTTTTGGGAGCGGAAGCATTTGACCAACCATAGATCATAATGGCGGAACAAGCCAACGCCCCACATTCTAAAATCCGACGATTCATAGCAATATAGCCCTGGATGAGACAACAGCAAATTTGATGCATGTGATTGTCATAAGAAAGAGATACACCCTGACCGACAAGCCTTGAACTGCAAATGATACACCCTGACTGTCAAGCCTTGAACTGCAAATGATTGTTGTGCATTGTCAATTAGACGAGAGTGAAATCGGAGGCTGAGAAATTCGCAACGTTGGCGAGTCCAGCATCTCCTCGTTGATTATTCAAATTTGCCAACACGCTAAAGTCGCCACCATCACTCAGGTCTCGAGAATATGCCATGCGTGTTAATCCTAGCGTTGAGTTGAAGTAGACAAAAATCCCTTCATCCGCCGTGATGTTATTGTTGTTCGCGATCGCCTTTGCTGCGGCTCCAGCAGAAACAAAGGGATCTTGTAACACAATCAAATTACCGTCGGCAGCAATTTCAGACGAGCGTCCGCTCTGGAACACCAGGTTTTCAATTCCTAAATCAGTTTTATTAAATACAAACTGATCGGTGCCAATCTCAAAGTCATTGACAATATCTGGCTTATTCAAAATGTTGATGCCAGTTTGTCCAGCAGGCGCAACGGGACCATTGGCAAACACGTCACCCTCATACACAAATTGATCTTTTCCTGAACCTCCGGTAAGAGTATCAACTCCATCGCCGCCAATAATTTGGTCGTCGTCGCGACCTCCAGCCAGCAGATCATTGTCCGCCCCACCTGCCAGAAAATCGTTGCCTCTCCCGCCAAACAAGCGATCGCTACCAACATCGCCAAACAGAAAGTCCTGCCCGCGACCACCAAACAGATCATCAAGACCAAGCCCGCCCAGCAATCCATCGTTTCCGCTGCCGCCAAACAGTTGGTCGTCTCCATCGTTTCCACGTAGAAGGTCATCACCTCGACCACCGTCTGCGATATCGCCTGCTACGTCACCAACAAACAAGTCGTTTTCTGTACTGCTTCCTCGAAAAATTCGTTCACTTCTAGCAAAAGCCACATCATCAATATCTTGCAGCAATGCAAGAACAGCACTGAGTTCTGTTTGAGCGCTAATGCCCATGGAAATTCTCCTTTGAATAAATTCGCTGCAAATCAAAGTTATGTCGCAGCGAGTAAACATGAAGTTTGCTAAGTGCCTATCCGAAAACTTCTTACATAGTGCGGGCAATGCCCAAGCTACTTGATCGAAGCAACAGTAATTTTAGTTTTCGGACAGGTTTAAGTGTGCAACTTCTTAGCAATGAGTAGATTGACTGAATCCTAGCCAAACGCGCTTGCAGAAACAGCCAGGGATACAGCCGCATGGGTCAAGGCGGATGAGAGCTTGCGCGTTTGACTGTTTGGTATATAGACACCCGTGATTTAGATGAAGCGCAGATCACTGTATACCACGGTAAAGAATGAAAAAGGTTTAGCCAACCTGAGAATCTCAGAACTTTTTCAAGGGTTGAAACAACTTCTATACGTAACTCTGTACGTCTGTAATAAGCCGACAAACAAGAAGAAAAGCCTTGAGTATGAGTAGTTCGATGGTTATATTGATGTTTTCCACGTCAGTAGTTAAATCTGTATCTATGTACGTTTTTTAACCAAAACTGGCAAAAATGCTAATTAGAACTCGCTCACTTTAGGGTTCTAATAAAATGCCTTTTCCTTAAATTGAATCAGCAAAGGAAATAGAGCAGTTCCAGAACTGGTTCTAATTAAGTGGACATTTGATTTGTAATCGTATAGCCTGAGGCATGAATCAGGGAGCGGTAATAGGGAGTGTTTGCCAAGACACAGGGGTGTATCGCAAAACTCCACTAGTTTAGAGCTTAGACACACCGCCATGAGCAACTGTTTAAAAATTGGTCATCGCTGGTTAGATGGCGATCAAATTATCTCCGCTTTAGTTCGCTATAAGCTTTTGGAGCCGCTAGTTGGGCAGTTCTTGCTAGATGATGTAATTCAGGAATTCCCTCTATCAAAGGAGGAACTATTCCGCATCTTAGCTGGAGGGGCGGATGCGCCGCTGCCCGATGATTTTGAAGGGTTTGTTAATCAATGGTGCCATTACAAAGGAGTCACCTTAGAGTATTTCAAAGCAGTGATGCTGCGAGAATTGCAGTTAGAGAAGTTTAAGCAACTTCAATTTAGTGAACAGGTAGAATCAGAGTTTCTTCGGATTAAGTCTGATCTGGATCAGGTCGAATATTCGTTGATTCAGGTCACAGACTTAACTCTCGCCCAGGAGCTATATTTTCAGATTCGAGATGATGAGGAGAGTTTTGCGGAACTAGCTCAACACTATTCCTTAGGACGCGAACGCGAAACAGGAGGATGGCTCGGTCCAGTAGGGTTATCTACGCTGCCGATTGAGGTTGCGTCTTTATTTCGTGTTGAGCAGATTGGGACAGTTTATGGTCCTATCCCTGTTGCTGACAGCTTTTGGATTGTGCGTTTAGAACGGTTTACTGCTGCTCGATTAACCGAGGCAACACGCACTCAATTGATTCAACGTCTATATTCTCAATGGTTACAAACTCAAATTAGAACCGCAACTGATACGCCAGGCGCGATCGCGGTAATGCCTGCATCAACCAAACTAGAGCTTACTTCTGAAAAACAAATGTAAGTTTGTGTAATCTCTGATTTAGAGTCTCAAGTTATTTTTGGCAACCTAGTTAAGGAGTTGCAGCGATGATGCACGTCGATGCAGAAATCAACTCACACTTCTCAGAATTCTTCTCTGCCTATCCCTTCAACCATCTTCCAGTTCGTATACAAAATATCCTTGCACCCAAATTACGGTTGTGTTCTTTTCAACCTGGGGAAGTAATTTTTCCATCACGCGAACTGCCCTCTGCGGTTCACTATATTGCCCAGGGAAGGGTCAGAGTTCTTGGTTCAACCTCTTATCAAAGCCCAACGCTAGAGATTTTGGGAAAAGGTGCAGTAATTGGCTGGGATAGTTTAATTCGGCGAGTGGCAATGGGGACGGTGCGAGCTGCCAATATTTCGAGAGCAGATTTGTTGCGATCTACTCAAACGTCACACCAGGAAATTGTCACCGTTGCCCTGCCTGCGGATGAATTTGAGGCGATCGCGCTAGAACATTTGATGGATGTGTTGTCTGAACGAGTTAGCCTGACTGAATTGTTTGATACGCTGTCTAAAAGTTTATCTAAAATGCCAGATCGCTCGGCAGGAATTAATCTCACGAAAGTTGTTCACTATATCGCTCAAGAGCAACTTGCGGTGGCTCAGCATTGGTATTCCCATGCTTCATCGAAGCGGAATGAACGGTTTTTGCAACTCTCGTCTGACCGGGTTTGGCTTGTTAGTGGTGGAGATGCGCCCAATCTCCCGATTGGACTGCCCATTAACGAACTGACCCAATTGCAAGCCATTAAAACTTCCCGGTTTCCGGTACGCCTGGTAGGAATTGATCGGACTTCTTTAGCCTCCACGTTTTTGGGTAAAGCACCCCTGAAATCATCGGATGTACTGTCTCCGATGCCACTGGCGCTGGAATCTCAAGCGGCGATCGCGGCTGATTCTCGCTGGAATGAAGAAAACGATCAAACATCGATCATTCCCCCTCCCAAGAAATTTCCAGTATGGAAATCAACGGCACCCGATGCTGTGGAAGATGTCATCGCATGTTTTGGCATGATCTGCGATCGCTTGCAAATTCCCTACCGTCCCGATTCATTGCGCCGCACATTGGCACAGCAACCAATCAATAAATTTGAACCATTTGATTTATATACGCGCATTGCTCAAGCAATTGGGTTAAATGCCCAAATTATTCGCTTTACACCAACTGTAGGCGGAATCAACCGACTCACAACTCCAGCCCTGATTCAATATCGCGATATTCCCACTGTCATTCATGAAATTACTGCCACAACGGTTGTCTTGGGGTCACCTCGAACGGGGCAATTGCGTCTTTCGGCGGCAGAACTCGCAAATCGGCTGACTTCTATAGATGCATCGGTGAACGGCGATCGCGCCACTTCTTCTTGTCAAGCAATTGTTTTAGAACGATTTCCTACCACTCCCACAAAACGCTTTGGATTTCATTGGTTCTTACCAATGGTATTCAAACAAAGTGGAATTTTAGTGCAAGTTTTACTCGCCTCCGTTGTGATTCAACTCCTGGGATTAGCGAATCCATTATTAGTACAGCAAGTGATTGACAATGTGATTGTCAGTGCCAATGCTGGAGCAATGTCAATGTTTGGCATTTTAATGGTGCTGTTTGCATTGCTAGAAGGAGTGCTAACAATTCTCCGCACCTATTTGCTAATTAACACCACAAACCGCATGGATTTGCACTTAGGAGTGGAAATTATTCGTCATCTGTTGCATTTGCCGCTCAGCTTTTTTGAAAAGCGACCTGTTGGTGAATTATCATCGCGCCTGCTGGAACTAGAAAATATCCGCCAGTTTATGACAGATACGGCGATCACAACTGTAATGGATGTTGTTTTTTCGGTGTTTTACATTGGAGTGATGTTTCTTTACAGCGCCAAACTCACCTTTTGCGTGTTGGCGACGGTTCCCCTTGTGATCGTTTCGATGCTGATTATGTCTACTATTCAGCAAAAACTGATTCGGGTTAAGGCGGAGCAAGGATCAAAAGTTCAGTCTTACTTAGTTGAAGTGTTGGGTGGAATTTCCTCGGTTAAATCTCAACACATGGAATCCTTAGTTGAAGCCACCTGGCGCGATCGCTACGTGCAGTATCTTACAAGCGGATTCACAACTTCAACCATCAACACTATCTTCTACTCCTACAGTCAATTTCTCAATACACTCAGCAGTTTGCTGGTGTTGTGGATGGGTGCCGAAGTGGTACTCAAGGGTGAATTGAGTCTTGGTGGCTTGATTGCTTTTCGGATTTTGACTGGATACGTTACTGGACCATTATTGCGCCTGGCAAGGTTGTGGCAACGATTCCAGGAAACATCGCTTTCAATGGATTTGTTAGCAGATATTGCCGATTCACCTGTTGAGGAAGAACTTTCCCCGGTACAGACCGCTTTACAGCTACCAGCGATCGCTGGACACGTTCAATACCAGAATGTCAACTTTGCATTTAAACCGGGGCAACTGCAACTCTCTAATGTGGATTTGGAGATTCCGCCTGGTACGTTTGTCGGCATTGTGGGGCAGAGTGGTTCTGGAAAAAGCACATTGATGAAATTGCTTCCCCGGTTGTATACACCGCAAAGTGGCAGCATTGCCATTGATGGTTACGACATCAGTAAAGTGGATCTAAGTTCTTTGCGATCGCAAATTGGGATTGTGTCGCAAGATGCCGTGTTATTTCAGGGTACCATTCGCGACAATATTGCCCTATTTCAGGAACAGACGGATGAGGAAATTATTGCTGCCGCCCAGATTGCGGATGCTCATGATTTCATCATGGAATTACCCGAAGGATACAACACGCAAGTTGGCGAACGAGGCACCAGTTTATCGGGTGGGCAACGGCAGCGAATCGCGATCGCCCGTGTGGTGATGCGGAATCCTCGATTGCTGATTTTTGATGAAGCAACCAGTGCCCTCGATTCTGATACAGAGCGAAAAGTTTGTCATAACCTGATGCAAAAGTTTCATGATTGTACCTGCTTTTTCATTACCCACCGGCTGAACACGATCGCCCGCGCCGATCGCATTCTATTCATGCAAGCAGGGTGCCTGGTAGAGCAAGGCACTCATCAGGAGTTGATGGCTCGTCGTCAGCTTTATTACTGCCTGTATGCTCAACAATCACGAGAAGCTTAACACCAACCGTCAATCAATTGAAGGAGAAAAAATGCGCCTCCAACAGTTTTTTAACCCATTTGATGCGTTAAAGAAGAGTTATCAACGCACAATCAAACGATTTGAGCAAGACCTGGAAAATAAAGCCGTCAGTTTGCCTCCCATTGCACCCTGGACAAGGCGACTCACTCAAGTAATTTTAGTAGGTGTGGTTGCAGGGGTGGGTTGGTCTGTATTGGCGCGAATTGATGTCGTTATTAATGCGAGTGGCAAATTAGAACCGCTCTCGCAATCACAGGTGATTCAATCTAGAGCAGGAGGTGTTATTACAGCAGTACTCGTTCAAGAAGGAGATGCAGTAAATCAGGGACAACTGCTGTTGCAACTTGATAAAACTCCGCTTTATACCCAATTACAGGGGTTATTAATGCAGCGCAATCGCCTGGTTGAAGAAATTGCCGTGCTACGGATTGCTCAGCAAGGAAAACCTCTTAACACTCTCAACCAAAGTAAAACCACCATTTCTCCTGAATTAATGAATCGGGTGCAAACTCGCCTTTTATTGGTGGCCCAACTGACGGGAGACTCTAGCAGTTTAGATCCAGAACAACGCCAACGGTTTAATCTCTTCTTGCAGCAATTGCGCGATCGCCGAACGATCACCCGCCTCCAACAGTCCAACATTCAAACTCAAATTGCTGAAACAGAAGCCCAAATTGGGCAAACAGGATTTCAGCTACAAACCGAGCAAGAACTGTTAGCCCGCATCAAACCATTAGTAGAAGAAGGTGCCATTCCGCAAACAACCCTACTGCAACGCAGAGTAAACGTCAGCGATTTACAAAAGCAGATCACGCAGAATAGCTTACAGAAGCGCCAACTACAAATTGGGCAAATTCAGGCACGAGCGGAAGAAGAAAAACTGATGACTGAAACTCAGCGAGAGATTCAACAGCAGTTGGCAGCACTAGACTCTGAATTTAACACCATCATCAAAGAAAACCAGCGTCAATTGATTGAAGTCAACTCAAAACTGAATCAGATTAAGTTGGATTTAAAAAATCAAGACCTGCGAGCACCCATTGATGGAGTTGTGTTTAATCTGGAACCAAAGATACCTGGTGGCGTAACCCAGCCTGGACAAGCGTTATTACAAGTGGTTCCCAACGAAACTTTGACGGCAAAAGTACAGGTTGCCAATGCAGATATGGCAAACATTCGGGTTGGACTACCGGTAGATGTTCGGATTGATGCTTACCCTTTCACAGAGTATGGAGCGGTGAAAGGAGTTGTTTCTAAGGTGGGGAGTGAAGCGATTAAGCCAAATGGTCAAACCCCCGGTCCAACGGTTTTCCCGGTTGAGGTTCGGCTTGAGCGCCAATTTTTAGAGCGGCGAACTGAACGCTTACCGATTACGCCTGGAATGAGTTTGGTTGCGATGATTAAGGTCCGCCAGAGAGCGCCTATTAGCTATGTAACGGAAGAAATCACCAAAGCATTTGACGGAATCAAGTCAGTGCGTTG
This sequence comes from Leptolyngbyaceae cyanobacterium C42_A2020_001, assembly GCA_015272515.1. Classification (GTDB taxonomy): domain Bacteria; phylum Cyanobacteriota; class Cyanobacteriia; order Leptolyngbyales; family Leptolyngbyaceae; genus JSC-12. Next base: position 34,268 of record JACYLN010000002.1, on the reverse strand, counting down.
AGTTCCTGTTAATTCATGAATTAGTCAAACAATCAATTGCACATGGAGGCAATGATGCGTAATAAACTTCTCGACCTGGGGTTGTTCGTTTGTAGTGCTCTATTTACTGGATTGCTGTTCTATTCGCTCGCGATCGCTCCCACTTCTAGCCACATCTCCCCCCCTGTGCAAGGCGAGCAGAGTCAACCCCAATCGAACAATTACTAGCTAACTAGAACCGCCTATTTCAAGAGTTCTAATTAATCTGGCTATACCTCGCCGATGTTTGTGAAGATTTGGGAAAGCAAAGCACTCTTGATTTAAGCTTGTTATAGTTGGTGCAGGGCAAGACAACAATCAAAATCCCAACTCTCCAAAGTGTTTTGCTCAAGTATTTCATCAATTCAGTGGTTAGCCTTGAAGCGCAGAATGAATGCTGCCCTGAATCGTTCAGAATTTTCTAAAACTCAAAAGCATTTGCTGCATCGCTCTCTGCATCTACACATTTGAGCAATGCCGTAGAGTTGCTTTTGATCACTTGTCACCCATCGACTTTTTGTAAACTCAAACACGCTTCATTTTGTTCTAAAGGAGATCATCATGGAAGGATTTGATACTCAAAATCACTCAAACCACACAACTGGCGCAGCCGATCCAAGTCTCAACACAACAAACTCTGCTACTTCGTCTACCGCATCAAAAGGTGCCTCGGTTCAAGAAGCTGAGCTTGAGCAATCATTAAACCAGGCTTTAGCATCTGATGAACGCGAGACAGTTCAATCGGTGCCTGATGATCACAACCACGCTCCCGTAACTGCTAACAGTTTTGAACTGCATATTTCGCTAGACAAAGTGGCTTCAGCAAAAACTTTAGATGCCACTAAAGTAGGTCGTGAAACCTCATTTAGAGACAATCTGGGTTCTAAAGGAGATTATCTCAACCCTAGAGGTGGAACAAATGTTGTCATCGGTTCGGGTGATTCAGATGTGATTCGCGGAACGGGACGGGGCTTTAACACTATCACCACGGGAGGAGGGCGAGATTCTATTATTCTGGGTAAGGAAACAACTAACCGAGTGTTTGATTTTGATCCTGCCAGCGATCGCTTTGTGCTTTCAGGAATTAATCCTAAAAACATCGTAATTGCTCAAGGGCAAAACCCTGGTAAAGGAGCATTGAGCCAACCCTTAGACTCTGTAAACAATGCACTAGTCATTGACAAAAAAACAGGGCATATTCTCGCGGCTTTACCATTTGTAAAAGCCTCTGACCTGAATGAACGGCACTTTGTCAGCAATACCAAAGAGGCAAACCAAAGCCTGAATAACCTCAAGGAACTTGGTTTCAAGAATAAGCGAGGTGATGGCAATTTGGCTGGCACTCAAGGACACGATCGCATCATTGGCGGTACTGGAAACGACTTTCTTTATGTTGGGGATGACAGCATTCGCTTTAACACTGCAAAAGGTGGAGGTGGTACTGAATTTCCCTTTGCTACCGACAGCCCCGGTACTTCCGAACTCAACGCTCAATTGAAAAATGGCGTGTTGACTGTGAATGGTAGCTACAAAGACTTCGATGGCTTCCCGCTGTTTAGTCAAGGTGAGAAAGCAATCGATCCCAATGCCAAGATTCTCAATGGTGCCAATCCTCAGGCCTTGGTAGATGGTTTCTTGAAAGTTCCAAAGGATGTGGAAGGCAATCTCATCTCGGGAACCCACCTGCATTTCAGCCCAGCAGGTGATAGTCGCGGCAACTTCGCCGATGCGACTGTGATTCGTTACTTTGAAAATACACCAACTGATGCAAAATCTGGCACAATTCGGGGTCAATTTGAACTCACACCAGAAGAGCAGGCAGCCCTACTTGGAGGAACGATGTACGTTAACATTCACTCCAACATTGATGGTGATAAAGACGGTAGAGCTGGTTTCCCAACGGGTGAAAACCGCCTTAACTTCAATCGAGATGTTGTGAAGATCGCATAAGCGCAATAGCTCTGTAGAAGCAAGTTTCTGGGAAACATTACCCAATAAACTTGCTTCTACAAGCTGCAATCAATCTTCTACCCATGTTTCACCTTCATCGCTGATAGCGTGAATCTTACATTAATCGTTGGAGTGTTGTTATGCAGTTTTTTCAATATGTTCTGGTTTCTCTGGTGACTGCTCTCTTGCTCAACTTCTGGGCGCTTTCAACTGGATCAATGACCCCTTTTCTGACTGCTGGCGAAACTGTAACCCTGGCAAAGGTTGTTGTGACGAATAGCAAAGCACCCACTGCTAGCGATCGCGCTTACTACTTCACCATGACCTTACCAGAAGGCAACCGCTTTGCCAAACTTTCTTTGTCAGAGCAGAATGTTGGCAAAGGCGCGTCGTTGCTTCAGTTCCATCTGCCAACCGCACAGGCGTTTTTAGGAACCCCCACGACAAGGGGGCGGGCTGTGCAAATTACCGATACCTGGGTAGATGAAACGGGCACCATGTGGCTAGAATTTGCCCCTGCCCTCCCGCCGAAAACAACCCTCACGGTTGTTTTTCAACCTCAAGTGTCGTCCTCTAGAGGAACTCATGAATACGGGATTGCAGCTTATCCAGATACCCAATATCCTATTCCCGTTTTTGTTGGCAATGGAACCGTCATTATTCAGTGACTCGAAATTGCACATTAGTCAGTAGCGGTTCACCCTACCTATCCTCGACTCATTCAGCTCAGTGATTTATCTTAAGCATTTATCGTAATTGCATCAGATCGGAACGGATTTTGATGATTTTACGATTAATTGCTTCACTGAGCCGTAATTTTTCTGCGGTTAGCTTGTGTTCAACTTCACTGTGCTTGAGGTTACTAATATCCATTAAAATGCCGCAGAGCCAGAGCAAATTTCCATTCCGATCAAACACTCCTTGCTTCCGTTCTGATACCCATCGAATTTGTCCATCCGCATGAATGATGCGGTACTCCATTGAATGAGCATGTCCGGAGACGGATTGAGTCAGTGAGTCTCGAATGAGTGGAATATCATCTTGATGAATAATGCTGAGATAGGATCGAAGGTGATTATTGATGAACACGGATGGGTTATATCCGGTAATTGCCTCCATGCCATCGCTGGCAAATTTCATTGTGTAAAATAAATCGCAATAAAATACTGCACCAGGGATTGTCATCAGCAAGGATTGAAATCGCTCCTCACTGGTTCTAAGTTTGTATTCCAGACGTTTGCGCTCTGTGATGTTGTAGCCACTAATTGCAACTCCATCCAGGTCTAGAGCGGTTGGGAAATGCTGCCCTTTCGCGTAGAGTGCGAGCCACTGTCCAGACTTTGCTCTCCACCAGCATTCAATTCCTAGCGGTTGGGTTTGAAATGTACTGCTCCACCGCTGAAAAATTAGCTCAAAGTCACTAAATTGTTTGGGATGGACTAACTCAGTAATGTGGCGACCCATTAATTCTTCTTCCCGGTAACCGAGAATTTGTCGTGCGATCGCGTTTGTGTAAACAATCTGCCCGGTGCTGCTGGTTTGAATGAATAAATAAGGACTATTAGAAACAAAGGTTTTCCATCTCTCCTCTGTTTTAATTAAAGCTGCGATCGCTCGTTCATGGGCACTGATCAAGGCTTGAACAGGCTGCTCGGCAGCAATTTTAGTAACTAATACAAACATCAAATTGACATCTGGCTCAAACTCCAGAGAACACTCAATTTCCCCTAAATCACCTTTGATAGTTGTAAGAAACTGAAGACGTTCTCCCTGTAAAGCACGATTCCAGTATGCTCTTAAAACATTTACAGGCATGGAGTTGCCGGAAAAATAATCAAAAAAATGAATGGATTGAAGCTCTGTTTGCAATAGCTCTAACAAACTCTGGCTAGCATATATCGTTTTGCCTTGAGCATCATAAACTACTAATGGTTTGAGCGATTGCTCCAGAAAACTGAGTAGTGAGCTAGATTGACCTTCAGAAACATTCCAGAATATTGAATTCATTTCCAGTGGATCCGTCATTGCAGATGGCGTTGAGTATTGCAGAACTAAAGCAAGCGATGCCACGATGTTCTGCTGAACTTGATGATAGTTACACCCATCTCCGATAGTCGGATATAGCTCCCTGACGCGATCTAATCGTCATGCAGACTGAGCGGACTATCATCTTGACGTATGATTGTTTGTAGATTGTCACAGGGGATTCTCGTGTGACAGTCGATGTTGCTCAATATTCACTTCAAAAACAATTAGAACTTGCCTCTCAAATAGGTTCTAGTTAAAACTTGATTGGCGAATTTCTGCTATTTCTGTCATAAAGGGTGGGCAGCAACCAACCTGGCAACTATAATCTTACAAGAACGTGCGATCATTCCTACTGTTGGCTTCCTGTTGAATTGTTCTTTGATCGCATTAGAATTAGGCATCGTTCATCTACCGCTTCAGTTTAATGCCTTAGCAGTGCTTGGATATGAATTGCAGAAGTGCTGCCCCAGGTGGAGGAGTTTCGCAACATTGCGACTGTTTTGTATAAGGATGAGTCTTATTTAAGCAACACTGTGCCATTGGTAGTTGCTGGTATAGATTCATCTGCACTCATCATCAAGCTTTAGAGGAACTGAACACTCAGCATCATCAGAGTGTTCATCCTCAGTGTGAATGAACCGAATTATCGCTGTGCAGAAGGTTGGATTGGAATGATTGGGAAACTATTAACTGGACGCTATCTCATCTTGGAAGAGTTGGGAGCAGGTGGGTTTAGCAAAACCTATCTGGCTCGCGACAAATATCTTCCTCACCATCCGTTGTGTGTTGTGAAATACCTGAAGCTGTCTTCAAGAAATAAGATTTCGTTGGAGACGGCTCAGCAATTGTTTGATAATGAAGCTCGTCTACTAGAGCAGGTTGGGCGACATCACTCTCAAATTCCTACGTTGTACGCATACTGCCATGAGCATGACGAAATCTATCTCGTGCAAGAGTATGTTGAAGGGGAAAGTTTAAGTCGTTGGTTACAAACAGATCAACGCTTGTCTTATAAAGTGGCGATCGCGCTTCTAAAAGATGTCTTGACTATTTTGGAGCATATTCATTCCTACGGGATTATTCACCGTGATATTAAACCCAGTAACCTGATTCGGCGACGAGATGGCAAGTTTGTCTTAATTGATTTTGGGGCAGCGTGCCTGGTCTCTAATCCTGAGCCAAGTGCTTTACCCACTACCGCATCGTTGGCAATTGGCACCCCTGGGTATATGCCCGATGAGCAGCATTTGGGCATGTCTCGCCTCAATAGTGACTTGTATGCCCTGGGAATTTTAGTGATTCATCTCCTCACGAAAGTTCATCCCAAGCAGTTTAAGCCTGACGTGATTTCAGGCGAATTAGATTGGCATAGTTTTTTGCCAGAACACTGTGTTGATCCCAGATTGGTAGAGGTGCTAGATCGGCTAGTGCGAATTAAGTGCAGCGATCGCTATCAACATCCGGCTGAGGCATTAGCAGACATTCAAGCAATTCCCGGAGTCGGGCATTTTCGTCAACCTGCAATCTGTTGGCAGCGATCAGTTAAAAAGATGGTTGCACCAGTCACCGCTTTACTGGTGCTTGGCATGGTTGGCGGGCAATATGTGTATGCGCGCAATCGCCAATCCCCCCATGTCCTGAGTCAGATTGAACACTTATTTCAGCAGTCGGATGTGCATCTCAAAAAACTACGTGATATGCCAATTCAGGCTGATGTTGAACAAATGCTGATCACGCCTAACAACCAAATGTTGATTACAGCGGGGAATGACCATGTACTGCGGTTATGGTCACTCGCTACTGGCTCTATGCTCAGGTCAATATCTGGGCACACCTCCGTTACCAGCCTTGCAATTAGTCAAGATAGCAAACTGTTAGTGAGCGGTGGGGCAGATGGCGTTGTGCGACTTTGGGATACTTCGTCAGGTCAGTTTCTACAGGTGTTTAGAGGACACCAGAAGCCCGTAACCTCGATCGCGATCCATCCCGACGGCCAAACATTGATTACAGGCTGTAAAGGTGGAATGCTGCGGCGATGGGATCTGAAAACTGGAGTATTGCTGCAAACCCTCCAACTGCCAAAAACAGAAATTACCGCAGTGAGTTACGGCTCAATCCCCAATAGCCTGATTAGTGCTACTAGCGATCGCCAACTCCAGGTTTGGGATTTACGGACTGGAGCACTTCACCGCACCTTTGCCGGGCATACCGATGCAATCGTGGGTTTACAGGTAACCAACCAACAGCGGCTCATTAGCTTTGGCAAAGATCGCGGATTGATGTGGGATCTTAAACGAGAAGAATTGATGGAAATGTTGCCAAAAGACTCAGCAAATCCAATCGCGACTTCATTTAGCGATCGCTACATCATTACCGTTCACGAAAATGGCAGCATTCGGATCTGGACTCGTGACACCGGAAAACTGGTAGCAAAAAATAACAACGGCTCACACCGAAATAGAAATGCAGCACTCAGTCCTGACCATCGCTATCTGGCAAGTTGGGATACTGATCGACGGTTACATCTTTGGCAGGTAAGCACGACCAAACTGTAGAAACATCACCTGAAAATATATTGCAACAAACGAGGATGCACCAATGCTGAATAATGTTTCAGAGAAAACTATGCACCGTGTACGTTGGCTGTTGGTAATCGGTTGGCTAATTCTGATTGCCTCACTCTTCTACGATCCCATTACTCCCCTGTTTACCCAACCAGACCACCCAACTAGCCCCTTCCGCATCGACCCAGAGCGTTGCATCAAAATTCGAGAGTATTGTTTACCGCAAACTCCCTTCTCAATGAGTGCCTTGATGTGGTGGGCAATGATTGTTCCTGCCGGAATCTTTATTCTGTTGGTTTTAGGACATGAGTTTTGGCGGCGGATTTGTCCCCTTTCGTTCCTGTCCCAAATTCCCCGCGCCCTCGGAATTCAACGCCGACGTAAAACCATTGATCCTGTTACAGGTGAGATGCGTTGGGAGTTGGTTGTAATTGGTGAGAATTCTTGGCTGGGGCGCAATCATCTATATTTTCAATTTGGGTTGTTTGTGCTGGGGTTAGGCATTCGCATTTTATTTATTAACTCCGATCGCATCTCACTTGGTATTTTTTTAATTGGCACAATTCTGTGTGCTGTAATGGTGGGCTACCTGTACGCAGGGAAAAGCTGGTGTCATTATTTTTGCCCAATGGCACCCGTGCAACTGGTGTACACCGGACCGCGATCGCTCCTCGGTAGCCAAAATCATCATGCTCAACAGCCTGCAATTACTCAATCTATGTGTCGCACTGTGGATGCCAAAACCGGGCAAGAACAAAGCGCTTGTGTGAGTTGTAAAGCTCCCTGTTTTGATATTGATGCCGAGAAAAATTACTGGGCAGAACTGCGAAGACCAGGACGAAGACTGGTGCAGTATGGCTATTTAGGGATGGTAATTGCCTTTTATCTGTACTATTTCCTCTATGCTGGTAATTGGGATTATTACTTCACAGGTGCCTGGACTCACGAAGAAGATCAAGTTGCACGAGCTTGGGACACGGGTTTTTATCTATACGGTCACCCGATTCCAATTCCCAAAGCGATCGCGGTATTCATCACCTTTGGCGTTTTAATTGCCATCACCTTTGCACTCGGTTTAATTCTGGAAAAACTTTGTCGGCAATATTTGTCGCGTCGCGGCAACATTGTATCAGTAGAACAGGCACAGCACATCACCTTTACCCTGTTTACCGCAGCGTCATTTTGGACGTTCTTCTCCTACGGTGCCCGCCCTTCTCTCAATCGCTTACCCTACTACCCCTTGCTGGGATTCAATGCTCTGATTGTTTTAGTTGGTTCCGTATGGCTGTATCGCACCTTGCGCCGCACCCGTGATCAGTATGAACGCGAGAACATGGCAAACAGTCTCCGCAAACAACTCCGCAAACTCGAAATTGATGCGTCTTTGTTGGGAGGGCGATCGATTGAAGAATTGAGTGCCGACGAAGTTCACACGCTGGTGAAAGTACTGCAAGGATTTTCTCAGCAATTGCGGCAGCAAACTTATCAGGGAATTGTGCTAGATTTGCTGACTCAACAAGCTGTTGATGCCCCTGGTAGTTTTGAATTCTTTAAACGACTGCGGCAAGATTTGCAACTCACTGATTCTGATCACTTCACCACAATTCAGGCAATTGGAGCAACTCACCCTCAAGTGCTGCGATCGCTCACGAATCGTCCATCGTCTGCTCAACTTCATGATGCCGTGACTCTCGCAACCACCATTGCCAAACCCGCCAAAAAATCTCCTCTGTAATTTCTTCCCTCGCTCTTTTCGTTCCTTGCAATCTGGAGATTAAACGTTATGTTAGTCCTCAAGTCAGTCAATTTTGAGCAGCAACACTTTCAGCATCATCAACTAGCGCCTACCCATCCAGCCCAAACCGAGTGGATGATTGGGCGGAGTACCACCTGTCACCTGGTTTTATCTAACCCAGAAGTGAGTCGGGTCCATGCGCGAATAGTGTATGCGGATGAGATGTATTACTTCATCGATGTTGGCAGCACCTCTGGCTCCTTGATCAACGGGGAAGCGGTTCCTGCTCATCAAAAGTATTTGCTGCATCTGGGTGATTTGCTGCAATTGGGAGAGACGTTTCTGTATGTTGAAGACTTAGCACCTCCTGTTGCACCTGCATCCACATCCCCGTCCGCAATAGAGCCAGTTTTGTCGGTTCCAGCGGCAAACCAACCGTGGAACAACGAAGATTTGCAGTGTCGATGCTGCCGAATTGTGAATGAAACCTCGGATGTCAAGACATTTTATTTTGTAGCAGAACCGCAAAAACTGTTTCACTATGCACCCGGGCAGTTTGTTAATTTGCAGGTTGAAATTAATGGGCAATCAGTGATTCGTCCTTACTCAATTTCTTCATCGCCCACACGCCCTCACTACCTCAGCATTACAGTTAAGCGAGTTGCCAGTCCGCCCGCTCAGCCAGGAGTGCCTACGGGTCTGGTTTCTAACTGGTTGCATGATCATCTCAAAGTGGGCGATCGCGTCACGTTGCTAGGCGGTTCCTGTGGTGACTTTACTTGCTTGCCCGATCTGCCGCCAAAATTGCTGCTAATTTCAGCCGGAAGCGGTATTACGCCGATGATGTCGATGTCGCGTTGGATACAAGACACGCTAGTGGATTGTGATGTGGTGTTTTTGCACAGCGCCCGTCACATAGACGACATCATTTTTCAATCAGAGTTAGAAATAATGTCGGCTCAAATGCCCAACTTTCATCTAGCTGTAACCTTAACTCAGCAGCCACGAGGACGAGCCTGGATGGGCTTCACAGGACGCATTTCCGAAGTGCTTTTACAGCTTGCAGTGCCCGATTTACACGATCGCGCCGTTTTTGTATGTGGCCCGGACAGCTTCATGCAGAGTGTGCGATCGCTCTTAAAAACGCTGCAATTTTCTATGCAAAACTACAAGGAAGAAAGCTTTGGTAGTAGCCCCTCCACACCAATGCATTCAATTCCAGTTGAGGCTTTGCAACCTGTCTCAGAGCGCGATACGTTTACGGGGCAAGTTTCTATGATGGAAACGGCAGCGCCCGCTATCCATTTCATCAAATCGGAGCAGCGTGTACCAGCCGACGGTACCGCCTCTATTTTAGAGGTGGCGGAGCAAGAAGGAATTTCCATCCGTCATGCCTGCCGGGTGGGGGCGTGTGGTGCGTGCAAGATTCGCTTGCATCATGGCAAAGTTCGGTATGATGCCTCGCCCAAAGCCCTCAGCGATATGGATGAAAAAGCAGGTTATGCATTGGCGTGTGTTGCTTATCCGGTAAATGAGGTGGCGATCGAGGCTTAAGCCCAAGGGCGGGTTTATCGGAGGGCAAGTATGGATAGCCCAAAGGTTGAAAAACCCGCCTGTACTTCTTTTTTCCATTCTTTGCGGAATGGCACGTTACTCAAGAATCGCTATAGTATGGAACATCTGGGTTCAGCTTTGTAGCCTGATTCTTGTGTATGAAACGTTCTTTGCGATCGCTGTTCCTGACACTTGTCACGGTGGTATTTGCCTCCACCACACCGCTTTACACCATTGCACTAACTGCACCACCTGCATGGACACAAACAAATAAAGAGCAATTAGACGCAGCTCAAAAACTACTGGAAACAGGGGTTCAACAATATGGTGCTAGTCAATTTGCGCTGGCGGAAGAAACCTTTTTGCAAGCATTAAAAATTTACCAGCGACTCAATAATCAACCTGGTCAATGGTTTGCACTGCACTTCTTAGGTGTGATGTACTCCAGCAACCGAAATTTTGTGAAAGCAAATGACTATCACAACCAAAGTTTAAAGCTGGCTGAGCAAATGAGCGATCGCGCCAAACAAGTAGATGCGCTCAATGGGCTTGGGCAAACGGCACTGCTGTCCGGCGATACAACGCAAGCCCTCAATTACTATCAGCAAAGTTTGAAACTGGCGAAAGCAACTTCTGACCAATATCGAGAAGTGAAGACGCTGGAAGGGTTGAGTGATGTTTATATAACGCTGGGGGATGACGCGAAAGCGCGAGGCTATCAACAGCAACGGGAGGCATTACTGGCTCAATCGGGTCAGGGAACGCCAAACTCCAACCCTCAAGAGCAAATTATGCAATTGGTAAAGCAGGCGCAACAGTTGGATGAGCGTGGCACAACTCAGGCGTTACAAGAAGCGGTGAAGCATTATGAAACCGCTCTGACGCTTGCCCGCAAAAGCAACAATCGCACCCTGGAATCTATCACTTTGCTGGGTTTAGGCGTTACCACTTCTCGCCTGGGGCAACGGCAGCAAGCAATCACCCATCTCACCCAGGCTCTGCAAATGGTGCGATCGCTGGATGGGTCTCCCCCTAAGTTTGAGGTCGCAATTCTTTTAGCGTTGGGCAGAATTCATTCAGATCTGGGAGATAAACGAAAGGCGCTGACATTTTATGATGAGGCGCTGCGACTGCAAAAACCATTAGATGACAAATCTGCGGAAGGAACGCTACTCAATAACATTGGCAAGGTCTATATCGATCTCAGTGAGTATCAAAAAGGGCTGGATTATTTCAACCAGGGATTGGCTTCGTCTACGGCAGCGGGCGATCGCTCGGCAATCGGCAAAACGCTCAACAACATTGGCTTAACCTACGCGAACCTGGGGCTTTATCAACGAGCGTTAGAGCAATACGAGCAGGCACTGGCGCTGTTTCAAGCTATTAAGCAACCGTTTGATCAAGCCACAACCTTAAATAACATCGGGACGGTATACGGTTATCTGGGGCAACGCCCAAAAGCCTTAAAATACTTCAATCAGGCTCTGGCGTTGGTGAAAGATACCAGCGATCGCGCGCAGCAATCGGTCACTATTGCTAACATCGGTTGGATTTACTCCTATGACGACAGCCGCAAAGCGATCGAGTCCTACAATCAAGCACTGACGCTGGTGCGGGAACTAAGCGACCCGCAACGAGAAGCTGTTATTTTAGGCAATTTAGGACAGGAATATGCGACAGCGGGTGATTACGTCCAAGCACAGCGGATTTTTGCCAGTATGCGGCAAATTGCTGAAAAAATTGGCGATCGCGCCCAACATGCCTTTGCCCTCGCCTGTTTGGGGCAAGTTTCTCACCTGCAAAAAAGCTACGCCAATGCGGTTCAGCAATTTCAGCAAGCATTAGCGCTGGCTCAACCCTTAGGCGATCGTCGGTTGGAAGGCTACATTCACCTCTCGCTTGCCCGCGCCTTACTTGCCTCCAAACAACCAGCAGCAGCAGAACCCAGTATTCTCAAAGCCATCACTGTATGGGAAACGATTCGAGCTGATTTGGGCAATAACGATGCCAATAAAGTTTCACTCTTTGAAGAATACGCCCGTGCCTATCGCCTGTTGCAAGCTGCACGAGTTGCCCAAAACAAGCCGGAAGCCGCTCTGGAAGCCGCAGAGCGCGGACGGGCGCGGGCTTTCGTAGACCTTCTGGCAGGACGGTTGCAAACTCAGGAGCGGTTAACTGGCGAACCCCCACTGACGATTCAGCAAATTCGCCAGTTGGCAAAAGACGAAAACGCCACACTGGTGGAATACTCCATCTTGCAAGAAGACCTCACCCCATTTCAGCCGCAGAAGACTCAAGAAACAACCCTGTTGATTTGGGTCATCAAGCCAGATGGTTCTATCACGATGCGACAGACAGACTTGCGCCCTGGGCAACCCAAACTTCCTTCCCTGGAAGCGTTGCTGGCTCAAACCCGTGAGGCGATTGGGCGACAGCAAAGCTTAATTTTGGGGCAAGCCAATACTCGTGGAGCAACTGCGCCTCGTTCCCGTGCGATCGCTCCTTTACAACAGCTACACCAACTACTGATTCAGCCGATTGCCGATTTGCTACCCACCAACCCCGACGCGCGTGTGGTGTTTATGCCTCAAGGGTCGCTGTTCCTTGTACCATTTGCGGCATTACAAGATGCGTCTGGCATCTACTTAATTCAAAAACACACCATTCTCACGGCTCCCTCGATTCAGGTGTTGAACTTAACACGCCAAACCCAGGCATCCCGCTCCACCACTGCTACAAACGCCCCTGCTCTGATTGTGGGCAATCCCACCATGCCCAAAATTCCCTTAGTGCCAGGAGAACCTCCCCAGCAACTCTCCGACCTGCCGTGGACAGAAGAAGAAGCCAAAGTCATTGCGTCGCTGCTGAAAACGGAAGCAATCACGGGCGATCGCGCTTCTAAAACAGCGGTTCTGCAAAAAATGCCCGCTGCCCGTTTAATTCACCTGGCAACCCACGGGCTGATTGACGACTTTAAAGGCATGGGAGTCCCTGGCGCGATCGCCCTTGCCCCCGATCCAGTCAATGCCCAGGCAAACCGTACTACGGCAAACGGTATTCTCACTGCCGACGAAATTCTAGACCTTAAACTCAATGCAGAACTGGTAGTTCTCAGCGCTTGCGACACGGCTCAAGGACGGATCACAGGCGATGGGGTGATTGGTCTTTCGCGATCGTTCATCTCGGCAGGAGTTCCCAGCCTGGTTGTCTCGCTCTGGGCAGTACCCGATGACTCCACCATGTTTCTAATGGCAGAGTTTTATCAGAATCTGCAGCAGCAACCCGACAAAGCAAATGCTCTGCGACGGGCGATGCTCACCACCTTGCAACGATACCCCAGTCCCCGCGATTGGGCAGCTTTTACGTTGATTGGCAAGGCAGAGTTCGGTAAACTCGTTCCATAAAAAATCTCCCCCGCCCTAATAGGTAAGGCAAGAGAGGAGAGTCAGCAACTTCAAGGAGACAAGACGAATTAGACAAGATTGGGAGAGGGGAACCCAAAACCTCGGTGTTATTCAGCAGCGTCGGATTCTGCAATCGCAAAAGACTTTTCAAACGCCATCCGTTGTTCGGCGTTGCGGAGAAAATAACCGCTCATCATAGCGGATGCCAGTAACCGACCCAAATCTTCACGGCTTGTTGTTACGGTGATGTTAAACCCTTCGGATGGCAACGCACCGAGCAATCCAACAATGTTCCGCTCCATCACTTGGAATACTTCGGTTGAAGTCGGCTTAGACAATTGAGCGATCGTTTCAGGACTAAGAGACTGTACGTACTGGAACAACGAGTTGCCGTGCTCGGCTCCGCCTGTTATAAATTCTGGCAATTGTTCCTGGTTGTTCACGGTTGAAACCTCAATCACTACGGTTGAATTGGTTCTTGAATTAACTGTAGCAATCAGCAAGGGCTGACTACAGTGGGCAGAACCGAACCTATCCGTAGGGGATGCCTCCCTACAAAAGAGTCTTCTGCTCCTCCATAAACTGCATCAACCTCCCGCTACCTGCCCAGCCATTTATACGCCATGACTTCCAGCCCAGAGATTACAAGCGGCAGCGGCTCCCACAAATCAGTAGGAGGTTGAAGTTGGTGATAGGCGGCTTCTGTTAGCAGAATTTCGCCCTGGCGGGCAAGGTCTTCACCCATTTTGCTTGCCAGGTTCATCTCATTGCCAAACAGATCGTCATCGCCAACGACAAGGGTGGTGCCATAGCCAATCCCGATCGCGGCATAAAGATCTTGATCATTCGGTAGATCAATATTCACCGTCGTAAATGCCTCAAAGATCGCAAGGGCAGTTTCTACGGCTGGCTTTACTTCTGTAAACACGGCAAACAGGTTGTCAGCTTCCTGCTTTACAACCCGTCCCTGGTGCTGATGCACAATAGGTGTGGCGATCGCCGTCATGCGATGCACCATCGTCAAAAAGTGCACGATGCCGTGGCGAATGGTTAACCGCGAGAAACCAGACAGATCCAGCACCAAGATGGCGCAGTCTTGATCAAAAATCTGATGAATTTGGCGATCGATTTCGGCAGTTTTTTCAGGATGCTGAATGCGCTCTTGCAATAAACGATGCAATTCCAGTCGAGTATTTTGCATAGAAAAATTGTAAGGTTCTCCAAACAACTAGCCCCAGCCTGTTGTCGAAACATTGTCAGATAACGAATCCTCTCGGTGGTTCACAACTGGCTGATTCCGTTCCGATGCATCCTGAGGAAAATTGCTCCTGTTTGCCAAGCTAAATTCAAAAACTTGCACCGTTAAACAGGAGCCGTTTCCAGGTTAGACAACCGTCCATCTTCCATATAAAGGATGCGATCCGCCACGTCGAGAATACGGTTATCGTGCGTCACCAACAAAATTGCTGACCCTTGCTGTTTGGCAAGGCGCTGCATGATCTCTACCACGTCTCGTCCAGACTGTTTATCCAGCGCAGACGTAGGTTCGTCTGCCAGCACAATCTTAGGATGGCTGGCAAGGGCGCGGGCGATCGCCACTCGTTGCTTCTGCCCCCCAGATAAATCATGGGGATAATAATCTGCCCAATCCCTCAAACCCACTGACTCCAACATCTCCAAAGCTCGATGTTGCCGTTCACGTTGTGTCAACTGGTCGTCATGCAGTTCCAGCGACATTTGCACGTTTTGTTGAGCAGTCAGAGAATTCAGTAAATTGTGTGCCTGGAAAATGTAGCCAATATTGCGCCGTAGCTTTACCAGATGAGCATTGGAAGCACCCCGTAACTCTTCCCCCAAGACTTTCATGCTGCCTTCCTGGGTCGATCGCAACGCCCCAATCAGCGTTAACAACGTTGTTTTACCAGACCCCGATGGACCCATCATGATCACAATTTCGCCAGGTTGAATATCGTTTGTAACCTCAAACAAGATTTGCTTCCGCAGGCGGCCGGAGCCATAGTAGTGATTGACTTTGTTGATGGCAATGATGGGTTGTTGCGACATGGAGAGAGATTTGGGTGTGATCAAGATCATCAACGGAGCTGAACCAGATCGCAGCTTCCGGGCATTGAGAAAAATTAATGTAGTTATTTATGGAGAAGTCTACCCGTTTCTAGCCTACTGTGTCTTAGTCGTCAGTCTACAAGGTTTGTCGTAGCAGCGACTCGCAGGGCTTATTGAGTCTGGATATTTCACTGTGAACCTCTACGCAGATCAAAATCATCTTGAGTGCTATCGCGATGCGTGAACCTTCCCTTTTGGTTGCCCAAATTACTGACATTCACCTGTTTGCCGAGTCCGACAAGCGTTTATTGGGACTGCAAACGTTGGAGTCGTTTCAAACAGTGCTGTACCAGGTGAAAGACCTGGAACGGCAACCTAACCTATTGCTGCTGACGGGAGATTTGTCGCAGGATGGGTCGGCAGAATCGTACCAAACCTTGCAAGCAATGGTGCAGCCGTTGGGGATTCCCACTTACTGGGTGCCCGGAAACCACGATGACCCAGCAGTCATGGCGCAGGTATTGAAGCGATCGCCCGTTTCAGACCAGAAATCGTTTCGGGCTGGGGGATGGCGCTTTCTCTTATTGGATAGCTGCGTCCCTGGATGTGTCTATGGCTCGATTTCATCGGCTAGCCTGGAATGGCTGGATGCGGAACTGAGTCAGTTTCGGGATGAACCAACTCTGATTACGTTTCACCATCCTCCCTTTTTGGTCGGGTGTGACTGGATGAATGATATTGGTTTGCAGAATGCAAATGAGCTATTTGCGATATGCGATCGCCATCCCCAAATCAAAGTGGTACTGTTTGGGCATATCCATCAAGAGTTCTATCGTCAGCGCAACGGGGTGCATTACCTGGGTACTCCCTCAACCTGCATTCAGTTCAAGCCCAACAGCAGTAGTTTTTCACTAGATGAAGAACAACCCGGACTCCGCCTGGTGAACTTATTCCCGGATGGAAGCTGGGAATCGGCGGTGCAGCGTACTCTTTATGTTTGTGAACCAGACCTGACGGCAGCAGGATATTAATTTACGCGATCTGCAACTATCTTGCCCTCCCCTCCCCAACCCTCCTTTCTCCAATCTGGATAAAAGGTTTGGGGAAAGGAGAGCAGTCCAAAGCTCATCGACCTTTTAGGAAAGTCGCAGATTGCGTAAAGTCATATTCTTGAAGCGAGGGATTGAGGGAAGGTCAAAAAAATAATCGGGAACAACCTGGGAGAGTCCGCGTCGTAAAAGGTGGAATGTTTTAGAGCAAAATTCCGCCCATGACTCACTCTCTTCGGCTATCCTGGACATCTGTGGAAGCGGCGGCGACCCAAGTGCCAGTTCAACCAGAAAAACTCTCCAACTACGACTTAATTCTGCAATGTCAATCCGGACATCGCCCAGATAAGGCTGCCTTCGGGGAACTGATGCGGCGGTATCAGTCTCATGTGGAAAAGGTGCTTTACCATCTTGCCCCCGATTGGCAAGACCGAGCCGATTTGGCACAGGAAGTTTGGATTCGAGTCTATCGAAATATCAAACGCCTGAACGAGCCTGGAAAGTTCCGAGGATGGCTGAGCCGAATCGCTACTAATTTATTCTACGATGAATTGCGAAAACGGAAGCGTCATACTAGCCCCCTTTCGTTAGATGCTCCACTAACGATGGATGATGGCGAAATGGATTGGGAAATTGCCTCCGAGTCCCCTGGTCCTGATGAAGACTTGACCACACGCGAATTTTATGACCAGCTTCGAGACGCGATCGCCGATCTACCAGAAGCCTTCCGCACAACCATTGTGTTGCGCGAGATTCAAGGTATGGCGTATGAAGAGATCGCCGAGCTAACCGGAGTTTCTTTAGGGACTGTGAAATCTAGGATCGCTCGTGCTCGGTTGCGGTTGCAGTCCCAGCTTCAAAATTATCTGGATGGGGTTTAACTCTCACCCTGTGCAGAATCTCTTTCTAAAGTCTTGGTTGCCAGTCTATCCCCATAGGATTTGTAATTCCGTGGCAAATTGTCTATCCTTCTTAAACGAGAGTTGGGTGTACTCCATACACATAGAGTGATGTTGAAATGCCGTCTAAATTTGACTCTTACAATTCAGACCACCAATTTCCTGAACACAACCAGAACCAATCTGCTCGGTTGCCTGATGTGATGCAGCGCGATCGCTTCGAGTTGTTGAGCGCTTACCTTGATGGTGAGGTTTCGGCAGACGAGCGTCGCCAAGTTGAACAATGGTTGGAAAATGACCCCACCGTGCAACGCCTTCATGCTCGGCTATTAGGTTTAAGGCAAGCATTCCAAACAATGCCTGTGCCTGCCTCTAATGCCCAGGAAACCCAGAAGACGATTGATGCTGTGCTAGAGCGAGTGGATCGCCGCCCAAGTCGGTCGGTGATTTGGGGTGGAATTGCGATCGCTGCCGTTGCTGTGGGAGCGATTACCAGTACCTTGCTGGGTGAGAATTCTCCCGTCTTTCAAACGGCAGAGCGCAATACTGACCGGATTGAGAAGCAAGCATCTACCTCGTCCAACTCGGAACCGCTACTGGTTGCGTTGGATAAGCCGCTCGTTTCCATCCCCAAAACTCCCGTGGCAGACACAGAAGAAACCAACTCGATTCCGGTTGAGTCTAACAATAATATTCGTTAGCTGCTGTCCAGTTTCCAGTTGGTACGTACACTCCCCTCAACGCATAAACTTGCTGATGCGTCATCACATAACCCCAAGCGACCTCCACCTGCCATCGCTTGGGGTTAAACACGTGAATCGGCTGACGGCTGTATTGGTTTTCCTCGTAAATCGCTTCTGGTACAACACGTCGAAAGGTATCAGGGCAATGCTGCTCAAACTCATCCAACGTTGATAGGGCTGCTAGATCGGCGAACGTCAAAACATATCCATGAACGGAATCGCTGCCTGCAAGCGTCATGGCAGGGTAGCCAAACGGCAGATGGTAAAGCCGTCCGGGTGCGATCGCGGGGTAGGCATCCACCACAAACTCAGCACAAACCCAATGGTTTGGTTCTCCAGGCTTCAACGTGCCATAAACAAATAGGTGAATCAACGACGACATAATTTTTAAGGAAATTGAAGCTGACCTGAGAGCGCAGTATCCTGAACAAAATTCAATTCTTACTGAATCGCGATCGCTGCTCTATGATCCCTACCTCATACCCCCCACCCCCCACCCTACCTTCCTCTCAAACAACAAGATACAAGGGAACCTGGCTCTGTTCGGCAGTAGGGATCGGAACCATCGCCGCGATCGCCACCGCTTTACCCGCAGAAGCCCTCCAGGTAAAAGTTAGCCCTCCCAACCCCAAACTGGGTGATACGCTCTCGGTGGTGGTGCAGTACGACGACTTGACCATTAGCGCCACGCCCCAGGTCACGCTGGGCAACCAAACGTTTCAAACTTTTCTGATTGCTCCTAACCAGTTTCGTGCCCTACTCCCCACCACCCCACTGGATAAACCAGGTACGCTCAAGATTCAGGTGATGGGGGAAGGCAAAACAGAAACGGTCAACGTGAAACTGGGAAACCGCAAGTTCCCTACTCAATCCATTTGGCTTTCGGGGAAAGGCAGCGACGGTACCGACTACGAATTTGATCGGGTGGATGCCTTCAAAAAGTTGGTTACCCCAGAAAAATTTTGGCAGGGAAAATTTCGTCGTCCCAATCAGGGACCGATTACCTCTGGCTATGGCATTCGTCGCTACTATAACGGCGTGTTTGCCAAAGATTACTTCCATCGCGGCTTAGATTACGCTGGAGCGCACGGGTCGCCTGTGGTTGCGCCTGCTGCCGGACGAGTTGCCCTGGTGGGTCGGGTGGCGCAAGGGTTCAAACTCCACGGCAACACGATTGGAATTGACCACGGGCAGGGAGTGACAAGTATCTATCTTCACCTCAGCCGCATCAACGTCAAAGAAGGGGATTTTGTCCAGGCTGGGCAGGTGATTGGAGCGGTGGGATCAACGGGCGCATCCACTGGTCCTCACTTGCATTGGGGGCTGTATGTGAACGGGTTGTCGGTTGATCCAGTGCCCTGGCGCGATCGCGGATTTGATTAATATTTTCCTTAAGCTTCTAAATTAAGGTGATGCAGGGAGCCGAAACTAGGGCACCATTATTCAAGACAATTCAGATACACTATTACCGGAACGACGGGGACGAGGTAGCGGAGGCTCTATGAGCATCGAAAAGATCGTGGAACAGGCTCTACAAGATGGATACCTGACACCAGCAATGGAGGCGGAGGTCGGGCGCATTTGTGATACTGCCTCGGAACTGTCGATTGAGGAATATATGGCACTCGATCGCCTGATGGGTGCTTTGCTGACAGGTGAAGTGGTTGCAGTACCCCGGAAGCAGTTCATCAACGTGATGGAAGAATTAGTATTGACGGAGGCGATCGCGCGGGTTGCAGAAATCGAAGCCACTAGCGATCGCACGCTAGATTTGGGTGATATTGCTGCTTATGCCTTGAACCGTCTGCCGCCGCTCTATGCCACAACGGAAGAAGGCGCGACCTATCAGCGCCAACGAGCTAAGGAGGAACTACAAGCATTGATTGCTCAGCAAGTGGGAGAAGCGATCGCTCGCAACCTGGATCGCCCCGAATTCTTCCCCGAACGGCAGGTGATTGGCAAGAGTTCCGGCGATGAAATTCTGACTCAGGTTAGCTCTTTGCTCCAGGCGTATGCACCCAGTTTTGAGCAAGAATCGCCAAAATAATGGGGATCGGGGATCGGGTGGTATCGACCTATCAAGGTTCAACTACGACGGGAGTACCTGCGGATACTTGGGCGTAGAGTGCCTGAATGTCTGCATTTCGCATCCGTAAGCATCCGTGCGACACTGCTTCTCCGATCAGTTCTTCCTGGTTGGTGCCGTGGAACCCAATCTCGGTTTCACCATCCGTCCAGAAGCCAATCCAGGCAACTCCAAGCGGATTATCCTCACCGGGGGGAACCGAAACACCTGTGATTGGATGTACCCAGGTTGGGTTTTGCTCCATCGCCAAGATCTGGAAGGTGCCAGTGGGGGTTTCCCATCCAGCCTGAGCGACAGCAAGCGGGTAGCTGGTTTGGGCTTTGGCAGCTTTGTAGAGATAAACGCGGCGATCGCTTAAGCTCACCACCAGTTTGGTATCGGTTTTGGGCGCTACCGTAGCCGATACAGGCTGCTGAGCGTTTGACACCTTAGACAACGCTGCTTCTGGTTTGGGTTTTGCCGCTGGCAGCGCCAACTTGCGATTTGCTCTAACAATCCCCATCGGCTTGGATGCTAAACGCTCACTCACTCCGCCCCACTGACTAAGAACCAGTCCAACAGCGGTTCCCAGACATATCAACATGACACTTCTAGGAATTTGATCATTAACTTTTGATGGCATTCCAGCTACCACACGGTTCTAAGGATCATGGATCTAATAACTCCGAAGTCTTGCGTAGGATAGGTTAGCGCAGCGTCACCCATGCGGTTCAAAGAATTGATGCGTTACGGCGATCGCTTAACACACTCTGCAAAACTCGATTTTATTTAATTCTCGCTTCTAAGTACAAAAGTATCTAATTTGCTTCAGTAAATCCATTGACCAGAATCTTTCAGATATAACGATGGTCAGTCAGCTTAGGACAATGAATAATTCAGAATGTAAAATTCAAAATGCTTGCCAGTCAGGCTTTTGCAATTTTTAACTTTTCATTTCTAACTAATTTTCATTCCTTAGGACACTCACTGCCATCTCAAGCATTGATCGGGGGAGGCTTCTGACAGCTATTGTCCTATCAAAGATAGTAACGGCTATGGGTCGATGGAAAAAGTTGCGATCGCCTACCCCCTTACTCAGTTCTCCTGTACTATTTCCACTATCGCCCTTCGCCTTTTGGCTTTCGCCTTCTCATGCAAATTCTCTCCATCACGCTTAAAAACTTCAAATCCCACAGCGATCGCTGTTTCATTTTCCAACCTGGAACTAACGCGATTTGCGGCGAAAATGGCGCAGGCAAAACCAGCATTCTAGAGGCGATCGCGTGGACGTTGTTTGATTACACAGGCGACTACACCAAAGAGGATTTGATTCGGAATGGAGCCAGCAGCGCTCAGGTGCGGATTGCGTTTGTGTCTCCACGAGACGGTCGCACCTACGAAGTGCAGCGCTGCACTACCAAAAGCTACACAATCTATGACCCCCAACTGAATGAGCGGCTACCCTACAGTCGTGTTCGAGAAGAAGTACTGCCCTGGATTCGGCAACAATTTGGAGTAGCACCAGGAACCGACTTGGGGCAGCTATTTTCCAGCACCATTGGCGTACCGCAAGGTACCTTCACGGCTGATTTTTTGCTTACCAAAGAGCGGCGCAAACCTGTTTTTGACAAGATTTTGAAGGTCGAGGAATATCAGCAAACCTGGAAAAAATTGGCAGACCTGGAAAAATACGCCAAACTTCAGGTTGAAGACCTGGAACGGGAACTTGCTCGCTTGGAGGAAGATCTGCAAGAACTGCATACTCTCCAAGTCAGGCGACAGCAGCAGCAGCAAGACGTTGACCAACTTCAGGCAGAGTTGCAACAAACCCAGGCACAAGTAGCAGCACTCCAAAGCCAGGTGGAGGACTTGCAGACATTGGCGGCGCGATCGCAGCAGATTGAGCTGGAACTTGCCCAGGTTATGCCGCAAATTCAAACCCAGACCCGCACCCTGGAGCGACTCCAGCAAGACCTGAAAGAAGCAGAAACGGCAGTTGCCATTTGTACTGCCAATCGGGAGGCGTTTCAGGCATTTCAGCAAGCGGAAGCTACTCTGCGTGAACTAGAGCAACACCGCTGTAGGGAACAAATTCTCCAGCAAAAAAAACAACGGCAGGAGAAGCAACTCAGCGATCGCCAAACCGAACTCGCCAAACTCACCCTGCAACTCGATCGCCTCACTGAAGCCCGACACGCGATCGCCCAGCTTGAACCGCTCGCCCAGCAACAGCAGGAACTGGAACGCACCCAGCAAACTATCAGCCAACAAATTCAGACCTGTCATAGTGTGCGGCAATCCATCCACGAACAGGAGAAACGCCTGAAGCAGATTCAGACTCGCCAGGCTGATCTCACCCAGGAAATTGCCGACATTCAAACGCTGGCGATCGCGGTTCAAGCAATCCCCACCCTTGAACAGCAGCAGCAACGCCTCCAGCAGCAAATTAGCCGAGTTGCTGCCACTGCCCACTTTGAAGCCGAGTTGCGTCACATTCTCCACACGTCTCAAAACAGCAACCAGACATTTCAAGAGCAGGTGCTAGAAGCCGCCGCTACCCTGGCAGAGTTGCAGCAGACGATGCCGCTCTGGAACGAAGCCCTAGACGAAATCTTAACGACGCTCAAAAATGGTGCAAACTTGCAGCAAGAACTGGTCACGGCACTGGCAACCATTTTGGATGACGTGGCGGAGCAAACATCGCTGGAAAAATTAGACCAACACCTCCAGACCATTCAAACCCAACTGCACACCGCCCGCCGCAACCAGACCCGATTTGCCAACCTGGAACGCCTGCTGGCTGATTATGCTCATCTGGAAGCCGATGCCAAAGATTTGCAAACCCACCTGGCAGCGTTGCAGGCGCAATTAGCCGAAGAATCCACGCTGCAAGCAAAATACACGCAACTTGCTCAAATGTTGGCAGAGCTAGAAAACCCCATTGCCCGTATTCAGTTGTGGCGAGAGGAGTTGAAGCACGAAACGACTCTCTTGACCAAACTGGAGGTGGTCAATGCCTCGGTGCGCGACAGCGAGACGGCGATCGCTCAGCTCAACGAGCAACTGACTGCCTTTGCCACGCTGGCGCAAGATATGCAGACCCAGCAGACGATTCGTGATAACCATCGTCAGGCATACGAGATCTACACCGCCAACCGGGAGATGGCAAACTCCCGCAAACAACGACTGCATCTGGTAGAGAGCACCACCGCTGAGTTGCAAGCGCTTGAGCAGAGGCAGGCAACCCTAACGCAAGAGCGCGATCGCCTCCGCCAAATCTTTGACCCAGAGCACTTTCGCTCAGTTCAAACGGCTTATCAAGCCGCCAGAGACCAGCAGACGATGTTGAATACGCGATTGCCAGAACGCTTGAAAGCTTTAAAGGAACTGGATGAGCGCTTAACTCGATTGGAGGCATTACAAGCGAAACAAACTGAAGCCGAAGCCCAACTGGAGCAAAAGAAGAAAACCGATCGCTTTATCAAATTTGCTCGCAAAGCCTACAAAGAAGCCGGTCCTCGCATCACAGAGCGATACATCCAAAGTATTTCCCGTGAGGCAGATAAGCTATTCCGCGAATTGCTCAACCGCCCGAACGTGAGTTTGCAATGGACGCGGGACTACGAAATTGTAGTGCAAGAGGCTGCCCACTCGCGTCGCTTTGTCAATTTATCCGGTGGGGAGCAAATGTGTGCCGCACTTGCCGTTCGTCTGGCACTGCTGAAGGTACTTGCCGATTTGGATGTTGCCTTTTTTGATGAACCTACCACCAACATGGATCGGCTGCGACGAGAGCAACTGGCAGACGCGATCGCCAATATCAAAACCTTCCGCCAACTCTTCGTCATCAGCCATGACGACACCTTCGAGAAAATCACCGAAAATATCATCGTGATCCACCGGGAAGCATAAACAACTGGTTGACTCCAATGGCAGATTCGTCGATAGTATTGACCAATAGTTCGCGATCGCTCCTCAAATCCTGCTAATTTATTTCATCAAAGGCTGTTCAGATCTCTGGGCAGCTAGTGGTGTGTGAGGAGATCGACCTGTGAAATATTTACGCCCGTTCAAGACGTGGGCGCGAACCAACCTTAGGGTGCTCAGCGGGGCTGTCATTTCTACCCTGGCTATTGCGTCTGAGCCTGGTTACGCTCAGATTACAACTCTACCCAGCAGTCCAAACCTGACCTTCCAAACCAGTGGTCCGGCTCGATGTGCCAACGTAGGAGATTGGTACACCACCAATGGCAACGCCAGAGCAACGCCCGGAAACTCGGAACAGGATACGGCCGCAACGCTGTGTCTTCCAACTGATCCACCCGGAAACCAAACAACAAACCCCGCCAGCAACCGATTCCACCGATTCTTCATTAGTGTCACGGCCGCAGACCTGGCAGCATCCGGCGGAGCTGTCACGATTCAAGTTGAAGATGCTGGAACCGGAGGACCACTCGACGAAGTGGATGGGGTGCAGCCTCCTGGAGTTCCCGCAACAATCGATTACGATCCAACTCGCTTTCGTCTACTGGATCCCAGCGGCAACGTCATCGCTACTCAAACTCTTACCCCCGCCGTAATTCCTGGGGATGTCGGTCGAGCGGTGCAATTTCCACCCATTACTCAGCCTGGAGTTTATGCGGTTACCAGCGAGACAGGTGAATATGCCATCAACGGCTTTACCGGACCGTTTAATCTGGTGCAAAACAATGATGACAACGGGTTTCGGATTATTGTCACGGGTGTTCCTGACTTGTTGATCGGTCAGTTTCAAGGGACATTTCAAAACTCTGTAATTGCACCAGGGCAAAACTTCAACTTTTTCTTGTTGGTTGGTCCTGGAACAACTAACCTCTTCTTACGTAATTTTGACTTTGACGGAGATGGCAGTATCGGCTATCTCAGCCCCACAGGCACAGCGCCATCGGGACCCATTTCAGGTAACGCTACCTGGAACAATGGCGGCAACCTAAACACAGGTGGAGACTCGGTTACGGTGAATGGGTTACCCAACGCAGGGCGCTGGCAAATTCAGTTGAACAACTATGGGGCAACCTTTACCAACCAATCTCTGCTGGAAGCTAATACGGGAACTATCCCCGATCCCAACCAGCGCTTACCGATTTTTGATACGCCTCCCCGGCGGGCGGGTAACTTTGTGATCACTCCGCCTACGGAGCGCCGCACCCAGATTGGGCAAACCGTGTGTCACGAATTTCAGGTGATTAACCTGTTTTTCACAACTGACATTATCAATCTAACTACGGAGGGCACTGATCCCAATTACACGGTACAGTTCCGGGATGCTTCTGGTACCAACGCTTTAACTGACACCGATGGCGATGGAGCCGTAGATACGGGAATTTTGGCGGCGTTCAATGGCACGGGCACTTTTACGCTATGTGTCACGCCCCAACCCGGTGCCCCCCCGCAGGATAATACCCAAATTGTGGGTACCTCGTTTATGGATCAACGGATTCGCCAACAGGCAGTTGCCTCTGGGTTTCCGGGGGCTGACCCTGTTCCTACGCGTCAAACTGTGCTGAAGCGGACGTTGATTGATGCGGCTCCTGCTGGAACCACAGCAAACTTCATCCTGGTGAAGCGGATCACCAATGTGACCCGCAATGGCAATATTTTGCCAGGGGTGAACTTTGGTGCTGTGATTGATGATCCCGGTTCAACCAACGATAACGATCCGGGTTGGGCACAAATCCCGTTAGCGGGGATTTTGGCCTTAACCGATGCGAATCCGGTGCGGAGTGGGGATGAGGTAACCTACACGGTGTATTTCCTGGCAAATGGCTCGACTCCAGCGATCGACACTAGCATTTGCGATTTGATCCCTGGCGGTACGACATTTGTGCTGAATAGTTCCCAGGTACAGTTGGGTAGCAATTCTCCTACGGCGGGCGGCAACTTCTTTACGCCACTGGCTCCACTGCCAGACAATAACTCCTGTACGATTCAAACGAATCCGAATGGGGCATTGATTACCGATTTGGGTACAGTCCCCAATACCCCTGGAAGCAACTTTGGATTTATCCGGTTCCGAGTTCGGGTGAATTAAGGTGAAATCTCTGAGATCGCGGCGATCGCGGCATCCGGTGGGGCACAGCACTGCTGTGCCCTGTCTTAACCTTCTTTCTTCGGTTTATAGGTAGACGCGACGTGCAGTTCCTTGAGTTGCTTGTCGTCTACTCCTGAAGGAGCGCTGGTCATGAGGCAACGAGCCTGCTGCGTTTTGGGGAAGCCGATGACATCACGGATTGATTCCTCTCCAGCAAGCAGCATCACTAGGCGATCAATGCCGTAAGCGATCCCGCCGTGGGGCGGCGCACCAAACTCAAACGCATCCAGCAAAAAACCAAATTTGGCGTAGGCTTCTTCGGGAGATAACCCAATCGTTTCAAACACCTGCCGCTGCACATCGGGCTGGTAAATCCGCAAACTACCGCCGCCCACTTCAAAGCCATTGAACACGAGGTCATAAGCTTGGGCATGAGCGGTTTTGAGATCGTGCAACTCTTCTGGGTAAGGAGCTGTAAACGGATGGTGTAGGGCTTCTAGCCTCTTCTCATCAGCATTCCACTCAAACATGGGGAAGTGGGTAACCCAGAGCAGATTGATTTTGTCGGAAGCGATGAGTCCCTGTTCGCGGGCAACCACCTGACGCAAGCGATCGAGGGTTTTGTTGACCATAGCCGTATCTCCAGCCCCGAATAGCAGCAAATGCCCATCGGTGGCGTTACAACGGGTCAAAATTTCCTGTTTTTGCTCATCGGTGAGGTTGTCTTTAATTGCGCCGATGGTATCGATTTCGCCGTTGCGTACCCGAATGTAGGCAAGTCCACGAGCACCACACAATTCTGCTTCCTTAAATAAGTCGCCACCGGGCTTGATGCGTACATTGGAGATGGCATCATTGCCACCGGGGATAGGCAGAATTTTGACGATGCCGCCTTTTGTCACTGCGTCGGCAAAGACCTTGAAGCCAGATCCCTGTACCACATCGGATACATCAACCAGTTCCAGCTCATAGCGGGTATCAGGTTTGTCTGACCCGTAACGGTTCATGGCTTCGGCATAGGTGAGGCGGGGAAAGGGGCGTGGCAGGTCGATGCCTTTGACCACTTTAAGCAGATGGCAAATCATGCGCTCGTTTAAGTCCAGCAGTTCGTCTTGAGACATGAAACTCATTTCCATGTCGAGCTGGGTGAACTCTGGCTGACGGTCTGCCCGCAGATCTTCGTCGCGGAAGCAATGGGCAACTTGATAATAGCGATCGCACCCGGCAACCATCAGGATCTGTTTAAACAACTGGGGTGACTGGGGTAGGGCAAACCATTCTCCCGGATTGGCGCGGGAAGGCACTAAATAATCTCTGGCACCTTCCGGGGTCGATCGCGTCAGCACTGGAGTTTCCACTTCCATGAAACCCTGCTCATCTTCCAGATAACGGCGCAGAGTTTTAATCACCTGATGGCGCAGTTGCAGGTTGCGGCTCATTCGCTCCCGCCGCAGATCGAGATAGCGATACTTTAAGCGCAACTCCTCCCGCACCGATTCCGTTTCACTGCTGGAAATCTGGAACGGAAGCTGCTTACGAACGGCATTTAGCACTTCGATCTGATCCGCGTAGATTTCCACGTCGCCCGTTCCTAGCTTGGGATTGCGCGATTCTTCTGGACGCTGGCTGACTCGCCCCGAAATTTTAACC
This sequence comes from Leptolyngbyaceae cyanobacterium C42_A2020_001, assembly GCA_015272515.1. Lineage (GTDB taxonomy): Bacteria > Cyanobacteriota > Cyanobacteriia > Leptolyngbyales > Leptolyngbyaceae > JSC-12. Next base: position 6,475 of record JACYLN010000002.1, on the reverse strand, counting down.
ACATACTCATTTCGCAAGCCTTCTGCATCTTTGTAAGACTGCGGCGTGCGAATCGGATCGCTGACGATTTGAACAATTCCGGCGCGATCGCGCAAATCGATAAAAATCACCCCTCCATGATCACGGCGACGATCCACCCATCCACACAGGGTAACCGTCTCTCCAATATGCTCCGCTCGGAGTTGACCGCAATAGTGGGTTCGCATGGCTCTTAACTTACTCAACTTCGCAATGATGGGTTTAGTCTAACGCCCGAAAACACAGGATTCTACCTGTCTACAGCGTTTTCTGACAGTTTTTCGCAAACTTCCCCATTATGCCTGATCCGGAGAACCCCAAGCGGTTTGCATTTTTCTTTTGGATTCTGCTGATAAATCGGCAGCCTTCTCTCTCAACAATGCTTTATGTAATCCTGATATTTGTAAAGTTTCCATGAAGAGAAGGACGTTGTATCTCCAATAGGAAAGAGAGTGATGTCTAGTTTTCTGGATGCATTGAACCTGAGCAACAGCGGATACCTGGGGGATTCAACCGATTTATCCCCATTCCCAGTTCAGCCCGCTGGCTGGTTGGCGCACCGTGCAGGAGAGTGGAGTGCTTCATTTAGCGATCGCGCCCTGTCTCCCTGGATTTCCCACAGTTTTTCGTCAGATTTATCAGATTTAGCAGAAAATTCCGTTCAGCCAACCGCCGTGGCTTCGGATCCATCTGCCTTTAACCTGTCCTATGGCTATGGGGTGGTGGATGCGGCGGCGGCAGTTACTCAGGCGATCGCGGCGGGAGCAACCTTTCCCGATGTGCCCAATGTGGGTGGGGGAATTTGGGGATTGGATCGGGTGAAGGCACCGGAAGCGTGGGCACAAGGCTACACCGGGCAGGGAGTGGTTGTGGCGGTGATTGATACTGGCGTAGACTACACCCACCCCGACTTGGATAACAATATCTGGATGAATACAGGGGAAACCTGGGACGGCATCGACAATGACGGCAACGGATTTATCGATGATGTTTTGGGCTGGGATTTTGTCAACTGGGACAACAACCCAATGGATGACGACAGCCACGGCACCCACGTTGCTGGCACTATTGCCGCTGAAAACAATGGGTTTGGAGTAACAGGAGTCGCCTACAACGCCAAAATCATGCCCATTAAGGTGCTGGGGCCCAACGGTGGTTCTTACGCAGATGTAGCAGCGGGAATTGTGTATGCTGCCAATCAAGGGGCAGACGTGATCAACCTTAGTTTGGGCGGCGGTTATTTCAACAATCTGGTGGCGGCAGCGGTGCAATACGCCACAGAAAAGGGAGCGGTCGTCGTGATGGCATCGGGCAATGAGGGTAGCAGTCAGCCCAGTTTCCCCGCAAATTTGGCGAGTACCTGGGGGATTGCCGTGGGAGCCATTGACAGCAGCGATCGCCTGGCGAATTTCTCCAATCGGGCTGGAACGGTTCCGCTCGATTTTGTTGCCGCGCCGGGTACACGAATCTGGTCAACTGTGCCCAACAACACCTACAGCGCCTATAGCGGCACCTCGATGGCAACGCCTCATGTGGCAGGGGTCGCGGCATTAATGCTGAGTGCCAACCCCACCCTGACACCAGGACAGGTAGAAACCATTTTGATCCAAACCGCGAATCCGGTTGGAATTGTCGCGTAACTGGCGAGAACGCGATAATTTATCCAGGTGCATTGTTGACTCGGTGGTAAAGATTAGTTGTTCTGCGATCGCGCGTTTCTCCCATTTCGGCACCTGTGATTTCATCGTTGTTTCAGCGTTTGCGTAAGCGTTGGGGTTCAACCGCCAATTTGTCTACAGGCGCGTTGGTATCGCTGTCGGTTGGCATGACTACGCTGGTTGTATCGGGAACATTGCTGGGAATGCGCCACTTCGGCTGGATGCAGCCTCTAGAACTGGTTGCCTACGACCAGATGGTGCGATCGCGCCCCGACCATCCCCCCGACCCGCGCCTGCTGATTGTTGCCATTACCGAAAAAGATATTCAAACCCAGCAACGCTTTCCCCTATCGGATCAAACCATTGCCACCCTGCTGCAAACCCTTCAGCAACACCAGCCCACCGTCATCGGTTTAGACCTCTTGCGGGATGTGCCCCAAGAACCAGGCAATGCAGCCCTCAGAAAACAGCTTCAGGCTGCCAACATCATTGCCATCACCGGGTTAAAGCAAGCCGACGATTATGGCGCACCCCCACCCCCCGGAATGCCGGAAGCCCAGATAGGGTTTAACGACGTGCTCACCGATGCGGATGGGGTAATTCGGCGGGCACTGCTATTTGCCGAAACCGACTATCCCTTTTCCTTTGCCATGCAACTCAGCGTTGCTTATCTGCAACCGCAAGGGATTAAACCCCAATTAAATTCCTCAGACCACCTCACCCTGAAGGGAATCGAATTCATCCCCCTCGAAAGTTATTCTGGCGGATACCAAACCATTGATGCCGCAGGCTATCAACTGCTGCTCAACTATCGATCGCGGCGAAATGTGGCGCGATCGCTCACCCTTACCCAAATCCTCACGGGCGATTTTGACCCCAATTGGATCAAAAACAAAATCGTTTTGATTGGGGCCACTGCCCGCAGCGCCAAAGATGACTTTCTCACTCCTTTCAGCCCCACCGAGAAAGAAACGCCCAAAATGGCAGGAGTCGAAATTCATGCCCAAATCGTCAGTCAATTGTTGAGCACCACCCTGGATCAACAGCCCTTGTTCTGGTTTTGGTCAGATTGGGCAGAAATCGCCTGGATTGTCGGATGGGCGCTGTTGGGGGCGTGTTTGGCGCGTCTGGTTCGCAATCCGCTGTTAGTGGGCGGATACGTCATCATTGCCGTGGGAGTGCTGTTGGGCAGCAGTTACGCCATTTTTCTGTCGCAGGGATGGGTACCCGTGGCAACCCCTGCATTGGGCTTGCTACTCACGGCTGGAATTATGGTGGCAGACCGGGCACGGCAGGCACAGCAGCAACAACAAATGATGATGAAACTGCTGGGACAAAACACCTCTCCTGAAATTGCCAGGGCGTTGTGGAGGAGCCGCGATCGCCTGCTGAAATCGGGCAAACTGCCAGGGCAACGCCTCACTGCCACCATGCTATTTACCGATTTGCAAAACTTCAGCACCATTTCCGAACAAATGCCCCCGGAAAACCTGCTGGAATGGCTGAATGAATATCTCAGCGCCATTACCGAAGAAGTTGTTGCCAATCAAGGCATTATCAACAAGTTCACAGGTGACGGGATGCTTGCCGTTTTTGGCGTACCCATGAACCGGATCACACCCGTGGAAGTGTCTCAAGACGCGCAACTGGCAGTGGCGTGTGCTTTGGCAATGGGCAAACAGCTGGAAAGACTCAACCAGGATTGGCAAAAGCGCGGGTTGCCAACCACCAAAATGCGCGTCGGCATTTTCACCGGACCGATTGTGGCAGGCAGTTTAGGCGGCAAAGATCGACTGGAGTACGGTGTGATTGGCGATAGCGTCAACATCGCGGCCCGCTTAGAAAGTTACGAAAAAGAACGCCATCCCGACCTGTGCCGCATCCTGATCGCCAAAGAAACCCTCGTGCATCTGGGCGATCGCTTTGAAGTCGAACCCTGGGGCTGGCTGATGCTGAAAGGCAGACATCATGCAGTGGATGTGTATCGGGTGGTGCGCGAGAAAGAGAGGGGAGAGGGGATGGGTAATGGGTAGGTGAGGAAGGTGAGGAAGATGAGGAAGGTGGGGGAGAAATTCCCTTCGGTTCGACTCAGGCTTCCCAGAGCGTCAGCCGACGGGGAGAACAAAATTCAAAGTTCGGTTCGGACTGTGATGAACTCAGCTTTCGACCTGAACTCAAGCCGAAGGGGCGAACCGCTAACTCACAAAAACCAAAATGCAAAATTCTCCCACCCACCCACTCACCCACCCACCTAACCCACCCACTCACCCACTCACCCACTCCCTTACCTCCTCCCTCTTCACAAAATCACTGCCACTTTAGGAACTCTGTCTATCACCGTTGAATCTATTCATGAGCACTTATCAAGGAATTACAATGAGCCGTTTGCTGCGGAATCGATCGTTTCAGGCTGGGCTGGCGCTGTTGCTGGGAGTGGCGATCGCGGGCGCGCCCCTGATGGCAATGGCACAGCAATACAATCCGCCGCGTCGAGGCATCCCTGGACGGCGGGAAGGGGCTGGAACGCGAAGTCCCAATGGGCGCTGCATCCAGGGACAAAAGCCTTTTACTGTCCTTGCCCCAAGCGATAACGTGGGGAGCAGCACCTCCAAAACACCCAAGCTGTTCTGGTACGTTCCATCAACGGTGGCAAAAACGGCGGAATTTCGCTTACTCAGCAGCACGGATCAGGAAATCTACACGACGACCGTGGCATTGAATGGAGTGCCTGGAGTGGTGAGCCTGCAAATTCCTGCTCAGGTGGCGGCGCGGATGGAGCCAGGCAAGGATTACCGCTGGCAATTTTCGCTCAACTGCATTCCTGGCGAACCCTCAAAAAATCCCTTTTTAGAAGGAATTGTGCAACGAGTGGAGGCAAACTCGGCGCTAACGGATGCTCTGACACTGGCAACCACGGCCCGCGATCGCGCTTCTGTGTATGCCTCGGCTGGCATCTGGCAAGATGCGATCACGACCCTTGCCGAACAACGCTGTGCCGAACCCAATGACCGCACCCTGCGAACCAGTTGGAACACCTTGCTCAAATCGGTTGAATTGGAAAAATTTGCTCAAGAACCGCTGACCCCATCCTGCCCTGCCTCCCCTGACCCATCTCCTTCTCCTGTAAACTAAATGAGGATTTACGGGAGTTGAACAAAAATGGCACGGCTGGCGTTGCTGAGTGTTTCGGATAAAACCGGGCTGATCGAGTTTGCGCGACAACTGGTTCACGAGTTTGAGTTTGACCTGATCAGTAGTGGCGGCACAGCAGCAGCGCTCAAAGATGCCGGACTGCGGGTGACCAAAGTTTCTGATTACACCGGGTCGCCTGAGATTTTGGGCGGGCGAGTGAAAACTCTCCACCCCCGCATTCACGGCGGCATTTTGGCGCGGCGAGATCTGGTGGAAGATGTGGCAGATTTAGAGGCACAGCAGATTCGCCCGATTGATTTGGTGGTGGTGAACTTGTACCCGTTTGAGCAAACGATCGCCCAACCCAACGTCACTCTAGCAGAAGCGATTGAACAGATCGATATTGGTGGCCCGGCAATGCTACGGGCTGCGGCCAAGAATTTTGCCCATCTAACGGTGCTGTGCAATCCGGCTCAGTACGATCGCTACCTGCAAGCGCTGCGGCAAAATCAAGGGGAAGTCTCTTTAGAATTTCGGCAAGCGGCGGCTCTGAAAGCGTTTCAGCATACGGGAGCCTACGATCGCGCGATCGCCCGCTATCTGGAACAGCAAACAGGCAGTGAGGAATTACCCGCCACCTTCACCCTGGCTGGGCAACAGCTTCAAGCTCTGCGGTATGGCGAAAATCCCCACCAACCTGCTGCCTGGTACCAAACCGGGGCAGTAGCGAGCGGTTGGGCCGCGGCAGAAAAGCTGCAAGGGAAAGAATTGAGCTATAACAACCTGGTGGATCTGGAAGCCGCCCGCCGCATCATTACCGAATTTGCTGACCCTCAAAGCCCGCCTGCCGCCGCCATTCTTAAACACACTAACCCCTGCGGTGCTGCTCTGGGAACAACGATCGCTGAAGCCTACCAAAAAGCCTTTGAGGCAGATTCTGTTTCGGCATTTGGCGGCATTGTGGCATTAAACCGGGAGATCGACGCGGCAACCGCAACTGAACTGACCAAAACGTTTCTGGAATGTGTGGTTGCTCCAGGCTGCAACTCCGATGCTCAGGAAATTTTAGCGGCAAAGTCGAAAGTACGAGTGTTGCTGCTGCCTACCTTAAACGAAGGCCCCAGCCATACGGTAAAAGCGATCGCAGGCGGATTTTTGGTGCAAACAGCGGACGACGTGATTGCCAACCCTAGCGATTGGCAGGTGGTCACTGAAAACCAGCCTACCCCTGCCCAACTAGAGGAATTACTCTTTGCTTGGAAAATTTGCAAGCACGTGAAATCTAATGCGATTGTCATCACTCGCGATCGCGCTACGCTTGGTGTCGGTGCGGGACAGATGAATCGCGTTGGCTCGGTCAAAATTGCACTGGAGCAAGCTGGAGAAAAAGCCCAGGGTGCTATTCTCGCCAGCGATGGCTTCTTCCCATTTGATGACTCGGTTCGCACCGCTGCCGCCGCAGGCATTGGCGCGGTCGTGCAACCCGGTGGCAGTTTGCGCGATCAAGAATCCATCCAGGCTGCCAACGAACTCGGTATCGTCATGGTGTTGACGGGAATCCGCCACTTCTTGCACTAACACTGCTTACCCTGATTGCTGACCCTAATGATCTAAATGGACACAACTGGACTCGAACCAGTGACCCCTACGATGTCAACGTAGTGCTC
>JACYLN010000144.1 GCA_015272515.1 Leptolyngbyaceae cyanobacterium C42_A2020_001 | reverse complement strand
CATCTCTGCATTTTACGCCGCAGAGCGGCGGGGAATTGACCCGCAGAGATTAAAAATGGCTGACAATCAGGCTTTACCACTTTTAATTTTACATTTTGAATTTTTCATTTTCGTTGTTCTAAGCAACATCCCTACCCAATACCCCATTTCTTAAGGCATTGCCCTTACGAGCTGGCTTGTTCCTTTGCCCATTGTTTTGCCTGTTCCTCTTTGGACAAACGTTTGATGCTGTTGAGCAAATACCAACCAATCAACAATCCAACAACCAGACGGATAACTGCCTCACTACTGATACCGATCAGCAGATTCATCAAAAAGCCCAAAGCTTGAAACCCCATATTTGCCCCAATCACGGCATTCATTGTGCCGGGTGAATGGATTAATAAATTGCGGCAGTTAAGCCGCAGGTACAAGTAAGCCACTGCAAACCCCAGTCCCAGCAGCCCAATGGGTAGCAGAATGAGCGGCGACTCGACAGCCACCAGAATCGCGGCGATACCCGCGATCGCATTCAAAACGGCAACAATCGTAAAGTAAGTTTTCAGAGAATTAACAGTTTCGCGCATTGCGAACGCACCAATCACAACAAATCAGTTGTCGAAGTTGCGGTCAGGTTTTATGCCAAATCTTTTGCGGCGATCGCCAGCACAATGATTCCCTGAACTCGAATTCCGTGAGTTCTCAAGGTTTGAGCTGCTGAGTGAGCTGTTGTCCCGGTTGTGTAAATGTCGTCCAGCAGTAGCACCGGACGAGAGGGTGGGCGTTTTAGGAAAGCCTTTCCCACAGAAAAGGCATCTTTCAAGTTTTGCTGCCGTTCTGCTACAGACAACCGAAACTGCGCCTCCGTTGCCCGCACCCGTTGTAAACCCTTCAGTTCCAGCGGTAGCCCGACCACTGAACAAAAACGTTTGGCAAGTAACTCTGCCTGATTAAATCCTCGTTCTTGTTGCTTGGCGTTGTGCATCGGGATAGGCACAACGATCGCCTCACAAGGTTTCTGCGTTTCCTGCCACGCCTGCGCCATCCACAAACCGAGTGGGTTCGCCAAGTGCGGCTGGTTGTGATACTTCATCGCCGCGATCGCCCGCTTCAACCCGCCGCTATATTGCCCCCAAGCAAACACTGGCATCTTCCCAGACGGGTTCCAGCCTGAAGTCGCAAGCTGGCACTGCCGCAACTGACGTTGACAATCTAAACAAAAAGTTTGGGGTGAAGACCGCTGACACAGTGGACAGGGCAACTCTGCAACCAAATTCACCCACTGACTGAAACTCCAGCCCAACCGCTTTAGCATACAGAACAGACATTCCTTTTTAGGAAGTGTACCCATTTGGACAGACGAATCAACCGACGTATTTGAAGAGAACTGTAGAGGCGGGCTTTGCTGTCAAATTCATTGCAGGCTGTAGATTAGTCTGCTAGCCCCGCCCCTACCAAATATCGAACTTATTTCATTCCCATTTCTTAGCAACCATAACCAGCACCATTAAAGACTGGAACGAGTTGATTATTTCGCAATTCATGAATTCCAAAGCTAAAACTCTCGTAGCCCACATTACGGACAATCACTTCATCAATGCCATCTCTATTCATATCCATCACTGCTAGAACTTCGTAAGGTTGGCGACTCACCGGAATTTCATAGGCTTCAACCTGGTTGGCAATAACAGTAGGCTTATTATTGGCATAGCTTAACCACACGTTGATATAAGCTGTAGACTTTTGCATTCGCTCAGGTGGCGTTGTCTTTGGATCTTTCCCTTTGCGAATCGTGCCGAATACTTCGGGTTGTCCATCATGGTTCAAGTCGTATATAGCCGATCGCTCAACGACCATTTCTCCCGCGATCGCTTTTGACTTCTCTGATTGAGCCAGCAACGGGTTAGCCGCCGCAAGCAGATCTTGTTGATATTTAGCTACATCAATCTGAGTAGGAAGTTTAGATGCAGGTGGTGCTGTATATTGACTGGTGGCAAGTATCCATCGCCAGCTTTCATCCACTTGTTTATCGCCCACTTTACCGCTATAACTACCAGACCGCCCCTGTTCTGGAATTGCATCATACAACGCATTGAGTGTTTGATTGCCTGAAAAATCACCTTGCCCAACCAGAAATGCAGAACAGGCAAATTGAGTCACACCTAATTGCTTAATTGCAAACTGACCCAGTTGCTTCGATTGGTCAAGAATGGTGAATTGCTTGATAGCGTTTAAGAAACTTTTAGTTTGATGGTTATATACCAGGTTTTGAATGGCGTAGTTATCTCGCATCTCTAATGTGACATCCTGGCTGACATCCACATAACTTCCATTCAGATGCAATGCAATTGGAAATAACTCACCTCGATAATCACCTGTTGTGTTGTCTTTTTTGACTATAAATAGTCCAACTAAGTTTGTTGAAGATTCTGACTGTGGGTTAGGCGTGTTGGACGGCTGAGCATTGGATGATTGCACATTGTTTTGATTGGCATTAGAACAAGCCGCGAGACTTCCGACGGTCAACAAACTTGCCAACAGGGTTACGACTAGTTTTTTCATAGAGACTCCGGCAACTGAGAAACAATCATCAAGGAACAGAGGCGATCGCAAAAAATGTAGCCTCGCATACTTAGACACACCTGTTAGGCTGCTAATTCCATTGATTTGTTCATTTATCAGTCAAATTCATCCAACAGGATGATTCCGTTTCGCAAGGGAACTTTTAGCCTCAGATAGCTTCTACATTTGCGTCAAATCTTATGCGATACAAACTTCTTGGTAACAGTGGCTTGCGTGTCTCTGAACTGTGTTTGGGCACAATGACCTTTGGCGAAGACTGGGGATGGGGTGGCAGCTATGATGAGAGCCGCAAAATGTTTGATGCATTTGGAGAGGCGGGGGGCAATTTTATTGATACCGCTAATCTCTACACGAACGGCACCAGCGAGAAATTTGTGGGGGAATTTGTGGCCAGCGATCGCGATCGCTGGGTCGTGGCAACCAAATACTCACTAACAATGGGCGGTGCCGATGTGAATCTGAGTGGCAACCATCGCAAAAATATGGTGCAAGCGGTGAATGCCAGCTTGAAGCGGCTGAACCTGGACTACATTGATCTGCTCTGGCTGCACATCTGGGATACGCTCACCCCGGTTGAAGAAGTGATGCGGGCGTTTGATGACCTGGTGCGATCGGGAAAGGTGCTGTATATCGGTGTTTCGGATGCACCCGCCTGGATCATTGCTCAGGCAAACACGATCGCCACTCTACGCGGTTGGACTCCCTTCGTCGCGTTGCAGATTGAATACTCGCTCAAAGAACGCACTGTGGAACGCGAGTTGGTGCCGATGGCGAATGCATTGGGTTTAGGCATTACGGACTGGAGTCCCTTAGCAGGGGGCTTGCTGACGGGTAAATACAACCAACCGCAAGCAGCAGGAGATGCTCGACGCAATGATGTGACGGGTGGAGGCGTGAGCGATCGCGACCTTGCCATTGCTCAAGAAGTGGTGAATGTTGCCAACGCGATCGGGAAACTTCCGTCTCAGGTTGCGCTTACCTGGTTGCGGCAAAAAGGCGGTATTATTCCGATCATTGGTTCGCGCAAACTGTCTCAACTACAAGAAAACATTGCCTCTCTGGAGTTTGAGCTATCGCCCGAGCACATGCAGCAGTTGGACGACATCAGCGCCATTTCCCTCGGCTTCCCACACGATTTTATTAACAGCGACCAGGTGCAGAACTTTGCCTTTGGCGGTTCACTTCGGACGATTGATCGATAAGTTGACAGCAAATTTTTTGAGATGGAGATCAAGCTGGAAGGGAAGGGGTAAGGGAGTGAGGGGGTAAGGGAGTGAGGAGGTGAAGTTCCATCTCCCTGCCTACCCGCCTACCTTCGCTGCCCATTTTCTGACTTGAAGTTTGTGCTGCTAATATCGGTTTACTTCAAGCCATCTGCCTCATGTTTAAGGTTCGTCCTAAAGAAACGGTTTCAATGCTGACGCGCGATCGCATCCGGTTAGATGCGGATGTGTACCGTCCCGATGCGGAGGGGGAGTTTCCCGTGTTGTTGATGCGGCAACCCTATGGACGGGCGATCGCGTCTACAGTTGTCTACGCCCATCCCATCTGGTACGCGGCTCATGGCTATATTGTCGTAATTCAGGATGTGCGGGGGCGAGGCACCTCGGAGGGCGAATTTAAGCTGTTTGCCCACGAAATGGAAGACGGTTACGACACCGTGCAGTGGGCAGCGTCCCTTCCTGGCAGTACAGGTGATGTAGGGATGTATGGCTTTTCTTACCAGGGTATGACTCAGCTTTACGCTGCCGCCACCCGCCCACCCGCCCTCAAAGCTCTCTGTCCTGCCATGATTGGCTACGACCTGTATGCCGATTGGGCTTACGAAAATGGTGCATTTTGCCTCCAGGCGAATTTGAGTTGGGCAATTCAACTGGCAGCAGAAACGGCTCGGCTCAAAGGGGATGTGGAAGCGCATCGGATGCTGGCAACAGCGGCTAAAAATTTGCCCTTATGGGATGCCGTTCCCGCGCGATCGAGCCTTTTGCAGAATCTCGCTCCTGATTCCTTCTATCACGATTGGGTGACTCACTCGCAACCCGATGATTACTGGGAGGCGCTGTCACCCAAAAATCTTTTACAGGGCGTGGATTTGCCCATGCTGCATATTGGTGGCTGGTTTGATACTTTCCTGCGGGGTACGCTCAACCTCTACAAAGCAATGGCAACCAAAAGTGCTCATCCTCAACACCTGATCGTCGGTCCCTGGGCGCATCTCCCCTGGGGGCGCAAGGTGGGAGCGCTGAATTTTGGCATTGAGGCCAATAGTCCTTGCGATCGCCTGCAAATTCGCTGGTTCAACTACTTCCTCAAAGGTGAATTCGCCCCGCTACATCACGAGCCACCGATCCAGTTATTTGAAATGGGCATCAACGAGTGGCGCTACTTCGACACCTGGAATTCCACACAGCCGACCGCATTCTACCTGGAAAGCACTGGGCAGGCAGCCATGAGCGATCGCGATGGAGGGTTGAGGCAGGTGGAAGAGTCAGGGGTCAGAAGTCAGGAGTCAGAAGATAAGGAAGGTAAGGCAGAGGAGGGAGGTGGAGAAGAAATTCCCTTCGGTTCGACTCAGGCTTCCCAGAGCGTCAGCCGACGGGGAGAACAAAATTCTCCAACTCCTCAACCCCCAATCGCTACCCCACCTTCCCCATCTTCCTCACCTTCCCCATCACCCTCTTACCCTCCCGATGTTCTCATCCATGATCCCTGGCGACCTGTTCCCGCTCTCGGTGGACACGCGGCCTATCCATCAGGCCCGCAGGAGCGATCGACGCTGGATTGCCGCAGTGATGTTCTTACATACACATCAGAGCCATTGATGGCGGATTTGCATGTGGCTGGCGAGGTTGCAGTGCAAGTTGAGTGTATGGCGGATGCTCCCAGTTTTGATCTGTGTGCCGTACTTTCGGAGGTGCGCCCCAATGGAACGGTGTTTAACTTCACTCAGGGCTACATTCATGTGCCGCCAGCAGCTAAGACTTACCCTCTCCACATTCCCTTGCAAGCGACGTGTATTTGCCTGAAAGCGGGAAGTGCGCTCCGCCTCAGTCTCAGCGCTGCCTGTTTTCCAGCATATCCCGTCAACGCTGGAACGGGTGCGTCTGCCGCAGATGCCCACCTGATTGACCAGCAAATTATTACCATTACCGTTCAGGTGGGTAGCGATCGCGCCTCTCAAGTTTTGTTGCCCATCTTATAATTCTGCTGCGATCGCACCCGTTCATGGTCTGGTTCTTTTGCGTGTAGAATGACCCCGTAAATCCCTACCTCAAACAGGGTGAAACCCGCTCCTGTTTTTGGTTTCGATGACTCTGTTCGATCTCTATCATGATGATAGAGATCATAGAAGCAATCAGCAGCATGAAGATTCAATCATCGGTTTTGGTACATCTGGGGTTTGGCAAGTATGTGCGCTCTGACCAGGTGACATCGCTTCAACCTGTAGAGGAGGAGCGGGGACCAGGACGACGGACGTTCGTGTATCTAGAAGGGCAGAAAGACCCGATCGTGGCTTCCCGTGCAGAAGATACGATCGTGCGGGATTTAGTGCAGGAACCGCGTGAGGTGATTCAGTCCCGCCAGCAGCAGGAGATTTTGACGGACTTACTCCAGGATCTGGCGAAGGTCAATTCTACAGTGCGTCGAATTAGCCGCGATGAGGGTGGACTGGATCTTGACCAGCTAGAGCGTCGGATTCAGCGGGTTTTAGAAGCGTAGTTTTTGAAGCAGTTTGTGAGCGGGATAAGGAATAAACGGCCTTGAAAAACCCCTCAAGTAAATCCATTGGCTTAACTGCAAAATAAAGTTAGAAGCCAAGTGAAAAACTTCACTTTTGTTGATGGCTTACGGCAAAGACTAGACAGTTCAAGGGAGCATGTCAGTTTTGCAAGTCTCTGCATTCGCCCTCATCCCCCAACCCCTGCTCCCACGTTTGAGAGCAGGAGGGTCAAAGCTCAAAGTCCCTCTCTCAAGCTTGGGAGAAGGATTTAGGGTAAGGGCGCAAAGGTGACACGCTCCCCAGTTCAATTGCAGAATTTGGCAAATCTTAATGATAAAAATTTGAAGCTACCACAGAGTCCATACCTTTTCCCAATTGATGCGACCTTCATCTCTGGCAGTAGCGACTTTTACAGCAAAGTTCATTACATCTTTGAAGCGGCAAAACAGAATGCTCCGGTGCGGTGTGAGGTTTTACAGGATGGCAAGTTAATCCCTCTGACTGCTCTAGAGTTTCGCTTATTGCACTTTATGGCGCAACAACCAGGTCGTGTTTGGACTCGTCCTGAATTGCTCAAAGGGGTTTGGGGCTATGAGTGTCTGGATGATGGACGAGTCGTGGATGTCCATATTGGGCAAATTCGAGGAAAACTAGAAGCAGATCGAAGTGCTCCAAAACTGATTCGCACAATTCGAGGAATGGGCTATTGCTTTGAAGCCAGGACTGTATTCAGGAAAGTTGGTTAGGAAATTTTCATGCATCTACCATTTTCAAATCTAACTTCTAGATGGAAGGGGTCACTGGTTGAAATCCAGTATTGCCCATACTGTTCATTGCTTAGAAGACTAGAGTTGAGAAGATGGATCAGTCAACCAGCCATTGGTACTCATCTAGCATTACCCTATGGGTTAGAGTTTTTGAGTAGCAATGTTGAAGCCAATTGTTCTTCTGCTAATTTCTAATGTCTTTATGACTTTTGCCTGGTATGGTCATTTGAAAGATTTGAAAGCGGCTCCCTTGTGGACTGCGATCGCGGCAAGTTGGGCGATCGCCTTCTTCGAGTATTGTTTTCAGGTTCCAGCAAATCGCATTGGGATTCAGTACTTTAGCTTGCCACAGTTAAAAGTGCTGCAAGAAGTAATCACCATGCTGGTATTCGCCGGATTTAGCGTTTTCTACATGAAGGTACCTGTGACGCGCAACTACTTTTTCGCAGCCATGTTGCTGGCAGGAGCGGCTTATCTCATCTTCAGTGAAAAACCGCGATAAGCACAACAATACACACAGATGCACTCAAAAATGCATTCTACTTGGACTCGCTTTGAATTCGACGATTGGCAAACAAGACACGCCCCGAAAGGCTTTGAAAATAAATACTGCCTACGGTGAACAAAAACAGCAGATAGGCGACTGCCTGCGCTGCATAAAGCCGTTGCGTGTAGCCAAACAGCGCATTCAAGATTGTTCCAGGAAAGCGATCGTCGGGTAGGGCTTTTGAGAAATCCCACACATCAGGACCCAAAATGCAGGAGTGATTGCGGGAGAACCGCTCATAGTAAACACAAAGCGATTCCGAAGCACGGTTCTCACTTGCTAACGTGCTGATCACCGTGTCGAAATGCCCCAACGTAGTAATCACCAATCCTGCCACAACCAGCAGCAACAGCCCCCCCATCACCTGAAAAAACAGTCGTAGATTCAGTTTAATGCCCCACTTAAACAACAACACTCCTATACCAGCCGCTACACACAAACCCGCCAGTGCTCCCAGTGTAGGAAAAATGCCCTGTTGAAACTTGCCAGCCACAAACACAACCGTTTCAAACCCTTCGCGCAGCACTGCAATAAAGATCAGCCAAAACAATCCCCAGGCGGCTTGATCCTGTTGCAATACTCGCGTTACTGATCCTTCGACTTGAGACTTTAGAGAACGGGCTTGCCGGGTCATCCACACCAGCATCCAACTGAGCAGAACAATTGCGATCGCGCTAAATACACCCTCTAACAGTGGCTCCGCTGCCGGGCTGGCAGATCCCAATACTTGAATCAGCCAACCAAACGAAACTCCAATCAACGTGCTCACGAGCAATCCTGCCACTACCCCTAAGTAAACCCAGCGATCGAGGTAAGAACGTTTAGCCTTTTGCAAACACGCTAGTACAATTCCCACAACGAGAGCCGCTTCTACCCCCTCTCGCAACGTAATAACAAACGTAGGCAATACCGAACTCAGATCCATTGACTTCTCCCGCTCAACTTGCTGCGTTTGCCACAGTCATGCCCGTCTGCTCAATCTGCTTTACCTTCACCGCTACCTCATCGGGGGTCAAGGTAGGTGTTGTGGGAGGAATCGGCGAAGTCCAGGCTTTTTGCAGTTCTACAAAGGCAGTATTCATTTGCTCAACCTGCTTTGCATCCGCCTTTAACTTAGGTTGCACAGTTTTAAACAAGTCATACGCATGAATCACAAAACCACGAGAATCCTGATACTCGATCGCTTCCTTAATTTTGCCGTCGGTAATTGCTGCTGTGTATTCAGCCGTTGCCGTTTCTAACAAACCATTAATTACTTGCATCACAAAATTAGGAGCCAAGCGTTGTGTTTCGGGAATTGCCACCAATGCCTGATCAATCTCGGTCATCGCTTTGTCATAAGCAGTGGTCACTTGTGGATCAGTTGGCTTTGACTTCACCAGATCTTGCACCTGAATCAACGTCTGCTTAAATTCAGGCACTTTGCGCTCTGCCAACTGTTCCTCAATATCGACATAAATTTCTTCGACTGGATGCCCCAAATGGGGTTCCGCTTGAGCAGGTTGTTTTAATTCCAACAATTCACCCGCCACGATCATGTGTCCTTTCATCAGTCCTAGTTTGGTAATGTAATCCACATCTTTGGCTTCTCCCGTCAACACAATCTCTTCGATCGTCACTTGATCTTTAATCTGATTGAATTGGTCTTGCGTCACCACATTTTTGCTCACCAATTCTTCTGTGCTGGCATAGGGGCGGCTTGCCTGAATTTTGTGGGACAACGCAGGGATACCCAATTGCGCTTCTAATTTATCCAGCTCTGATAAAATTGCACTATTGATATTGATTTTGGGCTTACCTGCAACCATTGTCGAAGAAGTGGTTGACGCTGGCGAAGAAGTTGTTTGATTTGGGGCTGGATTACTACAAGCTTTAATTCCAATCATTAAACTGGTGCCAGCAATTGCAAGTAAAACATAGCTTAAAAGACGACGAAGATTCATTACAAATTACCTACCAAAACTTTTCAAGACGTTGAACAAGGCGTGAATAGAAATGGATTTTAGCAACAGATTGATCATTAAGTTGCGAAAAATAGCAGCAGGATTGAAATTGATTTTTAACTCGTGATAGGCAATACATCGAACATCCCCATACATCCAGCCTCGGCGATCGCGTCTTGATGCGGATGAAACATATACTTCCCAGAATGGGGATAAGCAAACTCCAAAATATGTCGCTCAGCCGTGCCCATCGTAATCACATCAGTTTCATAGGCAGGAGTAAGCGTGCGTCCGGTGGGATAAACCTGGAAAAAATTGGCATGAATGTGAAAGGTGACTGCCGGATCAAACTCAATCATGTTGAGCAAATAAAGGCGAACTTGTTGACGCTGATAAATTTGAATGGGAGTACGCATATAGTAATTGGGCAATGCATTAAACGCATACAGTTCGTTGCGGCGATCGTCGTTCAAGTCGTACCCACCCATTACTAGCACCATCTCATCAGCAGGGGGACGTTCTTCTGGCGGGTCAATAATGAACATCCCATACAACCCTTTGCCAATATGACGAGTGACGGGTGAGATGTGGCAGTGGTAAAGATGTACGCCATAAGGTTCTGCATCAAATTCGTAAATAAAAGCCTTGCCATTGCTGACTGGTCGCACTCCATCCATCGTATCTGGATGAATTCCATGAAAATGCATGGTGTGAGCGTGCCCGCCCTTATTGAGAAACAACACCCGCACGCGATCGCCTGCCTTCGCTCGCAGGGTGGGACCCGGCACCCGCCCGTTATAGTTCCATGTAATGTAGGAGGTGGCACTATTCAGTCGCAAGGGTGAGGTTCCAGCAATAATCCTGAACTCACGAATAGTGCGTCCATTTTCTTGCTTCACCGTACCATAATCAAACTCACGCAAGACCTGCATTGGACTCGTGCTCTCTTCAGCCTTCGACTCTTTCCTTCCCATCATAGGAATTCGTGCAGATTGCCCAAACTGCCGTGCTTGCAGCCATTGCCAACCTGCAACAGAACCCGCGATCGCAAGCCCGCCTGCCCCGACCTGGAGCAATTTCCTGCGACTTAACAATTCAGACGGTTCACTTTTGGGAGATGCCATTACTACTTGATAATTTATCTCAAAAGCATCATACGTCTTAGTAACAATAAATATCAAGTAATTTATCTGAATTCTTATTGGGCGGATTCACTAGTTTTTGTTCTGCCACTCCTACATACAGTGGTATCTATTTGCAACAAGCTGGAAAATTTTGACGGCATTTTTTCAAGATTTAACGAATTAAGAAATATTCACAAAGTTTAAGAATCAGCTAAATCTGGCTAAAAAGGCTGAAAATAAACGCTTTAATGCCAAAGACACTATTCCAGATTAATGAGTTTGAGGCAGATTAATAGAGTTGACTTTACTCAACAAGCATTTTAACTTTAGATCGTTAATGAGATCAACTCTCAACTCCATAAACCTGACTTTCATTTGGTGAAGCGATTATGGCTGATTAATCGCTTCAGATGAGGCTGGCTTTTTGCAATCTACTTTCCAGTTGGTGTGAGGAATTAGTGTGAATTACTGGCAGTTGTCAACATCAAGTGCGATCGCAGCCCTACTGTGTGTCGGTGTTTCCCAGGTATCGTTTGCGAAAACAAAACAAGAAAAGGCTGCAATACCGCTTCGTGAATATTACGGTTCTACTAAAACGGTGACAGAGTGGCTGGCTCAGGTGGAAGCCGCGATCGTGCGAGTGACGAATGTAAAGTTCGATCGCACCGAAGATGGCATCGACATCACTCTGGAAACTGCTGACGGCAAACCCTTAACCATTGATGCCAGCAAATTTCGCGCCGAAGGAAATGCCCTGATTGCTGATCTTCCGAATGCGGTCTTGGCTCTGCCTGATACCCAACCCTTTCAAGCAACCAATCCAACAACAGACATCACAACCATTTCTGTCACTCAACTGGATGCCACTAACATTCGAGTGAGTGTCGTGGGTAATCAAGCTCCACCCAAAACTGAGGTGACGCTAAAAGCTGGAGGACTTGCCTACAGTCTTAGCTCTGGAGTTAATGAGGAAGAGGATGAATTGGTGATCACAGGTGCGGGACAAACGGGTTACTCTGCGCCGAACAGTTCTACCGCAACGAAAACCGACACTCCTATTTTGGATATTCCCGGTTCTGTCCAAATCATCCCTCGCCAAGTTTTGCAAGACCAACGAGTAACTCGTGTTGGAGATGCGATTCAAAACGTGAGTGGAGTTAGTAATTTAGGACAATACCAGGGCTACGAAGATCTGATTTTCCTGCGTGGGTTTCAGGTTTCTACGTTTCAAGGTAGCTTCTTTCGGGATGGAGTTAGAACTTTTACCTTTGGTTCTCCAGACTTGACAAACTTGGAACGCATTGAGGTGTTGAAGGGACCTGCATCCATCCTATTTGGACAGGTAGAACCGGGTGGCATCGTTAATTTGGTGACCAAGCAGCCTCTATCAAACCCTTACTACTTCGGGCAATTTAGTGCAGGAAATTTTAATACCTATGAGGGCGCGATCGACCTCTCAGGACCACTGGACGAGGAGAAAACAATCTTATATCGCTTGAATGCGTCTTATCGGACGGCAGATAGCTTCCGAGATTTTGCTGAGAAGAAGCGGTTTTTCCTATCTCCATCGTTAGCACTGAAGCTGAGTCCAAACACCACGCTCACGGTTGATGCCGAGTATACTCATGACTCCTCGACCTACGACACGGGATTAGTCGCGATCGGTAAACGTCCCGCGAACATTCCTATTGGACGCTTCCTCAACGAACCGTTCAGCAATTTCAGCAAGGAGGAATTGAGCGTCGGTTATGTATTTAGCCATCGTTTCAGCAATAACTGGTCACTGCGGCATAACTTCCGATTTCAACGCCAAAATCCTGATCGCTATGGACCCCTACAAAGCGTATTGGATGAAGTAACAGGAGACTTGACTCGAACAGAATATTGGGCAGGGGGGAATTATGAGAATCTTTTCACAGATACCAACCTGATCGGCAAGTTCTCTACAGGTCCGATCAGACACCAGATCTTAGTCGGGTTTGAGCGTAGTCGAACACTTGAGAAACCTGAATTTCGATTCAGTAATGATTACCCAAAAATTAACATTTTCAATCCAGTCTATGCCAGGCTGCGATATTCCAAGGAACCTGAGTTTTTTCGAGATGACACAACTTATACCACTGGTATTTATCTACAAGACCAAATTGAGTTGATACCTAATCTAAAATTACTTTTGGGTTTTCGATATGATATCTTTAAGCAACAGCGTAGTACTCAATTTTTATCAGATCCAAAAGAAGAATTTGAACAGTCTGATAGTGATGTTACTCCTCGCTTTGGTATCGTTTATCAACCCCTAGACTTTCTCTCTTTGTATGGCTCCTACAGCCGTTCCTTTAAACCCTCATTTGGAGCCTCCCGGAATGCGGACGATTCTAAGTTTGTCCCAGAAACAGGAGAGCAATTTGAAATCGGGGTTAAGGCACAACTGACTCCAAAACTGATTGCGACACTGGCTGGCTATTACCTGACCAAACAGAACGTTGCTACTGCCGATCCAAATGATCCTTCTGGGTTATTCCAAATTCAGACTGGAGAAGTGACAAGTAAAGGCATTGAGTTTGATGTGCTAGGGGAAATCATGCCGGGATGGAACATTATCACATCCACATCTTATATCGATGCCCGCATTACAGAAGATAATGTGCTACCAGTGGGCAATTTTCTCGATAACATTCCTAAATGGACTGCTAGCCTATGGACGACCTATGAAATTCAAACAGGTAGTTTTCAGGGCTTGGGAGCAGGTTTAGGACTATATTACGTGGACGATCGCTCAGGTGACTTAGATAACACATTCCAGTTACCTAGTTATTTTCGAACAGATGCTTCGCTGTTCTATCGGCGGAACAATTGGAAAGTTCAGTTGAATGTTCGCAATTTATTCAATGTCGAGTATTACACTGGTGCATCCTTTGGGAATCGATTAGAAGTAACACCGGGTGCTCCATTTAGTGTGCTGGCAACTGTCTCCGTGGAGTTTTAGCGATGAAACTGCGTCGTCTGGCTCTAAGGTTGCATGGGTCTATCGGTATTATTGCCGGAATCCTGCTAGTGGTCATTGGTTTAACGGGAAGCCTACTCGTGTTTTCCCACGAAATTGACCATCTAGTTCACCCTCAGCTATTACAGGTTGTGTCTCAAGCTGAACAAATTTCACCGCAACGAGTGGTAGACATTGCTCAGGCATTTCAACCAAGTTTGAAGCCTCACCGGATCACGATGCCTCGATCGCCCAACGAGACGTACACGGTAATGATGATCTCTCCCAACGATGAGTACACCGATGTCTATGTAAATTCTTATGACGGCGCAGTATTAGGTTCCCGCCCCTGGAAGCAAACTGTTGTGGGTTGGCTCATTGATCTGCACGTTCATTTATTTGCAGGCGATTGGGGCATGAACCTGGTTGGAATTTGCGGCGGCGGTTTTCTGGTCATGGGCATCACTGGATTGCTGCTCTGGAACGGCTGGAAGCAACTACGCTTCGGTTTCAAAATTCGCTGGCAAGCTCCCTGGCAATTGGTGAACTATGACCTGCATAAAGCGCTCGGAGTAGCATCCGTTGCCCTACTCTGCTTAATTGCGCTGACAGGGATGGCAATGGTGTTTTGGACTCCGTTTGAAACAGCCGTGTATAGCTTGACGAAATCACCTAAACCGCCAGAATTCGTCTCCAAAATGATCCCTGGTACTACCCCAATGGACATTAATCAACTGTTGCGAAAAGCCGAAGCTACTTTACCAGAAGGCAAAATATTCAAGTTCTTTCCAGCCAAAACGCCTGATGCGACTTTCAATGTTTGGATGGAGGTACTTCACGAGCATGAGTTCAACAAAAACCCCTACTTAAGACTCGATCAATACTCAGGCGAGGTGTTGCATGTCAGTGGCTGGAAAAATGACTCTTTGGGCGATCGCCTCCTCAGTGCCCCTTACATCTTGCATGTTGGCAACTATGGGGGTTGGTTGACCCGCATTCTATATTGCTTGATTGGACTTGTTCCGCTCGTCCTACTGATCACTGGCTTCGTCCTGTGGAACCGTCGGCGGTGGCTCTCTGCTCACCGTAAGGACGCGATTCAGCACAGCCAGCGGATAACTGCTAAACCCTAGACACAAATGCAAGAAGCTAAACACTCAACCCACTCAAAATAAGGTTCACCACTAGCTCTTACTGGATCAGTTTCAGTTGAGTTTTAATTCCCCTAAATTCCCCTTAGTAAGAGGGACTTTCAGACCTTCTGGTTCCCCCTTACCAAGGGGGCTAGGGGGGATCAAATTTGTATCTACCAAATTTTGGAGTCTGCTGATGAACACTAAAAAACTGCGAGATGTTCTATTTCCGCTGCATCGTTACGTCGGATTGGCGATCGGGCTACTCCTGATCATTGTTGGGCTAACGGGCAGCCTGCTGGTCTTTCAGCATGAGATCACAGATTTCCTGGTGGAGCAACAGTTTGGCAAAGTTGTGCCTGAAGGGCAGCCTGTGGCGATCGCCACGATTTTAGATACCGTCAAAGCTAAATTTGCGGATCAACCCGACCTCAAACTACTGGGCATCAATACCTTGCCGGACTCTCATGCGCCCTATCGAGCTTTGCTGAAAGCGCCTGATGACCAACTGACGGAGGCGTTTGTGAATCCTTATACGGGTGCAATCATGGGCGATCGCATCTGGAATCACACGCTAATTGGGTTTACGTTTAGCTTGCATTACCAACTATTAGCAGGGGAAGTTGGTCAAATAATTGTAGGGATTGCGGCATTGATGCTACTAATTCTTAGCCTGACTGGAATTGCTTTATGGTCAGGTTGGCGTAAACTAATTTCTGGTTTCAAGATTAAGTGGAACGCCCATCCCAAGCGTACAAATTATGATGTTCACAAAGTTGCCGGAATTGTGACGGCAGTGTTTCTTTCCATGATTGCATTCACAGGTTTTTGCTGGAATTTTTATGAGCAAACGAAGCCTTTAATTCATGCTGCCACTTTGACTCCAGTTCCGCCACCCCCCGTTTCAACTCCGATCGCAGGCAAAACTCCCTTACCACTGACTGACATTTTGCAAAAAGCGGATGCTGCTCTGCCGGGAGCCGCTACCACCTTTATTCGCGTTCCCCAAAACCCAGAAGGAGCCTTCCTGATTGGCAAAAAACAACCTCAAGAAAACTCAGATCATTACGGAGATAGTCGAATTTATCTGGATCAGTACACAGGCAACGTGGTGCAACTGACAAATGGGTTAGAATTGTCAAGAGCAGATAAAGTCCTCAATGCATTTGTACCGTTGCACTATGGTACTTTTTGGGGATTGCCTTCTCGCATTTTTTATATCTTCGTGGGTTTGTCGCCATTGATTTTATTTGTGACTGGATTTGTGATGTGGTGGTATCGCAAACGCAAGAAAAAAAGCGATCGCGCCGAGCAGCCAATCCTTGTTCAATCTCGATAAACTCTTGTTTCATTGACTGCTTAACTGAATCTTTGGGGTAAGCCACTGGTTCTACCAGTGCGACTCGATGAGCTTT
>JACYLN010000021.1 GCA_015272515.1 Leptolyngbyaceae cyanobacterium C42_A2020_001 | reverse complement strand
AACTATATATTCAACGTCAGATCTGCTGGATAAGTACCCCTATTTTACGGTATTATCCTGCACATTTGCGGGATAATACCCCTTCTTTAAGGAATTAAACAGAAATTTTGCACAATAAGTCCGAGATTTCGGGGTGTTATCCATCACATTTGATGGTTAATTCTGGAAATTGGGGTGCTTATCTGTCATTTTTGGTGGATAACACCCTCAATTACGGTGTTATCCATCAAAATGACATGTCACAACCCCATTCACCCCGTCTACTTGATCAAGTAAGACAAACCCTGCGCCTCAAACACTTTAGTCTCAAAACTGAAAAATCCTACGTTCATTACATTCGAGCGTTCATTCTTTTTCATAACAAGCAACACCCCAGGAATATGGGAGTAGCCGAGATTAGAGCTTATTTATCGCATCTCGCTGTTGAGAAGAATGTGGCGGCATCCACTCAAACTGTGGCACTAAGCGCCTTGCTCTTCTTATATCGGCAAGTTCTGCAAATTGATTTACCCTATATTGGTGAAATTGAACGAGCAAAACGACCTGAGCGGCTTCCAGTGGTTTTTACTCGCTCAGAAGCTAAGCAAATTTTGGCGCATCTAGATGGCATCAACCACTTGGTCGTGAGTTTGCTATATGGCAGTGGACTGCGCTTAATGGAGTGTTTGCAGCTACGGATCAAAGATGTGGACTTCGAATATCAGCAAATCATTGTGCGAGATGGTAAAGGAAGCAAAGACCGCATCACGATGTTACCCACTTCAGTTATTGAACCGCTCAAGTTGCAGCTTCAAAAAACTAAAACCCTGCATCAACAGGACTTATCACTGGGGTATGGTTCAGTGCAGCTACCCTATGCATTGGAACGCAAGTATCCCAGGGCAAATCAGGAATGGGCTTGGCAGTTTGTGTTCCCATCTTGGAAACGTTCCGTAGACCCACGAACAAAATTAGTGCGACGGCACCATCTTTATGAGCAAGCAGTTCAGAGAGCAGTAAAACAAGCGATTCAACAAGCAGGAATTGCCAAACATGGTGGATGCCATACCTTTCGTCATAGTTTTGCAACCCACCTCTTAGAAGATGGTTACGACATTCGCACAGTGCAAGAACTTTTAGGGCACAAGGATGTGAAAACGACAATGATTTATACCCATGTGTTGAACCGAGGTGGAAGAGGAGTTCGGAGTCCTCTGGATTAGATTTGATGACAATCTCAACTAGATTGGGTTGAACAGGGTGAAACCCAGCATTCTATTTGTTTGAGTTGCAGCTTGAGGTTATTAGTTTCGGTAGATGTTGATCGCGAGCCATGTTCATCCTTGATTAGCCAACACCTGATCGAGGTGATTTGGTAGTAGATTACTGCTAATCAGAAGTTAGTTAAACAAAAACGGTAGAGAGTCAAACTCCCTACCGCTTCTAGTGATTCAGGCTTGATTACTTATTCAACTGCCTGAGGCATCAGTTCCCGTTTTTCGCCGGGACGAACCACTACCTGACCACCTTCATCGACATCGACAACTGCCGTGTCACCATCATTAACGCGACCAGACAAGATCTCTTCAGCCAACGAGTCTTCCAACAATCGCATAATTGCTCGACGTAATGGTCGGGCACCGTAGCTGGGATTGTAGCCCTCCTCTACGAGGCGATCCTTGAACTTCTCAGTAACTTCCAGAACAATGCCTTGTTCGCGGAGGCGACCAAACACCTCGTTGAGCATGATGTCGGCAATTTCCTTGACTTCGTCTTTCTTGAGTTGACGGAAGACGATGATTTCATCAACCCGGTTCAAGAATTCTGGACGGAAGTACTGTTTCAGTTCTTCGTTCACGAGGGAGCGAATACGATTGTATTGCGACTCTTCTTCGTTTTCGGAGGTGAAGTCGAAGCCGAGACCGCCGCCACCTTTTTCGATCACCTTCGATCCAATGTTGGAGGTCATGATCAAGAGCGTGTTCTTGAAGTCTACTGTGCGTCCCTTCGCGTCGGTCAAGCGACCGTCTTCCAGGATTTGCAGCAGCATGTTGAACACATCCGGGTGAGCTTTCTCAATTTCGTCGAACAGTACGACCGTGTAAGGACGACGACGAACGGCTTCTGTCAACTGACCGCCTTCGTTATAGCCTACATAGCCTGGAGGCGAACCGATCAGCTTAGAAACGGTGTGACGCTCCATGTATTCGGACATATCGAGGCGGATCATCGCCTCTTCTGAGCCGAAGAAGTAGGAAGCCAGTGCTTTCGTCAATTCCGTTTTACCAACCCCAGTAGGACCGGAGAAGATGAAACTCGCAATTGGACGGTTGGGATTCTTCAAGCCAACACGGGCGCGACGAATCGCACGAGAGACAGCCTTAACGGCTTCATCCTGCCCAATCAATCGCTGATGCAAGGTGTCTTCCATGTGCAGTAGCTTTTCGGACTCAGACTCTGTGAGTTTGTTGACCGGAACGCCCGTCCAGGAAGCTACGATTTGAGCGATGTCTTCTTCCGTCACAACGGGAGTTTCATCGCTGGAAGACTCGGTTTTCTTGCTTTGAGCGATCGCCCGAATTTCGGCCTTGATCTCCATTTCGCGATCGCGTAAGGTACCAGCCCGATCAAAGTTCTGAGAACGAACTGCGTCATCCTTGTCCTTAAGAACCTGACGTAATTCCTTATCTAGCTCTTTAGCCGCGGGAGGCAATTGGGAATTAATTAACCGCACACGAGAGCCTGCTTCGTCAATCAAGTCAATTGCCTTGTCCGGCAAGTATCGATCAGAAATATAGCGGTCAGACAGCTTTGCAGCCGCTTCTAGCGCAATGTCTGAAATTTTCAATTTGTGGTGCTGCTCGTAACGCTCTCGCAAACCACGCAGAATTTCAATCGTTTCGTCTACGGTTGGTTCACCCACCATCACAGGTTGGAAACGGCGTTCCAGAGCAGCATCTCGTTCAATATGCTTGCGGTATTCATCCAGCGTAGTAGCACCGATACATTGCAGCTCCCCTCTTGCCAGAGCGGGTTTGAGGATGTTGGCGGCATCGATCGCGCCTTCAGCTGCACCTGCACCAATCAGGGTGTGAACTTCGTCAATCACCAGGATGACATTCCCAGCAGAACGAATTTCATCCATGATCTTTTTGAGGCGTTCCTCAAATTCACCACGATACTTAGTGCCTGCAACCAACAAACCAATATCTAAGGTGACAACACGCTTCTCTTCCAGAATGTCTGGAACATCGTCGTTGGCGATACGTTGCGCCAAACCTTCGGCGATCGCCGTCTTACCAACCCCTGGTTCACCAATAAGAACGGGATTGTTCTTTGTCCGACGACCCAGGATCTGGATGACACGCTCAATTTCTTTTTGGCGACCTACCACTGGATCGAGCTTTCCTTCGGCAGCAAGTTGAGTCAGGTTAGAACCAAACTCGTCCAGTGTGGGAGTTTTCGTTCGACCTTGAGAGCCGCCCGAAGTCACCTCTGCGGTTTCGCCCAGCATCCGAATGACCTGAGTGCGAACCTTCGATAAATCAACCCCTAAATTTTCCAGCACCCTTGCAGCAACGCCTTCGCCTTCTCGAATCAAACCTAGAAGGAGATGCTCAGTTCCAATATAATTGTGACCAAGCTGACGAGCCTCTTCCAGGGATAATTCCAAAACTCGCTTCGCGCGGGGGGTGAAGGGGATCTCGACTGCGACAAAGCCGGAGCCTCGACCAATAATCTTTTCAACCTCGATACGAGCGTCTTTTAGGTTAACGCCCATCGATTTCAGTACTTTGGCGGCGACGCCAGTTCCTTCTCCAATCAGACCCAGAAGGATCTGCTCCGTACCTACGAAATTATGCCCCAGTCGGCGAGCTTCCTCCTGGGCAAGCATAATCACCTTGATGGCTTTTTCTGTGAAGCGTTCAAACATGGCGTGTTTCCTATCACCTGCTGCTTGCCGGTACTGCTGATTCTAGCATAGTAGATTTGTCCGACTGTCTGATGTAAACAGTCGGAGATGTTCGTGATCACCGTACCTGACAAAATTGCTGGGATCATACGTGAGAAACATCCCCAGGATAGATGTTTAATGACAATGCCTCGATTAGTCAAGGATTTTTCCAGCTATTACCAAGCCAGGTTACTGGAGTAACTGCCAACCAGACTGATGTAAGCGATCGCTCACCTGATGCCACCACTGCTTCAAGGTTTCAGCAAACTCAGCCTGATGTAGCCCACTCCGCCACATCACCAGTGCGTCCTCACCCGTGTCCTGGTAGTAACGCTTACGCCGCCCTGCGGTTTTGAATCCAAACTTTTCGTAGAGCGCGATCGCTGCCTGGTTAGAAGCCCTCACTTCTAATGTAGCCCGTTCCAACCGGCGTTTGTAGGCAGCCATCAGCAGAGCGTAGAGCATTGCCTGCCCCAGTCCCTGACGCTGATAGGCAGGATGCACCGCCATTAAAGTGATGTGAGCTTCTTCTAAGATTGCCCAAGAACAGCCGAGGGCGAGGAGGAGTGGGGAATGGGTGATGGGTGATGGGTGATGGGCGATTAGCGATTGAGGCGGTGGAGAATTTTGAATTTTGGATTTTGAATTCTGAATTTTGGCTTCCGGTGAGTCAGCGGCTCGTGTGAGTTCGCCGAACACCGAACCGAATTTTGTTCTCCCCGTCGGCTGACGCTCTGGGAAGCCTGAGTCGAACCGAAGGGAATTTTGAGTGTCTTCCCCATCTCCTCCATCCCCCTCACCCTCACCCTCTGCCTTCTGGCTTCTGACTTCTGACTTCTGACTTCTGTACTCTACTTCTCGCAAAATCAACAGGTCACTGTTCGGACTTGCCAATTCTCGAAGATAGCCATCTGCACTCCAGAGTCCGCCGAGGCTGAGGCGATCGAGGTCTAAAACGGCGGGCAGAAGGTCTGCGGTGAGGGGTTGGATGGCAAGAAAACGCACAAAAACTTAACTGTCTTCTGAGGATGCATAGCTCTCGATTGTAAACTGATAAAGTTAAGCAATTTTTGGTCTATTACAGAAGGACATTCAGCCAGCGATGGTATCGACCCCAGTCACTCCTCAAAATTCTGGTCGCACGTATCTGCCCGATGCTGTCACCGAAGCAACGTCTCCCAATCAACTCCTGTTTCCATTGACGGCTCAGGTTAACTCAAAGGACCGCCTGGAGATTGGGGGCTGCGATGTTACAGAGTTAGTGCGTCAGTTTGGTTCTCCTCTTTATATTTTGGATGAGGCGACCTTGCGAACCACCTGCCGGCAGTATCGCGATGCATTTAAGCGCTACTACCCTGGTGAGTCACAGGTGATTTATGCCTCAAAGGCATGGAGTTGTCTGGCGGTATGCGCGATCGCTGCCTCGGAAGGGCTAGGTATGGATGTGGTGTCGGGCGGCGAGTTGCACACGGCACTGAAGGCTGGTGTTGCCCCGACTAAAATTTACTTTCACGGCAACAATAAATCCCATGGGGAGTTGGAGTTTGCAGTAGAGACGGGTTGCACGGTTGTTGTAGACAACTGGTTTGAGTTGAAGACGCTGGCAGCGATCGCGGGCAGCAGGAGTCAGGTTTCCCAGAGCGTCAGCGGCTCGACTGAGGCTTCGCGGAACGTCCGACGGGAGTCAGGAGTCAGAGAGGGAGATGGGGAAGATAACGGGGATGGGGAAATGTTTTCTCTTCCTCCCTCCTCTTCCTCACCCTCCCTGTCTCCCACACGTGTAATGATCCGCCTCACGCCGGGGATTGAATGCCACACCCACGAATACATCCGCACTGGACATATCGACAGCAAATTTGGCTTTGACCCCAATCAATTAGACGAAGTTTTTCAGTTCTTAAGTCAACAATCGGCTCTCTCCTGTATTGGCTTGCACGCCCACATTGGCTCTCAAATTTTTGAGCTACAACCCCACCAGGATTTAGGCGGGGTGATGGTGCAATGGCTCACCAAGGCAGCCCAGTATGGCTTGCCAATTCGCGAATTAAATATCGGTGGCGGATTGGGGATTTGTTACACCGAGACAGATGATCCGCCTTCGATTGATGCTTGGGTCAAGGTCGTAGCAGAATCTCTAGCAACTGCCTGTCAAGCTCAACAACTTCCCTACCCCAAAGTGCTGAGTGAACCGGGGCGATCGCTCATTGGGTCTGCCTGTGTCACCGCTTACACAGTAGGAAGTCAGAAAACCATTCCCGGCATCCGTCAATATATTTCAGTCGATGGCGGTATGTCAGATAATCCTCGCCCTATCACCTACCAATCGGTTTATCGAGCAGTGATTGCCAACCGTATGTCTGCCCTCGCAGATCAAACCGTGACCATTGCCGGAAAACATTGTGAATCCGGCGATATTCTCATTAAAGATGCAAAACTCGCGGAAGCTCATCCGGGGGATATACTCGTCATCCCTGCAACGGGGGCATACAATTACAGCATGTCGTCGAACTACAACCGCATTCCTCGTCCGGCTGCGGTTATCGTCAACGCAGGAGAAGCCAATCTAATCCTTCAGCGTGAAACTTATGCTGATTTGATTCGCCAGGATCGCCTGCCAGAACGATTGCGCCAACCATAACTACTGCTGAGTTAAACTGCGAGTTGAGTGATTAGAATTGCACGAGGGCATAGGGTTCAACCAAACCAATGGGGGAGTTTTGGATGTATTGGCTAGGAATATCTGGCTTGATACCATCCCCGTGCCTTCTTGCCCAAAATCCTGTTGTTCGTTTTTTACCTGATAACCTTGCTGATACTGTTTGGGCGCTTGTTGACGTTGGGTTAGTCGTTATCCTCACCTACATGATGTTGGTGGTGATCGGTGAGCGAAGAACTCTATGGATGGTACGAGGTTTTATTATTCTGATGCTGGCAGCCGCCATCAGCACCCGGTTAGAACTGCGTCTGTTGAGTTTTGTACTGGGGAATTTGGTGGTTGGCTCAGCGGTAGCAATGGCTTTTATTCTACAATCAGAGTTTCGTCGTTTTCTAGAACAACTGGGGCGAGGGCAAATTCTCCAACTGATTCAGCCATATCAACGCAGCCCGTATAAGGCAACCAGTACTGTCGATGAAATTGTGGATGCGGTTAAAGAGCTTTCCCAAAATCGAACAGGCGCGTTGATGATTATTGAAACTGCCAGCCCAATTGATGAGCGTGATTTTTCTGTGCCTGGAGTTAAACTCAATGCTGAGGTTTCTAAAGAGTTATTGCAAACCATTTTTCAAACCAGTACGTTGCTGCACGATGGAGCGGTTTTAATTCGAGATACCCGAATTGTGGCAGCAGGTGTGATTTTGCCGTTGTCAGAACGAACCGCATCTCGCCAGTTGGGAACCCGACACCGAGCGGCAATGGGAATTACGGAGCGGGTCGAAAATTGTATTTGTGTCGTTGTATCTGAAGAAACTGGTTCGATCTCACTGGCGGAACGGGGGACGCTCAATCGTCCTCTGACGAGCAGTAAACTAAAGGAGCTTTTAGAGGCACGACTCTCTCAATTGGTCGATCGCGAAACAGGTGCTCCTGATTTACGTAGTTTTAGCCGCCGAGTTGTTTCTAAAACTTGGGCATTTTTTAAACAGTTAATAACGAGACGAAAACTTAAAGGTTAGGTAAAGAGTGGAATATTCATACAGCCAAATCTTTATTGGCTGAGGT
This sequence comes from Leptolyngbyaceae cyanobacterium C42_A2020_001, assembly GCA_015272515.1. Classification (GTDB taxonomy): domain Bacteria; phylum Cyanobacteriota; class Cyanobacteriia; order Leptolyngbyales; family Leptolyngbyaceae; genus JSC-12. Next base: position 8,834 of record JACYLN010000021.1, on the reverse strand, counting down.
TCACTGGCTTTAGGCGTAATCAATCCGGAGAAATCATGACTGCTCACTCAATTGTCTTGCAAGAGTTGCCTGCCGATCTTCAGCGAGAGCGTCTACCGAAGCACGTTGCTGTGATTATGGATGGCAATGGTCGTTGGGCGAAACGGCGAGGAATGCCCAGATTTATGGGGCATCGTCGGGGAGTAGATGCACTCAAGGATTTATTACGATGCTGCCGGGACTGGGGTATTGAGGCGCTAACGGCATACGCGTTTTCAACTGAGAACTGGGGGCGACCATTGGAAGAGGTGGAGTTTTTGATGACGCTGTTTGAGCGGGTGTTGCGGCAAGAACTGCGGGAGATGATGGAGGAAAATGTCCGTATACGCTTTGTGGGCAATTTGAATGCGTTGCCGCGATCGCTCCAGGTTGAAATCGAAAAATCCATGGAAGAAACGGCTGGCAATCAAGGGATTCAATTTACTGTTGCTACCAATTATGGTGGGCGGCAGGAAATTCTTCAGGCGTGTCGAGCGATCGCGCAGCAGGTGCAGCAGGGACACCTCAACCCCGATGAAATCGACGAAACGCTGTTTGAACAACATCTATATACCACGGGAATTTGTGACCCTGACCTGTTGATCCGTACCAGCGGCGAAATGCGCCTCAGTAACTTTTTGCTATGGCAGTTGGCGTATGGCGAGATTTATGTCACAGATACTTTGTGGCCCGATTTTGATCGGCACGAATTTCATCAGGCGCTTTCAGCATACCAACAGCGAGAACGCCGATTTGGCAAAGTTTAACCTGCCGTAGTTCAGTGCTCAAGGTCCAGCAAAAATGGCATCTTCAATGTCTTGACGGCTCAAGGAATATTTGAACGAGCGCTGCACGGCTCGTTCTGCCTCTTCCAGCCCAAAATAGCGTACAGTGAGCTGATCAATATCTAGCCATATTTCTGCCTTCCAGTTGGGTTGTTCTACATACCAACAGTGGAGATTTGATTTGTCTTGCTGACAGCCGCGATCGCTCAGCCAATGTTCAATTTCAGGAAGCGGATGGTTGTAGAGGGGAGTGTTCGCGGGAGGAAGAGTCATGGAATCTATACGTGACCTGGAATAAATAATTGATGAAACAAGGGGAAGTAGAATGAGCCGACAAGGAATGCATTGAGTTTGGATCAGGAGGATGCTTCCAGCTTGGGGGATGAATGACTTTCGGCTTTTGGTGGAATAGGCGGTTGCTGAACTGACAACGACGCAGACGGAGCCATTGCCTTTGGCGGAACGGGGGACGGGGTTTGCTGCCGTTCTAGAGGTTGTTGCATGGTTGGTTGAATGACATCTTTTTGGATAGTGGCGGTCTGAGGTATGGTGTCGCCACGGGTTAGCCCGATCGCAATCGCTAAACAGAGGCATCCAACAAACGTCAATCCCAGGATAAAGAGGGCAAAAATTTCACCTGGCGAGAGGGGGCGATCCGTTGGGTCCAAATACGCCGATGAGGTGTAGGTGCGTTTAGGCGAAGACGACCGATGCAAACTGGGTAAAGGCTGCACCACTGCTACTGATGAATACCCAATTTTGCGATCGTAAGTGTTCCGTCGATCAGGACTGCTGAGAGTGGCGTAAGCTTCGTTGAGCTGTTGAAACTTAAGGGTGGCGATCGCGGTGGGTAAAGTTGTCGTATCTGGGTGATAGAGTTTACTCAAATCGCGATATGCCTGTCGAATTTCGCGTGCGGAAGCAGACGGATGCAGCCCTAAAAGCCCGTAGTAGCTTTCAGCCATCACCTTCTGATAAGGGGGTTTTAAGTCCTCGCTATTTGGAGTTGCCCGCTCAGTCACGTAAGTTCTACCAGCACTAAATGAACCAACTGATCTCTGAACATTTTAGCTGGCTTCTGAGGTCTGGGGAAAGAAGGTAGCAACCAAAAGGTCGGTAGGCAAGGCAATTGCGAACATCTATCTTTTGGTAGACGCGCAGGGTTTTCGCTGACTCCTACCTTACCCCTATGGGGGAGCGCTATTAATTGTCAGATCCCGGTTCCTTCTTGCCCAACCTTTTTCGGTAACATGGCAAATCAATCGTCCTCCGCAGCCTTCCCTCTCCCAACCATTTTCAAGTGGTTTGTGCCGTTTTTAGGCTTGTTGTTGTTGTTAACAGCTCATGGCGCTGCCCTTGTATATCGAGTACAGCCTTCAGTGTCTTTATGGTTTCCGCCGTCTGGTGTAGCGATCGCGCTGACGCTGTGGTTAGGGCCTTTAGGAGCAGTGCTCACCGGACTTGCCTCTATCTTGATGGCTCCCTTTTGGGGAATGGATGGCTGGATGCGGCTGGCAGGCTTGGTGGATATGATTGAACCGTTGGTTGCCTGGATGCTCTATCGCTGCTGGTTTCGCGGCTCCCTGGCACTCAACGGTGTGCGGAGTGTGATTGCATTCCTCCTGAGTGCACCGCTGTTTGCCTGTATGACCTCAGCCGTTGTAAGTTGCTCTATGCTGTTTGCGCTGGGGAAAATCTCAGAGGCAGCCTTTTGGGGAGTCATGGGACAGTGGTGGGTGGGAAATGCAATCGGCACGATGGCGATCGCGCCGCCTGCCCTATTATTCGTCACACCGCTCTTGCACGATTGGAGGTGGATTCGCCTATCCAACCATGATGAACTGCCTGATCCTAAGCGGTATGCCAACATTTCCTACAGTTGGCTGGAGATAGTGCCAATTTTGGCAAGTGTCGTGGTGGTGGCACTGCTGACAGTTCAAGCTTCCAAAGAAAGCATTTTCGCCGCCTTACAGTTTTCGCTGCTTAGTACAATACCCCTCATTTGGGCAGCTTGCCGATTAGGGGTAAAAGGAAGAGTGGTCACAGCCAGTTGCAATGTTTTAATTACGCTGCTTACCTATTTGGTGTTTTACCCAGGGGCGATCGCGCAACCGACGTTCCCAATTTCTCCGGAGCTGTTACATCTACACAAGTTGAGTTTACTGCTGCAATGCGCGATCGGTTTGTTAGTGGGTACTGCTATTACTGAATGGGCAGCAACTCAAATTGATCTTGCCGTTGAGCAGGTGCGGCTACGGGAATACCAGGCAAGCGCCCAGTTGAGTGAAAAATTGTTCCAACTCAATCGCCTACTTACAGAAGCCAATCAACAGCTACAAGCCAGCGAAGAACGATTTCGCACATCCGTTGAAAACATGCTGGACTGTTTCGCCGTCTGCTCAGCGGTTCGAGACGACAGCGGGCGAATTACTGATTTTCAAGTAGACTACGTCAACGATGCTGCTTGCTTGAACAATCAAATGTCGCGTGAGGCGCAAATTGGGGGTAGTCTCTGCAAACTTTTTCCAACCTATCTGATGAACGGTTTATTTGAAGCGTACTGCCGAGTCGTTGAAACCGGAGAACCGTTTGTCAAAGATGAACTGATTTACGACCCTAGCCTCACGCTGCAAACCCTGGTTAAAGCCTTTGATATGCGAGCGGCCAAGTTTGGTGATGGATGCGTTATCACGTGGCGAGATGTGACCACACGGTTGCAAGCTCAGCAAGAACTGTTCCGCCGTGAGCAGGAGTTTAAAGCGCTGGTAGAAAACTCTCCCGACGCGATCGCCCGCATGGATCGAAACCTCCGCTATTTGTACGTTAATCCGGCGGTTGAGAGAACGATGGGAATGTCGATTCAGGGCTTTGTTGGCAAAACCTTTGCGGAGTTAGGATTTCCAGAAGAAGCACACCAACGCTGGCAAGCCAACTTACAAAAAACAATTGACTCCGGCAAAAGCCAACAAGACACTTTTGAGTTTCCTGATGCTGAAGGGCATATTCACTTTTACGATGCTCAATTGGTACCAGAATTTGCCCCGGATGGCAGTGTTGAATCCGTTTTAGTGGTGACGCGTGATGTTACGTCTTTGAAGCGAACCGAACGGGCACTGCTGAATGCAAATGAACGCTTTCAGTTGGCGGCGGCAGCAGTAGATTCGATGATTTATGACTGGCAGGTAGACAGCGATCGCGTAGAACGCACAGAAGGTTTAACTAGGCTATTGGGATATCAACTCGATGAAGTTGAGCCAACCAATCGCTGGTGGCAGCGCCAAATCCACCCAGATGATTTCACAAAATTACCTACTTCTACGCTCTCAACGTCTACACTCGATGATCGTTACAGTCTGGAGTATCGCATCCGCCACAAGCAAGGGCATTACGTGTATGTGCGGGATCAGGGCTTGATTTTACGGGATGCTGTGGGAAATCCGGTGAGAGTGGTTGGCAACACGATTGATATCAGTGAACAGAAACAGGCAGAAGAGGCACTGCGAGAAAGCGAGGAACGGCTACGTTTGGCACTGATTGCTGCGAATCAAGGATTGTACGACCTCAACCTGCAAACTGGAATGGCAATTGTCAGTCCAGAATATGCACGAATGTTAGGTTATGCCCCTGAAACCTTTCAGGAAACCAATGCCAAGTGGCGCGATCGCCTGCATCCCGATGATCAAGCAGTCGTTTATCAAATTTACGAAGAGTACGTTACTGGCAAACGCGACGAGTATCGTGTGGACTTTCGGCAGCGCACTCAGTCTGGGGAATGGAAATGGATTCTTTCGGTCGGCAAAATCGTGAAATGGGATGAGCATGGCAACCCATTGCGAATGTTGGGCACCCATACCGACATCACCGAACGGAAACACGCTGAAGAAGCTTTGCGCCTGAGTAATGCGCGATCGCGCCGGCTGGTTGATTCTAACCTGATCGGTGTTGCTTTTTCAGATGCAGAGGGCTACGTCCTCGATGCAAACGAGGCATTCTTGCGAATCGTAGGATACACCCAGCCAGAAATGCATCGGATTAACTGGCGACAACTCACCCCCCCGGAATACCACTCTTTAGACGATCAGGCAAACGCAGATGTATTTACTACCGGCACGTGTGTCCCGTTTGAGAAGGAATACATCCGCAAAGATGGAACTCGTGTTCCTGTGCTTGTTGGCGTTGCCGCCCTCCAAGAGCAAGAGCATGGCACCCTTTGCTTCGTTATCGATCTCTCAGAGCGAAAACAAAACGAAGAAGCGTTACGGCGCAGCCAGGAGCGCTTGAATTTGGCACTTGAAGCCGCCGGAATGGGCATTTGGAACTGGGATCTGCAAACTGGCGAGGTGCGATCGTCGGCTCAGTTCAATCACCTGTTTGGCATTCCCATTGATATTCAGCACCTCAGCCTCGAAACCTTCATCGATCTGCTCCATCGAGATGATCGCGAGTTAGTGCAGCGGGCAATTCAGCAAGCAATTTACACCCATGAGGAGTTCAATTTGGAGTTTCGGGTTCGTAGAACCGATGGTACGGTGCGTTGGCTGGCCAGTAAAGGACGAGCCTTTTACAACTCGATCGGCAATCCTATCCAGATGACTGGCGTTAGCTTAGACATTACCGAACGAAAGAGCATTGAAGCCGAGCGAGAAAACATTTTAGTGCGAGAGCAAGCCGCTCGTCAGCAGGCAGAGTCTGCCAGCCGCATGAAAGATGAGTTTTTGGCAATTGTCTCCCATGAACTGCGATCGCCCCTCAACGGTATTCTTGGTTGGTCACGCCTGTTGCGTACCCGTACCATGACTGCCCAAAAACAGCAGCAGGCACTCGCCTCCATTGAGCGCAATGCTCAGGCACAAGCCCAACTGATCGAAGATTTATTGGATATTTCACGCATTATTCGCGGCAAAATTCGTCTCTACCCGCGCCCTATTCACCTGGTTCCTGTGCTTCAAGCGGCGATCGATACTATCCGTCCCAGCGCAGATGCCAAAGCTATTTCCCTGGAAACCCAATTTGATTTCTCCATTCGGCAGGTTTCTGGAGATCCCGATCGCTTGCAGCAAATCGTCTGGAATCTGCTTTCCAATGCCATCAAATTCACTCCTAATGGAGGACGAGTCACCTTAAAGCTAGAACAGGTGATTGGTGAGCAGTCGTCAGTCATGGCAGAAGCATTGGAACAATCTACCGTTCCCGCTGCTGCCCGCATCACCGTTATCGACACAGGCAAGGGCATTAGTGCAGAATTCCTACCCTACGTGTTCGATCGCTTCCGACAAGCCGATTCCTCCACCACCCGTTCTGAAGGGGGACTGGGGTTAGGATTAGCGATCGTCCGCAACTTGGTAGAACTGCACGGCGGCAGCGTCTATGTAGACAGTGCAGGGTTAGGGCAGGGAGCACGCTTTACCGTTGAACTTCCCCTACTGCCAGACAACCGCGCCATAGTGGATAACGACTTCCAGCAACCTGATGACGGTGACTCAGCAGCCGAATCTTTAGTCGGTTTACGCATTCTAGTTGTGGATGATGAGGTAGACACGCGGGAGTTTCTCGTTGCAGCACTGGAGCAGTTTGGTGCCACTGCGATTGCAGCCGCCAGCACGCAGGAAGCGATCGCCCTATTACAGCAAACTCACCCAGATGTATTGCTCAGTGATATAGGAATGCCCGAAGAAGACGGCTATAACCTGATTCAAAAAGTTCGCGAATTACCCCCCCAAGCAGGCGGCAACATTCCAGCCGCTGCGATTACCGCCTATGTTCAGGGAGATGATCAACAGCGGGCGATCGCAGCCGGATTCCAACTGCACATCTCAAAACCCATCGACCCAGCACAACTGCTAACCATCGTTCAACAACTTATGCAACAGCGGCAGGAGAATGAGGGTCAAAATTGGCGTTAGTTACACAGAAACTTAGTAACTATCTCCGTTTCCGGTTGTTTTCATGCCCAGAAATTGATTTGCCTGCATCAGCCGACGCGCAATCACCTGCCTCCGTGCCAGGCTAATCCCCGACTGTGCCAAAACTTCTTGAGCGTGTTGGCGATATAAAGCACTCGTGGCAATATCAACCTCATCGATTCGCTTAAGGTTGGAATAAACCGTCCGAAGTGAAACAGACATTCAGCAGTTCTCCTATGAGAGTTTATGCAATGGTGGGAGTTTGAGTCACCCATATAATCCATACTGCAAACAAAATCGCAAGCAGCACTGTGATCGTGAGCACGGCATCGTAGGGAATTGGAGTACTGTGCCTCATCTGCTTACCCTCCAACGCTTCTCTTCTTTATTGTGTGTTTGAATGCGATCGCTGCTGTGCCTTGAGTAACGAAGCGTCACCTTGATTGATAAAGCGTTACACAAGGAGAAATTGGGAGACAGAAAGGGAACGGGGAGCTAGGGGCTAGAGGTTAGGGAGGTGGATAGGTGAATGAGTGGATGGGTAGGTGGGTTGAATGAGCTTCTGCCGTCTGGCTCCCTTTTCTTCCTCATCCCCCATCCCCACTACCCATTTCAATAAAAAAAGGGAGAGTCGCCAGAGCGTCTCCCCCTATCATCAGGGTGCATCTACTTAACACAGTATGCTATCTAAGGGGTGAGGGGTGTCACCCCCTACTTATGTTTTTTTGACAAAGAAGTGCTGGAAGAAGTGGTTGAATTTGAATCTCTGATTAAGTTGGGCGCAATCGAAGCTCAAAAAATTGCCGTCAAACCAAGCTACCCAGCCCATTGTAGCCACTCACCAAGAAAATGGACTTCTTTGAGTTAAGTGTTCAACTTTTTAGCAACTAACTGGTTTGTGAGTTTTGGATCGCAGCGCCCACCTGTTTTTTTCATCATCTGTCCAACAAAAAATCCCAATAGTTTGGTTTTGCCGTTGCGATACTGTTCTAGCTCTTTGGGATTTTCTGCCAACACTTCGTCGATCATCTTCTCCAATGTAGCCTCATCAGAAATTTGTCCCAACCCCTCCCGTTCAACGATCGCTTGGGCGGAGCCGCCTTTGGTCAGTAGTTCGGGCAGAATGGTTTTGGCTGCCGCGTTGCTGATGGTGCGGTCTTCAATCAGCCCGATCAGTTCGGCGAGGCTCTCTGGTTTAAGGGCGAGGTCGTTGATGGTGAGGCTGACGTTATTGTTGAGGTAGGCGCTGATATCGCCCATGATCCAGTTTGCGGCTTGTTTGGCGGGCGCACCTGCCGCGATCGCCGCTTCAAAAAATTCGGCCATGGCGCGATCGTTGGTCAATACACGGGCATCGTAAGCCGAAAGACCCAGTGCTTCTTCGTAATGGTGGCGCTTTTGGGCGGGAAGTTCGGGCAGTTGCGATCGCCAGGTTTCGAGTTGTTCTGGCGAGACCTCAATGGGACCTAAATCGGGTTCTGGGAAATAGCGGTAATCGCTGGAGCCTTCTTTCACCCGCATACTGATCGTGCGCTGGGAGCCTTCTTCCCACAAGCGCGTTTCTTGAATAATGCGTTCTCCGGTTTCGATCGCCTCAATTTGCCGTTCAATTTCGTACTCGATCGCCCGCTGGATGGCGTTGAAGGAGTTCATATTTTTGATTTCTACCTTCGTGCCAAACTCTTTTTGCCCTACGGGACGCACAGAAATATTGACATCGCAGCGCAGTGAGCCTTCTTGCATATTGCCATCGCTCACTCCCAGGTAGCGCAAAATGCGGCGCAGTTCTTGGGCGTATTCTGCTGCTTCTTGCCCGCTGCGAATGTCTGGCTCAGACACAATTTCCAGCAATGGCACCCCAGCCCGGTTGTAGTCCACTAGCGAGTAAGTAGAACCTGCGAGGCGATCGCTGCCGCCATGGACCAGTTTTCCGGCATCTTCTTCCATGTGCAGGCGCGTAATGCCGATGCGTTTGCGGCTTGAGGTGCCTGCTTCCTTATCAACCAGTTCAATTTCTAACCAGCCGTGTTCAGCGATGGGCAGGTCGTATTGAGAAATTTGGTAGTTTTTGGGCAGGTCGGGATAGAAATACTGCTTGCGATCAAATTTGCTGTAGGGCGCGATCTGA
>JACYLN010000090.1 GCA_015272515.1 Leptolyngbyaceae cyanobacterium C42_A2020_001 | reverse complement strand
TCTCTGCATTTTACGCCGCAGAGCGGCGGGGAATTGACCCCCAGAGATTAAACTTGCCCATGTCCCAATCTGTCGTTATCCCGCAGAAAAACCTTCAGTTTTCGAGTTGGGCATGGTTTAGAAGACGGTGCAGGAATGGGGGCGAAATTTTGTACCTTCTCTAACATGAATCTGTGCCCATTCGCTGGATAATGATCCAGTTGTTTCAAAGAACTGAAAGCATCATGGGTCGCGCCAATAAAGTTGTCCTGGCTTATTCGGGCGGAGTTGACACCTCCGTTTGCATTCCCTACCTGAAGCATGAATGGGGTGTACAGGAGGTGATTACCCTGGCGGCTGACCTGGGGCAAGGAGCCGATATGGAGCCAGTTCGGAAGAAAGCATTAGATTCTGGCGCTGTGGAGTCGCTGGTGATTGATGCCACCGAAAGTTTCGTCAAAGATTACGCCTTCCCCGCCATTCAGGCAAACGCCCTGTACGAAAATCGCTATCCCCTCTCAACTGCGCTGGCTCGTCCGTTGATTGCCAAGTTACTGGTGGATGCGGCAGAGAAGTACGGTGCCGATGCGGTTGCCCACGGTTGTACCGGGAAAGGCAATGATCAGGTGCGGTTTGATGTGTCGATCGCTGCCCTCAATCCTGACCTGAAAGTGCTAACACCTGCCCGTGAATGGAGCATGAGCCGCGAAGAAACGATCGCCTATGGAGAACAGTTTGGCATTCCGGCTCCCGTCAAAAAGTCCTCACCTTACAGCATTGACGAAAACTTGCTGGGTCGCGCCGTAGAAGCCGGAGTTTTAGAAGATCCCTGGGCAGAACCTCCGGAAGATATTTACACTATGACGAAAGCGATCGCAGACACTCCCGATGAACCAGAATATGTAGAGATTGGGTTTGAACAGGGATTACCTGTGAGCTTAAATGGCGATGCGATGTCCCCAATTGATTTGATTACGGAGATGAACGCGATCGCGGGTAGAAACGGCGTGGGACGCATTGACATGATCGAAAATCGCCTGATTGGCATCAAGTCCCGTGAAATTTACGAAACCCCAGCATTGCTTGTTTTGATCGATGCTCACCAGGATCTCGAAAGCCTTACCCTCACCGCCGATGTCACCCAATACAAACGCGGCATTGAGCAGACGTATACCCAGTTGGTCTACAACGGTCTCTGGTACAGCCCTTTGAGAGATGCATTAGATGCCTTCGTGAAAAAAACCCAAGAGCGGGTCAGCGGTACCGTGCGCGTCAAGCTCTTCAAAGGCACAGCGGGTGTCGTCGGTCGTAAAGCGGACAAATCGCTTTATACGCCTGCTTTGGCAACTTATGGAGCTGATGATAAATTTGATCACAAAGCCGCCGAAGGCTTCGTCTATGTATGGGGCTTACCAACCCGCGTTTGGGCAGAAACAGGGCGGAAGTGAGGAGGAGGGAGCCAGGGGGCAGGAGACAGAAGATGAAGGAGTCAGGGAGTGGATGAGTGGATGAGTAGGCGAAATTCTATTTACCCATCTATCTATCCATTCACTCCTCTACTCCCTCACCCTTCCCTATCACCCCATCGCCTTCCTCACCCACCCCAACTCCTATCCCTGATTCCCCATGCCCTCCTCTTTTCCTCAAGTGATTTTTCTCGATGCGGTTGGCACGCTGTTTGGTGTGCAGGGCAGTGTGGGCGAACAATATGCCAGAGTTGCCCATCGTTTTGGTGTCGATTTGCCGATTGAGGAAGTCGATCGCGCCTTTATCAAAGCCTTCAAAGCAGCCGGGGTTCCAGCATTTGGTGACACCGACCCCGCCGAATTACAAGCCAAAGAATATACCTGGTGGTTAAATATTGCTGTTGACACGTTCAAAGAAGCCAACACTTTTCACCACTTTGCAGATTTTGGCGAATTTTTTGCCGCTTTGTATGACTACTTCGAGACGGCGGAACCCTGGTTTGTGTATGCCGATGTCTTTCCCATGCTGGAGCGCTGGCAACAGTTGGGGATTTCGCTGGGGATTGTCTCAAACTTTGACTCGCGGATTTATGCCGTGTTGCGATCGCTCCACTTAAAGCCTTACTTCTCCTCCATCACCATCTCCACCGAGGCTGGCTTTGCCAAACCTAACCCTCACGTGTTTGCGATCGCCCTGCAAAAACATAACTGCTCCGCAAGAGACGCATGGCACATCGGCGACAGCTTTGACGAAGACTATCAGGCAGCCCGCACCGCCGGATTGCGCGGCATCTGGCTAAAGCGAAAATGAGTTACTTAAGGAAATATGCATCCCATGCCTAAGGGAACAGATGCCTTAAAATGTGAAAACCTATCGTCTAAAATATGAATCAACAACTGCGCCTGCTTTGAAAAGGAGTCTTGCACTTATGACAAATCGTGAGCAATTGATGCAAGAACTCGAACAGGCTCCCGATGATTTAGTAGAAGCAGTGCTGGATTTTTTACGTCGGGTGAAAGTATTACGCAAAAACCATCCGCTTGCAAAATTTGCAGGAATTTTAAGTGATTCAGAGGCAGAAGAACTCCAGCGAACAATTGCAGCAGAATGTCGGCAGGTAGATTTGCATGAGTGGTGAGATTGCACTGGATACTTCTGTAGCAATTCGCTTCCTAAATGGAAACGCGACAGTTATTGAAAGAGTATTGACTCTACCAGAAGTAATTTTGCCAATCATCGTTGTTGGAGAGTTGCTATTTGGTGCAGAAAACTCCACACGTCCATTACAAAATTTTCCCCGTTATTTGGAATTCACATCAACTTGTGCTGTGGTGCAATCAGGAAGAGAAACAGCGACAATCTATGCTCAAACTCGACTGGAATTAAAGCGCAAGGGTCGACCCATTCCAATGAATGATGTGTGGATTGCTGCACAGTCCATTGAACATGGTTGGGTATTAGCAACAGACGATGCTGATTTTGATTACGTAGATGGATTGGTAACAGACCATTGGTAGAAAATCTAGCGCGTGTGCCAGCGAGCCAAAGGCTCAAATCAGTAGTAGCAGCAGATCCCCTTAAACTCCAACACCAGCAACTTTGAACTGTCTGGCTGCATTTGAGAAACAGCTTCATCTTCCACTATTTGTGATTGCTTAACAGCCTTTTCTAACAATATGAAGGATTGATATTGTCCAGTTAATGGGTTCGCCTAAGCTATCCTCAAGTACTTGCATTTCCCTCCCACCAAAAACTAGCTAGTCAAGTTTCTCCAAGTTATTCAACATCTTGGTCAACTCATATGCAAACCCGGTAGTGCTACACAAGTAGTGATGCGTTGTAGTGATGGATGAAATACCAAATAGCACCAATGTGATTCTCTAAAGATTTGGAAAAGGATAAGGTTTTTCGGACTAACCGAGACACTCGTTGCCTCAGCGTATTGTTAAATTGCTCAATGTAGCTGGTTTTTTCTGACTCTTTCCCCACTACTTGTTGCCCACGAAGCGTGTAGGTTAGGTTGAACAGTGTGAAACCCAACAACAGAGTTGGTTCTGTCGGGTTACGCTAACGCTAACCCAACCTACGATTCTCAAGGGTTTCAGGAGTTGTGTCAGTCAATCAGGCCTGAATGCAGTGAGAAAGTCCACAAGCTGTTGAATAGATGGAAGATGGAAGCGCAAACAGGCAGGAATTTTGTGGAATGGTGCAGCGTTGGTGGGAATTAGTACTAAAGTATTGAATGTTCTCACTGTTCACGCTGATTCTGTACTCATGCCGCTCAAACCTTCTCAGATTTTGAATTTGCTCAAAGCTAAACGGGCAGATTTTGACACGTTTGATAAGTCGGCGTTGCAGGCATTGCAGCTTTATCGCAAGGCGCTGGCAGAGGCTTCGCAGGAAGCGGAAAAGACGTTGCTGGAACAATTGGGCGCGTTTGGGTTGCTCGATCGCGGCGCGGAACCCCTGGAACCATGCGAAGCATTTGCCAACTGGGTGATAACTTCGGGGTTGGCGTGGCAGAGTCGGGAAGAAAGTCTTGAATGGGTGCGCGATCGCCTCACAGATATTTCCACCTTTGCCGTAGACGGCTCCCAGATTTACCCCGGTAAGGATTTGTCGATTCCGATCGCGCTGGTGCAAATCGGCTGGTTTGAGAACTTACATCGTGCCGATGGTCGCTATGAGAAAGATATTGCCGTGGATGTGATGACTCCGGCAGACCTCAAAGCCACCAACAGTGGCGATCCTGTGGATCGACGGGTGAATATGCGCCGCTTCCAGATGGAAACCGAACGCCTGATTCAATACATGGAAGACCGGGCAGGCTGTGGTGAGTGTCTGGCATTTTTAGATGGCTCCTTAGTCGTCACCTTTGCCGAAGCGTTTGATGAAGACACGCGCAACTTTTACGTCAAATGTGTGGTGCGCTTATTGCAGGCGAGTGAACACTATCGAGTACCGCTCGTAGGTTACATCGACACCACCTACGCTCGTGATTTGACAGTGATGCTGCAACGGCTATTTACTCTGCCCGAAGCCCCTTCTCTGCACGATGCACCGCTGCTGAGTCGATTCATGCAGTGGGGCGATCGCACCCCGTTGTTTCGCTGCCGCCGCTTTGGCATTTTGCGCCACTATCCCGAAAAAATTGCCGATCATATCCTGTTTGCCTACCTCAAAGCCCACGATGGTTTCCCTATTCGGGTAGAACTGCCACTGTGGGTATACGAGGCAGGGATGGCAAATCAAGTTTTAGACTGGGTGCGAGGTGAGATTATTATTGGGGGCGGTTATCCTTACGTAATTGAAACCGCCGATCAAACCGCCGTCCTCAAAGCCGACGATCGCCAGATGTTCTTTCGCCTGTTGCAAGAATGGGCAGACTCCGAAGAACTCAACCTCCGCCTCTCCCGCAAAATGGTCAGTAAAGCCCGCCGCCGCTAAAAACGATGTCCTATTCCGCACTAGCCACTGATTACGACGGTACCCTGGCAACCGATGGGCGGGTAACGGAGGAGACTCTTGCTGCCCTGGAATGTTGGCGCAAGGCTGAACGCACGCTGATTTTAATTACGGGTCGGCAGTTGGATGATTTACGAACCGTGTTCTCGCGATTTGACTTGTTTGATTGGGTGGTGGCGGAAAATGGTGCATTACTGTATGAACCAGCCACCAACACCGAAACTCTGTTAGCCGAGCCACCATCGCCGGAATTTGTTGCCGCCTTGCGCGATCGCATCCAGCAATCCGAACAGTCTGCCCAACTATTATCCAGGGAATTTGAACGGCTGCATAACCTGGCACCACTGGCAACTGGGCGCATCATTGTTGCCACCTGGGAACCCCACAGTACAATAGCTGAGACTTTGATTCAGGAAATGGGACTTAACCTGACTGTGATTCTGAATAAAGGCGCAGTCATGATTTTGCCCACTGGCATTGATAAAGCGGCAGGCTTGCAAGCGATCGCCACCAAGCTAAACCTTTCCCTGGAGCAGATTGTGGGTGTTGGCGATGCGGAAAACGATCTGGTTTTTCTAACCCTGTGTGGCTATGCCGTAGCCGTGAACAATGCCCTACCAAGTGTTAAAGAACAGGTGGATTGGGTGACGAAGGGCGATCGCGGCGCAGGAGTGATTGAACTGATTCAAACATTACTAAATCCTTAATTCTCCTGAACTTCATCTTAGCTTCACGAGATCTTTACCCTTTTCTACGGACAAATCTATAAAAAATTCATACTCTTGAGACGTTTACGGTTTTCTGAATCACTGATGTAAGAAGAAATGATTCGGTGAAGTTGCGGAGACTCGATGTCTTGCTTCAAGATACGGGTGGCGCTTGCTCAACCTGTTTTGCTTAAACTGTTTCAAATTCTGGATATGATGACCAACTCGAAAACACTTTCCTCCATTCGCAACCGAATTGCGATGGGTGCTTTGCCAATTGCATTCGTTGCCCTTACTCCTTCAACCGCTGAAGCCTTTCAACTAACGGGGCTTTACGTGTTTAGTGATAGCCTTTCGGATGTGGGCAACTTCTACGCCTTCACCAATAATCAGCTTCCACCGCCTCAACTTGGCTATTTCAACGGGCGCTTCTCCAACGGACCCGTTTGGGTTGACTATCTTGCCCCTAGATTAGGGCTGACCTCGGACATTAGAACAAATTTTTCCTTTCCAGGTTTAACCACTGGCACTACGAATACCACTATTCCAAACGTGCTGCCTGGGCTGCAACAACAAATCCCTCGCTTCACTCAAGCGACTCCTCAAGCAGACCCTAACGCACTCTACATTTTATGGGCAGGGGCAAACGATTATCTAGGTGGACAGCAAACAAACCCAGCGATTCCAGTGGCGAACTTAGCTAACGCCATTCAATCACTGGCGGGGGTGGGCGCAAAAAATTTTTTGGTGGCAAATTTACCTGATCTGGGACAGGTGCCACTGGTGCGCGATCGCGGTGCCGCCGTAAGTCAGGGAGCAACCGCTTTAACCAATGGGCACAATGCACTTTTAGCCCAAACCCTAGCAACATTGGGCAATCAGCTTGCACCCATTGGCGTTAACTTGATTCCGTTGGATGTCAATACAGTATTCAGCCAGGCGATCGCCAATCCGGCGCAATTTGGCTTGACTAACACGAGCGACCCCTGCCTATTTCCTTCACCCTTGTTGTTCTCCAACACTGGCGGTCGTCCTGACCCAATCACAGTTTGCCCCAACCCCAATCAGTATTTGTTTTGGGATAGTTTGCATCCTTCTACAACGGCTCACAGGTTAGTCGGAGAAGCCGCATTTCAAACTCTCAGCGCCTCTGCTGTCCCTGAACCGCCTGCTACGGCGGGCATGATTGTGTTTGGCGCATTCATGACCAGCCTTGTGGTGCGTAAAGCTAAACAAAAACGCAAGATCTCGCTTTAGTCAATAAACCTGATTCAGGCTCAGGGTGTGTCTAATGTTTGGGTGGTCTAGGGGTATTGCTCCAATGCCCCTACCGATCTGGATCTTTTCGCTCAATGGTTTCTAATCTGTCGTAAACTCTACGCCATTACTTCTTCAAAATGAATAATATCTTGACGAGGGTCGGCGAGGCTAACGCGGAGTTGCAAGCGATCGCCTGGGGTTACGTCTCGATTAAAGCGCATTGCCAGTTCCAGTCCTAAATCTTCTAGTAAAACTAAGCCCAAATTTTCGTGTTCTCGCAACCAGCGCAACATCAACGCGTGCCAAATCTCATTAGGTAAACGCCGCAGGTATTCCAGCCCCCAGTAGCGATTCGTCTGGCGTTCTACCGACACTGCCTCTTGAACCGTGCTGCTGATGCTCATTGTTAGTTCTTGCATTTCCTGAATTGAGAATGGTAGCGACTCACCCCGGAGATGTGCTTTGATTTGGAAGTGAGCTAACAGATCACTGTAGCGACGAATGGGAGACGTAACCTGGGTATAAGTATCGAGTCCTAAACTGGCGTGGCGGGCAGGTGTAATCCCCATCTCACTGCGAGGCATGCAGCGACGGATCGCGCAGGAACGAACTGGACCAGCAGGTAGAAGAATGAGTTCTTCTTCGGGAGGCAGCTCTGGTTGCGGTTGATGGCGGAAGGGAATGGGCAGTTGATGCTCTTGCCCATAGCGAGCAGCAACCTCCCCTGCCAAAATCATCATTTCAGCAACAAGTTGACGAGACGCAGAATTGTCCAACACTTCGATTGTAATTTCGTCGTCTTGCACCTTAATTGAAGATTCGGGCATGTTGATGCTGATGGCTCCCTGAGCGCGTCGCCACTCTCTCCGTCGTTTTGCTAAGTCGGCGATCGCTTCCAGTTCGCTCTCGCCCTGCACTCCCAGTTCCAGCATCTCATCCACATCATCGTAAGTGAGGCGATAGGTTGTTTTAATGTGACTGGCATGGATGGCGTAATCTGCGATCGCGCCCGTTTCACCCAAAATCACCCCAAAACTGAGGGCGCAACAAACCTTACCCTGGATCAAGCTCATTGGGCCCGTTGCAAGTTCCGATGGAAACATCGGGATCATTCCAGTGGGCAGATAAATGGTGGTACTGCGGCGACGGGCTTCCAGGTCTAACTCGTCTCCTGGGAAGACCCAGCGCGACGGGTCGGCAATATGCACCCAAATGCGCTGCTTACCATCCGGCAAAAACTCCACGCTCAAGCCGTCGTCAATTTCGCGCGTACTCTCATCGTCAATCGTGTAGACCTTGAGGTGAGTCAGGTCTATGCGATTAAAATCTGGATCATCAGGAGGAGAGTCCAAGCGATGATGCGCCACTTCCAACACCTTTTGAGGAAACTGAATGGGGATTTGACTGCGGCGCAGAAACAAATTTTCGTGGGGAGTCCAAATTCCTAGATCGACCAGGAGTTGAAACGCTGCCTGCGGTGTTTCTGATCGCTTCAAGTGTAGCAGGGTTTCGAGGGCAGGTGCTTTATGGCTTGCCTCCTCACCCAGTGCTGCAAAGCGTTCTAGGGCTTCTAGGCGGAGGCGATCGCTGTTCTGCCATTCCACGGGTTGCTTGGCTAACGCTTGCTCCAATCGTGAAAGAAACCCACTCCACTCTTGCTGTCGTTGGGCTTCCATTGTCAGTTGGTGTTTCAGCTCATTCACCTGCGCTTTCGAGCGCGGCTCATAGCGATCGCCCTTAAGTTTGAAATACAACTTATCGTCTGAAAGTAGATGATAAGCGGCGTAGCTCAGAATTGGCGTTTGCTCAGAAAAGAGCAGCATCGCCATTTCCGCCGGAGTTACCGTTTCTCCATCTTCTACCAGGATTTCCCAGGCAACTTCGAGGCTACTTGGGTCTAAGTAAACTTCTGCTTGCTTCAGGAACTCTTTAATTTGAGTGGGCTTATAGGTTTCACCTGTTACTTCATACAAAATCTCGCGAGGATGCAGCGTATGAGATTGCCCACGTTCATCGATCGCAATCCAGTGCTTTTTACCTTCTGGACGCTCGATAACAGCAAGACGGCGTTCTCCGCCTACCCGAAATTCAACAAGACTTCCCTTCTCCATCAAAATACTGCCAATGAGAAAGGTGAAAACGCCCACGCTAAGCGATGGGAAAAAACCAGTAGGATTCTGATTGTCAAAGATAACTAGACAAGCAGCTTAAGGCAAGGAGCGAGCTATACAGCTTTCTACCCAGTTGCCCTATCCTTCTTTGTTGATAAAAGGCAGTAATGCCAGAATTCGAGCACGCTTGATGGCTTCGGTCAGGTCGCGCTGCTGTTTTGCAGTCAAACCTGTAATCCGACGGGGAAGAATTTTGCCGCGTTCGGTAATAAACTTTCGCAGCAAATCAACATCTTTATAGTCAATCGGTTCGTCTGGTTTGATAGGAGATACGCGGCGGCGAAGGTAAGTCATAGTGCAATAACAGTGATTCAGTGAACAGTAAAAAAGGGGATAGAGACTAGGGGATTGGGAACAAGTAAGGCCATGAGCTGTTACCCATTACCAATGAACCCATTCCCTACTTAATTTCTTTATGAGGGGTGTGTTTGTTGCAGTGGGGGCAGAACTTTTTGAGTTCTAGCCGAGCGGTCGTATTGCGGCGATTCTTCGTGGTGGTGTAGCGCGAAACTCCTGGCGATCGCTTATCGGGGTTCGTGCGACACTCTGTACACTCTAATGTGATGATTAACCTTACATCTTTTGCCTTAGCCATAATTCTACAAGCCCAGCCTTGAAACAGAAATTCAACACAATCGTCTATTATTTCATACGATGTCTTGCTTGTGCAATGAATTTCTTGAACTTAAGATCGAGAGAGTAACCCCGGCGGGTTTGCGTGATCAAGGTGGTGGCAAGGCGATCGTGAAACGCCTGTCGATATTTGGAGTCGGTGAATGCAAAACTGCAATCTACCAGGAGCGGAATTGGCGCAATTAACAGAAAACCGTTGGTTGGGCTAAGATTCACCAGCCCGATTAAAATCAACACACAGCCGATACCGGTGATTGCCTCTCGCTTCATCAAGGGAACGATGCCCGGAATGATCCGAAAGCGGGGATTTACGACTTTAAGATCCATTGCCCAGCGGCCCAAACTTTGCCCCTGATTAGCCGTAACGACCAGCACCCGCGAAACAAACCAGAGCGCGAGAAATAGCAGGATGTAAAGCCCCCCTCCACCTAGAAGCAAACTAGGAAGGGCAGTAACGGCAACGTCGATCGCGAAGGCTCCAACTCGCCGATCCATTGGCGCGTTTGGATAGCGTTGGGTCAAAACCAACTGTCCACTCATGGGGCACTCTTGCGCTACGGTTTCATTCTAGACGAGAGCATGAAATCGAGGATGTAGAGTGTACGATTTCAGGCGGTTTCTAAAACCTTTTGCTTGACTGGAATGTGAATAATGAATTTTGTTCCGGTTTCTGGGGTTGAGAAACATTCCATTTGACCGTTGTGCTTCTCGTGAACAATTTGGTAGCTGATCGATAGTCCCATACCTGTACCTTTGCCAATTGGTTTTGTGGTGAAAAATGGGTCAAAAATCTTTTGCTTGACAGTTTCGGGCATTCCCGGACCATTGTCTGCGATCGCCACTTTAACCATTTGTGTCTGGGCGTTGTATTCGGTTGTAATAGTGATTCTACCCAGATAGCTTCCATCTGAGTTGTAATGGGGGTTTTCTTCCAGAGCATCGATCGCGTTCGCCAGAATGTTCATAAATACCTGGTTCAACTGACCGGCGTAGCATTCTATGGGGGGCAGATCGCCGTACTGCTTTACGACTTCAATTGGCGGGCGATCGGGTTTGCCTTTGAGCCGATGTTGCAAAATCAGCAGTGTACTGTCGATGCCAGTGTGCAGGTCAACAGGTTTAAGCTCTGCCTCATCCATGCGCGAGAAGACGCGGAGTGATTGCACAATTTCACGAATCCGCTGGGTTCCCATATTCATCGAAGTGAGGGTTTTGGGCAAATCGGCTTCAATAAACTCCAGCTCAATGTCGGCGATCGCCTGCTCAATTTCTGCATCCGGGGTTGGATACTTTTGCTGATATAACGCAACCAGGGAAAGCAGATCTGTCACATACTCGTTGACGTGGGAAACGTTCCCGTGGATAAAGTTCACCGGGTTGTTAATTTCATGAGCGATGCCTGCTACCAATTGCCCCAGGCTGGACATTTTCTCAGTTTGAATGAGTCGAGATTGAGTTTGAGTCAGGTGCTTTAATGCTTCTTGTAATTCCTGAGTCCGTTCTGCAACTCGTTCCTCTAATTGGTCACGGGCTTCTTCTAGTTCGTAGGTACGTTCTGCAACTTTTTGCTCCAAAAGTTGATTTATGGCTTCGGCTTCGGCTTTAGATCGCTGTAACCGGGCTTGCTCAGCGGACTGTACATAAACCAGAATGCCTAGTAGCATCCCAGTTAAGCCAATCACGGCAGCGGCAATACCATCCAGCCAATTAAGTTGAGAGTCGATATTTTTACGAGGAATGACCAATGCTACAGACCATTTCGCCTCTTTGAGAGGCATAAATGCCATGTAATACTGTTTACCCTTGATCTGGACTAGCTCAATCCCTTCCTGGCTCTCTATCATACGATGAGTCAGTTTTGCCAGGTCAGACTCAGGTGATGTTAAGAAGCTGGGAGTGGGTCGTTCTACAGTTGTCACCAAAGTTGCATCGGGATGGGCGATCGCCTGCCCTTGGGAATTTAGAGCAAAGGCATAACTGCCCTCACCGTATTCCAACTGTTCTATCGCTTTAGCAACTCGAAACGTCCTGATGGCTCCACTCAATACCCCAACGGGTTTTACCAGATTTGAGTTTTTGTAGATGGGGGTAGCCACGCTAACTACCGAAAGTTTTGTAGCACGAGAGATCAGTGGATCACTAATGTAGGTTTTTCCGGCGATCGCCATCTGAAACCATTGACGATCTCGCACACTGGTTTCGTGCGTTGTTGCAGTGTGATAACGCCACCCGGTTGAGTTTACAAATGCAAGGGATTCAAAATCTTGAATTCGTTCTGCTTCAGCTTTCAGGTAGGGTTTGGCAAGCGACCAATTCATAGAACGAACGGGCGGTGTGTGTGCCATCATCTCAACCCGCGCTTTCAATATGGCTAGCGAGTCGTCGATTTCATGGATACTATGCTCAACTTGGGACAACGCCTCCTTCTGCAAATTTGCCAGCATTAACTTACGCAAAACTTGATAGCCAAGAAAAGCTATAATTCCAATTCCCAATGCTGCGCTACCAATAATGAGTTGGGTTAGCAAATTACGGGAAGATATATTCCATTGAAGTGAACTGGGCGGTCGCCATCTTAACCAACTGTTCTTGGTGGCGGGCGGATAAGGTTGAGGCATAGACATAAAGTTATGAGAACGTAAGTAAAGACAAATCCGAAATATCTTTACAATACCCACGGTACTTACCGTTTTAACGGTTACTTCTGCAAGTTCAGCCTTTTTACTCGTTGCGATCATGCTGCCTGTTCAACAAGCCGAAACCCTTATTCTGAATCTGGTGCTGCCCTTTAATCCTCATCACGATGCCGAGGCGGTGAAATTGCTGGATGCGGTGGGGCGAGTCTTGGCAGAACCAGTCACAGGCCAGCTTGATTTTCCCCATTGGGACAATTCAGCAATGGATGGCTATGCGGTGCGGTATGAAGATGTGCGATCGCCATCAGATGGGCAGCCCGTGACGCTAGACATTGTGGAAGAAATTCCAGCCGGATACCAGCCGCAAAAATCGATTCAGCCAGGCCAGGCGGCACGAATTTTTACCGGGGCAGTGATGCCAGCCGGAGCGGATACGGTGGTGATACAGGAAGATACTGAGCGGCAGGGCGATCGCGTCACCATTCTTTCAACCCCCAATCCTCAAGCGTTTGTCCGGCATCAGGGAGCCTTTTACAAAGCGGGCACTCCTCTACTGCAACCTGGGATCAAACTCCAAGCCGCAGAAATTGCTGTATTGGCAGCGGCTCAATGTGCTCAGGTGAGGGTGTTCCGCCGTCCGCGAGTGGCAATTCTCTCAACGGGCGATGAGTTGGTTGGCATTGATCAACCCCTACAACCCGGGCAAATCGTGGATTCTAATCGTTATGCTTTAGCGGCGCTGGTAGCTGAAGCGGGATGTGAACCTGTGCTAATGGATGTGGTGCCCGACCAACTAGAGGCATTGAGAACGGCAATCTCCCAGGCGATCGCTGCCGCCGATATGGTGCTTTCCTCCGGTGGTGTTTCCGTGGGCGACTACGACTATGTGGATGAAATTCTCGCCGATTTGGGAGCGACGATTCACATTCGCTCTGTTGCCGTCAAGCCAGGAAAACCATTGACAGTAGCCACGATCAGGCGGCAGGAAGCAGGAGATGAGGGAGTTGGGGAGTGGATGAGTGGGCGAGTGAGAGAGATTCCATCCACCCCTTCACCCCTTTACCCTTCTACCTCTGTATCCTCCCCATTGCCCCTATCCCCTATTTCCCTCTACTTCGGTCTTCCCGGCAATCCGGTGTCGGCAATGGTGACGTTTTGGCGGTTTGTGTTGCCAGCAATACGGAAGCTGTCGGGGGTGAGGGAGCCGTGGCACCCTGCGTTTGTTTCGGCGATCGCGCGGCAAGAGTTGCGATCGGATGGCAAGCGGGAATCCTACCTCTGGGGCAGGCTGGAACTGGTGAATGGACAGTATGAGTTTGAGTTGGCAGGCGGCAGTCACAGTTCTGGAAATTTGATTAATTTAGCGGGCACGAACGGGCTGGCGGTTGTACCGTTGGGAGAAACTGCGATCGCGCGGGGTGAATTGGTTCAAGTCATGTTCACGTTAATTTAGGTTCCATTTCTGTTGAATTTATTCATAAATATTCAGCAGTTTGTTGGGTTCAATCTGGGCATAATTGCTAGACCTAATTTTGGGAGCATGTCAGTTTTGCAAGTCTCTGCATTCGCCCTCATCCCCCAACCCCTTCTCCCAAACTTGAGAGAAGGGGAGTTAAAGCTTAAAGTCCCTCTCCCAAGTTTGGGAGAGGGATTTAGGGTGAGAGCGCAAAGGTGACATGCTCCCCCTAATTTTGCGATCGCGTCCTAGCCACGTTCTTGAAAAAACTGAGGAACCCATGATTCAGTCGTTCTCGGTGATTGTGCCCGTAATGAATAAGGAACACGCGATTCTCCGCACATTGGAAAGCGTGGAAGCGAGCATTCAATACTTTTACGAACACTATCAAGGCGAGCATCCGGTTGCCGCCGAAATTGTGGTGGTGAATGAAGGATCGAGCGATCGCACACCAGAGATTGTTAACGAGTTCAGCCGTGTTCATCCCCATTGCAAAATTGTCAATCACGCAAAACGAACCTCCGCCGGAACAGCAAGAAATATGGGGGCAAATGCGGCAAAAGGAGATCTTTTGTTCTTCTGTGACGGCGATGATTTGTATTACAAAGAGCACATTTATTTGTGTTACCGAATGCTCAGTCATGATCCTGCCAATGCCAAAGAAACCTCGTTCGTTTTGAAACGAGATAATGGTGATCAGGTGATCAATCTGCCGGATCAAGCTGTTGGGGTTGTACGAACAGCGGTGCATATGGAAGATGAGGTCCATCCCTATTGGAAATTAGCGATTGAAAATTCGGTTCCGCAAAATGTGTGTGTACGACGCGAGTGTCATGATTTTGTCGAGGGTTTTCCAGAGCAACGAGTGCCATTTAATGAAGTGACTTGTGAAGACATTAGCTATCAGCTATTTCTCACGAAATTCTTTAAGTTGCTGAAGATTAATCTGGAAACGGTGGAGTATATTCGCTATCCCGGTAATATGTTCGATCGCCAATTGAAAAAGTTTCAATCAGCACCGGATCAGTATCAGGAAGACATGACTCCTGAAACGCGAGAACTACACATCTTGCGTCACAAAATTGAGCAAGAGCACATTGCATATTTGTTTGAGAAGTTGAAGCGTCTGGAGAAGACTCCAGCCTTTTTGTCGTTGATGAATTGGCAACAGGTTGGAAGCGACTGCATGAACCAAAATAATTTTCAGGCGGCGATTCCTTTGTTTGAATATGGGCTATCGGTTGAGCCAAATAATCTGAACGCTCGAAGTTTGTTGGCGGCGGCTTATAACAATCAGGGTTCAGCCGTTCGTACAATGGGTGATTGGCGGCAAGCAACGCTTTATTATCAAAAAGCTTTAGAACTTAATCCAGCGTTTTCCAAAACGGATTTGGCGAAAGTCAATTTGAATGCTTCAGCTACCTTGCGAGATCAAAAACAGTATGAGCAGGCATTAATTTACTTGCAAAAAGCGCTGGAATTGGAACCGAACTTGCCAGAAGCGATCGCGGAAGTAACAAAACTCAAATACTACGCCCATGTGGCTCAGCGCGGTTATCAATTTACCCAGGATTGGTTTAGTATTAACATCCCCGTTTGGCAGCAACAGCTTGTTCGCTTCATTAATATTCCCGATCTTAAAGTGTTAGAAATTGGCAGTTGGGAAGGGCGCTCAACCTGCTGGCTATTAGACAATATTTTGACGCATCCATCGGCACGCATTACTTGCGTTGATACATTTGAAGGCAGCGTTGAACACGAAGTCATGTGCGAAGAAGATGCCGTGAAAACCATTGAGCAGCGCTTTGATGCCAATATTGCGAAAACAGGCGCATCTGAGAAGGTAAGAAAGATGATTGGTAGTTCTCAAACCGTACTGCGATCGCTGATTCCCAACTCCTACAATCTCGCCTACATTGATGGTTCTCATGTTGCCTGCGACGTGTTAGAAGATGCCTTACTCACCTGGCGTTTAGTTAAAGTTGGCGGCGTGATTATCTTTGATGATTACGGCTTCCAATTTCCTGAAGGCATTACTGAAGATCCACCCAAAGTTGCTGTCGATGCATTCATGACTGTATTTGGTAAAAAAGTTCGGTTATTGCATCAAGGCTATCAAGTTTTGGTTGAAAAAATTGCCGAATAAATCAGTTGATACCATGCTCTCTGTACAGAGCCGTGCAGGGAGCATGTCACCTTTGCGCCCTCACCCTAAATCCCTCTCCCAAGTTTGGGAGAGGGACTTTAAGCTTTAACTCCCCTTCTCTCAAGTTTGGGAGAAGGGGTTGGGGGATGAGGGCGAATGCAGAGACTTGCAAAACTGACATGCTCCCGCCGTGCAGCAATATGACACCTCTCCAATATGGATGCGATATTAGGAGTATTCAGTTACGTCTGAAATCGCCGTATGTTGGAATGGCTCATCACAGTTGGCGCAACAGAACTGGGAAAAGTAATGTTTGAGCAAGTCCTCAAGCTTGGGCAAAGTGCGGCTGAGGATTATGTGAAAGATTTTTTCAAAGGATGCCTTAAAGAAGGGATTATTGCGACGAAACCAGCAGTGGCTAAAAAAGCAGTGGCGGAGGCGTTGCAAGCATTTTTGCTGTTAGTAGAAGACGAGTTGCTAGATCAAGGGATTTCTGAAGTCGAAATTCGCGATCGCTACGAGCAACCCTTACTCCAGTTTGTTCAGAATAGTGCTGTAAAACCCGTTTTAGGCAAGGCATTTGAGAAAGACTGCCGTGCCATTGCCATTGAAACTCTGGTAGCCACCTGGCAAGCGTCTTCATTCAAAAAGCAGCCCTTTCCGCCGATGCCAGAGGATTTTGACTGGCGACGGATTGGCGGCGAGTATGTCAAAAAAGTGCGGCGGATTGTGCGGGAATCGACAGAGTTGCGATCGCTGCTGGAAACCGATCTATTAGAAGACATTGCCCGCAATACGGCGCAACTCTCACC
>JACYLN010000028.1 GCA_015272515.1 Leptolyngbyaceae cyanobacterium C42_A2020_001 | reverse complement strand
GATTGTCAAATTGACCAGAGGCAGTACCATTTACCCCCCCGATCGCTCCTTGAGTATCTGCCTGAAACACTTCTAAAATTTTGCTGAGATAATCGCGACTCACAAAAGTATCATCATCTGCAAAACAAACAACATCTGTTTTTAATTGCTTGAGACCAAGATTGCGTTGTCTCGTCAGTCCTGGCTTATCTGTGACAATGTAGTGACTATTGAAGTTAGCAAAAAGCTGAGGAAACTTTTGAATGATTTGAGAAGAATATTGCTCAGCACCAGGGGTTGCATCCACCACAATGAATTGATCGGGTAGATGACTGGAACCACTCCAGCTTGCAAGGCACTGTTCTAAAAGCTGAGGACGATTATAGGTACAAATGACAGTCCCAAAAGTCAGCATAGGGCAAGGGGGGCGAATAATGATATTTCGGGCATACACATCCTTACCAGAACAATTCGCTAAATCCGAAAACTCACTGAGAGTTCATCACTTCTTTAAAGAATGAAGCACTCAATCAAGCCTAAATTTTTCTGGAAATCAGTCTGGTCTTGGGCGTTGCTGAATGAAAGCATGAATGGTTGAGTGGCGTAATCTTACCGCTCCCCTAAATCCCCCAATTTTGGGGAACTTTGAACGGTTTGGTTCCCCAAAAACTGGAGGCTAGGAGGGGAATTCATACAGAGGTTAAGCAATGCTCGAGGTTGAAACAGCTTTTATTTCGTATCGCTTTTTAATTACTCCTGGGTTACCAGCAATTAAAATACGTCCAGTTTCATGAGAAAAATCTTTGGTTATAACGCTGCCCGCACCGATTACGGCTTTGTTAGGA
Organism: Leptolyngbyaceae cyanobacterium C42_A2020_001; assembly: GCA_015272515.1. Lineage (GTDB taxonomy): Bacteria > Cyanobacteriota > Cyanobacteriia > Leptolyngbyales > Leptolyngbyaceae > JSC-12. The sequence continues at coordinate 17,279 of JACYLN010000028.1, read as the reverse complement.
ATTTGACAGCCAACTAACGTTGAGCGTGCACCAATGTAAACGTCTTCGCCAATCGAAACAGAAATCGGACCCATCACGCCTTCACCGGTTTGATAAATGAGACTATGGCTCCAGATTTGGGTATCTCTACCACCAACCGTTGTGCGATCGCCGATCGTCACAGTTCCACCCGCATCGATAAAATGATGACTCATAAACTGAACTTTTTCACCAATTGTTAGTTGACTTGGCCAGCGAGGATTATCACGCCGACCGAAGAACTGATTAAAATTGACTATGCGTGAGTTCTTACCAATTTGAAGCTGTTTTACACAGCGAATCACATTCAGATTGCCAATATAAACATTGTCACCAATGTCAACCTTATCTGCATCGATATAGCTAAAACCAATCCGAACGTTTTGCCCAATTGTCCAACCTAGTATTTTCCGATAAGTGAATAGCTTGAGTGGACGTGGTAGTAGAACAGCCAGTAAAAGTAATACTTTACTCATTGTTATTAGGTTGAGAATTTAGTGTGCAAATCACTCTTTTCAGTCGCTGTATCGATCATTTCCAGAATTTGTGAATCTTGGAGTGGGTCAAATTTTCTGGCAAACAACTGATCACAGTTCATTAAATCGTCGAAGTCAAATTGGTTAAGGATACGTGGACTGGGAACATAGCTTCCTGGTGGCCATTGAATATACCAGAGGTCATTATTGATGATATCTTGCTTCAAAGGCGAATTAAGCAGAATTGTATGAAAGAAAAATTCATCGGGAATGTAAACCCCTTTGAAGAAGTTTAGAAATCGTCCTCTATACGTAGCATCATCGTTGTTCAAAAAATCAAGAATGTATTCGATGCAATTTCTGTGAAGACACCAGTAAGAAGACCCTCGATAGTAAGGTTCAAATTTGCTGGCGAGAGGTCGCCTAAGATGCAGGGGAAGGAACTTATTAGGAAAAGTAAGATAATACCGAGCAAATAGACGAAAATGCCAGCGATCGATGCGTTTCATCCAGCTGGCTCCAACTGGATAGTAAGACATATAAGATAGCCCATTGCTTTGACTGAGGAAATCAACAATTTTGCTATTTGATTTGATAGGGTAACACTGCCCTGTTAAGAGAAAGACATAATCATACTTAATACCATAATTAGAAATTGCTCTCAGTCCTTTGAGAGTTGCCTCAACATGCCCAAAATCTCCCCAATAACATGCATGTCTGTCAAGAAAATAAACATTACTAAAATCTTTTAGTAAATGCCTCATTTCATCAAATATTTGATTATTAGTTTTCCTGTCAACATGGATAAAAAAAGACACGGAATTTGTATTCAGTCTGTACACTAACCTTGCAAGCTGTTGCGGATATTTGTAAGCAGATATGATGTATGCAATGTTCATCTTTCCATGCTTGCCACTGGCTTAAAGTTATGTGGTTGGTTTCAGGTAATCTCCTTCAAGGAGGAATGATTGAGTTAAACCAAAATAGATTGATGCGAAAAGCGATTGATTAGTTGCAAGTATTGTTTAGCGCTCTCAATATCTGTAAACTCTTGTGCCCGCTTTCGCAAAGCTTCTATATCTATTTGCTCATTAATTGTTGTCAAAATTGCTTCTGCCAGAGCCTCATGATTTTCAACAGGGACTAATTTCCCATATTTACCCTGTTCCAAAATCTCCGCCGGGCCACTTTCACAATCGGTTGATACAACAGGTGTTCCGGTTGCCATTGCTTCTACAAGTACATTGCCAAACCCTTCATACCGGGATGACAAGGCAAACACATCTGCTCGCGCCATGAATGCATAAGGATTATCGGTAAAACCAAATAGTTGAACATCTTCTTCCAGATGCAATTCCTTAATCAGGTTTTGTAGTATCTCCTTTTGAGCAGGCTCTCCACCAATAATTAACAAACGGGCTGGACGCTGTTGGCGGAGCTTGGCAAAAGCGCGGATCAAGGTGGCAAAGTCTTTTTGAGGATGCAATCTACCTGCTCCCAAAATCACGGGAGGTTCTCCAGGCGCAAACCAGGGATGGTCGATGGGGGCTTTGGCTTTTTCAAGCAAGTCAGAGGTCACGATGGGATTGTAAATAGTTTGAATCTGATCGGGAGGAATATTAATAAGCTTTGCTAAATCGTGGGCGACCCCTTGAGAGACGGCAACAATGCCATCCGAACTGCGATAAAAGTGTTTGAGAAGAAAGTATTTTGCCTTTGTTCTAAAGCTGGATGCCTTGCCGAAGTAGTGAGAAACACTCACATGAACGACTTGAATGATTTTTGTTTGGCTACGAGCAATTTTTTTGGCAGCGTTGGCGAGTCCCACATAGTCTCCATTTGCCAGCAGTACTAATGGTTCTGTTTCCTCAAGATAGCGTTTGAGTTTGAATAGTTTTTTGAAGTAGATTGTGGGGCTAACAGGCAATCCAAAATCAACTGTGCGAATTTGAGGCGGCAGCGTTTTCATCACAGAGCGGTGATACTCAGTGACTTCGGGCGCAACCAGATCAACCGTGTAGCCCAGTTCAACGAAAGCTTGAGATAGATTGAGCACTACGCGATCGCCGCCGTTACCTGTCATTGGAGTAATCAATAAACTCAGGAGTTTTGGATTCATGGCTCATGTTGCAGATTGGTTGATGATGAGTCGGTCATAAAATAGCTCGTCATTTGAGTACTTCTTTGATGGGCATAATATTGGCTGGCAGCTACGCCAATTCCCAAAAACCCCCATAAAACCATTGCCATTTCGCCAGCAAAAATATTGTTGAGCCAAACTTGCGCCAGTACACCCATAACAATTGCCTGGGCAGCGCTACTAAAGGGATCTTGGCGATTACCCCTGGATGTCAATATGCGATAAACCATCAAGAAAATGCCTGCTAAATAAGGCACCGCCCCAAACCAACCCAGCGTGAACAGTAGCGGTAAGATGCCACTATCTGACCCACCAATTGCGGAAGCAGGCAATTGCCGACTCAAACGTCCACCAATTCCACTTCCGATAAATTCAGTTAAGGCAATATCCAGTAAATTCTGATAACCTTCCGTTCGGTCTTGTAAGCTATAGTCATCCCCACCTTCAGAAAGACTTTCAATTCGTTGTTTGATGGGTTCAGCGAAAGGTTCGATTGTCGTAAGGGGTACTACCATCAAAGCAATTAGTAAGATGCTGAGAATGAGCCTTACCTGAAATTTCAATTTAAGCGATGGCAAGTAAGCCAATAAAGCCGCAACCCAGCCCAACCAACTAGAGCGAGCGGCTGACAGTAAAAATGCAATATATCCAGGACCGGAAGCGACTAACCGAATGACTCCTTCGCTGCTTAGTAATAAAATCAAGCCTGCCATCATGATCACACCAAAATCTTGAGGCGAGTTTTGGGTGCTAAAGACTCGAATTTCAAACGGAAACGGTTTACCAAACGAAGAAGCGGACAAATTATTCAGATAAAACCGATCCCATTCCGGCACAATACAGTATTGAAAAATGCCATAACAGCCCATCGCCAGTGCTCCCCAGACAAAGGTACGCTGAATTGCCTGACGGTATTGGGGATATTGTTGCCAATTCACAACCAGGTGAAAACTAAAAACAATCGGGACGATCCATCCCAGTGCACCGATCGCAAACTGCAAATCTAATCGTCCTGTAATAAACCCAATCAGGCAGCCATAGGTCACCGCTAACAAAGGCAAAACAAACGGAAACCCAATCCGACGATAGGATTTGGGCAAGTATTTCACCAAAGTAATTAAGCTAATGCTAGCCACCAGGAGAGCAGTGGTGCCCCAGCGACCAGGGGTAACATAGCCGCTCTGCTGATCAATCATGCGGCGAACTAAAGACCCAACAAAATATAACCACCAGGTATACCCAACGTAGAGAGCAGGGGTACGAAAGTAAAGAAATAAACCAACCGCAACCGAACCGAGCGGAAACAGAGGAATCAGAATCCGCCCTCCCCGTGCCAGTAAGCAAAGAGCTAGAAATCCACTCCAGATTCCAATCAGTATCCATGCTCTTTTAGTATTGAGAGCAGTGGGTTGACTCGTGTGAAAAATATCAGCGGTGGATGCTTGAAACACAATAAAGAATATGATGGCGAAATGAGTGATGAAGAAACTGGCATTGATACTGTATTAACTAACTTCGTATTCAAACAGATTCATTGGTTGTCCGGAGAGTTGCCGAGTCTATCTGGCTCTGTCGCCAGGTTTGCCAACCCTGCCAGCGACCTTGTATGGATGCCATCCACTTTTGAGTTGCGATCGCGCCTTCGCGGGGAAATGACCTCAGCCATTGCGCCAAGCCCGGAGACTGATGGGTGCCAACCAGGATCGCCCACAACACAAATACAAAACGCTGCCACACTGATAGATGTTCCAACAGTGCCAGTGTTTCGTTATGCACAGCATTAGTAAATGCGATCGCATTAAATTGATGGCGTTGATCCTCATCAAAGCGGGGGGCGCTGTAGTGATCCACTAAAATTGCCGGATCGTAAATCAGCTTCCAGTCGCGCCGTCTCAGCGTCAGGCAAAATGCTATTTCAAAGTGAACCTGGGCACCCGTTCCCCGCATCCGTTGCTCAAAGCGTAAGTCCGCGATCGCACTCCGCCGAAAGCTCATATTCACCCCTTTGAGTACATCCACTTCTCGTGCCGCACCCACCCCACGATGGTGCTCACCCAATACTTTGCCATACCACCGCAATTTGCCAACGACTTCCCGCGTCCCTGCATCCCAGGGCTGAGGGTACTGCAAAATATCGCGTCCGCCCACACCCCCAACGCGATCGTCCTGCAAAAAGTGAGGTTCAATCTGCGCCAACCAATTGGGGTGGGGAGCGGCATCATCATCGGTGAAAACGATAATATCCCCGCTGGCTGCTTCTAACCCCTGATTCATTGCCGCTACCACTCCGGGGACAGTAATCGTCACATATTTTAGCGGCAGATCAGCCGGATCAAAGTTGTCGAGAAAGTTCCAGGTTTCTGTGTCTATGTCTCGCACAGTCACAATGATTTCGTTGGCAGGACGTTGTTGCTGCTGAAGTGCTTGCAAGCACCGGGCTAAGTCCTGCGATCGCCGATAGGTTGGCACAATCACGGTAATGTTCATTGTAGATACTTCCTTTCCAAGGCCTGTTGATACAGAGAAAGCCGCTGCTGGGCTGCATTTACCCAACTGTATTGCTGGGCGGTGGTATAGGCACGGTGCCGTAACTGCTCCAGTTCAGACCGATTCGTAATCAGCCGTTCTAACGCTTGTTCAATGGCTGTTTGGCTTCGCAGCGGCACAACGATCGCATCGTGACCATCTCGCACAACTTCTAAGGGTCCGGCAGCGGCGGTAGTCAGTGGTGCAAGTCCACACGCCATCGCCTCAATCAACGCTTTGCCAAACCCCTCCGTCAGCGGCGCAAATAGTTTGATCTGGTGGTTGTGCAACCGGGATGGCAGGGTGGCGTGATCAAACTTGGGAATCACATGGACGCGATCGCGCACAGTGGGTTCAAAATTGGCATGAACTTGTTCCACCGAACAGCCCGTTCCCAAAAAGCTGACAAAAACCTGGGGATAGCGCTGCAATATCGTGTTTAAGGCAGGCACGCTGTATTGAATGCCTTTACGCTGAATGTAGGTGCCAATCACAGCAATCCCAAGAGTAGCGGCATCAGCGGGCATCGGCTCAAACGGCAAATTCAAAAAGGCATCGGGAATGCCATTGGGGCAAACATAGGCACGGGCTGGATCAACGGCAAGATGCTCCGTGGCATACTTTAAATCTTGTTGATTCAGCATCAGCACCAAATCTGCACAACGCAGCGACGTTGCCACTTCCCACAAGCGAAATCCCCCATGATAGAGAGGATATTTCCAACTGAGACTTAATCGTCCCTGACGGGCATCGTCTAGATTTTGTAGGTGAACAGCGTGCTCTAAGCCATGACTGCGGGTTACCAGTAAGGGCGGCTTGCGGTTCAACCGTTGCAACCAGGCTCCCCATATCCACCCATCTCCAGTTGAAGTGTCGATTACATCCAGCGATCGCTGCTTCAAAGTCTGTGCCAAATATCCAGCTAAACACTCCGGAAATACCAACCCCGTTGCCCAATTAGGAACCCAACGCGGCAGGGTGTCGAAGGCGTAATAGGTGACCTCATGCCCAAGCTGTTGATAGGCTTGCCCCAGCTTGAGCACACTGCCAGGTGCCCCAGAATGCGGATCGAGATTGTGATGAATGGTCAGGAGAATATTCATGAGTTCATCGGGGTGGGATGAGCGTCGAGAGGGGCGCGATCGCTAACCTTGCCATTGCCCTTTTCAGCGCGTAAGTGTCTCTGTCCGGGTTGAATGAAGGATTGATAAAGTTGCACCAGGCGATCGTTCAACAGGTTAATCGCAAACTCCTGCTCTACCTTTGAGCGTCCAGCCTGTTCGATCTCTACCCAGCGATCGCTCTGTTGCAAGACAAAACTCAGCTTTTCTGCCAGTGCTTCTACGTCCCGTTCTGGCACCAAAAATCCAGAAATCCCATCTTCAACGAGTTCGGGAATGCCTGAATGGTAGGTTGTGATCACGGGCAAACCCATTGCCATCGCTTCCATCAGCGCTACAGGAATACCTTCCTGATTGCCATCAGCGGCTGTTACACTGGGCGCGAGTAAAATATGCGATTGATGCAGCAGTTCCACGACTTCACTTTGATTGCGCCAACCCAAAAGCTTTACCTGATCAGCAATTTTTAATGAGGCAATTAATTCGGTCAACTCAGTGCGAAGTTCTCCATCGCCCACAATCACATATTCCAGGTTGGGATGAGATTGGAGCACTTTTGCCACAGCTCGAATGCCAAATTCAATGCCTTTTTTTTCGGTCAACCGCGCCACAGAAATGAGGCGAACCGTTTCACCAGGAGCCAGCGATCGCGGCAAAAAGGTAAACCGCTGACAATCAATTCCCATCCGATGAACGGTAATTTTATCTGGGTTGCAGCCCAGTTCTATCAGGCGTTTTTGCCAGTGTTTGCTAATGGGTAAGAAGTGGTCGCCTGTTTGGAGCAGGTCATCATAAACGGTTTCGCCAAAGAGTTTTAGATTTTGGCTAATATCAACCCCATGAAAGGCGGTAATTAGCTTACCGTTGATGGCACCAATTTCTTTCAGAAACAGGCCTTTGATGCCGAGCAACCCAAAGTGACATTGAATAATATCGTAGTTGCGGCGGTTGCCCAGAAAGGGAATCGCTGAGTAGAAAATCCGTAAGGATGCTGCCTGTTTCCCGTATTTGAAAAGGTTGAGCGATCGCAAAACCAAAATTGGATCTCGAAACAAATAGAGCACAACCAACCACAATGCCTGCATCACACGCTTAAGTTTATTGGTGGGCACTTTGGGCTGGTAGTAGGTGCGCTCAAGTAGTTGATATTGCACCACATCTGGATGAATTTTTTGAGTATCGCCTAAAAATTCAGCATAAATATCCACTTCGTGTCCTCGGTCAATCAAACCGGTGATTTGATTCAGCACAAAAGTTTGTGACAAAACTGGAAATGCTTCAACGATGAATGCAATTTTCATGAAATCTTCCTTTTTTACACCGCTGGGTTTCCTCTGCAATTTTTAGTTTTCAACACCTGTTGAAACACCAGAAAGCTTTGGTTTTCGTAGTAGAGACTTAATTGGGTCGGTGAAGCCCATTTGCCGAGAAATATGCTTCATGGTGATCAAGGGCACTCGATAAATCAACTGAAACTTCAGGTTAGTATCAAGCTGGCTTGCGATCGCATAAATCGTTTGATGACGCTCAAACGGCATTTGATACTTGATAGAAAACTCAATCCAATGGTTAACAAATCGGTAAAGAGCATCTAGCTTCCTTGTTTGAGGAATCTCTGCGCTTTGACAAATATATTGCAAGACTTTGAAGCGTTCTTCAATATATCGCCCTCCTTTCCCTGCCTGCCCTCGCGCACCCTTTGAATTTGCCCGTCGAAAATAATTCAAGGCATCAGCAACAAACACAACATCTGACGATAGTAAAAGCTTGACCCAGAAGATCCAGTCTCCACACAACCGCATTTCTTCAGGTGCTCCTCCCACCGCTAAGTATGTGGAACGCCGAATTAAAACTGCACTGGCATTCGGAACCGTATTTCTAAAAATCATGTAGTTAGTGCATTCGCTGGTGCCATTACTGGTAAAACTATGTTGCCAGCGATCGCCAAACTCAGCCGTTAGCCATTGGTAGTTAGAAAGAACGCGATCGTTCTCATCCACTTCCCACGACTGACAGTAGGCAAAGCCAGCCGTAGGGTTTTGAGCGAGTGCATTAACTAAGGTTTCTAACAATTTTGGGTCAGCAAAATCATCTGATTCAGCAATCCAGACATACTCACCTTTCGCTGCTTGAACTCCTTTATTCCACTGCTTAAAGGGATTGCCTGTATTAATCGTATTCAGATAACTTCTGATTTTTGGGTGGCTGGCAAAATCACTAAAAACCTCATTGCTATTATCTGTTGAGGCATCATCCAGATAAATTACCTCAAAGTTCTGATAAGTTTGGTTCAGAATACTGGTGATTCGCTTTGGTAGAAAGCGAGCGTGATTATAGTTTGGAATAATCACTGAAACTTTTGGAGATTCTGAAATCATCTGCACTGTGATACACCTCACTTATCAGTCAAGAGATAGTTGGGGATAACAGAAACTAAGATTGAAATTGAGCTTTTAGAAACGATTGAATTAACCACTTGAAATGGATGGTTTTTCCTTTAAGTTCAAAGTAGAATTTTTCAAGATTAGGAATTTCATCAATCTTTGGTAGAGAAGAATGCTGTTCAAGTAGTTGCTTCCATTCTTCTAAAAGTGGTTCTGGATGTTCTGTTTCCTCAATTATTTGACTTAAACGCCGCCAAGCATTATATGTTTTTGCTCTCGCTAGTGCTAACAAAGACACTTGATTAGAAGCACTGGCTATTGAGCGCAAATTGGCATAAATAGGGTTAGTCAGAAATTCGTGCAACATAATAGCAACGTCCATTTGAATTCGCCATCGCCGACGAGTTAAATTATTTGAGCTAGTGGCGCTGCCATGAATTCGGAAAGTGGCAAGATATTCAGGAACATAAGCAATACCTGTGTTACTCGCTATGCGAATCCAATACTCCAAATCGCATAGTTGAATTAGTCGTGGATTAAATTTTCCATATTTTTGAAATGCACTTTTCCGAATGAACGTTACAGTGGGTTCACCAATAAAATTATCTCCGATTCTGTTTAGAACAATTTGACTAAACTCATTCGCAGAAAAAAAGTGTTTTTCTCCAATAGAATCTCCTATCGAAGTCATACTCTGATAATGCTGCTGAGTTTCTTTAGAAGTACCTGTCTCAAAACAAAACTGCCTTTGGCAAACTACAATATCAACTCCATTCCGAGTAGCGTTTACCAACTTCTCTAAGCAATCAAAAGTAATCAAATCATCTTGAAAAACAAACTTAATCCATTCACCCTCGGCAAGTTCAATACAGCGATTCCAATTACCGACTAAACCAAGATTTTGAGCATTTTGAAGGACTTTAATTCGGGGATCTCTCTGAGCATACTCTTGAGCAATGCTGAGGGTCGCATCGGAAGACTGATCATCAACAATTAGCACTTCAAAATCTGTAAATGTTTGAGCAAGAATGCTATCCAAGCACTCTCTAAAGTACTTTTCGCCATTATAAGAAGGAATACAAATGCTAATTAAGGGTTGCATAGGAAAGAACTATCCTTTTACATTTTGCAAACTAATTACCTGAAATTTTGATTCAGTAGATAAGGTGTTTGAATCTGCTTCCAATAAAACTCTTCGAGTTGCCTCAAGGTAATCGCGTCCCCATTTTTGACACGGTTCAAGATGACATCCTTCTCCCCATTCATTCCAAGCATTGATAAAAACGATTCGCTCGTCAGGATTGCTAGTTGGAATTTTCTTGATTGCTTGAACTAACCATTGTTCATACAACTCTGGTGTTGAATCCCTAAATACAACAGCTCCTGTGCTTCGACGTGCTGTGTTGTCCCAAGATGGGGTCACACACGGGAATCGTTTATACTCAACCGGCTGTTTCTGGCTCATATTCTCAACCAGCTTCGCGTAATCGAAAATGTTATTTACTTCATAGCTCTTATCAGCCAGCTTCGATCTCCTCAATAATCGCCAAAATCTATTACGGCGCAACTTTGGGCATCCATGATTGCAATCTGGCTGAAACTCTATTGCAGCATCAAATCCGAGTTTTTCTGGATCAATTCGTTCACCCGAAAAATTACTTTCCACCTTACACAGATAAAATTCACCAAGTCCTAACTTATGAGCTTCTTCTCGCCAAATAGATGTGGTTTTGAGTGGATCAGGAATAATAGATGCTCGATAAACTAGAAAGAGTGGTTTTCCATCAATCCGAATGTAGCGCTCATCTCGAAACGCATTGACCAAAGAACGAATGTGATGGCGATCATCCTCTTCGCTATACTTCTGTTCAAGCAAAACATTTTTTTCGTTGCCATCCCAAGCTCTTGTCCAGTTCTCGTTCGCCCAACAAAGACAGAAAGGAAAATCTGGTTTACCAGAAGTTAGAACTTCATTAAACGGACGCTCTAGGATTCGTCTGCCATTAAACCAATAATGGTAATAGCAGAAACCATGAATACCATATTCCCTTGCTAGCTCCGCTTGAGATTCTCGCGCTTCAGGAAGTCTCAAATCATAGAAACCTAAATCAGCAGGAAGGTGCGGTTGATAATGTCCAGAAAATAGAGGTTTTGCTTTGGTAACATTTGTCCATTCAGTAAACCCTTTCCCCCACCAAACATCATTCTCAGGAATTGGATGATACTGAGGTAAATAAAAGGCGATCGCTCGAACCGAAGGTTGATTATTCAACATTCCAATAGTTCCTTACTAAAAATTACTCTGCTTTGTTACTTGGTATGATGAGTAGAGCTTGTAACTATTGAAGTAGATTGAGACAAGCCAGATTTTGCAATCAACAGTTCGTTGTGTTTAACGACGAGTTATTTTGCATTTGGTGATAGTTCCAAAGTTTGCCGCGCAGAGTTAACAACTCCTGGTAAGTGCCTTGCTCAACGATGCGACCTTGTTCCATTACAACGACTTTGTCTGCGTTGGCAATGGTGGATAGGCGATGGGCGATCGCAATCACCGTCCGCCCTACCGATAATTTCTCCAAAGACTCTTGAATCAACCGTTCAGAAACCGTATCCAGCGCACTCGTTGCCTCATCCAAAATCAAGATTTCTGGATTTCGCATCAAAGCACGAGCGATCGCAATTCGTTGGCGTTGACCACCCGATAATCGCACCCCGCGATCGCCCAACACGGTATCTAATCCTTGAGGTAAGTCTTCAATAAATTCGACAGCATTTGCCAATTTGGCAGCCTGCATTACTTCAGCATCACTCACACCTTCCAACCCATAGGCAATGTTGTTGCGTACCGAGGTGTTGAAAATAAACGTGTCTTGACTGACAACTGCAATCCGTTTTCGGAGGGACGTTAGATCAAACTCCCGCAAATCAACGCCATCAAAGCAAATCGTGCCCTGCGTGGGGTCATAAAATCGCGGAATCAAGTCTGCCAGGGTTGATTTGCCCGCTCCCGAAGCACCAACCAACGCCACTGTTTGTCCTTTGGGAATTGTCAGCGTAATGTTTTGCAGTACGAGTGAGTCATTGTCATAACCAAAGTCCATTGAGGTAAACTCAATCGCCCGCTGCAAACTCGGAAACGGTCGGTAGCCATTGGTCAAATAGGGTTTATTGTCACGCCGTAATAGTTCTTCAATTGCCTGCACCGATCCTTGTAAACTACTCATCCCAGCCAGGCTACCGTTGATTTCTTGAATCGCAGGCACCAGGCGAAACAGTAGAAAAATAAAGGTCAAAAGTGCACCTACTTCCAAAGCGCCACTGCTGACAAACACCCCCATCCCTACCACAATCATGCCAATCAAAATGGTACTGGCAATGGCTTCTGCCAAGGGACGGACAATTGTAATCTGATTGTTTGCCCGAATTGAGGTGGTTGCAATTTCATCGCAGGCTCGATAAAACCGCTGCCGTTCATAATCCTGAGTTGCAAACGCTTGCACGGTGCGAATGCCATTGATAAACTCAGACACGATCGCAGTAAACTCTCCCCGTGCTTGGGATACTGGAAAACTCGTTTCCCGCACCCGTCGGTTTAATGTGGATAAACCGACTGCCATCAGACCAAACAACAACACAGATGCCAGAGTGAGTTGCCAGGAAATACGAATCGCGATCGTGGCATAGACAAGTAACACCAGCGCCTTTGTAAACAGAAACCCAAATGAGCCAATGAAATTCTGAAGTTGACCTACTTCTGAGGTCAAAGTGTTGACCAGATTTCCAACCCGTGTCTGACCAAAAAAGCTGAGATTTAAGGATTGTAGTTGCTCAAAAATTTGGCGATAGAGGCGATCGACCAAACGAATTCTTGCTAACCCCATATAAATCCAGGTGAGATAGTTGCAAACAGCCCGAATCCAGACGGAGAGCAGAATCAAGGCAGAGATCCGATACAACTGACTCAAGCTTGACTCATTAATTCCTAAGATATAAATATCAAACCACTCGATTCCAGTACGAATTGGCTCTGCATCAGGATTGACTAGATTTTGAAGAAACGCCAGCAGAAAACCAATTCCAAATCCTTCAAAAATTGCGGCTAATAACGGAAATAGAAATGCTAAAGCAACAATTTTGGGAAAATGGCGAAGCTCTCGCAGAATCAGACGATTATCTTGCCAGAAACTGGACGCTTTAACTAAATTCCGCACAAAAAGGGGAGGCTTAAACCGCATGAGGACTCTCAAAATCGATTGCAAGGGTTTGCACTACAGCTATCTTCTTTAAGATCTATTGCAACCCGGATGAATCTGGGTTGATTACTGAGCGCTTTATCGAAGCTTAACAAAGCAAACGCCTTGCTCAGTCTTTTTAACTACGCAACTCAGCGATCGCCAATCCCTGCATCGATCCTTTCACACTCCACCAGCCGCCTCGTATTAAAGGTTATTCAAGCACGAGTCAAACCTTGCAATGAACTACGATTTCTTTTTTTGCTGACTCAGGTATTCAATCTCGTAAAGCTTGATCTCCTTTAAAAAGATGTAGTAACTCCATAATGCGGCAGAGGCAAATCCTGCTGTGCCCTTTTGATAGAGTTTATGCCAGAAATATTGTTGCATAAACTTCGCAGGTGGTTTTAGCAAGAGACGTACCCAGCTAAATCGAACATTGGTTAAATACGCTTGCTGTGCATCCAGATCGGTATACCGATTAAATCGATTAACCAAATCCTGAATGCTGCGAAATCCATGATGCCAAACAACACCAGGTAAAGGAATCACTCGTTCATTTCCCACATTGGGAACTTCATGCACCAATACATCCGTCATTTGAAATACGGTTTTGTTATACAACCGCACTCGCTGCTCCGGGCAACTATCAAACCATATATCCCAAAAATTACCAATTCGCTGCACTGAAAATGCATTTGCTTCTAAATTCGGCTGATCCTTCCAATGCATCAGTGCTTTTTCAAGTTGTTCATCTACCACTTCATCCGCATCAATAAAAAAAATCCAATGATGCTTTGCTTGTTCGGCACCAAAGTTGCGTTGAGCAGCGTAGCCACTCCACTCATGATGGTAAACACAGCATCCAAACTCGGCAGCAATTTGAGCAGTAGAATCTTGACTTCCACCATCTACTAACACAATTTCATCAGAGAATGATAAGCAGGATCGAATTGCACTGGCGATCCGATCTTCTTCATCTTGCACGATCAAAACAGTAGAAATTTGGCGTAAAGGAACTGTCTGATATGATTCTTTGTTGAACATCAGGCATTATTCAACTTGACAAATTGCTTTTGATTAACTTGAAGATTCATATTAGCAGCGCTAGCATAATTTCTTCGAGCATTTTTATAACAAACCCTTTTTGGCATCTCTCGACCGAGCGTAATGACTACCTTTCTCTTCTGAGAATGCATGATGAATCAGGATAGTTAAGAGAGCTTACGACAGGGTTTATTAGAAATTGATAATCGGGTGGTTTTAGAACAGGAGCATAACCCTAATCGTAAATTGTAAGTCCACTGCTAAAAAGCCCCCTACTGCTTGATTAGAAGCCAGTAGGGAGCTTAGTTACAGTTGCGATGGCAACTAAAGAAAGCTCTATCTATGCCTTAGCGTCAGCCTCAGCGCCCTGTTCTGCTTTCCGCTTCCGCAGCATATTTGCGCCCACCGCAATTAAGCCAGGCAATAGCGCCGGAGTTGGAATCCGCGCTCCCACCTGGTTATAGATTGATAAGTGAGAGAGAGCCGCATGTTTAGTAGGATCCCTATCATCCGTTGTAATCCCGGCCACATTGAAAGTTCCTCCGGTAAAGCTACCTGGCAAACCATTAAACAGGTAAGCTGCAAAAAAGTTGCTTGCTTTCAGTGTGATCACAAATGGGGATTTGATGTTGAAAAAGGATTGAGTGAAACCCCAATTGCCACTTTGTAAAACACCACTTGCAAGGTCAGCAACGTTATCTGTATTGACATCTGATTTGCCGACTAGTTTCCAGGAACCTAGCGAGGTTCCGAAAGCCGCATTAATGTTGTTCTGGAACCCGGTGTCATTCCCATCAAAGTTTCGACAATCCGTTGCGTTGAAGCCTCCAGCCGTAACATCCGTCAGGCTACAAGTGCCTTTGAGAAAAGCCGCATGAGCTGGAGCGACTGAAACGAAGCCAGCCGTAACTGTACCGAAGAGAACGGCACTCTTCACAAGCGTATTTTTCATCGTTATCATTCCATTTTGAGGAATACAGTGAATGCAACAAGAACAAAAATCTCCTGGGGCAGTTGCAAATATTTAAGCAGGAGATCAATCTCAATTCCAGGTGCAATTGTCACAGTGATTCCCTACTCAAACGAGTATTGGGATTGTGTTTGCTACCAAAGTCAATCGAGACTTGGTAGATACCCCTTTGGGTGGAAAGTAGCATCGCTTTCAGCACAAGCAATGAGCCTTATCCACAACAACTATCCTAATGTATTCCTCGTAACAAAATGACTCTGCTTATCGTGTCTTTACGTAGAAAGGAAAATCTGTGTATTCGCGGTGAAGTAACCAGTCATCATTAAAACTTTGTAGTGATTCAGACTCTTTCATGCTTGCTTAAAAGGCTGATGTGCTGGCAATAGAATCACGCTGAGGACATTGCGATAAGCGGTTTTGCACCAATTGAATCGTTTGACTGCTTGCTAAATTGGAGCGATCGCGAAAACGCCCAGAGAAGGCATAGATAGCCAACCCTACATATTCCCTAAATGCAGCAATGCTGGTATCAACTGAAAAGGGGCGATCTGGTAGGGGGAGCAGATGGGGCAATACTTCAAAGCCTAAACTGCGAAAGGTTAGCAGCGATCGCAGCATATGGGGAGTGTCAGTTATGAGAATGACACGATTGACCTGCTTTTGTTTCAAAATCAACGCCGATAAAACTGCGTTTTCTTCGGTTGTAAGCGAACAAGGTTCTTGCAGCAACGCCGCAGACGGAATTCCTTCTGCCTGCAGCCAGCGCACAAATTTAGGCGCATCATCATCCCCCGATGCCAAAATCACTGGGGCACGCTGAGCACGCCAGAGCTGTGCGGCTTGTCGAGTCCGTTCAACCGCTTGCAAACGGCCTCTCCCCAAAATCACTAACGCATCAGCGGGCTGACCATCGTCGCTTGGTAAGAACGTGGTTAGCCCGCTCATTGCTAAAACAGCCCCAACGGGAGAAATGATGAGTAAGTACGCAGTCACTAAACACGCTGTAGCCCAACGAATAGTTGGTTTCCACGCCCTTCTAAACTGAGGGAAATAGGTTGAAAGATACAATGCACACAACGGAAATAAAATCAGTTGAGGCGTGGAGAACCACAGTAGCAATTTCCCTCGAATGTCAAACCACAGGGAAAGAGGAATGGATGGCAGCATAGACTTTAGGATGCGTGGGTAGACACATCTCTAAAATACGCAGCCTTATCTATACGTGCAAGCAGTTCTCGTGTCCGGACAGGTTTTATGAATTCTTGATTAAGCTCAGAGTTAACCTGTCCTCAAATCGTTGTATGCGTTCTAGTATGCTCCAAACCCAGAAAGAACTTTAGGAATGGTTAGCAGCAGAAACTTAAAATCGCACCAGATTGACCAACTGCTGAGGTAGTTGAGGTCATGTCGATTGACTAGATTGAGGTCTAGCATGTGCGATCGCGCCTTCACCTGCCACGCACCTGTAATTCCAGGCACCGCATTTAACCGATGTTGTAACTCTGGGTTAATTCGCACTGCATCATACAACGCCCAAGGACGCGGACCGACCAGGCTCATTTCACCCCGCAGCACGTTGAACAACTGAGGCAACTCATCCAGACTATACTTTCGCATAACCCGCCCTAAGGGAGTCACACGTGGATCATCTTTAAGCTTATGAAGCCCTTCTTGATTAGTCATTACCTGATGGTGCAGTCGCTCCGCACCCACCACCATTGAACGGAACTTGATGATCCGAAATAGTTTGCCACGTTCACCAACCCGCCATTGATAAAAGAAGATGGGTCCTGGAGAGGTGATTGCAATTAAACCCGCTAGTACCAGCATGAGTGGACTCAGGAGCAGCAACAATCCAGTTGCGGCAACCCAATCAAATAATCGCTTGAGTTGCCATCCCCGGGGACACTGCTTCTGTGGCAAATCTCGAACTGCCCGAAGTCTCAAATAAATGGGTTTTCCAGCTTGTTGGCAGGCATCTGCCCAAAATTTGAGATGGGCTTCACCCAAAGCGGGATCAAGTTTCACCAGTTTAACCGTTGAGCGCTGTAAGCACTCGACCAGCCAATCTTGCCGCTTTAACGAAGGTAATAGAGTAATATCCGAATTCAATCTTGGACGCACAATTAACTTGCGCTGTCGCCAGATAAGGGTACAGTTCGGATGTAGGGTTTGAACCGTAGATGAGGAAGTTTTGAGGTATTGTAGAGGAAGTGAACAGATGCTCATAGGAAAATACAGCTAAGGGGCAATAGAATTTGCAACAACGAATTGAAGTGACACAAACAATTAGTTGTGCCGTTGGTAGTGCCCATTCTTGCGAGGCTGATATGATGCACCGTTCGCGACGACCCCAATGACATTC